>NZ_JAPNLK010000065.1 GCF_026627505.1 Streptomyces sp. H27-H5 | reverse complement strand
TCAACTTTTGGCGTTGATTTTTGGCACGCTGTTGAGTTCTCAAGGAACGGACGCTTCCTTTGTACTCACCCTCTCGGGCTTTCCTCCGGGCGCTTCCTTCGTTCTTGCGTTTCCGACTCTATCAGAGCCAGTCTCGCTTGTTTTCCGCCTCCCAGGTTCTTCGCTTTCGCGTTTTCCCTTTCCGGCGAGTCCGACTCTATCAGAACCTTTCGGGCCTGACTCCCAGTCAGCGGGTTTCGCTGCTTGGGCTGTTGGGCCCTTGCGGCGAGTGAGACAGTAGCGGATTCCCTGTCCCCGAACCTAATCGGCGACTGCGTCCTGGAACGCGGATTCCTCATTCGCATATACGCATGAAAACGAGACGACAAAGTGCGTCGTTCGTTCGAATGTGTGTGATGCGGGATGGCTGTCCGGGGACCGACCGGGGTCGGCGCTCACTGCGGACAACTCGAAGAACCTTACGGACCGGGCCAAGGTGTGTCAACTCTGGGACAGGCGTCCCCCGGAGGGTTAGCCTGGCTCCCATGACCACGCATGCGCACACGCTCAACCTGTGCTGGTGGGCCGCCTGACGGCGGCCGACCCTCCACACGAGCACGCATGCGCTCACGGCCGCCGCCTCGGCGGCCGTTTCTGTTTCTCCCCTCCCGGGAGTGGCTCGGTCGCCCGACGCGGTGGCACCGACATGACAGCCACACAGCAGGGAGACGGACATGACGAGGATCTTCAGCGGGGTCAAGCCCACCGGGCATCTGACGCTGGGCAACTACCTGGGGGCCGTGCGGCAGTGGGTCGCCGCCGACCAGGAACCCGACGAGGCGTTGTTCTGCGTGGTCGACCTGCACGCGCTGACCGTGGAACACGACCCGGCGCGGGTCCGCCGGCTCAGCAGGCAGGCCGCGACACTGCTGCTGGCCTCGGGACTGGAACCGGCGAGGTGCACGCTCTTCGTACAGAGCCACGTGGACGAGCACACCCGGCTGGCGTACCTGCTGGAGTGCACCGCGACCGACGGGGAACTGCGGCGGATGGTCCAGTACCGCGAGAAGGCGACGCGGGCGCGGGACGCCGGGGAAGGGGTGCGGCTGTCGTTGCTCACCTATCCCGTGCTGATGGCGGCCGACATCCTCGCCTACGGGACGGACCAGGTGCCGGTCGGTGAGGACCAGCGGCAGCACGTGGAACTGACGCGGGACCTCGCGGTGCGGTTCAACCAGCGGTACGGGCACACCTTCGCGGTACCCGAGGCCACGCATCCCGTCGTGGCGGCGCGGGTCATGGACCTCCAGGATCCGACCTCCAAGATGGGGAAGTCCGGGGACGCCGGGCCCGGGGTGGTGTTCATGCTCGACGAACCGGCGGTGGTGACGAGGAAGGTGATGCGGGCCGTCACCGACAGCGGGGACGGCGGCGTGGTCCTGGACCGGGAGAACCGGCCCGGGGTCGCCAATCTGCTCGACATCCTCGCCGCCTGCACGGGCGGCGATCCCGCGGCGCTGGCCGACGGGTACCAGGGCTACGGGGCGTTGAAGCGGGACGTCGCCGAGGCGGTGGTGGAGAGGCTGCGGCCGGTGCGGGAGCGGCACGCCGAGCTGGCGGCCGACCCCGGTGGGGTGGAGAAGGTGCTGCGGGCCGGGGCCGAGCGGGCGCGCGGCCTGGCGCGGCCCGTGGTGGACCGGGCGTACCGGGCGATCGGGCTGTTGGAGCCCTGAAGGGCCCGCGGCGGTACGGGTCCCCCGCGCGGGGGACCCGTACCGCCGGGTCAGCTGTTGCCGGAGGCGAGCTCGCGGCTGCGGTCGCGGGCCGCTTCGAGGGCGGCGATCAGGGCCGCCCGTACGCCGTGCTTCTCCAGCTCGACGATGGCGTTGATGGTCGTGCCGGCCGGGGAGGTCACGGCCTCGCGGAGCTTGACCGGGTGCTCGCCGCTGTCGCGGAGCATCACGGCGGCTCCGATGGCGGCCTGGACGATGAGGTCGTGCGCCTGGGCGCGGGGCAGGCCGAGGAGGATGCCGGCGTCGGTCATCGCCTCGACGAGGAAGTAGAAGTAGGCGGGACCCGAGCCGGAGAGGGCGGTCGCGGCGTCCTGCTGCGACTCCGGAACGCGCAGGGTCTTGCCGACGCCGCCGAAGATCTCTTCGGTGTGCAGGAGGTGCGCGGCGGTGGCGTGGCTGCCGGCCGAGATGACGGACATGGCCTCGTCGACGAGGGCGGGCGTGTTCGTCATGACGCGGACGACCGGCGTGCCCGGGGCGAGCCGCTCCTCGAAGAAGGAGGTGGGGATGCCGGCGGCGCCACTGATGATCAGGCGGTCGGTGGGGACGTGGGGGGCGAGTTCTTCGAGGAGCTTGCCCATGTCCTGCGGCTTGACCGTGAGGATCAGGGTGTCGGCGCGCTTGGCGGCCTCGGCGTTGGTGACGGCCTCGACCCCGTAACGGGTGCGCAGTTCCTCGGCACGCTCGGGGCGGCGGGCGGTGACGAGGAGCTTCGCGGCGGGCCATCCGCCGCGGATCATCCCGCTGAGCAGGGCCTCGCCGATCTTGCCGGTACCGAGGACTGCGACTGTCTGGGTCATGCCCGATTCACCTCGCCGAACGATGCGTGCGTGGAGGCGTGCCGCCTCCACCTCCTCATCCTTGCACCCGGGGGCGTGGGGGCGAGGGGGTGTCCGGAGTGCGGTCAGGGGGTGCGGCGGCGCAGGGTGGCCGCGCCGAGGGCGAGGACGAGCAGGGCGCAGCCGGCCACGACGACGGCGTCGCGGAGGAAGTCGGCGGTCATGTCGGTGTGGGTGAGGACCTGGGTCATGCCGTCCACGGCGTAGGACATGGGCAGGACGTCGGAGAGCCCTTCGAGGACCGGCTGCATGGTGTCGCGGGGTGCGAAGAGTCCGCAGAGCAGGAGCTGGGGGAAGATCACCGCCGGCATGAACTGCACGGCCTGGAACTCGGACGCGGCGAAGGCGGAGACGAAGAGGCCGAGCGCGGTGCCGAGGAGGGCGTCGAGGAGGGCGACGAGCAGGAGCAGCCACGGGGAGCCGACGACGTCGAGGCCGAGGACCCACAGGGCGAGGCCGGTGGCGAGGAGGGACTGGACGATGGCCACGGCGCCGAACGCGAGGGCGTAGCCGGCGATGAGGTCGCCCTTGCCCAGGGGCATCGCGAGGAGGCGTTCGAGGGTGCCGGAGGTGCGCTCGCGCAGGGTGGCGATGGACGTCACGAGGAACATGGTGATGAGGGGGAAGATCCCGAGGAGGGAGGCCCCGACGCTGTCGAAGGTGCGGGCGCTGCCGTCGAAGACGTAACGGAGCAGGGTCAGCATCAGGACGGGGACCAGCAGCATCAGTGCGATGGAGCGCGGGTCGTGGCGGAGCTGGCGCAGGACGCGCGCGGCGGTGGCGAGGGTGCGGGCCGTGTTCACGAGTGCTGCTCCTGGGTCTCCCGGGCGAGGGCGTCGGCGTCGTCGACGAGGCGGAGGAAGCCCTCCTCGACGGTGGTGGAGCCGGTGCGGTCCCGCAGGGCGTCGGGGGTGTCCTGGGCGAGGATGCGGCCCTCGCGCATGAGGAGGAGGTCGTGGCAGCGTTCGGCCTCGTCCATGACGTGTGAGGAGACGAGGATCGTGGCGCCGCGGTCGGTGGTGAGGTCGTGGAAGAGGTTCCACAGGTCGCGTCGCAGGACGGGGTCGAGGCCGACGGTCGGTTCGTCGAGGACCAGCAGCTCGGGGGTGCCGAGCAGGGCGACGGCGAGGGAGACGCGGCTGCGCTGGCCGCCGGAGAGGTTGCCGGCGAGGGCGCCCGCGCGTCCGGTGAGGTCCACGTCGGTGATGGCGCGGGTGACGGTGGCGGCCCGGCGGTCGGCGGCGGCGCGGCCGGGGTCGAGGACGGCGGCGAAGTAGTCGAGGTTCTGCCGGACGGTGAGGTCGTCGTAGACCGAGGGCGCCTGGGTGACGTAGCCGATGCGGGAGCGCAGTGCGGGGTGGCCGGCGGGGCGGCCGAGGACGTCGAGGGTGCCGGTGACGTGGGCCTGGGTGCCGACGACGGCGCGCATGAGGGTGGACTTGCCGCAGCCGGAGGGGCCGAGGAGACCGGTGATGCGGCCGCGGGGGACGTCGAAGGCGAGGGCGTCGAGGACGGTGCGGGGGTGGCGTCCGGCGCCGCGGCGGACGGTGAGGCCGCGGGCGTGGACGGCGGCCGGGGCTCCGTCCGGCGAGTTATTCATCATGTGATGAATAATGCTCCCGGCTGTGCCGGGGCGTCAACCGGGCGGACGGGTGCGGGGTCCGGGTCCGGACCCCCGGTGGGTTACCGCTTGCGCTTGGGGCGGCGGGCGGCCGGGTTGCCGGTGCGCGAACCGCGGCGGCGGGCGAACTCGGCCTTCGCGCGCTCGTACTCGGTGCGGCGCAGCTTCTCGCCGGGCGCCTCGACGAGGCAGCGCAGGAAGTACGCGATGAGGGAGCCGATGAAACCGATCGTCTTCAGGCCCTTGAGCGCGGCCTCGTCGGACGAGGGGCGGGGGCGGGTCCCGAAGGACTCCCAGGTCTTGGCGAAGGCGATGGCACTGGCGATCGCGAAGAGGACGACGACGGAGATGCTGAGGAACGGACCGACGTCGCCGATCTCCAGCCCCTCGTAGGCCATGCGCAGCAGGAACGCGGCGGCGAAGGCGGTGACGAGCGAACCGGCGGCCATGCCGACGCGGCGCAGGGCGTAGCCGCCGTCGTGCTCGACCCAGGTGGTGCCGAAGAACTTGATCGGCTCGGGCTCGGGGCCGGGCGCCGCGGGGGCGGCGGGCGGGGTGGGCCGGCTCTGGTCTCGCTGGTCGTTGTCGCTCACACCGGCGATTATCCCCCGGCGGGCCGGCCGGGCCGGGTGCGTCTCACGTGGCGGGCGGGGCGGTCCCCGGGCCGGCACCGCCCGGGCACGGGGCCCGGCCGGCCCGGAGTCGTCCGGCGCTCGCGCGCGGCCGTGTCGATCGCGGTGTCAGCCGCACTGCCCCGTGACGTAGCCGTCGACACCCGTCTTCACGTACGCGTCGGAGACGAACTCGCCGTTGCCCACGCAGTCCCAGATGTCCGACGTCCCGTACGGACCCGAGACGGTCGTGCCCTCGCACTGGCAGCGGATCTGGACGTACGCGCCCAGCGGGAGCACCCGCGAGACCGAGTAGTTGGTGCCGGGGCCGCTGCGGACGTTGACGCGGTAACCGGGCGCCACGGGAAAGGTCGGGAAACCCGACCCGGAGAGGCTCTGAACCTGGCTTGAATCGTTCTCAACAGACATGCGGAAAGTCCCCCTTTGAGTGTTGCTCTGCGCAACGCGCGAAGGGTAGCAAGCCCTTGGAGATTCGCATGGGCCATCGACTAGGCTCCGGCGGGGGTGATGAGTGGTGCGTTCGCTGCGCGCGACGGACTGTGCGGGGTTTCCGGAGTACGCCGGGCAGTACCGGCTCGAATCCGTACTCGGCTCCGGCGGCATGGGCGTCGTCCACCTGGCCACGTCCGGCGCGGGGCTGAAACTCGCCGTCAAGGTGGTGCACGCCCAGCACGCGGTGGATCCGGAGTTCCGGGCGCGGTTCCGGCAGGAGGTCGCGGCCGCGCGGCGGGTGAGCGGGGCGTTCACCGCCCCCGTCGTGGACGCCGATCCGGACGCCGAGCGCCCCTGGATGGCCACCTCCTTCATCGACGCCCCGACGCTGTCCGAGCGGGTACGCGAACGGGTGCTGGACCCGGTCGAGTTGGTGCGGCTCGCCGCCGGGCTGGCGGAGGCCCTGCGGGACATCCACCGGGCCGGGGTGGTGCACCGGGACCTGAAGCCCAGCAACGTGTTGATGGCCCCGGACGGGGTGCGCGTCATCGACTTCGGGATCTCGCGACCGGCCGACAGCGACCTGCGGACGGAGACCGGGAAGCTGATCGGGACGCCGCCGTTCATGGCGCCCGAGCAGTTCCAACGCCCCCGGGACGTGGGCACGGCCGCCGACGTCTTCGCGCTGGGCGCGGTGCTGGTGTACGCGGCGACGGGGCGCGGGCCGTTCGACTCCGACAGCCACTACCTGGTGGCGTACCAGGTCGTGCACAGCGAGCCCGACCTGACCGGGCTGCCGGCGCGGCTGGTGCCGCTCGTGGCCCGGTGCCTGTCGAAGGAGCCGGAGGAACGGCCGACCGCCGACGAACTGATCACCGAGATGCGGGCGCTGGCCTACCCGACCTCCGAGGACACCCAGTCCTTCGTCCCCCGGCCCCGGCGGCCCGAGCGGGTCGAGGTGGGCGAGGTGGTCACGCACCGGCGGGAGCGCATCGGCACGGACCCCCCGGCCGACCCGCTCCCTCCCGGACGGCGCCCGAGGCCCCGGACCCGGACGGCCTTGGCCGCGGGAGTGGCGCTCCTGATCGGGGCGGGCGCGGTCGTCGGCCACCTGTACTCCGGATCGGACGGCGACGCGGCGGCCCGCGCGGCGGCGAGGAGTGCCGCCGCCTCGGAGGGGCGGCCCCCGGCCTTCGCCCCGTGGACCGCCTCGGTCGGTGAGCGGGGGGCGGGGCGGCGGACCGTGTCCTGCTCCGCGGACACGGCGGCCCTGTACTGCTCGGGGCCCGGGGTGGCCGCGGCGAAGCTGGACCCGGCGAACGGGTCGGTGCTGTGGTCCGTGCCGGGTTCCGCGTCGACGCGGTTGGCCGCGCGCGACAACACCCCTTCGCACGCGGGCGGGCTCGTCCTCGCGGTGGCATCGGGCAGTGAGGTGCTGGAGGCCCTCGACCCCGCGAGCGGGACGCGGCGCTGGCGCCACGAGCTGCCGGACGGTGCGCGTGTCGTGCCGGTCGGGGCACGGGTGTTGATCGTCGCGCCGAACGGGAACGTCGCGGCCCTGGACGCGGCGACCGGGGCCACCGGCTGGACGAAGCAGATCGGCGGTGTGGGTTCCGTCTGGACCGCCGGCCCGGGGCCTTCGGGGGAGCCGGTGCTGTACGTGTCGACGACGGACGGCGCGGGCGGTTCCACGCAGCTCTCCGAGGTGGACCCGGCGAGCGGATCGGTACGCCGCCGGGTGCGCGTACCGGGAATGCTGCAACCCGTCGGCGCGGCGCGCGGCGGGCTGTACCTGCTGGACAACGACGTGCGGACCGCGACGGAGGCGGTCGTGCGGGTCGACCTGGACACGTACGCCGTGCACCGGGTGCGGCTGGCGAGGCCGCTGTACGAGACGCAGGCGACGGTGAGCCCGGAGGGCGTCGTGTACGTCATCGGGACCGCGGGCGGGCTGGCGGCCGTGGGTCCGGTCAAGGAGGAGTGGCGGCTGGAGACGGGGGCGGCCGTCGCCTCGCGGCCGGTGTTCGCCGGCGGGCGGGTCTACCTGACGGCGGCCGACGGACGGCTGTTGGCCGTCGACGCTGCCGCCGGCCGGCCGGTCGGGCAGACGAAGCCGGGCGCGGGCGGCGGGCAGGGCACCTTCGCCGCCACCCTGGCCGCCCCGGTCGTCCGCGACGGCCGGGTGTACGCGTCGACACCCGACGGGACCGTCTTCGCCGTGGACGCGGCGAACCCCGCCGGGTGGTGACACGACCGGCGGGGTTCGGGGGGACTCGGCGGGCTCAGCCCAGGAGGGAGACGTCGCGGACCGCGCCCTTGTCGGCGCTGGTGGCCATGGCGGCGTAGGCGCGCAGGGCCGCGGAGACCTTGCGTTCGCGGTTCTTCGGGGCGTAGACGCCGCCGAGGGCCTCGCGGCGGGCGGCCAGGTCCTCGTCGGAGACCAGCAGCTCGATCGAGCGGTTCGGGATGTCGATGCGGATGCTGTCGCCGTCCTCGACGAGGGCGATCGTGCCGCCCGAGGCCGCCTCCGGGGAGGCGTGGCCGATGGAGAGGCCCGAGGTGCCGCCCGAGAAGCGGCCGTCCGTGACGAGGGCGCAGGCCTTGCCGAGGCCGCGGCCCTTGAGGAAGGACGTCGGGTACAGCATCTCCTGCATGCCGGGGCCGCCCCGCGGGCCCTCGTAGCGGATGACGACGACGTCGCCCTCCTTGATCTCCTTGCGGAGGATCTTGTCGACGGCCTCGTCCTGCGACTCGCAGACCACGGCCGGGCCCTCGAAGGTCCAGATCGACTCGTCCACGCCGGCGGTCTTCACGACGCAGCCGTCGACCGCGATGTTGCCGCGCAGGACGGCGAGGCCGCCGTCCTTGGAGTACGCGTGCTGGACGGAGCGGATGCAGCCGCCCTCGGCGTCGAGGTCGAGGGTGTCCCAGCGCTCGGACTGGGAGAAGGCGGTCGCGGAGCGCTTGCAGCCGGGGGCCGCGTGCCACAGCTCCATGGCGGTGTCGGACGCCGTGCCGGAGCGGGCGTCCCACTGCGCGAGCCAGTCCTCCAGGTTGTCGGAGTGCACGGAGGTGACGTCCTTGTTGAGGAGGCCGCCGCGGTGCAGTTCGCCGAGGATGGCGGGGATGCCGCCGGCCCGGTGGATGTCCTCCATGTAGTACGTGCCCCCGGGCGCCACGTTCGGCGCGACCTTGGACAGGCAGGGCACGCGCCGGGAGACGGCGTCGATGTCGGTGAGGTCGTACTCCAGGCCCGCCTCCTGCGCCGCCGCCAGCAGGTGCAGGATCGTGTTGGTGGAGCCGCCCATCGCGATGTCGAGCGCCATGGCGTTCTCGAAGGCCTCGCGGGTGGCGATGTTGCGCGGCAGGACGGACTCGTCGCCGTCCTCGTAGTAGCGCTTGGTGATCTCCACGACCGTGCGGCCGGCGTCCTCGTACAGGGCGCGGCGGGCGGTGTGCGTGGCGAGGACCGAGCCGTTGCCCGGGAGGGCCAGGCCGATGGCCTCGGCGAGGCAGTTCATGGAGTTGGCGGTGAACATGCCCGAACAGGAGCCGCAGGTCGGACAGGCGTTCTCCTCGATCCGCAGCACGTCCTCGTCCGAGACGTTCTCGTTGGCGGCGTCGACCATGGCGTCGATCAGGTCGAGCTTGCGGACGGTGCCGTCGACGAGGATGGCCTGGCCGGCCTCCATCGGACCGCCGGAGACGAAGACGACCGGGATGTTGAGGCGCATGGCGGCCATCAGCATGCCGGGGGTGATCTTGTCGCAGTTGGAGATGCAGATCAGGGCGTCGGCGCAGTGCGCCTCGACCATGTACTCCACGCTGTCCGCGATCAGGTCGCGGGAGGGCAGGGAGTACAGCATGCCGCCGTGCCCCATGGCGATGCCGTCGTCGACCGCGATGGTGTTGAACTCGCGCGGGATCGCGCCCGCCTCGCGGATGGCGTCGGAGACGATCCGGCCGACCGGCGCCAGGTGGGTGTGCCCGGGGACGAACTCGGTGAAGGAGTTGGCCACCGCGATGATCGGCTTTCCGATGTCCGCGCTCGCTACGCCCGAGGCGCGCATCAGCGCACGTGCGCCTGCCATGTTGCGGCCGTGGGTGACGGTGCGGGACCTCAGCTCGGGCATCGGGTTCACTCCCCATGAGTGCGGCGGCGCCGGAGAGGCCTGCCGCGACTGTGGATATGGCTGTTTACGAGGCTACGCCTCTCGCCCGCGATGCGGACACGGTGTCCGCATCTCGGGACGGCCGGCTCAGCTTTCGGTCACTGTTCGGTGAGGTAGCGCTGGAGGGTCGGGGCCACGAGGGCGACGATCTCCTCCGGGTCGGCGGACGCGAGGGGCTCGATCTGGACCACGTACCGCAGGATCGCGATGCCGATCATGTGCGAGGCCGCCAGCTCGGCGCGGAAGGTGGGGTCGGGCACGTCGAGGTCGGCGGCGACCCGCTCCAGGACCCGGCGCAGGATCAGCCGGCGCAGTACGGCGGCGGCGGCCTCGTGGGTGAGGGCGGAGCGGATCACGGCGAGGAGCGGGGCGCGGGTGGCCGGGTTCTCCCAGATGCCCAGGAAGTAGCGGGCCAGGCGCTCGCCGATGCCGTCCGGGCCGGAGCCGACGATCTGCGGGACGACCAGGGCCGGCTCCAGGCTGACCTCGATGGCGGCGGCGAACAGGTCGTCCTTGCTGCCGAAGTAGTGGTGCACCAGCGCCGGGTCCACGCCGGCCGCCTTCGCGATCCCGCGTACGGAGGTCTTGTCGTAGCCGCGCGCCGCGAACTCCGAACGGGCCGCGAGACGGATCCGCTCCTGCGTGCCGGGGCCGTCGTCGGCCTCGTCCTGGCGGGGGCGACCGGGGCCGCGGCGGGGCTTGCCGACCGGGTCCGTCATGGCCGGCGGGCCGGGCTGTCGCTGGTCGCGGCCGCGAGGTGCTGCCGCGTGAAGGCCAGGGCCTCGGCCAGGTCGGCCTCGCGCTCCGCGGAGGACATGGCCCGGCGGGTGTTGACCTCGATGACGACGTGACCGTCGAAGGAGGTACGGGCCAGGCCGCGCAGCAGTTCGGCGCAGGGCTGGGTGCCCCGGCCGGGGACGAGGTGCTCGTCCTTCGCGGAGCCGTTGCCGTCGGCGAGGTGGATGTGGGCGAGCCGGTCGCCCATCCGGTCGATCATCGCGTTGGCGTCGGTGCGGGCGGTCGCGGTGTGCGAGAGGTCCACCGTGAAGTGCCGGTAGTCGTCCTTGGTGACGTCCCACTCGGGCGCGTACGCGAGCATCTCGCGGTCGCGGTAGCGCCAGGGGTACATGTTCTCGACGGCGAACCGGACGTCGGTCTCGTCGGCCATGCGCCAGATGCCGGAGACGAAGTCGCGGGAGTACGCGCGCTGCCAGCGGAACGGCGGGTGCACGACCACCGTGCCCGCGCCCAGTCGCTCGGCCGCGGCCTGGGCGCGCCGCAGCTTCGTCCAGGGGTCGGTCGACCAGACGCGCTGGGTGATCAGGAGGCAGGGGGCGTGGATCGCGAGGACCGGGACCCCGTGGTGGTCGGAGAGCCGGCGCAGGGCGTCGATGTCCTGGCTGACCGGGTCCGTCCAGACCATGACCTCGACGCCGTCGTAGCCGAGGCGCGCGGCGATCTCGAAGGCGGTCGCCGTGGACTCCGGATAGACGGAGGCGGTGGAAAGGGCGACCTTGGGCCTTGGGGTCGGGGTCTTGGGGCGGGGTTCTGCCACGGGGACAGGTTACCGATGCCGGTGACCCGGCCGGGCGGGGTGGGGGGATCCGCCCGGTTCGGGCCCCCGGGGCCCCGGCCCGACAGGGCCGCGCACGGGCTCGGGCCGGTACGACCGGTGGCGCCGCGCACGGGCTCGGGCGGTGCCGGTCACCGGTCCGGACGGGAGAACCGGTCACCGGTCAGGACGGGAGGTGGTCCAGGCGGCGGAGGATGACGCCCTCCCGCAGGGCCCAGGGGCAGATCTCCAACTCCTCGACGCCGAGGAGGTCCATCGTGCCCTCCGCGACCAGCGCCCCGGCCAGGAGTTGTCCGGCGCGGCCCTCGGAGACGCCCGGGAGGGTGGAGCGCTGTGCGGTGGTCATCGCCGCCAGGCGCGGGACCCACTCCTCCAGGGACTTGCGGGTCAGGTCGCGCTGGACGTACAGCCCGTCGGCCGAGCGGGCCGCGCCCGCGATGCGGGCCAGCTGCCGGAAGGTCTTGGACGTCGCGACCACGTGGTCCGGTGCTCCGAAGCGGCTGAACACACTCACCGAGCGGGCGATCTGGGCCCGGGCGTGCCGGCGCAGCGCCCTCACGTCGGCCGGGTCGGCGGGGTCGCCGGGGAGCCAGGCCGAGGTGAGGCGGCCGGCGCCCAGCGGGAGGGACACGGCCGCGTCGGGTTCCTCGTCGATGCCGAACGCGATCTCCAGCGAGCCGCCGCCGATGTCGAGGACCAGCAGCTTGCCCGCCGACCAGCCGAACCAGCGCCGGGCGGCGAGGAACGTCAGTCGCGCCTCGTCCTCGCCGCTGAGGATGGGCAGGTCGAGGCCGGTCTCGGCCTTCACCCGGGCCAGGACCTCGTCCGCGTTCGTGGCCTCGCGCACGGCGCTGGTCGCGAAGGGCAGCAGGTCCTCGCAGCCCTTGTCCTCGGCGGCCTGCACGGCGTCGCCGAGGACCGAGACGAGGCGCTCTATGCCCTCCGGGGTGACCGCGCCGTGCGTGTCGAGGAGTTCCGCCAGCCGCAGTTCCACCTTGTGCGAGTGGGCGGGCAGCGGGCGCGCGCCGGGGTGCGCGTCCACCACCAGCAGATGGATCGTGTTCGAACCCACGTCAAGGACACCGAGTCTCATACGGGGAAACGCTACTGGTCCTGTCGCGTGGGGGTGGAGTAAGGGGCGCTTAGGCTTGGGTTTGTGCCAAATACGAAGAAGGCCAACAAGTCCCGCCCCAAGTCGAAGAAGGCCAAGGGCGGCGAGTCCCCCACGGTCTCCGGTGACGAGAAGGGCCTCGACTTTCCCCGGGCCTGGGTGGAGTTCCCCGACCCCGCCGACGACGAACAGATCTTCCGCTGCGACCTGACCTGGCTGACCTCGCGCTGGACGTGCATCTTCGGCAGCGGCTGCCAGGGCATCCAGGCCGGTCGGGCGGACGACGGCTGCTGCACCCTCGGCGCGCACTTCTCCGACGAGGACGACGAGAAGCGCGTCGCGGAGAACGTGGCCCGCCTCACGCCGGAGCTGTGGCAGTTCCACGACGTGGGCACCGAGTCCGGCTGGGTGCAGGAGGACGAGGACGGCGAGCGGCAGACCCGCCGCTGGGAGGGTTCGTGCATCTTCCAGAACCGGCCCGGCTTCGCCGCGGGCGCCGGTTGCTCGCTGCACATCCTGGCGCTGCGCGAGAAGCGCGAGCCGTTGGAGACCAAGCCCGACGTGTGCTGGCAGTTGCCGATCCGCCGGACGTACGAGTGGATCGACCGGCCCGACGACACGCGGGTCCTCCAGGTGTCGATCGGCGAGTACGACCGGCGCGGCTGGGGTCCGGGCGGTCACGACCTGCACTGGTGGTGCACGTCGGCCACGTCCGCGCACGGGGCCGGTGACCCGGTGTACGTGTCGTACCGCCCCGAGCTGACGGAGCTGATGGGCAAGGAGGGGTACGAGGCGCTCGTGGCGCTGTGCGAGGCGCGGCTGGCCTCGCTGCTGCCGATGGCCCCGCACCCCGCGGATCCGCCGAAGGCGTAGCACCGGCCGGCCGCCGGGCCGGGAAGGCGGCGCGCCCTGCGCCCGGGGGGCGGCGGTCAGGAGGCCGGGGCCGGCGGGTCGGTGGGCGGCGTCGGGGAAACCGTTCCTTCTGACTCGGTCGGCGTCGGGGTCGGCGTGGGAGTCGGGGTCTCCGTGGGCGTCGGCGTCGGGGTGGGCGTCGGCGTCGGGGTCGGCGGCGTGGGAGTCGGCCTGGGGTGCGCCGGGGAGGTCGGCGGTCCCCCGGTCGGCGGCGGGGCGGGCCGGCCCCGGCCCTGGATGGCGACGACCGCGCCGGACGGGTCCACCCCGACCCGGGCCGACCAGGCGCCGACGGGCTGGGCGGCGGCGTCCACGGTGATCCGCAGGGTGACCGATTCTCCGGGGGCCAGGGTGCCCGCGGTCTGGCCGGCCCGCAGCCAGGGCGCGTCGGACCACAGACGCCAGTCCACGGGGGCGCCGCCGGACGCGCTGAGCGTGAGCAGGGTGGTGGAGCCGCGCGTCGTGGCGGACACGGTGAGCCGGCCGGGGGCTCCCGGGCGGTCCGATTCCGGGGAGGCCGGCGCGCCGGAGCTGATGACCTCGACGGAGACGTCGGGTGCGGCGGTACCGGGGGCGAAGCCCGGCCCGTCGCCGGTGTGGGCGGTGTTGCCGGTGTTCTCGTACGAGGCGAGCAGCCGCCCGCCGGCCGGGGGCGGCGGGACGTCGGACTCGCTGGCCGAGATGCGGGTGGCGCCGCCGCCGGCGGGTTCGCCGGTGGTGGGGGCGCCCCGGTAGGCCGCCCAGAGGGCCAGTACGGGCGCGGCGACGACGGTGGCGACGACGGTCGTGGTGACGGCGCGGGCCCGGAACCGGTCGCGGCGGGCCGCGCGGTCCTTGGGGTCCATCGGGAAGCCGGTCCGGTCGAAGCGGGGGCCGGGGCCGCCGCCGCGCCGCCCGGAGCGCAGCATCGCCGCGCGGACGGCGGTGCGGGGCGCCGGTACGAGCGGGAGCGCGGCGGGGTGGATGCCGCCGGTGCCGGGCCAGGGGCCGCCTGCGCCGACGCGTTCGGCGGCGCGACGGCAGCGCGGGCAGTCGTCGACGTGGCGTACGAGTTCGGCGCGCAGCGGGGTGGAGAGGAGGACCCGGGGGTCTCCGTCGTCGCCGGTGAGCCGGGACACGGCCGGGCAGTTGCCGGTCTCGACGACGGCGAGCGCGGCGCGGGTGCGTTCCACCTCGCAGGCGGCGGCGGAGAGGAGTTCGCGGGCGGCGGCGGGCGGGGTCCCGAGGACGGAGGCGAGTTCGGGGACGCCGAGGCGGTGGCGGACGGCGAGTTCGAGGGCCTCCCGCTGCTCGGGCGTGGTGCCGGCGGCCTCGGGCCAGGCGAGGCGGGCCAGTTCGGTGCGGCGGTAGGCGGACACGTCGAGGGTTCCGGGTCCTCCCGGCGCACGCTCGGTGTCGGTGTGCTCCGGCGTACGACGGGCGCTGTGCGCCCCCTGTCGCGCGCGCCGCTGCTCGGCGAGCCGGCGCAGGCAGCCCCAGCGGGCGAGCGCGTACAGCCAGGCGCGGCGCTCGCCCTCGTCGGGGCAGCGGCCGGGGTGTCGTTCGGCGGCGGCCAGGGCGTCTCCGAGTACGTCGGTGGCGGTGTCGTGGTCGCAGAGCACCGAGAGGCAGTAGGTGAACAGGCCGTCGAGGTAGGGCTCGTGGCGGAACGGGGGAGGCTGTTCGCCGGCGCGTTCCTGTCCTCCGCGTCCCTCTGAAGGCGTGCGCCCGTGCGCCCGGTGTGCGCCGGTGCGCGATGAGGGGGGTCCCTGGTTGCTGCTGTTCACCTGGCGACCGTAGGCGGCGCGCCGGTGACGCCCCGGAAGCCTTCAGCAGTTTTAGCCCTTACGGGTGAACGGATCGGCCCCGTGCTGACAGCCGCCCTGACGCCGTGACCGACGAACCCGGACGAGGCGGACGGGGGCGAGCGGGCGGGGGCGGGCGAGACCGGCGGAGGAGACGGGGCGCAGGAGACGGGGCGGCCTGAGCGGTCGCCGCGGGGGCGCGCGGCCGGGCCCCCGCCGAGGCTTCGCGGGGCACGACCGGCGGCGGTGTCGGTGGCGGCGGCTACGGTGGGCGCATGGCAGCCCGCACATCTCGTTCATCCGCCAAGGACCGGCCGTCCTACCGTTGTACCGAGTGCGGCTGGACGACCGCGAAATGGCTCGGGCGGTGTCCCGAGTGCCAGGCGTGGGGCACCGTCGAGGAAATGGGCGCTCCCGCCGTGCGGACCACCGCGGCGGGTCGGGTCTCGACCGCGGCCGTGCCGATCGGCCAGGTCGACGTCAGGACGGCGACCGCGCGCAGCACGGGCGTGAGCGAGCTGGACCGGGTCCTCGGCGGCGGTCTCGTGCCCGGTGCGGTCGTGTTGTTGGCGGGCGAGCCGGGCGTGGGCAAGTCGACGCTGCTGCTGGACGTCGCCGCGAAGGCGGCCGACGCCGACCACCGGACGCTGTACGTGACGGGCGAGGAGTCGGCGAGCCAGGTGCGCCTGCGGGCGGACCGGATCAAGGCGCTCAGCGACCACCTGTACCTGGCCGCGGAGACCGATCTGTCGGCCGTGCTGGGTCACCTCGACGCCGTGAAGCCCGCCCTGCTGATCCTGGACTCCGTACAGACCATCGCCTCGCCCGAGATCGACGGCGCGCCCGGCGGCATGGCCCAGGTCCGCGAGGTCGCGGGCGCGCTGATCCGGGCGTCCAAGGAACGGGGCATGTCCACGCTCCTCGTCGGCCACGTCACCAAGGACGGGGCGATCGCCGGGCCCCGGCTGCTGGAGCACCTGGTCGACGTCGTCCTGAGCTTCGAGGGCGACCGGCACGCGCGGCTGCGCCTGGTGCGCGGCGTGAAGAACCGGTACGGGACCACCGACGAGGTCGGTTGCTTCGAACTCCACGACGAGGGGATCACCGGGCTCGCCGACCCGAGCGGGTTGTTCCTGACCCGGCGCGCGGAGGCGGTCCCCGGGACCTGCCTGACGGTGACGCTGGAGGGCAAGCGGCCCCTGGTCGCCGAGGTGCAGGCGCTGACGGTGGACTCGCAGATCCCCTCGCCGCGCCGGACCACGTCGGGCCTGGAGACCTCCCGCGTCTCGATGATGCTGGCGGTGCTGGAGCAGCGCGGCCGGATCACCGCGCTGGGCAAGCGGGACATCTACAGCGCCACCGTGGGCGGGGTGAAGCTGACCGAGCCGGCCGCCGACCTGGCGATCGCGCTGGCGCTGGCCTCGGCCGCGAGCGACGTGCCCCTCCCGAAGAACCTCGTCGCCATCGGGGAGGTCGGTCTCGCGGGCGAGGTGCGCCGGGTGACGGGGGTCCAGCGGCGGCTCGCCGAGGCGCACCGGCTCGGGTTCACGCACGCGCTGGTGCCGAGCGACCCCGGCAAGGTGCCGGCGGGCATGAAGGTGATCGAGGTCGCGGACATGGGCGACGCGCTGCGGGTCCTGCCGCGCGGGCGCTCGCGGACCCCGGCCAAGGAGGGCGCGGCCGACCGGTCGTAGGCCGGTCCGGCCGCCGGGCGGGGGGCGGGCTTTGCCCGGTCGGGAGCGCGTGCGGGGGTTCGCCCCGTAGGGTCCGGGGACGAGGCGGGCCAAGGCTCGGCGGGCGCACAGGCCGCGCCGGTAGACTTTGTGCTGGTCCGCCCGGCCGTACGCAGGCGGCGCAACCCGCGACCGGAGGAGTGCAGTGGCAGCCAAGGACGGGGCAGCAGCATCCGGGAAGTCGGGCGCGAGCTCCAGGCAAGAGGCCATGATGCGTGCCTCACTGAGCGCGGTCGCACCTGGTCAGCCCCTTCGGGACGGCCTGGAGAGAATCGTCCGAGGCAACACCGGTGGCCTGATCGTTCTCGGGATGGACAAGAACGTCGAGGCGATGTGCACCGGCGGTTTCGTGCTGGACGTGGAGTTCACCGCGACCCGGTTGCGCGAGCTGTGCAAGCTCGACGGGGCGCTCATCCTGGACAAGGACATCACCAAGATCCTGCGGGCCGGCGTGCAGCTGGTCCCGGACGCGTCCATCCACACGGAGGAGACGGGCACCCGCCACCGCACGGCCGACCGCGTCTCCAAGCAGTGCGGGTTCCCGGTGGTGTCGGTGTCGCAGTCGATGCGGCTGATCGCGTTGTACGTGGACGGTGAGCGGCGGGTCTTGGAGGAGTCCGGGGCGATCCTGTCGCGGGCGAACCAGGCGCTGGCCACGCTGGAGCGGTACAAGCTGCGGCTCGACGAGGTCGCGGGCACGCTGTCCGCGCTGGAGATCGAGGACCTGGTCACGGTCCGCGATGTGACGGCGGTCGCGCAGCGGCTGGAAATGGTCCGCCGGATCGCGACGGAGATCGCCGAGTACGTGGTCGAACTGGGCACGGACGGGCGACTGCTGTCCCTGCAACTGGACGAGCTGACGGTCGGCATCGAGCAGGAGCGGGAGCTGGTGATCCGGGACTACGTTCCGGAGCCCACGGCGAAGCGTTCCCGCACGGTGGACGAGGCGCTGCCGGCGCTGGACGCGCTCACGCATCCGGAACTGCTGGAGCTGGCGATCGTCGCGAAGGCCCTGGGGTACACGGGGTCGCCGGAGACGCTGGACTCGGCGGTGTCCCCGCGGGGCTACCGGCTGCTGGCGAAGGTGCCGCGGCTGCCCGGGGCGATCATCGAGCGGCTGGTGGAGCACTTCGGCGGGCTTCAGAAACTGCTCGCCGCGAGTGTGGACGACCTGCAGACGGTGGACGGCGTGGGCGAGGCCCGGGCGCGGAGCGTCCGCGAGGGCCTGTCGCGACTGGCGGAGTCCTCGATCCTGGAGCGGTACGTCTAGTGCTGTTCGGATCGTGTCGGTCCGGCCGCCGGGTGTCCGAACCCCGGCGACCGGACCGGCGCGTCAGTCCTGCTTGAGGACGAACGAGGTGCGGGCCACCGGCAGGCCGGGGGACTTGACCTCGACCACGTAGGTGTCCGCGGTCGCGGCTCCCGCGGGCGGCGTCTGGCACTGGTCCGCGGCGCTGAACCGGCGGTCCCATTCCAGGGTCGGCGCCTTGATCTCGCTCTGCGCGGCCAGCCGGAAGAAGACGTTGCCCGCCCCGGTCGGGCAGTCCGTCGAGGACCAGACGGCCTTGGGGTTGCTCGCCTGAGTGATCGTCAGGACCGCCTGCTTCGGGCCGAGGTCGACCTTGCAGGTGGTGCCGGAGACGTTGCGGGCGATCAGTTCGAGACGGGGTTTCTCGTTCGCCTCGTACTCGTTCTTCTCGCTCTTGACCTCCCACTGCACCGCGGACGGCGCGCACGTCGGCAGGGGCGAGTCGGCCGGGACCTGGCTCGCGACGCCGCCCGGGGCGGAGTTGCCGGAGCCGCCGCCCGCGCCGCCGCTCGGCTCGCCGTTCTTGCCGGCGCCCGCCGTGCCCGCGTCGGAACCGGAACCGGAGCCTGAGCCGGCGGACCCGGTCCCCGACTCGGCGCGCCCGCCCGGGGCCTGACTGATCGCCGGCCCGGAGCCGGAGGGGCCGGGGGTGATCGGCGCGACGGGATCTCGCCCGCCTTCGCCCTTGCCGTTCGTACTGGACTTCACCCCACCGGAGCTGACGGTCCATACGGCGAGGAGCGCGAGGAGCGCGAAGACGGACGCCAGCACAGCCCTCCGTCGCCAGTAGATGGAGGAGGGGAGCGGCCCGACCGGATTGCGCAGAGATCCCACGAGCGGAACCTTACGAGAGTTCGCGCCGCGATCAGTGCCCCACATGCCGGGCGGCGGGCTTGATTTGCCGATGATCATCCTGCGGGACCAGTCCGAACCGATCGGAACCGGCCAGGGTGCTGACACGACCGCGACATCTCATTGAGTACGGTCTGTGATCATGGACAGCTCCGACCTCTACAGAGACATCACCGACTTCGCCCACACCACGCCCCCCTGGGTGCGGTCGGCGTCCGAGGCCTGGACGGAGTACGGACTGTTCGCGTTCGGTCTGCTCTTCATAGCCGTCTGGTGGCGTGCCCGCGGGCAGGCCGCCCCCCGTGCGATGGCGCTCGCGGTCCTCGCGCCGCTCGCCACCGCGGTCGCGTACGTCGCCTCCGAGCTGGTGAAGTCGACCGTCGACGAGGACCGGCCCTGTCGGACGGTGGCCGGGGCGGCCGCGTCGCTGATCCCGTGCCCGGAGTACGGCGACTGGTCCTTCCCCAGCAACCACTCCTCCATCGCGGGCGCCGCCGCCGTCGCGCTGGCCCTGGCCGTCGGCCGGCTCGCGCTGTTGACCGTGCCGCTCGCCCTGTTGATGGCCTTCTCCCGGGTGTTCGTCGGCGTGCACTTCCCGCACGACGTGGCGCTGGGCCTGCTGCTCGGCGGATCGCTGGCCGCCCTGTTCGTGCTCGCCCTCGCCGGTGCGATCAGTAGGATCACCGCCACCATGCGGGCCAGTGGCATCCGGCCCGTGCTGTGGTTCACCGGTCCGGGCCCCGCGCGGTAGGGACGAAACGTGTCAGGATGCCGTCTGCCATGACTGCATCCACCACTCCTTCCCCCGACGTCTCCCACGCACTGCACTCCCCCGTGATCGCGTGGTTCGACGAGCATGCCCGCGACCTGCCCTGGCGCCGCCCCGAGGCCGGCCCCTGGGGCGTGATGGTCAGCGAGTTCATGCTCCAGCAGACCCCCGTCAACCGGGTCCTGCCGGTGTACGAGCAGTGGCTCGCCCGCTGGCCGCGACCCGCCGACCTGGCCGCCGAGGCGCCCGGCGAGGCCGTGCGCGCCTGGGGCCGCCTCGGCTACCCCCGCCGGGCCCTGCGCCTGCACGGGGCGGCCGTCGCGATAACGGAACGCCACGGCGGCGACGTGCCGCGGGATCACGCGCAGCTGCTCGCCCTGCCCGGGATCGGCGAGTACACGGCCGCCGCGGTGGCCTCCTTCGCGTACGGGCAGCGCCACGCGGTGTTGGACACCAACGTCCGCCGGGTCTTCGCCCGCACCGCCGGCGGGGTCGAGTACCCGCCGAACGCGACCACGGCCGCCGAGCGGCGCCTCGCGCGGGCCCTGCTGCCGCCGGACGAGGAGACCGCGGCCCGCTGGGCGGCGGCCTCGATGGAGCTGGGCGCGCTGGTGTGCACGGCCAAGAGTCCGGACTGCGCGCGCTGCCCGGTCGCCGGGCTGTGCGCGTGGCGCCTCGCGGGGAAGCCTGCGCACGACGGGCCGCCGCGCCGCGGGCAGACGTACGCCGGTACCGACCGTCAGGTGCGGGGCAAGTTGCTCGCCGTCCTGCGGGAGGCGGTCGGCGCGGTTCCGCAGGCGGTGCTGGACACGGTCTGGGACGAGCCGGTGCAGCGGGCCCGCGCGCTGGACGGGCTGGTGTCCGACGGTCTGGTCGAGCCGCTCCCCCAGGGGATGTACCGACTTCCGCAGGGGCCGGCCCGCACCTGATCCGACCCGTTGATCCACTGCGCGGGGGACCCGGCTCGAAGCTGACTCGAAGATTCCGCTTGGCGCCGGGAAACCGCAGCTCAAAGACGCTGTTACACAATCTACGGGTGTCCGTGCGTCCACCGAAGGCTGACCCGCACAGTGCCGTGACAACGCCTCCGTACCTTCGAATCCGTAAGACAGCGGTGGCGGGTTGGGACGGAACGGAGGCGGTCTGAGATGGCGCACGGCGAGGTACTCGAATTCGAGGAGTACGTACGCACCCGGCAGGACGCGCTGCTGCGCAGTGCCCGGCGCCTGGTCCCGGACCCCACGGACGCCCAGGACCTCCTCCAGACGGCCCTCGTCCGCACCTACGGCCGCTGGGACGGCATCGCCGACAAGTCCCTGGCCGACGCCTACCTCCGCCGCGTCATGATCAACACGCGGACCGAGTGGTGGCGGGCCCGCAAGCTCGACGAGGTGCCCACCGAGCAGCTCCCGGACGCCTCCGTCGAGGACGGCTCCGACCAGCGCGCCGACCGCGCCCTCCTCATGGACATCCTCAAGGTTCTGGCGCCCAAGCAGCGGAGCGTCGTGGTGCTGCGACACTGGGAGCAGATGAGCACCGAGGAAACGGCCGCGGCGCTCGGCATGTCGGCGGGAACCGTGAAGAGCACCCTGCACCGCGCATTGGCCCGACTCCGGCAGGAGCTGGAGAGCCGGGACCTCGACATGCGCGCGCTGGAACGCGGTGACCACACCATCCGGTACGAGGGGCGGGAGCGGTGCGCGGCCTGAACGGCCCAGGCTTGAGCGGCAGAAAGTCGCTGGTGTTGGTGTCGGCGGGGACGGTCGTCCTCGCCGGCACAGCGCTGTTCGCCGTCGGTTGTGCCACCGGTGGCACGGGCCTGCGCGACGGCGGTCCGGCCCGCACCGAATCCGTGGCGAAGACCGGTGCCCCGGTCGGCCCGGCCCCCTCCGGCGGGGACCACGCACCGGCGACCTCGGACACCCCCGCGGGCAAGCCGACCAAGGTGGACCCGGTCGCGCTGTTGAAGGCGGACCCGAAGGTCAGCCCGGAGATCAAGCGGGACCTGAAGCCCTGCGCGGGCCGGGAGTACCCGGTCGACGTGAGCTACGGGAAGGTCACCGGCAGCCCCGCCGTGGACATCGTCGTCAACGTGCTCTCCTGCGCCGACGCCCTGGGGCGCGGCTCGTACGTGTACCGGGCGGACAACGGCACGTACGAGAATGTCTTCTCGGACGAACAACCGCCCGTCTACGCGGAGATCGACCGGGGGGACCTGGTGGTCACCAAGCCGGTGTACGGCAAGAGCGACACGCTCTCGTACCCGTCCGGCGAGGACGTGATCACCTACCGCTGGAGCGGCGAGAGGTTCACCGAGCAGGACCGTGTCCACACGGACTACAGCAACGTGGTCGACGGCGGCGGCCAGCCCGCCCCGGCCATCTCAGCGAAGAACTGAAGCGAGGCTCCGGATGGCCGAGACCCATGTGCTGTTCGTGGAGGACGACGACGTCATCCGCGAGGCCACGACCCTGGCGCTGGAGCGCGACGGGTTCGTGGTGACCGCCATGCCCGACGGATTGTCGGGCCTGGAGTCCTTCCGGGCCGACCGCCCCGACATCGCGCTGCTCGACGTCATGGTGCCCGGGATGGACGGCGTCAGCCTGTGCCGGCGCATCCGTGACGAGTCCACCGTGCCGGTGATCATGCTGTCGGCGCGTGCCGACTCCATCGACGTCGTACTGGGCCTGGAGGCGGGCGCCGACGACTACGTCACCAAGCCCTTCGACGGGTCGGTCCTCGTCGCCCGGATCCGCGCCGTGCTGCGCCGCTTCGGCCACGCGGGCGGCCCGAACGGCGGCGCGTCGGACGACGACGACGCCGACGAGCGCGGGGTGCTGGCCTTCGGCGACCTGGAGGTCGACACCGAGGGCATGGAGGTGCGCAAGGCGGGTGCCCCGGTGGGTCTGACGCCGACCGAGATGCGGCTGCTGTTGGAGTTCTCCTCGGCGCCCGGCACCGTGCTGTCGCGCGACCGGCTGCTGGAACGGGTCTGGGACTACGACTGGGGCGGCGACACCCGGGTCGTGGACGTCCACGTCCAACGGCTGCGCACCAAGATCGGACAGGACCGGATCGAGACGGTCCGAGGCTTCGGATACAAGCTGAAGGCATGAGGCGGTTCACACTCCGTACCGGGATCCGCTGGAAGATCACCCTCGCCATCGCCGCCGTCGGCGCGCTGACGGCGGTGGCGTTGAGTCTGGTGGTGCACAGTGCTGCCCGCGTGTCGATGCTGGAGAGCGCTCGCGAATCCCAGCTGGAGCGGGTCCAGTTCCTCGCCCGCAGCGTGGACGCCGGTCGCAAGCCGATGATGGGCGCCAAGCTCAACGACCCCGAGTTGCCGATCGAACTGAGGCAGAAGGTCCAGTCCGGACGACGCGGCACCTTCATTCAGGAGAACACCCGGCGCGTCCCCGAGGTGTGGGCGGCCGTACCGCTCGGCAACGGACAGGTGCTCTCCCTGCACCTGCCGTTCAAGGAGAGCGCCAACATGGTGCGCGACCTGGACCGGGCCCTGATCGTCGGCTCCCTCGCCGTGGTGGTGGGCGGTTCGGCGCTCGGGGTGCTCATCGGCGGGCAGATCTCGCGCCGGCTGCGCAAGGCGGCCACCGCCGCGCAGCGGGTGGCGCACGGCGATCCCGAGGTCCGGGTGCGCGACGCGGTGGGCGGAGTCGTTCGCGACGAGACGGATGACCTGGCGCGGGCCGTGGACGCCATGGCGGACGCGCTCCAGCAGCGGCTGGAGGCCGAGCGGCGGGTGACGGCGGACATCGCGCACGAGCTGCGGACCCCGGTGACGGGCCTGCTCACGGCGGCGGAACTGCTGCCCCCGGGACGGCCGACCGAGCTGGTGCGCGACCGGGCGCAGGCGATGCGCGCGCTGGTCGAGGACGTGTTGGAGGTGGCCCGGCTGGACAGCGCCTCGGAGCGGGCCGAGTTGCAGGACGTGGCGCTCGGGGAGTTCGTCAGCCGCCGGGTGGCGTCGCTGATGCCGGACGCGTCCGTACGCGTCGTCGCGGACGAGATCGTGAGCACCGACCCGCGCCGGCTGGAACGGATCCTGGGCAACCTGCTGGCGAACGCCGCGCGGTACGGGCGGTCGCCGATCCAGGTCGACGTCGAGGGCCGCGTCGTACGGGTCCGCGACCACGGACCGGGCTTCCCCGAGGCCCTGTTGCGCGAGGGGCCGAGCCGCTTCCGGACCGGGTCCACGGACCGGGCCGGGGTGGGCCACGGGCTGGGTCTGACCATCGCGGAGGGTCAGGCGCGGGTGCTGGGCGCCCGGCTGACGTTCCGTAACGTGGCCGCGCCGGGCGGCGCGGACAGGCAGGGTTCGGCGGCCGGGGCGGTGGCGGTGCTGTGGCTGCCGGAGCACGCGCCGACGGCGACGGGGAGCTTCCCGATCCTCAAGCCCCAGAGCTGAGTCGGGCGTCGTCGCGACCCGGGGCACGAGGGGCCGGCGGCGGCGCCGACCGGCGATCGCGACCGTATCGGGACCCTCGGCCGTTCGCTCCGCCGGGCTGATGTTCTAGCATCCGTGGCATGACCGACGGTACGAACCCCCCGAACAATCCGCAGCCCGAGCAGCCCGCCCCGGGGAGCGGTGGCTACGGGTTCCCGCCGGGAGCGCCCGCGTCCGGTGGCTACGGATTCCCGCCCGGGCCCCCCGCGTCGGGTGGCTTCGGCCCCCCGCCGGGAGCGGACCAGGACGGCGGGTACGGCTACCCGCGGCAGCCCGGACCGCAGCAGGCGAATCCGTACCGGCAGGATCCCGGGATGCCGGGACCGTACGAGGCGCCGCCCGCGTCGTGGCAGCAGGGCGGGGCGTTCCCGGGCCCGGCGTCGGAGCCCGAGCCGTTCCGGCAGCGGTCGGACCAGCCGGACTGGGACGCGCTCGCCGATCGTTCGGCGTCGGAGCGGCGCAGGAAGCGGGTGTGGGTGGTCGTCGGCACGGTGACCGTGCTGGCGCTGCTCGCCGGTGGTGGAACGTTCCTGCTGCTGGGTGGCGGCGACGGGAAGGCCGACGACAAGCCGACGGCGTCCGCCTCGGACTCGCCCGCGCCCTCGCAGAGCGGGGTCAAGAACCCGATCGATCTCACGCCCACGGTCGCGGGTGACCCGACGACCGTGCGGGACCAGATCGGCAAGGCGAACCTGAAGATGGGGCCCGAGGCCGCAGTCTTCCCGATCGACAAGCGGCACGAGATCCGCACGAAGGGCAACGCGAACTCGTTCGCCGAGTCGCAGCAGCGCGTCGTGGACCCGTCGAAGAGCTTCACGGTCTCGGCCCGGCTCTGGAACCGCTCCCCCAAGGGACAGCAGATCGCGGTGAGCCAGGGCAACGAGAAGTCGTTCTCGTTCGAACTGGGTCTGGACGAGGTGAACGGCAAGCCGTCCTGGATCTTCCGAGTGCAGACCGGCACGCCGGGCGCGAACGCCAGCACGACGACGGTCACGGGCACGAGCGCGAAGATGGAGAAGACCTTCTCGGAGCTGACGGGCACCTACGACGCGGAGAAGAAGGTGATCGCCCTGTACGTGAACGGCAAGCGGACGGGCGAGGCCCCGGTTCCCGCGGACATCTTCCCCGCCCCGGGCCCGCTGCAACTGGCCCGTTCACGCCACCAGGATCAGTGGGTGTCGCCCTGGCAGGGGGCCATGGACAGCCTGCGGGTCTACGACGCGGCGCTTCCGCAGGAGCGGATCGACGCCCTCAAGCCGGGCAAGCTCGACCCGATGGTCACGCCGACCGGGTCGTGGCTGCTGTTCTGAGCCTTCGCGAGCCGCCCGGTACGGCGGGGGGTCGGACGCCGGTCGCCCGGCGTCGTCGGCGTGTCAGACGGTGACGCCGACCTGACGCAGGAAGCTCACCGGGTTGATGGCCGAGCCGTAGTTCGGGGTGGTGCGGATCTCGAAGTGCAGGTGCGGACCGCTGGAGTTGCCGGTGTTGCCGGACAGGGCGATCTGCTGGGCGGCCGAGACCTTCTGGCCGATCTTGACCTGGATCCGCGAGAGGTGCGCGTACTGGGAGTACTTGTTGTTCGCGTGCTTGATCACGACGGCGTTGCCGTACGCGGGACCGTCGCCGCCACCGTTGGGGCCGGCCTTGACGACCACACCGGAGCTCGCGGCACGGACCTTGGTGCCGACGGGAACGGCGAAGTCCTGACCGGAGTGCTTGTGCGACCACATGTTGCCGCCCTTGCCGTAGGTCGCGGACAGGGTGTAGCCGGAGACCGGCTTCTTCCAGGAACCGGCCGACTTCGCGGCGGCGGCCGGCTTGGCCGCGGCGGCCTGGGCCTTGGCCTGGGCGGCGACGAGGCCGGGGGTGCCGTTCAGAGCGGTCTGCGCCTCGCCGGCGAAAGCGGCGGTCGTTCCGGCACCGAGGGCCAGTGCGGCACCGAGGCCGGTGGCGGCGAGGGCGATACGGGTACGACGGGTGCTGACGCGCTTCGCGGACATGTGTGGACCTCCGGGGCCGGGAACAAGGGCAATAAGCGACCCGGCACGCTGAGCGGGTGCCGGGCGAACTTGCTCCACCTTGGTAACCCGAGCCCCCCGGCTTCCTCAAACGTCCTCATTACTACGTCGACTCGTAGGTGCGAGGGGGGTCGAGAGGACTGTTGACCCGGCGATTACTGGCCCAAGGGAGGGGGCAAAACGGACACTGGATCTACGAAAGGTCCTAGTAGGTCCGATTTACCCTGTGTGGCTTGTCACCGGCCACGGAGGCCCCGCCCGCCCTCATCGAGACCCAGGTCACGCCCTGCGGCCCACCCGAAACCGCCCCGAGAGCACCCGAAGCACCCCCCGGGCCCTCGCTCGAACCCGCCACCGTCACACGCGCGCGAGCCCACCCGACCGACCCGCCCGGTACCCGCGGGACCGCACGGGCCCGGCAGCCCGGGTACGGGCTCGGGAGGGCGGTACGGACCCGGGTAGGGCGGGAGGGCCCGAGAGGGCGGGACGGGGGCCCCGCGCGGCGCCCCGGGCCCGCACGTACCCGCACGGCCACGCCACAACCCCGCCCGCGCCGCACAGGGCCCCGGGTGTCCGCTCCCCCGCCCCGCGTCCACGCCACGCCCCGCAGGGCCCGGGTACGCGAAAGGGGCGGCCCCGGAACCTTTCGATTCCGGGGCCGCCCCTTCGTACGGCGGTCAGGCCTCAGGCGCCCTTGGAGAGGTCCGGGCCGGAGCCCGTGGCCTCGATCGGGGGAAGGTCCGAGATCGGAGTCTTCTCCTCGCCGCGGAAGGTGAACTTGGCGGCCTCGCCCTCACCCTCCACACCCACGACCACGATGTGACCGGGACGCAGCTCGCCGAAGAGGATCTTCTCCGACAGCATGTCCTCGATCTCGCGCTGGATCGTCCGGCGCAGCGGGCGCGCACCCATGATCGGGTCGTAGCCGCGCTTGGCCAGGAGCTGCTTCGCGTCACCGCTGAGCTCGATGCCCATGTCGCGGTCCTTGAGGCGCTCGTCCACCTTGGCGATCATCAGGTCGACGATCTGGATGATGTCTTCCTGCGTGAGCTGGTGGAAGACGACCGTGTCGTCGACACGGTTGAGGAACTCGGGCCGGAAGTGCTGCTTCAGCTCTTCGTTGACCTTCGCCTTCATCCGGTCGTATCCGGTCTTGGTGTCGCCTTGGGCCGCGAAGCCCAGGTTGAAGCCCTTGGAGATGTCCCGCGTACCCAGGTTGGTCGTCATGATGATGACCGTGTTCTTGAAGTCCACGACCCGGCCCTGGGAGTCGGTCAGACGACCGTCCTCCAGGATCTGGAGAAGGGAATTGAAGATATCCGGGTGCGCCTTCTCGACCTCGTCGAAGAGGACGACGGAGAACGGCTTCCGGCGGACCTTCTCGGTCAGCTGGCCGCCCTCTTCGTAGCCCACGTAGCCGGGGGGCGAACCGAAGAGACGGGAAACCGTGTGCTTCTCGCTGAACTCCGACATGTCGAGGGAGATCAGCGCGTCCTCGTCGCCGAAGAGGAATTCGGCGAGCGTCTTGGACAGCTCGGTCTTACCGACACCGGACGGGCCGGCGAAGATGAACGAGCCACCGGGACGCTTCGGGTCCTTCAGACCCGCACGGGTCCGTCGGATCGCCTGCGAGAGGGCCTTGATGGCGTCCTTCTGACCGATGACGCGACGGTGGAGCTCGTCCTCCATGCGCAGGAGTCGCGAGGACTCCTCCTCGGTCAGCTTGAACACCGGAATGCCGGTCGCGGTCGCGAGGACTTCGGCGATGAGCTCGCCGTCGACCTCGGCGACGACGTCCATGTCGCCGGCCTTCCATTCCTTCTCGCGCTTGGCCTTCGCCGCCAGCAGCTGCTTCTCCGAATCACGGAGGGAAGCCGCCTTCTCGAAGTCCTGGGAGTCGATGGCCGACTCCTTGTCGCGACGCACGTTCGCGATCTTCTCGTCGAACTCGCGGAGGTCCGGCGGCGCGGTCATCCGACGGATGCGCATCCGGGAGCCGGCCTCGTCGATCAGGTCGATCGCCTTGTCCGGGAGGAAGCGGTCCGAGATGTACCGGTCGGCCAGGGTGGCCGCCTGCACGAGGGCCTCGTCCGTGATGGAGACGCGGTGGTGGGCCTCGTAGCGGTCGCGCAGCCCCTTGAGGATCTCGATCGTGTGGGGGAGGGAAGGCTCCGCCACCTGGATCGGCTGGAAACGGCGCTCCAGCGCCGCGTCCTTCTCGAGGTGCTTGCGGTACTCGTCCAGCGTCGTGGCGCCGATGGTCTGGAGCTCACCACGGGCCAGCATGGGCTTCAGGATGCTGGCGGCGTCGATCGCGCCCTCGGCGGCACCCGCACCCACGAGGGTGTGGAGCTCGTCGATGAACAGGATGATGTCGCCGCGGGTGCGGATCTCCTTGAGCACCTTCTTGAGGCGCTCCTCGAAGTCACCGCGGTAGCGGGAACCGGCGACCAGTGCACCCAGGTCGAGGGTGTAGAGGTGCTTGTCCTTGAGCGTCTCGGGCACCTCGCCCTTGACGATCGCCTGGGCCAGGCCCTCGACGACGGCGGTCTTGCCGACGCCGGGCTCGCCGATGAGGACCGGGTTGTTCTTGGTCCGGCGGGACAGCACCTGCATGACCCGCTCGATCTCCTTCTCGCGCCCGATGACCGGGTCGAGCTTGGATTCGCGAGCCGCCTGCGTGAGGTTGCGGCCGAACTGGTCGAGGACGAGCGAGGTCGAGGGGGTGCCCTCGGCCGGGCCGCCTGCCGTGGCCGACTCCTTGCCGCCTCCGGAGTAGCCGGAGAGCAGCTGGATGACCTGCTGCCGGACCCTGTTGAGATCGGCGCCCAGCTTCACGAGGACCTGGGCGGCGACGCCCTCGCCCTCGCGGATCAGGCCGAGCAGGATGTGCTCGGTGCCGATGTAGTTGTGGCCGAGCTGGAGGGCCTCTCGGAGCGAAAGCTCCAGGACCTTCTTCGCCCGCGGGGTGAAGGGGATGTGGCCGGACGGGGCCTGCTGCCCCTGACCGATGATCTCCTCAACCTGCTGGCGAACAGCCTCGAGCGAAATCCCGAGGCTCTCCAGGGCCTTAGCGGCGACACCCTCACCCTCGTGGATCAAGCCCAGGAGGATGTGCTCGGTGCCGATGTAGTTGTGGTTGAGCATCCGGGCTTCTTCCTGAGCCAGGACGACAACCCGCCGCGCGCGGTCGGTGAACCTCTCGAACATCGTTTATCGCTCCTCAGAGCGGTCGGGCAGTTCGGGGTCGGTCCCCGCCCTGTCCTTCCGCATGCTAGTCCCGCGGGGCGGGACAGCTCATTCCAACTGCCGACATCCGTCCGCGGCTCACCCTCACGTCCGCGGGAAAACCCGGCCGTAAGTGCCGACAACTGCTCCAACCCGATGGTGCGAGACGATGTTCCCGCAGGCCAGGCAGATACCCGTCACACGTGTACGCCGATGGCGAACGGAAGCCGGTCGGAGACCCTTCAAATCAGCGTGTCGCCCCGATCCACTAGGAATGTCTTACCCGTGGGGACTGACACTCCATGCGGCCGGAGACGGTTCCCTCCGCTACGGGCGAACACGGTTCCGTCTCCGAATGTGGGACTCCGCCCCACGGACGTTTACGTTCCGCATTGTGTCCGCCGCGCTGCGTAACTCCAGGGCGCTTCCGGAGTTGCTCCGGTCATGGCCCACAACGCCGAGACCGTCCCCCAGCCGCGCTCCCCGTCCGAGGAGGACGCGTACGTCTCCTGGTACGGGCGGGTGCTCGGCTGGACCCTCGCGGGCGGGCCGCCCGCCCAGCTGGTCACCGGGACGCGGTTCGACGTGCTGGAGCTGCCGGCCGACGCGGGTGGCCGACTGCTGCGCAGGCCGGTCGACACCGGTCCGGTGGCCGTCATGGGACGCAGGATGCGCTTCCTGGTGGCCCCCGGCAGCGCCGAGGAGCTGGACGGGCTGCTCGACTGGCTGGAGTGGGGTCCGGTGGCCCTGGATCTGACCGCCCTGGGTGCGGGTGGCCGGATCACCGCCCCCGTGCCGCCGGGGCGGCCACAGGGAAGTCCTCGGGGGGCCGCCGTGTGGCTGCGGCCCCCCGAACAGGGGTGCGAGGCGTTCCTGCCGTCCCTGCCCGGTACCGGACAGGGCGCCGGGGCCGGCCGACGGAGCACCGGACCCGATCTCGTACGTCTGGTCGCCGCGGCGGCCACGGAGTGCCACCGGGCACGCCTGCGGCGACGCGCGGCCCCCGCGAGGCCCGTCGGCGCCGTGGGTCAGCCCCGGTTCTCGTAGGCCTCGCGAATGTCGGCGGGGACACGGCCGCGGTCGTTGACCGTCAGACCCTGCGCCTTCGCCCACGCACGGATTTCCGCGGTGTCCGGGTTGCCCGCCGAAACGGCGGCGCGGCCCTTGGCGCGTCCCGCGGCGGCACGGCCACCGGTGCGGCGGCCACTCTTGGTGTAGGGCTCGAGCAGGCCGCGGAGCTTTTCAGCGTTGGCGGCGGTGAGGTCGATCTCGTAGGTCTTGCCATCCACAGCGAACGTCACGGTCTCGTCCGCCTCGCCACCGTCGAGGTCGTCGACAAGAAGGACCTGAACCTTCTGTGCCACCGGATTTCCTTTCATCGAAAATGCAGTACGCGGAAAGGAAACCGCTTTTGCCTGGAAAACACAAACCCCCGCCGAGAGGTTCAGGACGTCAACAGGGCGGGAAACGTACGCGATTCGGACATAGGCCACAGGCGGGCGGAGCCCCGTAAAAGCGGCCGAGATCGATCCGCCATCGATCAGAGGTGCAGAAGCATCCGACTGTTGCCCAAGGTGTTCGGCTTCACTCGTTCGAGACCGAGGAACTCGGCGACCCCCTCGTCATAGGAACGCAGGAGCTCCATGTAGACATCGGTCTCGACCGGAGTCTCGCCGATCTCGACGAAGCCGTGGTTCGCGAAGAAGTCCACTTCGAAGGTGAGGCAGAAAACCCGGCTCACGCCGAGCAGGCGGGCCGTCTCCAACAACTTGGCCAGTACCCGATGTCCGACACCGGCGCCCTTCAACTCGCGATCCACCGCAAGAGTGCGCACTTCCGCAAGGTCTTCCCACATGACGTGCAGAGCGCCACAGCCCACCACCTGGCCGTCACCGACGCGTTCCGCGACCCAGAACTCCTGGATGTCCTCGTAAAGGACGACGGGGGCTTTGTCGAGCAGGATCCGTTGCTGCACGTACTGGTCGAGCAGGCGTCGTAGCGCGGGAACATCGCGGGTGCGTGCGCGGCGGATCGTCACGGTATTTGCTTCTGCGGCGGAAAACTCTCCCATGCGGGGGACGCTATCGCCCCGGCTCGGTGCCGCGCTCGCCGGAGTCCTCTTCGGGGCGCGGGTCTTCCGGGGCTTCCCCGGGCTTCGCGCCTTCCCCGGCTTCCGGCTGTTCCCCGGGTTCCGGCTCTTCCCCGGCTTCCGGGACTTCCCGGGGTTCGGGGGCGGCGGCCTCGCCGTCGTGACCGACGATGCGCACGGCGTCACGGAGCGCTTCGCGCTGTTCCGCCGACATCATGCCGAAGAAGGCCACGAGAGCGGCCGCGGGGTTGTCGCTGGTGGACCAGGCCTCGTTCATCAGTGCGGCCGAGTAGGCGGGCCGGGTGGAGACCGCGGTATATCGATAGGCGCGGCCTTCGGCTTCCCGTCGGACCCAGCCCTTCTGATGGAGATTGTCCATAACGGTCATGACCGTGGTGTACGCGATGGACCGTTCCTGCTGGAGGTCTTCCAGGACTTCCCGAACGGTGACTGGGCGGTTCCACTGCCACACCCGTGTCATCACTGCGTCTTCGAGTTCTCCCAAGGGGCGAGGCACAACAGCACGATAGTGCGGGTTGTGCGGAATTGCCCGACCATTCGGCCGGCAACGCGCGACGAACCGGCGTCGGGCAACAAAATGGGGCGTACGGCCCGCAGGCCGTACGCCCGTCCCCGAGGCTTTCGCCCGGGGTTACTTCCCGGGCTGCCGGGTGGCCTCGGCGGAGGCGAGCACGGCGTCCACGGCCGCGTCCTCCTTCGCCTTGTTGGCACCGCCCTGGCTCTTCACGATCGTCACGACGAGAGCGATGAAGAACGCGGCCATCACGATGGGGGGCACGAGCGCGGAAACGTAGTCCATGCCCCCAGCCTAGCTACCCGGCGGCGCGGCCGTCCGCCGGGGGCCGGCCCGGCGCGGCGGGCTTCCGGCGGGGCGGGAAGACCTCCCCGGGGGTCGGAATGGGCCGCTCCCGCTCGGGGCGCGGCTGCTCCCCGGGGGCCGGGGTCGGCGCGGGCTTCGGTTCGCCGCCCCGTTCGTCCTCGCGTCCGCCGGCGAGGGCCAGCAGGCGGGTCCGGGGGGCGGGAGCCGTGCGCAGCCGGCGGCGCACGGAGCGCTCGGCGACCGACTGGGCCCGCTCCAGCACGGCGGCGGCGAGCGGGTTGGGGCGCAGGGCCCGCAGGGCCGCGAGGTCATCGGGCACCGGCTGGTAGCCGGCGGCCAGGGCGTCCTGGAGCAGCTCCAGATAGCCGGAGAGGCTGCCGGGCAGGGCGTCTCTGTAGCGGGCGAGGTCGGCGAGGAGGAAGTCTCTGAGCCTCTCCGCCTCGGCGACCGCGTCGTCCACCGACGCCGCGAGGCGAAGGCAGGCCTGGACCTCGACGGCCGCGAGCGAGGCCGTGGAGGACTGGAGGGCGTGGGCGAGCGAGCGCCTGAGCACGTGCAGCTCGGCAGCACTGAACGCCATGCCGCCGCGGGATCCGTAGGGCGTGGGCATGGGCCGAAGATACGCGCTAATCGGACTAAATCCCCTTAATTAGGGCGATTGCGGCGCGGCGGGATCGGTACGTGCCAATGTGGAAAGTACGCGCCACTCTGGAAAGGAAGCGGCGGCCGTCGGGCGCCGCCGGCCACGAGGGGGACACCGTGAGCGAGTACGCCGAGGCCAAGCGGATGGAGACGGCGGCGCTGCTGAGCAGTGGCTGGTACGCGCGCTACCTGTGGGTGTTCGCGGTGGGGCAGTTGGTCCTCGTACCGGTGTCCCTCCTCTGGCACGGGGCCGGTCAGGCCGTCGTCTTCACGCTGGCCAACACGCTGCTCGTCGGCGGGCTGAGCGTGTACGCGGCGCGGCAGCGGGTGGTCCGGCGCGGGTTCGGCCTCAAGCACGGGCTGGTCATCGGTACCTGGGGCGCGGTGTTCGGGGCGGCCGTGGTGCTGGGCACCGGGGTCTTCCGGGACGACCCGGCGTTCACGGTCGTGGCCGCGGTGGCGTGCGCGCTGCCCGCCGCCGTGGGCGCGATGACCGAGAGGCGGGCCGCGTGAGCACGGAGAAGCAGGGCGCCCATCCCCGGCACGGGCTCGCGCCGCTGTTGAACGCGCCCGTGCGGCTGTCGGTGACGGCGGCGCTGGCCGCGGTCGACAAGGCCGAGTTCGGTTTCGTGCGCGACCTCGTGGAGGTGTCCGACTCGGTGCTGTCCAAGCAGGTGGCGGCGCTGGAGGAGGCGGGCCTGGTGGCCGTCGCCAAGGGCCGGGTGGCCCGCCGCCCGCGGACGTGGCTCTCGCTGACCCCGGAGGGGCGGACCGTCTACCGGCGCCACCTGGATGCCCTGCGGGCCATCGCGGGGCATTAGGCCGTCTCTTTCGGATCTTGCCGGGGCCGCGGCGCCCGGCAAGATCCGAAAGAGACGGCCTGGCGGGCCCGGGGCGCGTCCTGCGGCCTCAGCCCTCGGCGTCCGCCTTGACGCCGTCCAGGAACGCGGCCCAGGCGGCGTGCGTCGTGGCCATCACGAGGTGGGCGGGGTCCGAGCGGTCGGCCACCCGGACCAGGGTGCCGGGGGCGGCGGAGACGTACACGCAGTTGACGCCGTCGTCGCAGTGGGACGACTTCTGCCAGGTGGGGCGAGCGGTCGTGGTCATGGTGTCTCCTCCGACGGAAACGGGGTCACGGTGCCTGTCGTGGGCCGACCGTAACCCCCGCCGGGGCACACTTCGGCCATTTCCGTGGAAGTTCCCGCTCACTCGATCGGAAACGCGTACGCGATCTCGTACCGGGAATCGGGGATGACCAGGTCGGCGGTCTCCACCGGGCGGCCGTCCGAGTCCAGGTACGTGCGCTCGATCTCGGTGATGAGCGAGCCGACGCTGATGCCCAGCAGGTTGGCCTGTGCCTGGTTGGCGCGCGACGGACGCGGTATCTCCAGCACCGAGGCGACCGTGATGCCGATGGACCGCATGCGCGCGACCACGCCGGCCCCGCGCATCTCCCCGTCCTCCGGCAGGACGACCGGGGTGTCTGCGGTGAGGGCCATCGGCTCCCAGGACTGGGACAGTTCGGCGGGACTGCCGTCGGCCATGAACTCGTAGCGGGTCATCACGCACGGGTCGCCGGGGGCGATGGCGAGGCGGGCCGCGATGTGGTCGGGGGCCGGGGTGTGGGCGACGGTCCGGGCGTCCCAGGAGGCCGCGAAGCCGTGTTCGAGGGCCTCGGCGCGGAAGGCGTTGCCCGAGTTCGGTACGCGGCGGCGGGTGCGCACCATGCGCATCCGGCGGCGCGGGGTGCGCACGAACGTCCCGGATCCGGCGCGGCCTTCGAGGAGGCCCTCGATGATCAGCCGTTCCAGGGCGCGTTGGGTGACGCTCTGTCCGACGGAGTACTCGGCGGCGAACCGCGACCGCGAGGGGAGCTTGTCGCCGACCTCCCACTCGCCCGCCTCGATACGGGCCCGAAGGGCGTCGACCACCTGCAAGTACGGTGATTCACGGGGCATTTGGACCATCCTGGAGCGTCGCAAACACGTGCGTCCGACGCCGACAAAGCTAATGCATCAGGTTGAACCCGACGCGTCAGCGTGACGGCCGGTGAAGCGCCGCGACGAGGAAGGACGGCGCGGGGCCGCGAGGGGCGACGGGAAAGGCCCCGGCCGGGTGGGCGGGGGCCTTTCGTCACGCGTCGTCGCGCCGCGCGTTCACTCGAAGTTGGGCGCGTTGCGCTCGTAGACCAGCCGCAGCCCGATCAACGTCAGCCAGGGCTCGTGGTCGTCGATCACCGAGGCCTCGCCGAGGACGATCGGCGCCAGGCCGCCGGTGGCGATCACGCGGACGTCGTCCGGGTCGCCGGTGGGGCCGGCGAGCTCCTTGGCCATCCGGTTCACGATCCCGTCGACCTGGCCGGCGAACCCGTAGACCACGCCCGACTGCATCGCCTCGACCGTGGACTTGCCGATGACGTTGCGCGGGCGGGCCAGCTCGATCTTGCGGAGCTGGGCGCCGCGCACGCCGAGGGCCTCCATCGAGATCTCGATGCCCGGGGAGATCACCCCGCCGACGTACTCGCCCTTCGCGGACACCGCGTCGAAGGTGGTGGCCGTGCCGAAGTCGACGACGATCGCCGGTCCGCCGTAGAGCTCGACGGCCGCGACCGCGTTGATGATGCGGTCCGCGCCGACCTCCTTCGGGTTGTCCATGAGGATCGGCACGCCCGTCTTGATGCCGGGCTCGACCAGCACGGCCGGCACGTCGCCGTAGTAGCGGCGGGTGACCTCGCGCAGTTCGTGCAGCACCGAGGGGACCGTCGAACAGATCGCGATGCCGTGGATGCCGTCGCCCAGCTCGGTGCCGAGCATCGGGTGCATGCCCATCAGGCCCTGCATCAGGACGGCCATCTCGTCGGCCGTCCTGCGCGGGTCGGTGGAGATGCGCCAGTGCTCGACGATCTCGTCACCGTCGAACAGGCCCAGCACCGTGTGGGTGTTGCCCACGTCGATGGTGAGGAGCATCGGTTACACCGCCTCGCGGAGGTCGAGGCCGATGTCCAGGATCGGCGAGGAGTGGGTGAGCCCGCCGACGGCGAGGTAGTTCACGCCGGTCTCGGCGTAGGCGCGGGCGGTGTCCAGGGTCAGCCGGCCGGAGGACTCCAGGACGGCGCGGCCGGCGACCAGCGCGACGGCCTCGGCGGTCTGCTCGACGGTGAAGTTGTCCAGCAGGATCAGGTCGGCGCCCGCGTCCAGGACCTCGCCGATCTGCGCGAGGGTGTCGACCTCGACCTCGATCGGGACGTCGGGGAAGGCCTCGCGGACGGCCGTGAACGCCTGGGCGACGCCGCCCGCCGCGACCACGTGGTTGTCCTTGACCAGCGCCGCGTCCGACAGCGACATGCGGTGGTTGACGCCGCCGCCGCAGCGGACCGCGTACTTCTCCAGCGCGCGCAGGCCCGGAGTGGTCTTGCGGGTGTCGCGGACCTTCGCGGACGTGCCGTCCAGGACGTCGGCCCAGCGGCGGGTGGCGGTCGCGATGCCCGACAGCCGGCACAGGATGTTCAGGGCGCTGCGCTCGGCCGTGAGCAGGTCGCGGGTACGGGCGCGGACGGACAGCAGCACCTCGCCCGCCTTGACGGTGTCGCCGTCCTCGGCGTGCCGCTCGACCTCGAACGCCTCGGTGCAGACCACCGAGAACACGGCCTCGGCGATCCGCAGGCCGGCCACGACGCCGTCCTCGCGGGCGATGAAGTCCGCGACGGCCTCGGCGTCCTCGGGCACGGTGGCGACGGTGGTGACGTCGACCCCGCCGTCGAGGTCCTCGGACAGCGCCATGTGCGCGATGTCCTCGACCTCGATCGGGTCCAGCCCGGCGTCCGCGAGGAGCTCGGCGAGCGCCGGGTCCAGGCCGGACTCCTCGCCGTCACCGCAGGCGCAGTCGTCGCCGCAGCCGCCCTCGGCCTGTCCCAGGAGGGGCAGTTCGTCGTGCGCGGTGCGGTCGGTGTCTTCGTGCTCGTGCGTGCTCACGCTTGCTGCTCCTGGCTGAGGGGGTGGGAAACGGGCGGGAAGTCCGCCGAGTCGGTGGGGGTGACGACCAGCGCCCGCTTCTCGGTCGCGGACAGTCGGACGACCAGGTGGCGGCGCCAGTGGGCGTCGTCGCGGTCGGGGTGGTCCTCGCGCCAGTGGCAGCCGCGGGTCTCCTCGCGGCGCCGGCCGGCGGCGACCAGGACCCGGGCCACGCACAGGAGGTTCGTGGCCTCCCAGGTGTCCACGCCCGGTTCGGCGGTCTTGCCGTGCGCATCGAGGTTGTTCAGGGCGGCCGCGTACAGGTCTTCGAGGGCGGCGGCGGCCGTGGCCAGGGACTCCGCGGAGCGCAGCACGCCCGCGCCGTCCGTCATGATGCGCTGGATCTCGTACCGGGCCTCGGCGGGCTGGAGCGGGCCGGTGGCCGGCACGGGGATGCCGGGTCCGTTGCCCGCGAGCGGCCGGCGGGCGATGTCGTCCGCGATCCGCTCGGCGAAGACCAGGCCCTCCAGCAGGGAGTTGGAGGCCAGCCGGTTCGCGCCGTGCACGCCGGTACAGGCGACCTCGCCGCAGGCGTACAGGCCGGGCACCGTGGTGCGGCCGTGCAGGTCGGTGCGTACGCCGCCCGACGCGTAGTGCGCGGCCGGGGCGACCGGGATGGGCTCGGTGACCGGGTCGATGCCGTGGGAGCGGCAGGCGGCGAGGATCGTGGGGAAGCGCTGCTCCCACATCTCGGCGCCGAAGTGCCGGGCGTCCAGGTACATGTGCCGGGTGCCCTGTTCCTGCATGCGGCGCATGATGCCCTTGGCGACGATGTCGCGGGGGGCGAGTTCGGCCAGTTCGTGCTGTCCGACCATGAAGCGCACGCCGTCCGCGTCGACGAGGTGGGCGCCCTCGCCGCGGACGGCCTCGGAGACCAGCGGCTGTTGTCCCTCGGCGTCGGCGCCGAGGAACAGCACCGTCGGGTGGAACTGGACGAATTCGAGGTCGGAGACCTCGGCGCCGGCGCGCAGCGCGAGGGCCACCCCGTCGCCCGTGGACACGGACGGGTTGGTGGTGGCCGAGAAGACCTGGCCCATGCCGCCGGTCGCGAGGATCACGGCGGGGGCGTGGACGGCGCCCACGCCGTCGTGCTGCCCCTCGCCCATGACGTGCAGGGTGACGCCGGCGGTGCGGCCCTCGGCGTCCTGGAGCAGGTCCAGGACGAGCGCGTTCTCGACGGTCTCGATGCCCGCGTCCTGGACGGCCTCCACGAGGGCCCGGGAGATCTCGGCGCCGGTGGCGTCGCCGCCGGCGTGCGCGATCCGGCGGCGGTGGTGGCCGCCCTCCCGCGTCAGCTCTATCTCCCCGGTCTCGGCCGAGGTGTCGAAGACGGCGCCGGTCGAGATGAGGCGTCGTACGGCGTCCGGCCCCTCGGTGACCAGCAGCCGGACGGCGGCCTCGTCGCACAGGCCCGCGCCCGCCACCAGGGTGTCGTCCAGGTGCTGCTCGGGGGTGTCCCCGTCGCCGAGGGCGGCGGCGATGCCGCCCTGGGCCCAGCGGGTGGATCCGTCGTCGAGCCGGGCCTTGGTGACCACGACCGTGCGGCGGCCGGCGGCGGCGCAGCGCAGCGCCACCGTCAGGCCCGCCACGCCCGAGCCGACGACGACGACGTCCGCGTCGAGGGACCAGCCGGGGGCGGGGGCGTGCAGCCGTATGCCGGTGCCGGCGGCACTTCTGCCAGTGCTCACGAGTGTGCTCCGAACTCCAATGGGATGTTGTCGATCAGCCGGGTCGCGCCCACCTTGGCGGCGACGGCCAGCACGGCCCGTCCCGTGAACCCGGGGCCGATGTCGGTGAAGTCCTGGGGGTCGACCAGCGCCAGGTAGTCCAGGGCCAGCGGTGGGTCGTGCCGGCCCGCGTCCTCCAGGACGTGTCGGGCGGCGGACCGTACGGCGTCGGGCAGGCCGGAGCCGGCCGCGGAGACGGCGTGCGCGTCGGCGGAGGCGCGGATCTCGCCGAGCCGGGCCAGGGCAGTGGCGCGTTCGTCGCTGGCCGGGGAGGCCTCGGCGCGGGCGCGCAGCGCGGCCTGGGCGGCGAGGCGGTCGCGGCCCGCGAACAGGGCGCGGGACAGGGCGAGGGCCGTGCGGCGTTCCGCCGGGGAGAGGTAGCGGTTGCGGGAGGACAGCGCGAGGCCGTCGTCCTCGCGGGCGGTGGGTACGCCGACCACCTCGACGGGGAAGTTCAGGTCGGTCACCATGCGCCGGATCAGGGCCAGTTGCTGGGCGTCCTTCTGGCCGAAGAGGGCCAGGTCGGGGCGGGTGAGGTGGAGCAGCTTCGCGACGACGGTCAGCATGCCGTCGAAGTGGCCGGGGCGGGTGGCGCCTTCGAGGCGGCCGCCCATGGGGCCGGCGGTGATCCGGACCTGGGGGTCGCCGCCCGGGTAGACCTCGTCCGCGGCCGGGGCGAACACCGCGTCGGCGCCGGCGTGGGCGGCGATGCGCAGGTCGGCGTCCAGGGTGCGGGGGTAGCGGTCGAGGTCCTCGTTCGCCCCGAACTGGAGGGGGTTCACGAAGACGGTGACGACGACCTGGCCGTCGGCGCCGGCGAGGTCGCGGGCCGTGCGGATCAGGGAGGCGTGGCCGTCGTGCAGGGCGCCCATGGTCATGACGACGGCGCGGCGGCCGGGGCGGGCGAGGCCGTGCAGTTCCCCGGCGGTGTTCAGGAGCAGGGGGCCGGTCATCGGCGTTCGCCCTCCGGGCCGACGCCGTCGCCGCCGTCGGCGAGCACGCCCAGCAGGTCCTCGGCGAGTTCGGGCTTGAGCAGGCCGTGCGCGAGGGCCCGGTCGGCGGTGGTGCGGGCCATCGCCAGGTAGCCGGCGACGGCTCCGGGGGCGTGCCGGCGCAGTTCGAGGACGTGGGCGGCGACGGTGCCGGCGTCACCGCGGGCGACGGGGCCGGTGAGGGCCGCGTCGCCGGAACGCAGGGCGTTGTCGAGGGCGGCGCCGAGGAGCGGGCCGAGCATCCGGTCGGGGTGTTCGACGCCGGCCGTGCGCAGCAGTTCCATCGATTGGGCGACCAGGGTGACCAGGTGGTTCGCGCCGAGGGCGAGGGCCGCGTGGTAGAGCGGACGGCTCTCCTCGGCGATCCACTCGGGCTCGCCGCCCATCTCGATGACCAGGGCCTCGGCGGCGAGCCGCAGCTCCTGGGGGGCGGTGACGCCGAAGGAGCAGCCGGCAAGGCGCTGCACGTCGACCTCGGTGCCGGTGAACGTCATCACGGGGTGCAGGGCCAGCGGCAGGGCGCCCGCGCGGCGGGCGGGGTCCAGCACGGCGGTCCCGTACCGCCCGGAGGTGTGGACGAGGAGCCGGCCGGGGCGGATCGCGCCGGTCTCGACGAGGCCCTCGACCAGGGAGGGGAGTGCGTCGTCGGGGACGGTGAGCAGGACCAGCTCGGCCCGCTCCAGGACCTCGGCGGGCGGTACGACGGGCACGTCGGGCAGCAGTCGGGCGGCTCGCCGGCGGGACGCCTCGGACACTCCGGACACGGCGACGGGGCGGTGTCCGGCCTGCTGGAGGGCGCGGGCCAGCGCGGGGCCGACCCGGCCGGCGCCGACGACGCCGACGGTGAGCCGTGCGGGGCGGTCCGACGGATCCCTGGGCTCCGTCTGAAGGGGTGCGTTCACGCGGGGAATGCCTTCCGTTCCAGTCCGCGGGGGGTACCGGACGATACGCCGCCATGCTAGCCCCTGGGCGTGTCGGCCGGTCGGCGATGATCGGGGCATGACTGCTGATGAAGACCGTACGAAGCGGCTGGTCGCGGCGTGGCGCGGAGCGGGTCGGACCCTCTCGCGGAGCCTGCTGGAGCCGACGGTGGGCGAGCTGCTCGCGGCCCTGCCGCAGGCGGCGGCCGCCGACCCGGACGAGCCCGCCGACGTGTACGGCGACGGGGTGGTGGCCAGGCTGGAGGAGCGGGTCGCCGAGCTGCTGGGGACGGCGGACGCGGCGTTCTTCCCGTCGGGGACGATGGCGCAGCAGATCGCGCTGCGGTGCTGGGCGGGACGTACCGGGAACCCGGTGGTGGCCCTGCACCCCATGGGCCATCCGGAGCTGTGGGAGGGCGGGGCGCTGTCGGTGGTCTCGGGGTTGCGGACGGTGTACCCGACGCGGGACCCGAGGCAGCCCACGCCGCAGGAGGTCGCGGAGGTCGCGGAGCCCTTCGGCACGTTGATGCTGGAGCTGCCGCTGCGGGACGCGGGGTTCCTCCTGCCGACGTGGGAGGAGTTGACGGCGCTGGTGGACGCGGCCCGGGCGCGGGACGCGGTGGTGCACTTCGACGGGGCGCGGCTGTGGGAGTCCACGACGCACTTCGGGCGGCCGCTGTCGGAGATCGCGGGGCTCGCGGACTCCGTGTACGTGTCCTTCTACAAGTCGCTCGGCGGCCTGAGCGGCGCCGCGCTGGCGGGGTCCGCGGAGCTGGTCGCGGAGGCGCGGGTGTGGCGGCACCGGTACGGGGGCCAGATCTTCCGGCAGTTCCCGCAGGCGCTGTCCGCGCTGGCGGGGCTGGAGCGGGAGCTGCCGCGGCTGCCGTCGTACGTGGAGCGGGCGCGGATCGTCGCCGGGGCCCTGCGGGAGGGCTTCGCGGCGGCCGGGGTGCCCTGGTTCCGGGTCCATCCGGAGGAGCCGCACACGCACCAGTTCCAGGTGTGGCTGCCGTACGACGCGGACCGGCTGACGGAGGCGGGCCTGCGGCAGGCGGAGGAGACGGGGACGGTGCTGTTCCGCCGCTGGTCGGCGGAGGGGCCGCCGGGGCTGTCGATGGCGGAGCTGGAGGTCACGGAGCCGGGGCTGGAGTGGACCGGGGCCGATGTCCGGGCGGCGGTGGCGGACTTCGTGGCCCGCTTGTAGCGGGCGGGACGGCAGGCGGCCGGGCGGGCGGTCCCAGGGGGCTGGAGGGGGCCGCTTCACCGGCCCGGCGGGCTCCCGGCCTGCCCGGCTGCCGAGCCCTCGGCCGCCCGGCCCGGTCAGCAGGAGCGGGGTCGGGAGAAGAGCCGGCGGACGGCCCGGGTCAGCCGGTGGTGGGCGGGGCGGCCGGCGAGGACCGCGTGGAAGCGGGCCCGGTCGCGGGCCTCGCGGATGACGGCCACGTCGTCACGGCCGGGCGGCGGCGGCATGGGCGTCCCGTGCTGGGAGGCCCGGTAGGTGTCGAGGAGGTACTGCTCGATCGCGCTCATGGCTCCACCCTCACCCCCTCGGCCGCACCCGTCCCGTCGATTGACGCTCCTCGTCAATCGAACCGGATTCCGCCCGGTGAGCGGCCTGAAGGACGGCTTCCCGTGCGCCGGTCCGACGCCCCCCGGCGCACGCCCGGCCGACCCGCACCCGACAGAATGGGGCGATGAGCGTCACCATCGACATCGCCGGGCTCCCCGCGGAGCGGATCGCGTTCGCGCCCTCCCCGCTCGCCGAGCTCTGCATGGCCCTGCACGCGCTCTCCCAGCCCGCGCACCACCCCGGGCTCCAGTCGTGGGCGAACGCCACGCGGGCCGGCCTCGACCCCTCCCTCGCCGATCGGCTGCTGGAAGCCGACTTCATGTGGCGGAGTTCGTTCTCGGACGTGTTCATGCCCTTCGCCGGGGTGCCCGGCGGCTCGGGCCTGCCCGCCGGGACGCTGGCCGAGGAACTCGACGTACTCGACCGGCTCGACGACGAGCGGTTCGTGATCGCCGCCCTGGAACACTGCTGGCTGGCCCTCTACAACGAGGGCGGGGTCGCCTCCCCGCTCCACGACGCGGCCTCGCGCGCCAAGGCGTTGGAGACGGCCGCCGCGCGCGGGCCCCGCCAGTTGCAGTTCTCGCTGCGCCTGTTGGACGACACCGCCGCCGTGCGGGTGTGGATGCGGCGGCTGCTGGAGGACTGCCACGAGGCGTTCTTCGGCGAGGTCTGGCGGCGGATCGGCCCGCAGCAGGCCGCGGACGCGCGCCACAAGGCGGAGGTGTTGCGCCACAAGGGGTTGCCGGCCGCGCTGCGGGAGGTGTCGTCGGCGTTGAGTCTGGACCGGTCCGGGACCACGATCACCGCCGACAAGATGGTCAACGGTTCGGCGACCGCCACCGATCCCCGGGTGGGTCGGGGGCTGGTCTTCGTACCGACCCACTTCGGCTGGCCGCACCTGCTGGTCCTGCATGCCCCGGGCTGGCGGCCGGTGGTCCACTATCCGCTCGGCTCGCCCGAGTTGGCTTCCGCGCCCGGTTCGGTGGAGCTGCTCCGGCGGCGCATGGAGGCCCTGGCGCACCCGATGCGGATGATGCTGTGCCGGAGCCTGGCCCGCGGGCCGTACACCACCAGCGAGCTGGCCACGGTCTACGGCATATCCGCCCCCGAGGTGTCCCGCCACCTGTCGGTGCTCAAGAAGGCCGAGCTGCTGCACACGCACCGTCAGGGGCGTTACGCGCAGCACCAGTTGGACGTGACCGCGGTGGCGCGCCTCGGATCCGACTTCATGGAAGGCATCCTCCGGTAGGTCCGGACCTGCGGACAGTGGCCGATTAACACCGGCGCAGTTTCACCGATATACGGAATTCATAAACCGGAATCAGTGAAAACTCTGGCCAGAGTGGCCCCTTGCTGTTTAACGTGCGATCACCACTCCCCCTCGCGCACCGTGCGACACCACACGTATGCCTGCACTTGTCGTGAAAGGACCTTCATGCCCTCACGCCGTATAGCCGCAGCCACTGCCGCCTTGGCCGCCGTGGCTCTCGTCTCCCCGCTGCTCCTCGCCGGTCCCGCCGGTGCCACCGGCCCCCAGAGCGACGCCGCCAAGGGCGACGCGTTGGCCAAGAAGCTGGTCAAGGAGGCGACGGGCAAGGGCGCCCACAACCACCTGAAGGTCTTCCAGTCGATCGCCGACTACAACAAGGGCACCCGGGTGGCCGGTTCCAAGGGCCACGTGCAATCCGCCCAGTACGTCGAAGCCGTGCTGCGCGCGGCGGGATACAAGGTCACGAAGAACGAGTTCGACTTCGTGTATGTCGAAACCATCTCGGAAAAGCTCACCGTGAACGGCGACGCCGAACGCGACGTTCCGATCAACCTGATGACGTACACCGCGAGCGGCCCCGAGGAAGGCATCACGGCGCAGCTCGCCGTCGCCCCCGTGGACGCCGACGGCACGAACGGCTGCGAGCCCGCCGACTTCGCCTCCAACACCTTCACCGGCAAGATCGCCCTCGTGAAGCGCGGCGGCTGCACCTTCGCGGTGAAGCAGGCGAACGCGGCGACGGCCGGCGCGGTCGGCGCGGTCATCTACAACAACACCGAGGGCGCGCTGAACGGCACCCTGGGCGCCGCGGACGCGGGCAAGGTCCCGACGGGCGGCGTGACCCAGGCGGAGGGCGAGAAGCTCGCCGCCGAGGCGGCCGCCGGTCCGGTGTCGATCACCCTGGACATCCGCGAGTTGCGCGAGAACCGCAAGACGTACAACGTCGTCGCCGAGACGCGGGGTGGCGACGAGAACAACACCGTCTTCCTGGGCGCGCACCTGGACTCGGTCTCGGAGGGGCCCGGCATCAACGACAACGGATCCGGCTCGGCCGGCATCCTCCAGGTCGCACAGCGCCTCGCGAGCAGCCAGACGAAGATCAAGAACAAGGTCAAGTTCGCCTGGTGGTCGGCGGAGGAGTTCGGCCTGCTCGGCTCCGAGGCGTACGTGGCCGGTCTGACGGACGCGCAGAAGAAGCAGATCAAGCTCTACCTGAACTTCGACATGATCGCCTCGCCGAACGCCGCCTACTTCGTCTACGACGGCGACGACTCGGACAAGGTCGGCTCGGGCCCCGGCCCCGAGGGCTCCGCGCAGTTGGAGAAGGGCATCACCGACTTCCTCGACGCGCAGCGCATCCCGCACGAGGGCTCGGACTTCACCGGCCGCTCGGACTACGGCCCGTTCATCGAGGCCGGCATCCCGTCCGGTGGTACGGACACGGGCGCCGAGGGCATCAAGACCGCCGAGCAGGCCGCGAAGTTCGGCGGTCAGGCCGGGGTCGCCTACGACGTGAACTACCACGGCAAGGGCGACGACATCAACAACATCGACCAGAAGGCGCTCGACATCAACGTCGACGTCATCGCGAACGCGGTCGGCCACTACGCCTACGACCTGGCCCCGCTGTCGCAGCCGGTCGTCTCGAAGCCGAGCACCGGCTCGGGCAACGGCGGGGGTCTGCGCCCCGGGCACGACCACCACACGGAGCGGTAGCACGCGGTCGGGAGCGGATGAGGTGGGAGGGGTCGGGATCCCGTCAGGGCGTCCCGGCCCCTTCGCCGTGCCCGGCCGGCCAGGGCGCGATGCCGACCGGCTGGACCAGCCAGCCGAAGTCGCCCAGGCCTCCGCGCGCGGTGAGTTCCGCCGCCTCGCCCGCCGCCGACAGGGCGCGGACGTACGCCACCGGGTCCGTCGAGGCCAGGGCCAGCGGTGGCCGGCCGCCCGAGACCCCGAGGAGCGCCAGGGCCCGGCGCTGCGTGAGCAGGGTCGCGCCCGGTCCCGCGCAGGCGTCCAGCGCGACGTGGGCGGTGACGTCGCACCCGCCGTCCGGGACCGGGGGGACCTCCCGGCCCGCGCGGAAGCCGGTGAGCGTGCCGAACGGGGGCCGGGCCTCCCGGGTGTGGGCGTAGTCCACCGCCACCGCCAGGCCCCGCTCCAAGGTCGCGGCGGCCGCCGCCCAGGCCTCGTCGCGGGACCGGCCGATCTCGGCCCGGCCCGCCCCGGGCCACCACCGCTCCAGCCAGGCCCGGTCCGCCTCCTCCAGGGGCCCGCCGGGGCTCTCCGTGCCGTCGGGCGCGACCGTGACGTAGCGGCCGTCCTCGGCGATCTCCAGCGGCACGTTGTCCAGCCACTCGTTGGCGAACAACAGCCCCGTCGTCCGTTCGGGCGGTACGGGGACCCAGTGGATCCGGGGGTCCAGCCCCTCGGGCCGGGCCGCGCGCTCGACGGCGTACGGACGCACCCGTGCGGCCGCATCCGGGGGCAGGGCGGCCAGCACCCCGGTGAGCAGTTCGCCGCGCCCGGCCCCCATGTCGACCAGGTCCAGCCCCCGAGGGCGCCCGAGGGCCTCGTCCACCGCGAGGAGGAGCCGGGCGACGGCTCCCGCGTACAGCCGCGAGGCGTGCACGGAGGTGCGGAAGTGCCCCGCGGGACCCGGGCCGCCGGGACGTGTGTAGAAGCCGTCGGGGCCGTACAGCGCGGCCTCCATCGCCGACCGCCAACGGACCGGAACCGCGCGTTCGCCCTGAGTGCTCATCGACCCAAGGCTAGGCTCACCCTCCACCTTCGGGTGTACTTCATCCCTCAACGGATCGCCCCTCTGGTTGACTCCAGCACCTATCCGCTTTGCCTACTCTGGGTTACGTGCAGCGTCTCTACGACTTCCTCCGCAGACACCCGACGGGCGTCGACAGCTTCTGGGCTGCGCTGCTCTTCGGGGTCTCTCTGCTGGAAGTCGCCAACAGCGGTCTGAGCAGCACCGCCACCCGCCTGATCGCCGTCCCCTCGGTGATCGCGATGAGCGCGGTGGTGGCCCTGCGCCGCAAGTGGACCGTGCCGATGTTCTGGCTGGCCGTCGGCACCGGCGTCTACCAGTTGCTGACCCGCACCGATCCACACCTCGGCGACTTCGGGATGCTGATCATCCTGTACACGGTCGCGGCCTCCGCGGACGTCTCGCGCCGGCTGTCCCGGGTGGCGTTCGGCATCGGGCTGACCGCGTCCCCCCTGTACTTCCTGCGCTTCCACGTGGACCGGGGCGAGACCGGCGACAACGTCATCGGGGCGCTCTTCGCCGTCGTGCCCTTCGCCCTCGCCTGGGTACTCGGCGACTCCGTGCGCACCCGCCGGGCCTACTACGCCCAGCTCGTCGAACGCAACCAGCGCCTGGAGAAGGAGCGCGAGGCCCAGGCCAAGGCGGCCGTCACCACCGAACGCGCCCGGATCGCCCGCGAGCTGCACGACGTCGTCGCGCACAACGTGTCGGTGATGGTGGTGCAGGCCGACGGCGCCGCGTACGTCATGGACGTGGCCCCGGAACAGGCCAAGGAGGCCCTCCAGACCATCTCCGGCACCGGCCGGCAGGCACTGGCCGAGATGCGGCGACTGCTGGGCGTGCTGCGCACCGGCGAACCGCAGGAGTCCGAGGACTACGTGCCGCAGCCGGACGTGGAACAGATCGAGGTCCTGGTCGAGCAGGTACGGGCCGCGGGCCTCACGGTGGACTTCGAGGTCGAGGGCGCCCCCCGCCGGCTGCCGAGCGGGGTCGAACTGACCGCGTACCGGATCGTGCAGGAGGCGCTGACCAACACGCGCAAGCACGGGGGCCCCGGGGCGAGCGCCAGCGTCCGGCTGGTCTACTTCGACGACGGGCTGGGCCTGCTCGTGGAGGACGACGGCCGGGGCGCGGCCCACGAACTGTACGAGGACGGCGGCGCCGACGGCGCCGGACACGGGCTGATCGGCATGCGGGAACGCATCGGTATGGTCGGAGGCACCCTGGACGCGGGCCCGCGTCCAGGCGGCGGCTTCCGGGTCAGCGCACTGCTCCCGCTCAAGAAGAGATGACGAGGACGAGGTAACCGATGTCCATCCGAGTGATGCTGGTCGACGATCAGGTGCTGCTGCGCACCGGCTTCCGAATGGTGCTGGCCGCCCAGCCGGACATGGACGTGGTCGCCGAGGCCGGGGACGGCCTGGAGGCGCTGGAGGTGCTGCGGGCCACGAAGGTGGACGTGGTGCTGATGGACGTCCGGATGCCGCGGCTCGACGGGGTCGAGGCGACCCGGCGCATCTGCGAACCCGAGGAACACCCCAAGGTCATCATCCTGACCACGTTCGACCTGGACGAGTACGCGTTCTCCGGGCTGAAGGCCGGCGCGAGCGGCTTCATGCTCAAGGACGTCCCGCCGGCGGAACTGCTGGCCGCGATCCGCTCGGTGCACAGCGGCGACGCCGTCGTCGCCCCGTCCACGACCCGGCGCCTGCTGGACCGCTTCGCGCCGATGCTGCCGACCACGACGGCGGAGCCGCGGAACAAGGACGTGGAGCGGCTGACCGAGCGCGAGCGCGAGGTCATGCTGCTGGTGGCGCAGGGCCTGTCGAACGGCGAGATCGCGGCGCGACTGGTCCTCTCGGAGGCCACCGTCAAGACGCACGTGGGCCGCATCCTGACGAAGCTGGGCCTGCGCGACCGGGTACAGGTCGTGGTCCTGGCGTACGAGACGGGGCTGGTCCGCGCCGGCGGCCTCTAGTGCAGCGCGTTGCAGGTCCTTTTCCGGTTGGGCGGGTTGGGTGCGGTCACGCCTCGTGGTCGGCGAGGTGGACGATGGCGGCGGTGTCGAAGGCGTCGTTGGGGTGGCCGATGTCGGTGCCGG
>NZ_JAPNLK010000064.1 GCF_026627505.1 Streptomyces sp. H27-H5 | reverse complement strand
ACCACCTCCGACCTGGACGATCTCCTGGCCAGGCTCGACCAGCACACCGCCGATCACCCAGAAGAATCCTCCGCCGCCAAGGCCGCGTGATCAACCCCCGAAGGACTTACGACGCAGACCACTAAGCGGGCACCCGGCGGGGCATCGCGTCGACAACAGGGCCGGGCGGGCATGGCGTCGACACCAGGGCGGGGCAGGGCGTCGGCGGCCGGGCGGGGCGGCGTAGGGCGTCGGCCGCCGGGCGGGGTCAGTTGGCGAGGGAGTCCGCGCCGGCCTTCGCGAACTTCTCGTCCAGGTCGCCGCTCGGGGCGCCGGCCACGCCGATGCCGGCGACCGGGGCGCCCTTGGCCTGGACCGGGGTGCCGCCGCCGAGGAAGAGGGTGCCCGGGATGTCCTTCAGGTTCGGGGTCTGGGCGAGCCGACCGGCCAGCACCGAGGTCGGGGCGTTCCAGGACACGGCCGTGTACGCCTTGCGCTGCGCCGACTCGTAGGACTGCGGGCCGGCGCCGTCGCCGCGCAGGGTGACCAGGGTGTTGCCGTTGCGGTCCACGACCGCGACCGTCACCTTCTGACCCTCCTTCTCGGCGGCCTTGAGCGCGGCCTGGGCGGCGCGGGAGGCGGCGTCGACGGTGAGGTGGGTCGAGGTGGTGAAGTTCCTGTCGTCGTCCTTCTTCGAGGAAGCGGCCTGGACGGCCGCCGCCGGGGCGGACTCGCTCTGCGCGGCGCTCGCGCTGACGGCACCGAAGGTCCCGGCGCCGAGCGCGACGGCGAGAGCGGTACCGGTGAGAACGCGGGTGCGGGTGTTCATGTCTGCTCCTGGATGCGTCGGACTCGTTTCCTGCTGCTCCAAGCCTCGGCCCGCAAACCCCGTCCGTCCGTCGCCGTACCGGCTCGCGCCGGCCGGCACACCGGTTGACCCGGGGGTCAACCGATCGGCCGATGTGCACGGGGTACGCGGACGGATTGGCTGGTCAGAGCGCGCCCGCGATCGGCGCGCGCACCGGCGGCTCCGTTCGAAGGCCTCGCCGACGCGTCAGGATGGACGTACGCACCACCCCACCCCAGGAGCACCCCGTGAGCCCCGCACCGCTGCGGAAACCCGACACCCGCGCCCTGGCCACCGTCATGCACGCGGCGTTCTTCCTGCTCCTCGGCGCCTCCGTGGCCCGCTTCCTGCTCCGGCACCCCGGCGAGCCCCGCACCCCGTGGATCATCGCCCTCAGCATCGTCCTCGCCCTGCTGTACGTCCTGGGCCCCGCCCTCGGCGCCGCGCCCACCCTGCGCAGACTCCTGTGGCTCGGCCTGGTCGTGGCCACCTGGGTGGTCCTCGTCGTCCTCGCGCCGAGCTTCGCGTGGTGCGCCGTACCGCTCTTCTACACGGGCCTGCGCACCCTGCCGCCCCGCGCGGCCGTCGTGCTCGTGGCCCTGCTCACCGTGTTCGTGGTGGCCGCCCAGCTGAAGCTGTCCCAGGACTTCGACCCGAACCTGTTGCTCGCCCCGCCCGCGGTCGCCGCGCTCGCCACGGCCGTCTTCGTGCACACCGAACGCCAGGCCGAGGCCCAGCGCGCATTGATCGACGACCTGATCCGGACCCGCCGGGAACTCGCCGCCACCGAGCGCCGCGAGGGCACCCTCGCGGAACGCCAGCGACTGTCGATGGAGATCCACGACACCCTGGCCCAGCACCTGTCGAGCCAGCAGATGCTGCTCCAGGCCGCCGACCGCACCTGGGACAGCGATCCCGGCACCGCCCGCGCGCACGTCCGTACCGCCACCGACATCGCCGCTCGCGGCCTCGCCGAGGCCCGCCGCCTGGTCCACGACCTGGCCCCGCCGGAACTCGCGGGCGGCGCCGGCCTCGCCGACGCCCTGCGCGCCCTCGACGCCGGCCCCGACATCGAGGTCCGCTTCCACCTGGAGGGCACCCCGACCCCCCTCCCGGACCGGGCCGAATCCGCCCTCCTGCGGATCGCCCAAGGCGCGCTGGCCAACGTCCGCGAACACTCCGGCGCCCGAACCGCCGCCCTCACCCTGAGCTTCCTCGGCGACCAGGTGGTCCTGGACATCGCGGACGACGGCCACGGCTTCACACCCTCCCCGCAGGCCGCCGGCCGAGGCGGATCCGGTCCGGGCAACCGCGGGCACGGCCTCCCGGCCATACGCGCCCGCGTCAGCCAGCTCGGCGGCGACCTCACCGTCGAATCCACCCCGGGCGAGGGCACGGTCCTCTCCGCCTCGATCCCCCTGGAGCCCACCGGATGACGACGATCCTGCTCTGCGACGACCACGTGGTGGTCCGCGCCGGCCTGCTCGCCCTGCTGGGCAGCGAGCCCGACATCGAGGTGCTCGGCGAAGCCGGCAGCGGCGAGGAAGCCGTCGCGCTGGCCGCCAAACTCCGCCCCGACGTGGTCCTGATGGACCTCCAGCTCGGGGAGGGCATCGACGGCGTCGAAGCCACCCGCCGCATCACGGCGCTCACCGACCCGCCGCACGTGCTCGTACTGACCACCTACGACACCGACGCCGACATCACCCGGGCCATCGGGGCGGGCGCCACCGGCTACCTCCTCAAGGCGGAACGCCCCGAGGAACTCTTCGCCGCGATCCACTCCGCGGCGGCCGGCCGCACCACGCTCTCCGCGCCGGTGGCCAGCCGGGTCATGGCCCACATGCGGGGCACCCGGCCCACCCTGACGGACCGTGAACTGGACATCCTCGGCCAACTGGCCCGCGGCCTCGGCAACCGGGACATCGCCCGGGCCCTGTTCATCAGCGAAGCCACGGTCAAGACCCACCTGGGCCGCATCTACGACAAGCTCGGCGTGGACACGCGCGCGGGGGCGGTGTCGGTGGCGAAGGAACAGCGCCTGCTGCCGTGACGGTCGGTCCCGGCTGCGCCGGGTGGTTGCTGCCTTGCTGTCGTCTGCTGCGGGTCCCGGCTGCGCCGGGCGCCTCAAGCGCCGGCGGGGCCGGGCGGGGCCGGGCGGGGGGTCGGTGCCGGGGTGGGGTGTCGTCCTGGACTGTGTGATTTGGGCGCCCTGGGTTGGGTTGCTCTGTCGGGCGGTGGTCACGCGCCACACATCCCACTTCTACGTCCCGGCCAACACCCCACCCCGTCCCCGCCCCCGACCAACCGTCCGACCCCCGTCAATCCAGCCTCACCGGCCGGTCCGGCTAATCCAGCCCCGCCGGCGTTTGAGGCGCGGGTGCGGGCCACCCTTCCGGTTCGGGTCGGCCAATCCAGCCCCGCCGGCGTTTGAGGCGCGGGGTCCGGGGCGGAGCCCCGAAAGCCCGGCGGAGCCGGGGCCGCTCCGCGCGACGGTGAGCGGCTGACGCACCGGCCGCCCCGCCCATCTCCAGCCCCGCCGGCGGCGCGGGCAGCGTCGAGGTCGCCCGGGTCGCCGCCGCGTGGACGGCCGTCAACGTCCGTTGATCAACGGCCCGCCAGGGCCCCGGCGCCGGGAGGGGCGGGCCCGTGACACCATCGGGTACGTGCTCGACATCGGCTACTCCCTCTCCCGGCGCTTCCCCGACCCCCCGCAGACCGACTACCGCTCGGCGGACGTCCACACGCTGCGCCACGACCTGTTCTGCGGGGACGTCTACCTCGCCGACACCCACGCGGACCGGGAAGTGTCCACAGCCTGGGGATGGGTTCCGGTACTGGACTTCGCCTGGGCGCTCTGCGACATCGTCGAGCAGCTCGACCAGGACCCGCGCGGGAGCCGTTCCGCCAACCGGCAGTACGCCGAACTCGACTTCACCGAGTCCAGCGACCGGATGCTGTTCGAGCGCCGCTTCGGCTGGGTGGACATCGAGGCGGACTGGATGCCGGCCGAGGAGGACCCGCTGACCTTCACGCACCGCCTGCTGCGCCGCGAGGCCCGGGACTTCCTGCACGACGTGATCGCGGACCTCGTCGACATGCACGACGGACTCGGCGACAACCCGGTCATCTGGACGCTCCAGTCCCGCTTCCCCCGCGTTCCCGCGTAGCCCCGAACGCTTCCCCCGCGCCCCCGCGTAGCCCCGCGCCCCGAACGCGTCCCCCGCCCGCTTCCCCCGCCCCCGCCTACGGCACCACCCGCAGCCCGAGCTGCGCCGCCAGTGCCGGGGCCAGGTCGAACAGCTGCGAGGGGCTGATCACCGCCCCCGACAGGGCCTCCACGCCGCGCGCGATGCCCAGCTCGGCCGCCTCCCGCAGGTCCACGTCCGTCATCCGCGCCCCGCTGAAGTCCGCCCCGCGCAGCGTGACGTCCCGGAACTCCACGCGCTCCAGCACCGCGCCCCCGAAGTCCGGCTCCACCAGCACGCACCCCTCGAACACCACGTCCTTGAGCCGGGCGCCGCGCAGGTTCAGGTAGTCGATCTTGCCGCCTCGTACGACGACCCGTTCCAGTACCGCGCCGTGCAGTTGGATCCCGCCCAGGCGGGCCTCCACCAGTTCCACGTCCCGCAGCGAGGCTCCCGACAGGTCCGTGCCCACGCCCCGCACCCCCTCCAGCACCGAGTCCAGGAAACGGGCCTTCGTCAGCCCCGTCTCGTCCAACGCGCACCGCCGCAGCGCGCAGTCCATGAACCGCGCCCCGACCCCCTCCTGCCCGACCAGGTCGAGGTCCGCGAACTCCAGCCCGTCGTAGTCCCCGTCCGGCTCCAGTTCACCGCCCCGCCACCCCACGAGCTCCGGCAGCCGCACCTCCGGCCGTCGTGCCGCCTTCACCGTCCGGGCCCGCTCGTTTCGCACCATCGCACCATCGTGACCCACCGCACTGACAAAGCCCCGAAGACCCCCTGGGGCCCCCGGCAACCCCCGGCAACCCTTGACCTCAACCCAGGTCGAGGTCCGAGGCTGACCCCATGGACACCACCCCCGACACGCACACCGCCCCGGGCACGACCGGCGGCCCCGACACCATGAACGCCGTTCGCCTGCACGCCTTCGGCCCCGCCGAGAACCTCACGTACGAGCGCGTGCCCGTCCCCGTTCCCGCCCCCGGGCAGGTCCGCATCGCCGTCGCCGCCGCCGGCGTCCACCTCCTCGACACCGCGCTCCGCGAGGGCGTCCAGGGGCCCGCCCCCGCCCTCCCCGAACTGCCGACCGTCCCCGGCCGGGAGGTCGCCGGCACCGTCGACGCCCTCGGTCCCGGCACCGATCCCGCCTGGCTCGGGCGGGAGGTCGTCGTCCATCTGGGGTTCGCCCCCGGCGGCTACGCCGAGTACGCGGTCGCCGCCGCCGACCGGCTGCACCCCGTACCGCCGGGCCTCGACCCCGCCCGGGCCGTCGCCATGATCGGGACCGGCCGCACCACCCTGGGGATCCTCGGGTTCGTCGACCTCGGCCCGGGCTCGGTCGTGGTCGTCACGGCCGCCGCCGGCGGCATCGGCACGCTGCTCGTGCAGTACGCGAAGAACGCAGGCGCCACCGTCGTCGCCCTCGCCGGCGGTCCCGTCAAGGCGGGCCTGGCCCACGCCAACGGCGCCGACCTCGCCCTCGACTACAACGACCCCGGCTGGGCGGCGGCCGTACGCGCCCACCACCCCGGCGGAGTGGACGTCCTCTTCGACTCCGCCGGCGGGGCCGTCTCCCGGGCGGCCCTCGACCTGCTCGCGCCCGGCGGACGCCGGCTCGTCTTCGGCTGGTCGGGCGGCGAGCTCACCCTCACCGACGCCGAGCGCGCCGCCCTCACGGCCCGCCGCGTCACCAGCGAGGTCGTCCTCGGCCCGGCCATGCTGCGGCGCGTCGACGCCCCCGACCCGATCCGCGCCCTGGAGACGCGGGCCCTCGCGGAGGCCGCGGTCGGCCGGCTGCGGCCGGCGATCCAGCGCTATCCCCTGTCCCGGGCGGCCGCCGCCCACGACGCGCTCGCCTCCCGCGACACCACGGGCAAGGTCGTCCTCGTCCCCTGAGCCGCGCCGGCCGTCACCCCGCCCGTCGGCCGGCCAACAGCAGTTCGGCGGTCACCAACTGCTCCTCCTGCAACGGTTCCCCGTCCTCCACGTCCCACAGGCAGTTCTGCAACACCCGCCCCAACGTCCAGGCCCGAGTCCGATCCCGGTCCAGGCCCATCACCTCCGTCATCAGGTCGAAGCGCCACCACACGTCGTCCGCCGCGAAGTGTTCGCCGATCGCCGGCATCAGGTCGAAGCCCGGATCGCCGGCCAGCGGCTTCGGGTCGATCGCCAGCCACGGCTCCCGCCCGCCCGCGAGCACGTTGTCGTAGTGCAGGTCCCAGTGGAGCAGCCGGTCCCCCGGCTCCCCCACCACCTCCGCCACCGCCGCCGCGCAGCTCCGCAGCACCCCGCGCCCCCGCTCGTCCAACCCGCCGAGGGCGTCCGGCACGTCCGCCAGCATCGCGCCCGCCACGTCGCCCAGCCCGCGCACTCCCGCCGGCGCCGGCACGGACGTCAACCGCGCCAGCAGTTCCGCGATCACCCGTACCGCCTGCCGTACGTCCCGGGCCGCGAGCACCGACAGGTGCCGGCCCGCGTCCAGCCGCTCCAGCAGCATCGTGCCCGTCGACGCGTCGTGGTCCAGGAGCCGTACGCTGCCGTCCCCGCCCCACGCCCGCAGCGCGAGGTGCTCCCCCGCGCTCTCCTCGTCCAGCGCCTGCAACTTCAGCGCGGCCGGCGTGCCGTCGGCCCGCTCCACCGGAAGCACCAGCGCCGTCACCCCGTGCATCCCCGGGCCCGTCCGCGTCAGCCCCCACCGCTCCAGGAACTCCGCCGCCCGCGCCGGCAACACGGCGATGAACTCCCGCCCCGCGTCGCCGTTGTACCTGATCTGGGCCTCGACCAATCCGGTCGGAATCTCCACCATCCTCCCGACCCTACGTCCGCACACCTGTGCCGCGCCGGACCCCGGATGACCCGCCGCCACCCGGGGTACGCACCCCGTCGACACCGTAGGCCGCAGCACCGAGGGAGACCCGCACATGACCGTGTCCGACCGCTACCGCAAGGCCTGGGACGGCTACTGGGAGCAGAGCAACGGCGAACCGGGCGAACCGTTCTGGGACGCGGACGCCTCCCTGACCGCCGAACGGGACATCGCCCTCCTCGCCCCCCACGCCGACCCGGCCCTGCCCCTCGCGGACCTCGGCTGCGGGAACGGCACCCAGACCCGCCACCTCGCCACCCGGTTCGCCGTCGTCGTCGGTGTCGACCTCTGCGCGGCCGCCGTCGCACACGCCCGCCGCGCCGACCCCGCGGGCACCGCCACGTACGAGCAGCTGAACCTGGCCGACGACTCCCAGGCCCACGCCCTCCACGACCGGCTCGGCGACACCCACGTCTACATGCGGGCCGTCCTGCACCAGAGCGACCCCGAGGACCGGCCGTCGGTCGCCGCCTGCGTCGCCACCCTCGTCGGGGACCGCGGCCGGGCGCTCGTCCTGGAACCGACCGGCGAGGCCAAGGCCGTTCTCCAGGACCACGCGGAGCGGTCCGGCGGGCCCTCCCCGAAGCTGCGCCGCGTCAAGGAACACGACCTGCGCCCCGGCGAGGTCGCCGACGGCGAGATCGCCGGGCTCCTGCGCGGCGCCGGCCTGCACGTCCTCGACGAGGGCGAGACGGCCCTGGCGATGAGCGAGACCCGCGCCGACGGCACCCCCGTGATGCTCCCCGCCCGCTGGTTCGTGGCCGGCCGCCGCCCCTGACCCACCCCCGGCCGCCGGCACGCGTACGTCCAGCCGTGGACCCGCCGCATCAGCCAGAAGGCCGCGCATCCCGCCCCGGAACCCGGCACCGCGTCCCTGGACACCCCTTCGCGACGAGGTGTAGCAACTCCCCCATGACGATCAACGGCGGAATCTCCTTCTGGCACGCGACGGACGCCGGCGCCCCCCGGCCGCCCCGAACCCCCCTCACCGGCGACGCCACGGCCGACGTCGTCATCGTCGGCGGCGGCTACACCGGCCTGTGGACCGCCTACCACCTCAAGACCTCCGCACCCGACCTCCGCGTCGTCGTGCTGGAGCAGAAGACCTGCGGCTACGGGGCGTCCGGCCGCAACGGCGGCTGGCTCTACAACGGCGTCGCCGGCCGCGACCGCTACGCCGAGCTCCACGGTCACGACGCCGCACGCCGCCTCCAGCAGGCCATGAACGAGACCGTCACCGAGGTCATCCGCACCGCCGCCAAGGAGGGCATCGAGGCCGACATCCACCACGGCGGCGTCCTCGAAGTCGCCCGCACCCCCGCCCAACTGACCCGCCTCAAGGCCTTCCACGCCGCCGAACTCGCCTTCGGCGAGAGCGACCGCGAACTGTACGACGCCACCGACACCCGGGCCCGCGTCGACATCACCGACGCCATCGGCTCCAGTTGGTCCCCGCACGGCGCCCGCGTCCACCCCCTGAAGCTCGTCCTCGGCCTGGCCGCCGCCTGCGAACGGCTGGGCGTCGTCATTCACGAGTCCACCCCCGTCACCGACATCGCCCCCGGCCGGGCCGCCACCCCCCACGGCACCGTCCGCGCCCCGTACGTACTGCGCTGCACGGAGGGCTTCACGGCCGCCCTCAAGGGCCAGAAGCGGTCCTGGCTCCCGATGAACTCCTCGATGATCGCCACGGCCCCGCTGCCCCCCGAGGTCTGGGACTCCCTCGCCTGGTCCGGCCGGGAGGTGCTGGGCGACATGGCCCACGCCTACATGTACGCCCAGCGCACCGCCGACGACCGCATCGCGATCGGCGGCCGCGGCGCCCCGTACCGCTTCGCCTCGCGCGCGGCCGGCGCCGAGAACACGGGCAGCACGGACCCCGCCACCGTCGCCGCGCTCACCACGCTCCTGACCTCCTTCTTCCCGCGGCTGGCGGGTACGGAGATCACCCACGCGTGGTCCGGGGTACTCGGCGTCCCCCGCGACTGGTGCGCCGGCGTCACCCTGGACCGCCTCACGGGCCTCGGCTGGGCCGGCGGCTACGTCGGCTCCGGCGTGGCCACCTCCCACCTGGCCGCCCGCACCCTGCGCGACCTGGTCCTGGGCGATTCCACGGAACTGACCGCCCTCCCCTGGGTCGACCACCGCGTCCGGCGCTGGGAGCCGGAGCCCTTCCGCTGGCTCGGCGTCCACGCCCTGTACGCCGCCTACCGCGAGGCGGACCGCCGCGAGAGCGCCACCGGCACCCCGAACACCACCGCCCTGGCCCGCCTCGCGAACCGCGTGTCAGGCCGCCACTGACTCCCACCCCCACACGCCGAAGGCCCCGGACCACAAGGATCCGGGGCCTTCGTACCCGTACGAACTGTCCGGGTCGGCACGTGTCCGACCTGGGATGGAGCCGCCTATCGGAATCGAACCGATGACCTGATCATTACAAGTGAACTGCTCTACCAACTGAGCTAAGGCGGCACACGCGACGCTGCGCAGCACGCAGAATCGCCTTCACTCTACACAGCCGCCAGACCGCGTCGCGAAGACCTTTCCGGGCCTCGTAACCCCTCGCCCCCGCGTTCGCTCTCCGTACGAGAGTTCACATCCGACTATCGGACCGTAGGGCTGGGGGAGAGCGTGGCAGCAGCCGCGGATCAAGGAGCGCGCGTCGTCGGCGACGAGGCCGGGCGGGTCAAACGCGAGGTCCTGGGCATCCCCGACCAGCGCAAGCATCGGGGGCGCACGGCCAAGCCGGTGGCCGGTCGGGTGAAGGAACCGGGAACGCAACAACGCGTGTACCGCCTGGCCAAGCACAACGAACCGCTGGACGTGCGCTGGTCCCGTCCGATGCCGCCCGGCGTGACGCCGGTCAAGCTGACGGTGGTCCGCGACCGGGCCGGCCGCTACTTCCTCCACGCTCTCGTGGAAGAACACAGCAACAGGGGCAAGGCCCGGGAGAGGATCGCCAAGCTCCACGCCTCCCTCAGCGACGCCCGGAAGGACGGGCTCGACCAGCTCACCACCCGCCTCGTGCGCGAGAACCAAGTGCTCGTCGTGGAAGATCTGGCCGTCGCACAGCTGACCCGAGCCTCCTCCGGAGGCACGCGCCGTGAAGCAGGAAGTGTCGCTCGCGAGGGCGACGAGGGGAACAAGAGGGAACCCCTCTGCCCCGAGGTCAAAAATGCGTTGCTCTGGCCGGACAGCCCCGCGGGCGGTGAAGTCGGCCGCGTCCGGGTGCTGACAGAACGGGCGTGGCCGGGGTAGCGTCGGGCGGAGTCCGATTACTGGACTAGACCTTCCACTCGGATCGTCCGGCACGTTCCTGCCGGTAGAAGGGATTCATCACCATGGCTTCTGTCACTTTCGAGAAGGCGACCCGGCTGTACCCCGGCGGCGACAAGCCCGCCGTGGACCAGCTCCAGCTGGAGATCGAGGACGGCGAGTTCCTCGTCCTCGTCGGCCCCTCCGGCTGCGGCAAGTCCACCTCGCTGCGCATGCTCGCCGGCCTGGAGGACGTCAACGGCGGTGCCATCCGCATCGGTGACCGCGACGTCACGCACCTGCCGCCCAAGGACCGGGACATCGCGATGGTGTTCCAGAACTACGCGCTCTACCCGCACATGTCCGTCGCCGACAACATGGGCTTCGCGCTCAAGATCGCCGGCGAGGACAAGGCGACCATCCGCCGCAAGGTGGAGGACGCGGCGAAGATGCTGGACCTCACCCAGTACCTCGACCGCAAGCCGAAGGCCCTCTCCGGTGGTCAGCGCCAGCGCGTCGCGATGGGTCGGGCGATCGTCCGCAAGCCGCAGGTCTTCCTGATGGACGAGCCGCTGTCGAACCTCGACGCCAAGCTCCGCGTGTCCACCCGTACGCAGATCGCCGCCCTCCAGCGCGACCTGGGCATCACCACCGTCTACGTCACCCACGACCAGGTCGAGGCCATGACGATGGGCGACCGCGTCGCGGTCCTCAAGGACGGCCTGCTCCAGCAGGTGGACACCCCCCGCAACATGTACGACCGTCCCGCGAACCTCTTCGTCGCCGGCTTCATCGGCTCGCCCGCCATGAACCTGGTCGAGGTCCCGATCACCGACGGCGGCGTGAAGTTCGGCGACAGCGTCGTCCCGGTGTCGCGCGAGGCGCTGTCCGCCGCCGCCGACGCGGGCGACCGCACCGTCACGGTGGGCGTCCGCCCCGAGCACTTCGACATCGGCGACACCGGCGGCCTGACCATCACCGTGAACGTGGTCGAGGAGCTCGGCGCCGACGGCTACGTCTACGGCTCGACCTCCGAGGCCGAGGGCAAGCAGGACATCGTGGTCCGCGTGAACGGCCGCCAGGTCCCGGAGAAGGGCTCGACGCTGCACGTGGTGCCGCGCGGCGGCGAGATCCACGTGTTCTCGACGTCCTCGGGTGCCCGTCTCTCCGACTGACGTCCACACGGCGGCAGATGGGCCGTGAACGGGTGACACACGAAGGGGCGCTCCGCCAAGGGGCGCCCCTTCGGCGTGAGTTGTACGCGCGGCCCCGGCGCGGTCCGCGCGTACGGCGGCCGACCCCGGTTCGGCCCCGGCGGCCGCCGGCGCGCCAACCCCTGCGGGAACCCCGGCAGACCGGGCCATTCAGCCCTACTCGTCAACCCCTTATTCGAAAAGCCACATCGAACCATCCCCCGACCGGGTGACTAAATGTCGCCCGATCCTCACCGAGCGCTACTCTCGCCCTCGTGACCCACTCTGCCCGCCGTATCGGCCGTTCCCTCGCCCTGGTCCTGCCCGTCGTCCTGGTCCTGTCCGGCACCCTCGCGGTCACCATGGTCCCCTGGTCGGACACGTCCTCGTCCCAGGTCCTGACCGCGTCCGCCGAGGGTGTGTCCGTCCCCGCGAAGCCGCGCGCCGCACAGGACGTGCTGCGCGACAAGCTGCTCACCGAGCTGCAGGACGGCGCACAGCCCGGGGCCGTCCTGACGCACCTCCAGCAGGAGGTGGACCGGCGGCCTTCCCTCGCCGCGCACTGCGTGGGCATCGCGCGGGCGCTCGGCCGCGCCGCGGTGGACGCGTACGGGCCCACGAAGGCCCAGTCGTTCGCCCGGCCCGTGTGCGACACCTCGTACGCGACCGGCGTCGCCTCCATGGGCTGACGCACGCCGCGTCGCCCTCCGCCGGAGTCGGGGTCTCCCTACTCTGACCGCCATGACCGACGTTCCCCCCGCAGCACCCCAATCCACCCATGACGCGGCCGCGTTCCCGGCCCGCCCGACCCAGGCAGTGATCCTGGCGGGTGGCCAGGGTTCGCGGCTGCGCCCGTATACGGACGACCGGCCGAAACCGATGGTCGAGATCCCGGGCACGGGCATCCCGATCATCGGGCACCAACTCGCCTGGCTGGCCTCGGAGGGGGTCACCGACGCGGTGGTGTCCTGCGGGCATCTCGCGGAGGTCCTCCAGGACTGGCTGTCCCGGGCGCGCCTGCCGCTGCGGGTGACCACGGTGGTCGAGGAGGAGCCGTTGGGGCGCGGCGGCGGCCTCAAGTACGCCGCGCGCAGGCTCCCGTACCCCGACGAGCCCTGGTACGCGACCAACGGCGACATCTGGACCCGGTTCTCGCTGCGGGAGATGGCGGCCTTCCACACGGAGCGCGGTGCGACCGCGACGCTCGCGCTGGCCCGCCCGCGGATCCCGTGGGGGGTCGTGGAGACGAACGAGTTCGGGCAGGTGCTGGACTTCATCGAGGCGCCGCCGTCGCCTTATCTGATCAACGCCGGCGTATACGTCTTCGGCCCCGAATTCACCGCACTCCTGCCCGAGTTGGGTGATCACGAGCGGACCACCTTCCCCCGGCTGGCCCGGGAACGTCGCCTGGCGGGCTTCCCGCTGCCCCAGGGCGCCTACTGGCGGGCCATCGACACCGCCAAGGACCTCACCGAGGCCGCCCGGGAGTTGGCCGCGCAGAGCGGCACCTGAGCGGCACCTGAGCGCCTCCCGGGCCGGGCCCCGCCCGAGCCTCCCGATCGCCCACCCCGCCGACCCGGTACGCCAAAGAGCCCGGCGCGGTACGCGAATGGGGCCGCGGTACGCGAAGGGGCCCGGCGCGCTCATCGCGCGCCGGGCCCCCCTCCGTACGATCGTCGCGTCCGGTCAGCCGCCGATCAGGCCGCCCACCAGGCCGGGCTTCCTGGCCGGGGTACCGCCGCTGCCGCCACCGCTGGCGTTGCCGCCCGTCGCACTGCCCGCGCTGCCGTTCCCGGAGGACGAGGACGGCGCCTTCTGCGGGCTGGACTGGCGCGGGGCGCTGCTGCGCGGGCTGGACTGGCTGCCGGAGCCGCGGGTCGCGGAGGGCGACTGCGCTCCGGTACCGGCGGTCTCGCGGGCCGCGGAACCGGTGCTGCCGCGGCTCGACTTGCTGGTCGGGGCCGAGGCGCCGGCCGACGGCGAGGCCTTCTTCACGGGCTGCTTCGGGGTGGACTGCCGGGGGGACGGCTGCTGCTTGGTCGGGGTCTGCGGCAGCGGGGTCCCGGGCAGGTAGTTGCTGGGGGCGCGGCCCGGTCCGGGGACGGTGACCACGGCGGTGGAGCGGACGGCGCCGCCGAGCAGCGAGCCGATGAGCAGGGTGAGTCCGCAGACGACGGTGGCCATGACGGCTCCGCGCCGCAGGACCCGCCGGCGCAGCCGCCAGACCTCGCTGCGCGGTCCGAGGGTGCGCCAGGCCTCGCCGGCGAGGCGTCCGTCGAGGGAGTAGACGGGGGCGCCGGCGATGATCAGCGGGCTCCAGGCGGCCAGGTAGATGATGTCGGGGGCGTCGTAGGCGGGGACGGTCTTCCAGCTGACCGTCATCAGCAGCGCGGCCGACAGCAGCGCCCCGAAGCAGGCGGCGAACCGCTGCCACAGGCCGAAAACCGTCAGGACGCCGACGATGACCTGGAGGAAGGCCACGCTGAGGCCGGCGCCGACCGGGTGCGCGAGCGCGAAGTCGCGCAGCGGTTCGGCGAGTGCCCACGGCTGGAGGGTGTGCAGCCAGGTCACCATGGAGCCGCGTTCGCCGCCGTCGAAGTAGACGGGGTCGCACAGCTTGCCCATGCCGGCGTAGATGGAGATGAAGCCGAGGAAGACGCGCAACGGGAGCAGCACGACGCCCAGGTTCATCCGGCGGCCGGGGTAGTACTGGGCCTGGGCGCGGGAGTCCGCGGCGGCCCGGCGGGAGTCCGCCCCGCCTCCGCCCGGTCCGTCGCCGTCGCGCGGGTCGTACGACAGGTCCCGTACGGCGGCCGGCGGACGCGTCTCGTCCGGGTCCCCGTAGCTGCGCTGGCCGATGACGGTCGGCGTGACGAGGGTGTCGTCGGCGAGGTCCTGCGCGAGGTCGACGCGCGGGATGGTCTGGGTGGCGCCGCCGTCGTACTCGTCGGAGCCGCGCCCGGCCTCCCGTACGGCCTGGAGGAGTCCCCCCATGGCCGCGGAGTCGCCGGGGGCGGCCTTGCCGCTCCAGACGACGGGGGCCCGGCGGCGGGTGGCCCCGGCGACGGCGGCCGCGGCGGCGACGCCGAGGACGGGTGCGCGGCCATGGGCGTTCGCGGGCTTGGAACGCGCGCTCGGGCTCGGTGCGAGCCGCACGCGGAAGCTGGCGTGGTTGACGATGACCTGTGCGGGATCGCACGGCACCTTGACCATGCTCAGCGCGGGCTGGTCGTCGAACCCTGACGTTCTGGTGTCCACACTCATCTAACCGAGTGATCAGTGGTTAGGACACTGCCTTGACATCAGGGATCTGTCCGAGACCCGTCAAGATCAAGTCACCCCGCCCGAATCGGGCGGGGTGACACGCTCACGGGTCATATTCCCTGAGCCAAGTGGATCAAGGGGGTTGGTCCGTTCAGAGGCGGGGGGCCTCGGCGCGGCGGCGTGCGGCCTCGTACAGGACGACGCCCGCCGCGACACCGGCGTTGAGGGACTCGGCGCCACCGGGCATCGGAATCCGGACGAGGTAGTCGCAGTTCTCGCCGACCAGGCGGCCCAGTCCCTTGCCCTCGGAACCGACGACGATGACGACGGGACCGACGAGCGCCTCCAGGTCGTTCACCGTGTGGGTGCCCTCGGCGGCGAGGCCGACGATGGTCATGCCGGCCTTCTTGTAGTCCTGGAGGGCGCGCGTCAGGTTGGTGACGCGGGCGACCGGGGTACGGGCGGCCGTGCCGGCCGAGGTCTTCCAGGCACCGGCGGTCATGCCGGCGGCGCGGCGCTCGGGGATGACCACGCCGTGGCCGCCGAAGGCGGAGACGGAGCGGACGATCGCACCGAGGTTGCGCGGGTCCGTGACGCCGTCGAGGGCGACGATCAGCGGGTCCTCGCCGTTGTCGTGGGCGGCGGCGGCGAGGTCCTCCGGGTGCGCGTACTCGTACGGCGGGACCTGGAGCACCATGCCCTGGTGGTTGAGCCCGTTGGTCATCCGGTCGAGCTCGGGGCGCGGGGCTTCCATCAGGTTGATGTTGCCGCGCTCGGCCGCGAGCTGGAGGGCCTCGCGGACGCGCTCGTCGTTCTCGATGAACTGCTGGACGTACAGGGTCGTGGCCGGAACACCGTCACGCAGCGCCTCGAAGACCGGGTTGCGGCCGACGACCATCTCGCTCGTGCCCTTGGGACCGCCGCGGCGCGGGGCCGGGCGGCGCTTGGCCGCCTGTCGGGCCATCGCGTTGCTGATGCGGTTCGCCTTGTGCTTCTTGCGGTCCTCGGCCTTGGGCGTGGGGCCCTTGCCCTCCAGGCCCCTGCGCCGCTGGCCACCGCTGCCGACCGTCGCGCCCTTCTTGTTGGACGTGCGGCGGTTCCTGCGCTGGCTGTTCCCGGCCATGACTTCTACCTGTTTTCGTTGGTGCTGCGGTGTGTACGTATGAAGAGTGTGCCGCCCGGGGGGCCGGGCGGCACAGTCGGACTGCTCCGGTGGTACTGCTCCGATGGGCTCAGCGGGGGCCGAGCGTCCAACGGGGTCCCGTGGGGCTGTCCTCGATGACCAGGCCGGATTGCTGGAGCTGGTCGCGGATGGCGTCGGCGGTCGCCCAGTCCTTGCGGCCGCGGGCGGACTCGCGCTGTTCCAGGACGAGGCGTACGAGCGTGTCCACGGCGCCGTGCAGGTCCTCGCCCCGGTCGGTCTCGCCCGCCCAGTGCGGGTCGAGCGGGTCCAGGCCGAGGATGCCCAGCATGGCCCGCACCTCGGACAGGCGCGCGATGGCCGCGTCCTTGTCGTCGGCGGCCAGGGCGCTGTTGCCCTGCCGGACCGCGGTGTGGACGATGGCGAGCGCCTGCGGGACACCGAGGTCGTCGTCCATGACCTCGGCGAAGGCGAGCGGGACCTCCGCGGCGGGCTCCACGGGCCCGCCGGCCTTCTCGATGACGCGCTGGTAGAAGCCCTCGATGCGCGCGAAGGCCGACTCCGCCTCGCGCAGCGACTCCTCGCTGTACTCGATCATCGAGCGGTAGTGGGGGGTGCCGAGGTAGTAGCGCAGGACGATCGGGCGCCACTGCTTGACCATCTCGGAGACGAGGACCGAGTTCCCGAGGGACTTGGACATCTTCTCGCCGGACATGGTGACCCAGGCGTTGTGCACCCAGTACTTCGCGAACTCGTCGCCGAAGGCCTTGGCCTGGGCGATCTCGTTCTCGTGGTGCGGGAAGATCAGGTCGAGCCCGCCGCCGTGGATGTCGAAGGCGCTGCCGAGGTACTTGTGCGCCATGGCGGAGCATTCCAGGTGCCATCCGGGGCGACCGCGGCCCCAGGGGGTCTCCCAGTCGGGCTCGCCGGGCTTGGTGGCCTTCCACATCGCGAAGTCGCGGGGGTCCCGCTTGCCCGTGATGCCCTCCTCGGAGGGCTGGCGCAGGTCGTCGATGTTCTGGTTGGAGAGTTCCAGGTAGCCGGGGAAGGACCGCACGTCGAAGTAGACGCTGCCGTCGGCCTCGTAGGCGTGGCCGCGCTCGATGAGCGTGCGCATCATCTCGATCATCTCCGGCACGTGACCGGTGGCGCGGGGCTCGTACGTGGGCGGGAGGCAGCCCAGCGCGTCGTAGCCGTCGTTGAAGGCGCGCTCGTTCTCGTAGCCGATGGACCACCAGGGGCGGCCCTGCGTCTCGGCCTTCGCGATGATCTTGTCGTCGATGTCGGTGACGTTGCGGATGAAGGTGACGTCGAGGCCGCGGTAGGCGAACCAGCGGCGCATGATGTCGAAGTTCAGGTACGAACGGACGTGCCCGATGTGCGGGGCGGCCTGCACCGTGGCGCCGCACAGGTAGATCGAGACACAGCCCGGCGTGAGGGGGGTGAAGTCACGGATCTGCCGGGCGCTGGTGTCGTACAGGCGAATAGTCACGGCATCCAGGGTAGTGCGCGCGTAGCAGTGCCCCGCGACCCTTTGGGGACGCGGGGTGACGTTTGTGGCGCGGGACCCGGCGCGAACGCTCTCACTCGGGCGATTTCCCACTGTTCGTCCGGTAGACGAGGGCCGTGGCGATGGCGGCGAGGCCCTCGGCCCGGCCGGTCAGGCCCAGGCCGTCGGTCGTGGTTCCGGACACGGCGACGGGGGCGCCCGCCGCGGCGGCGAGCGCCTTCTGTGCCTCATCGCGCCGCCTGCCGATCTTCGGGCGGACGCCGATCACCTGGATCGCGATGTTGCCGATCTCGAAGCCCTCGGCCCGCACGATCCGGGCGGCCTCCGCCAGCAGGGTGACCCCGGCGGCGCCGGACCACTCGGGGCGGGAGGTGCCGAAGTGCGCGCCGAGGTCGCCGACGCCGGCGGCGGAGAAGAGGGCGTCACAGGCCGCGTGGGCGGCGACGTCGCCGTCGGAGTGGCCGGCGAGGCCGTCCTCTCCCTCCCACAGAAGGCCCGCGCACCACAGTTCGCGGCCGGCCTCGAAGGCGTGCACGTCGGTGCCGATGCCGACCTGCGGGATCGGGATCTGGGGACTAGTAGGCATCGGTGGCCCTCCTGCGGGCGAGTACGGCCTCGGCGAGGACCAGGTCGAGCGGACGGGTGACCTTGAAGGCCTCTTCGTGGCCGGGCACCACCACGACGGTGACGCCCAGCTGTTCCACCATGCCGGCGTCGTCGGTCGCTCCCTCGCCGCGTACGGCGACCCGCTCGTGGGCCCGTACGAGCGTGGCGAGGTCGAAGCCCTGCGGGGTCTGCACGGCGCGCAGACGGGCCCGCTCGGGCGTGGCGACCACCGGCTCGGGCTCGCCGGGCTTCCCGGGCTCGACCTCCTTGACGGTGTCGGCCAACGGCAGCGCCGGCACCACGGCGGGGGCGCCCTGACGGACGGCCTCGACGACGGAGTCGACGGTGTCCACGGGCACCAGCGGCCGGGCCGCGTCGTGGATCAGCACGGCGGTGACGTCGGCCGGCAGCGCGGCGAGACCGGCGCGCACGGACTCCTGGCGGGTCTCCCCGCCGGGCACCACGAGGATCTCGGTCCGCTCGGGCAGCGCGTGCTCGTCGAGCATGCGGCGCACCCCGGGGGCGCCGTCGGGCGGGGCGACGACCACGACGAGGGAGACCGCGCGGGAGCGGGCCATCGCGCGGACGGCGTGGATCAGCATCGGGATCCCGCCGAGGGTCCGCAGCGCCTTGGGGGCGCCGGGACCGAGGCGCAGCCCGCGCCCGGCGGCCGGGATCACGGCGGCGGTGCGGGGGGTGCGCGTTGCGTCAGACATCAGTGACTCCGAGCCAGGTTTGTGACTTCGGCCGACATGGGTATGGCCTCAGGGGTGCCGGGTGCGACGCCCTCGCCCCTTCCGTGACGACCGGTCGAGCCGGCTGCCCGGACCCGGCACGCCAGTGAGGTCGGCACTTTGGTGGTCCGCACTTCGGTGGGGCTTGCACCACGGGGTGAAAACCAGCAGGGTGGGCACCGCGGAGCGCGTTCCATGGAAGTTGCTGGGACAAGCAGCGCAGGCAGTGTGCGCAAGCATGGGTACAGACATGCCGCAGCGCCCGGCGACAAGTTTCCTTGTCATCGGGCACCGCGGCACGACTGTGTACGACCGGTTGTGTGCGACCGGTGTTCGCGTCAGGACGCGAGAACCTCGTCGAGGAGAGCCTCGGCCTTGTCCTCGTTGGTGTTCTCGGCGAGCGCGAGTTCACTCACCAGGATCTGGCGCGCCTTGGCGAGCATGCGCTTCTCACCAGCGGAAAGCCCGCGCTCACGCTCACGACGCCACAGGTCACGCACGACCTCGGCGACCTTGATGACATCGCCAGAAGCGAGCTTCTCCAGATTTGCCTTGTAGCGCCGGGACCAGTTCGTCGGCTCTTCGGCATACGGTGCGCGAAGCACCTCGAAGACCCGGTCCAGCCCGTCCTGGCCGACTACGTCGCGAACGCCGACGAACTCCGCATTGTCCGCAGGCACACGAACCGTCAGGTCGCCCTGGGCGACCTTGAGCACCAAGTAGGTCTTGTCCACGCCTTTGATCTGACGAGTCTCAATGGCCTCGATCAGCGCGGCCCCGTGATGGGGATAGACCACGGTGTCGCCAACCTTGAACGTCATGTGACAGGTACCCCTTCCGTGGCTATCCAGGGTAACACGAGAACGGACTGTTATGAATGGCGTTTTCGCAGGTCAGGGCACATCTCGGGGCTTGACAACAGCGACACGAACGTGCTGCGAAGGGCTTGCGGAAGGGGGTATTCGCAGGTCGGAGGTGCTGTGCGGACCAGGAGAAACGGCCACGTTACACCTGACAGGTACCCCGTCCAGTGTGATGTACATCCCGTTTTGCCCGTTTCCGCAACCGAAAACCCGACTACTCCGTTCGACTGGCGGGCGGACGTACGGAGCGGTTCCGGCCCAATCTCGAATTGATCATCGAGGGGTGTTCGGAGGATTCCCGGAATTGATCACCGAACAGCCCGCGCACGATATGGGGAATGCGAGATCACGGACGGATCCCCCGAAGATCGCGGGGTGATCGCCGAACCGACGCAGGGCGGCCGGCGCCCTGCGGAGGGTCGGGTGCGGGGGCGGGGCGGCGGCTCGGTAACCTAAGCGCGCTGACACACCCTTAGGACGGCTTTACCTCAGCCGCCCCAGGGGGAACCTCCCAGCGCACTGGCTGGGGGCGTCCACCCTCCGTCCGAACGTCCAAGGAGTTGCCGCCGCCGTGAGCCGCAGCCTTCGACGCGGCGCCCTCGCCGCTACCGCCGTCGTCTTCTCGATCGCTGCGCTCGCCGCATGCGGAGCGGGCAACAACGCCCAGACCCTCGAGATCAAGCCGGACAACGCCGCCATCACCAAGGGCGACATCAAGATCCAGAACGCCCTGGTGATCACCCAGAGCGAGCAGGACAAGAAGGGCCCGGCGGCCGTCTCGGCGACGGTCTTCAACACCGGCACCCAGGCGCAGACCCTTGACGGCATCACCCTCGCGGGTGGCAAGAGCAAGGTCGTCCTGAAGAACGCCGAGGGCGCGGGCAAGATCACCGTGCCGGCCGGCGGCTCCGTCGTCCTGGGCGGCGCGGGCAACGCCTCCGCCGTGGTCGTGGGCGGCCGCGAGGCCGTCGAGGACGGCAACGTCCAGAAGGTCACCTTCCAGCTCAGCAGCACCGGCGACGTGGCGCTGGACGCCTTCGTGGTCCCGGCCGCGGGCATGTACGCGGGCTATGGCCCGACCGTGGCCCCGGTCGCCGCGCCGAGCCCGTCGGCCTCCCCGTCCGGGTCCGCCTCCGGGTCCCCCTCGGGCACCCCGTCCGGTGGTCCCTCCGGGTCCGCCGCGGGCACCCCCTCCGGTTCCGCCTCGGGCAAGCCCTCGGGCTCCCCGTCGCAGAGCGCCGGGCACTGAGCCCCGGCCGTCACGACGTACGTACGGGAAGGGCCCCCGACCGCTCCGGCGGTCGGGGGCCCTTCCCGTGGTGCGACCCGACCCGGGTCGGGTCGGCGGCGCCGGCCTACGGCTCGAACTTGTAGCCCAGGCCGCGCACGGTGACCAGGTAGCGCGGGGCGCCCGGGTCCGGCTCGATCTTGGCGCGCAGGCGCTTGACGTGGACGTCGAGGGTCTTGGTGTCGCCGACGTAGTCGGCGCCCCAGACCCGGTCGATGAGCTGCATGCGGGTCAGTACGCGGCCCGCGTTGCGCAGCAGCATCTCCAGCAGGTCGAACTCCTTGAGCGGGAGGTCCACCTTGCCGCCGGAGACGGTGACCACGTGCCGGTCGACGTCCATCCGTACCGGACCGGCCTCCAGGGCCGCCGGGGTGACCTCCTCCGGCTCGCCGCGGCGGCGCAGCACCGCGCGGATGCGGGCGACCAGCTCCCGCGAGGAGAAGGGCTTGGTGACGTAGTCGTCGGCTCCTATCTCCAGCCCGACGACCTTGTCGATCTCGCTGTCCTTGGCGGTCACCATGATCACGGGGACGTTGGAACGGCCGCGCAGCTGCCGGCAGACCTCGGTACCGGGCAGGCCGGGGAGCATCAGGTCGAGGAGGACGAGGTCGGCGCCGTTGCGCTCGAACTCGTCGAGCCCGTCGGGCCCGGTCGCGGCGATCGCGACCTCGAATCCCTCCTTGCGGAGCATGTAGGACAGGGCGTCGCTGAAGGATTCCTCATCCTCGACGACGAGCACTCGGGTCACGGAAGGACCTCCGGGGCAGGGATGGCTGTTTCTGTTTCAAGCAGGGGTCGGGCGGGTGCGGGGGCCGTCGCAGGGGCCTGCGCGGCCGCTTCGGGCAGGCGCAGGGTGAACGTGGAGCCTTGGCCCTCGGAGCTCCACACCGACACCTCCCCGCCGTGCGATGCCGCCACGTGCTTCACGATCGCGAGGCCCAGTCCGGTTCCTCCCGTGGCGCGGGAGCGGGCCGGGTCCACGCGGTAGAAGCGCTCGAAGACACGCTCGCGGTCCTTCTCCGGGATGCCGATGCCCTGGTCGGTCACGGCTATCTCGATCAAGTCTCCTCCCGGCGCGGTGACCCGGCGCGCGGCGATGCCGACGCGGGTGCGGGCCGGGCTGTAGTTGACGGCGTTCTCCACCAGGTTTCCGAGGGCGGCCGCCAGCTGCCCCCGATGTCCCCACACCCGCAGTTCGGCGGTGCCGCCGGCGGCCATGGTGATCTGCTTGGAGGTGGCCGTGTGCCGACAGCGGTCGATCGCCTCGGCCACGAGGGTGTCCACCCGCACGGGCTCGGCGTCCTCCAGGGCCTCGTCGTTCTGCACCCGGGAGAGGTCGATGAGCTCCTGTACGAGGTTGATCAGGCGGGTGGACTCGATCTGCATCCGGCCCGCGAAGCGGCTGACCGCCTCGGGGTCGTCGCAGGCGTCCATGACCGCCTCCGAGAGGAGGGAGATCGCCCCGACGGGGGTCTTCAGCTCGTGCGACACGTTCGCGACGAAGTCGCGGCGCACCGCCTCGATGCGGCGGGCCTCGGTGAGGTCCTCGACGAGCAGCAGCACCAGGCGGGAGCCCAGCGGTGCCACGCGGGCGGAGACCGCGAGGGCCTCGCCGCGGCCGGTGCCGCGGCGGGGCAGGTCCAGTTCGATCTGTCGTATCTCGCCGTCCCGGCGGGTGTCGCGCGCCATGTGGAGCATGGGTTCCACGGCGAGCTTGCCGCCGCGGACCAACCCCAGGGCGTACGCCGCCGAGCTGGCCTTGACCACCGCGTCGCCCTCGTCGAGGACGACGGCGGAGGAGCGGAGCACGGAGAGCACGGTGTCCACGCCGGGCGGGAGCACCGCGTTGATGTCGGGGCGCATGGAGCTCCGGGTGGGGCGGGCCTGGTCGCGCTCGCTCCAGCGGAACGCCAGCATCGCGATCACACCGGTGCAAAGACCGGCGATCGCTGCAGCTGCGGCGACCGCCGCGTTCACGTCCATGCACCCAGGTTAAGCAGGTGCAACGACACTTCCACAGCCGTTCGGGTGGCAGCTCGAACACTCGTCGCCCAGAGTTCACCCTGGCGACGGGGTTGATTCACTTGCGGTGCCGGAGTCGGACGCGTTCGAGGCCCACCGTGGCAACGTGAGGCAAGAAGCCACGCAGCGATAGGGCAGTAGTAGTAAGAGCCCGCGACATCAGCGGGCGAGCAGTCGAGAGAGGGACCACCATGCGCGACGCGTACCACGAGGAACTGGACTCGATCGGAGAAAGCCTGGTCGAGATGGCCCGGCTCGTCGGTTCCGCGATCGGGCGGGCCACGACCTCGATGCTCGACGCCGACCTGAAGCTGGCCGAGAGCGTCATCGCCGGGGATCAGAAGGTCGACGACCTCCAGCACGACCTGGAGGCGCGGGCCATCGCCCTGCTGGCCCGGCAGCAGCCGGTCGCCACCGACCTGCGCATCGTCGTGACCTCGCTGCGGATGAGCGCCGACCTGGAGCGCTCCGGCGACCTGGCGCAGCACGTGGCGAAGCTGGCGCGGCTGCGCTTCCCGGACACGGCGGTACCGCGTGACCTGCACGCGACCATCCTGGAGATGGGTCAGCTGGCGCAGCGCCTGATGGCGAAGGCGGCCGAGGTCATCATCACGAAGGACGTCGACCTGGCCCTCCAGCTGGAGCAGGACGACGACGAGATGGACCAGCTGCACCGCACGCTGTTCCAGCACCTGATGGACGACCGCTGGAAGCACGGCATCGAGACGGCCGTCGACGTGACGCTGCTGGGCCGGTACTACGAGCGGTTCGCGGACCACGCGGTGTCGGTCGCGAAGCGCGTCGTGTACCTGGTGACGGGCGAGCACGCGGACGAGCTCCAGCAGCCGACGCAGGTGGAGGGCGTCTGACGCGTGTGACACGTCGGACGGGGTCGGGTGCGGGAATCCTCGCGGGTCGGAGCGGGAGTCCTCGCGGGTCGGAGCGGGCGCCGGGCGGATCGGGCCGAGCCCCAATGCGCCGTTGACGCGCCGGTGCGGCTGGGCATGAATGAGGCGAAGGCACGAAGGCACCACGCCGTACGACGACCTGTGCGCACGCCGCCTGCGAGGAGGATCCATGTCCGATTCCCCCGTCCCCATCACCCCGGAACACGAGCAGCCGCAGCCCCGGGAACCGCTCCGCCTGCCGTTGCTCGCGGCCTGTGGGTGCGGCTCGGGCTGCGGCTGCGGCTGCCAGTCCGGCGCCCCCTGCCAGTGCGGCGGCTGACCCCGGCCGCACGTACGCACGTAAGCGAGGGCCCCGTCCGATCCCGTCGGACGGGGCCCTTCGCACTTGTTCGGTGTGTTCGCCGACGTGACCTGCTCATCCCTCCGGCGCCGCCCGGCCCCGGTCAACGAGAAGCCCCCGCCCGCCAGGTATCGGCGGGTGGGGGCTGGTTCGTGCGTGGGGGTTACTTCTTGCCCTGGTTCTTGACGGCCTCGATGGCGGCCGCGGCGGCGGCCGGGTCGAGGTAGGTGCCGCCCGGCTTGAGGGGCTTGAACTCGGCGTCCAGCTCGTAGGCGAGCGGGATGCCGGTCGGGATGTTGAGGCCCGCGATGTCCTCGTCGGAGACGCCGTCCAGGTGCTTGACCAGGGCGCGCAGCGAGTTGCCGTGCGCGGCGACCAGGACTGTGCGGCCGGCGAGCAGGTCCGGGACGATGCCGTCGTACCAGTACGGCAGCATGCGGACGACGACGTCCTTGAGGCACTCGGTCTTCGGGCGCAGCTCCGGCGGGATGGTCGCGTAGCGCGGGTCCTCGGACTGCGAGTACTCCGTGCCGTCTTCGAGGGCCGGCGGCGGGGTGTCGTACGAGCGGCGCCACAGCATGAACTGCTCCTCGCCGAACTCGGCGAGGGTCTGGGCCTTGTCCTTGCCCTGGAGGGCGCCGTAGTGGCGCTCGTTCAGGCGCCAGGAGCGGTGGACGGGGATCCAGTGGCGGTCGGCTGCCTCCAGCGCCATCTGCGCGGTGCGGATCGCGCGCTTCTGGAGCGAGGTGTGCACGACGTCGGGGAGCAGGCCGGCGTCCTTGAGCAGCTCACCGCCGCGGACCGCCTCCTTCTCGCCCTTCTCGTTGAGATTGACGTCCACCCAGCCGGTGAACAGGTTCTTCGCGTTCCACTCGCTCTCGCCGTGACGGAGGAGGATCAGCTTGTACGGTGCGTCGGCCATGCGTACGAGCCTAATGGACGCCTCGGGGCGCTCGCGCGCGGTGTGCCAGGGGGATCCGGGGCCTTCCGTACGGGCCGCAGGACCCTCTCGTTCGGCCCTCGGGAGGGCCTCGTTTGACGCTCGGCGTCAATTGACTGGCGGGGCACCACGGGCGTTCGTAGCATGCGGAAAGCCATAGAGGCACTTACATCTCCTGGGGGAATCCGTATGTTCACAGGCCGTTTGACGCGGATTGCCCGGGAAAGCGTGGGGGGTCTTCCGCGCGCGTTCTGGTGGCTGTGGACGAGCACCCTCGTCAACCGGCTCGGGGCTTTCGTCGCCACGTTCATGACGTTGTACCTGACCCTGGAGCGGGGCTACTCGGGCTCGTTCGCCGGTCTGGTGGTGGCCCTGCACGGGCTGGGCGGTGTGATGTCCTCGCTGGTCGCGGGGGTGATGACCGACCGGCTGGGGCGGCGGCCGACGCTGGTGGCGGCGCAGGCGTCGACGGCGTTCTCGGTGGCGCTGTTGGGCTTCATGGAACACCCGGCGGCGATCGCCGCGGTGGCCCTGCTGGTGGGCATGACCTCGAACGCCTCTCGGCCGGCGGTGCAGGCGATGATGGCGGACATCGTGCGGCCGGAGGACCGGGTGCGGGCGTTCGCGTTGAATTACTGGGCGATCAACCTGGGCTTCGCCGTGTCCGCGACGGTGGCGGGATTCATCGCCGAGTACAGCTATCTCGCCGGGTTCCTGGGCGAGGCCGCGCTGACCCTGGTGTGCGCGGTGCTGGTGTTCGTGAAGCTGCCCGAGTCCCGGCCGGAGAAGAGCGCCGCGGAGAAGGCGGCGGCCGAGCCCGAGATCGGGATGGGGACGGTGCTGCGGGACGGCCGGTTCATGGGTGTGGTCGGGCTGTCGTTCCTGATCTCGCTGATCTTCATGCAGGGGTCGTTCGGACTGCCGCTGGCCATGGGCGAGGCCGGGTTCTCCACGGGTGACTACGGGCTCGTCATCGCCGTGAACGGGGTGTTGATCGTGCTGCTCCAGATCCCGGTCACCCGGTTCATCGAGCACCGGGATCCGCAGATGCTGCTGGTCCTGTCGGCGCTGCTGGCCGGGTACGGGTTCGCGCTGACGGCCTTCGGCGGGGCCGTGTGGAGCCTGGGGCTGGCCGTGTGCGTGTGGACGCTGGCCGAGATCGTGAACTCGCCGACCCAGATGGGGCTGGTCGCCCGCTTGTCCCCGCTGCACGGCCGGGGCCGCTACCAGGGCATGTACACGCTGTCCTGGGCCGTGGCCTCGCTGGTCGCGCCCCTGATGGCGGGGTTCACGATCGACCGGTTCGGGGCGTCGTGGCTGTGGGCGGGCACGGCCGGTCTGGGCACGGTGGCGGCGCTGGGCTACTGGCTGCTGATGCGCAACCTGCCCGAGGTGGGCGAGTCGGCGGTCCCGGTGGTCGAGGCCCCGGTCCCGGCCCAGGTGCCGGCGGCGCAGCCCGCCGCGGTGGTCCAGGCGCCGACGCCGGAGCGGACACCGGCCGCGACGCCGGCCGAACTCTGACGCGGCCCCCGCGCGAAGGGCCCCTTGCTCGAAGGCCCCCTGCTCGAAGGCACGATGTCGCGCAGGGCGTCAGCGGGTCGCGCGGGGCGTCACTCCGGGCGGGTCAGGTGCTTGAAGGCGTCGAGGTTGTAGGTCGGTTCGCCGCGGGAGACCCGCCATTCGTACTCGCGGCGGATGGCGCTCGCGAAGCCGAGTTCCAGCAGGGTGTTGAAGGCGCCGTCCGCCGCCTCCAGGACGGTGCCCAGGAGTCGGTCCAGGTCGTCCGGAGTGACCACGGACAGCGGGAGTCGGGCCGTCAGGTACACGTCGCCGAGACGGTCGACGGCGTAGGCCATGCCGTACAGCTTGAGGTTGCGCTCCAGCAGCCAGCGGTGGACGCCCGCCGCGTTCTCGTCGGGGTGCCTGATGACGAAGGCGTTGACCGACAGGGAGTGCTTGCCGACCCGCAGCGAGCAGGTCGTGGAGAGCTTGCGGGTGCCGGGGAGCTGGACGACGTAGGTGCCCGGGTCCGGGTTCTCCCAGCCCAGCTCGGCGCCGTTCAGCGTGGCTTCGATGATCGCGGCGGTGTCAGCCATGGTGGGAGCGTACGCGACGGCGATGATCATGCATGGCCGCGGTGTAGACGTCGGCGGTGCCGGCGGCCGCGGTGTCCCAGCCGAAGAACTGCGCGTGCCGGGCCGCCTCGCCGCCCATCCGGTCCGTGAGCCCCGGGTCGTCCACGAAACGCCGCAGCTCGCGGGCGTAGTCCACCGGGTCGTGGCCGGGTACGAGGATGCCCGTGACCCCGTCGTTGACGGCCACCGGCAGGCCGCCGACCTCGGCGGCCAGGACGGGCGTGCCCGTGGCCTGGGCCTCCAGGGCGACGAGCCCGAAGGATTCGTTGTACGAGGGCATGACCAGCACGGAGGCCGCGCGGAACCAGTCCGCGAGCCGGTCCTGCGCGACCGGCGGCTGGAAGTGCACGAGGTCCGCGATGCCGAGTTTCGCCGCGAGTTTCTGCAGGCCCTCCGGCTTGGCGAGCCCGCTGCCGCTCGGCCCGCCGACGACGGGGACGAAGAGCCGCCCGCGCAGCGTCGGATCCCGGTCCACCAGTTCCGCGACGGCCCGCAGCAGGACGTCGGGGGCCTTGAGGGGCTGGATGCGGCCCGCGAAGAGGGGGATGACCGCGTCCTGGGGCAGCCCGAGGCGGGCGCGGGCGGCGGCGCGGCCGTCGCCGACGGTGAACCGGTCGAGGTTCACGCCCGGGTGGACGACGGCCACCTTCCCGGGGTCGGCCTCGTAGTGCCGTACGAGTTCGTCCGCCTCCTCGGCGGTGTTCGCGATCAGCCGGTCGGCGGCGGAGACGATCTGGGTCTCGCCGATGACGCGGGCGGCCGGCTCGGGCGTGTCGCCCTCGGCCAGCGCCGCGTTCTTGACCTTGGCCATGGTGTGCATGGCGTGGACGAGGGGCACGCCCCAGCGTTCGGCGGCGAGCCACCCGACGTGGCCGGAGAGCCAGTAGTGGGAGTGGACGAGGTCGTAGTAGCCGGGGCGGTGCCCGGCCCAGGCCTGCATCACGCCGTGGGTGAAGGCGCACAGCTGCGCCGGCAGCTCCTCCTTGGCGAGGCCCTCGTAGGGGCCCGCGTCCACGTGTCGTACGAGGACGCCGGGGGCCAGCTCGACCGCCGGTGGAAGCCCTCCGGTGGTGGCCCGGGTGAAGATCTCGACCTCGATGTTGATCGCGGCGAGGCGCTTGGCGAGCTCGACGATGTACACGTTCATCCCGCCCGCGTCGCCGGTCCCCGGCTGGTGCAGCGGTGAGGTGTGCACGCTGAGCATGGCGACGCGGCGCGGCTTGCGGTGGTGGCCGACGGCCGGGAGGCGCAGGCGCGGCGGGTCGTGACGGGTGCTGCGGGCGGCGGCTATCCGACCGCTGATGCTGCCGCCGAGGCGGGACACGTACTGGCTCAAGGGAGCAGTTCCTCTCGCTCGGACGACTCGGGCGACTCGCACGACGCGTACACCGGGTGCCGCGCGGACGGCATGGCGAACGGAGCGCGGGCGGCGCTCTTCCAGCAGTGCAACCCGTACGGCGGTGCCCCGCATTCCGGGGGGCGCCTTTTTCCTCGGTCGTTTGCCGGATTTTTATGTTGGGCGCACGCTCCGCATACGCTCGGCGCATGGCCTCCCGCAGCACCCCGCCGCCCCCGAGACGCCCTGTGGGCACGGTGACGCGCGGGACGACGAACCCGAACCGTCTGCGTCGCATGGACCGCTGGATCGCGGCGACGCACGGGGCGGCGCTGCGGCGGGCGACGGCCCCGGTCGCGGTCGACCTCGGTTACGGGGCGGCGCCGTGGACGGCGGTGGAACTGCTGGCACGGCTGAGGGCGGCCGCCCCCGCCGTGCGGGTGGTCGGCATCGAGATCGAGCCGGCCCGGGTGGCGGGTGCCAAGCCGTACGAGCGGGAGGGCCTGGCCTTCCGGCACGGCGGCTTCGAGGTGCCCCTGGACGGCGGCGAGGCACCGATGCTGATCCGCGCCGCGAACGTGCTGCGGCAGTACGACGAGGAGCGGGTCGAGGAGGTGTGGCGGCTGCTGTGCGCCCGGCTGGCCCCCGGCGGGCTGCTCGTCGAGGGGACCTGCGACGAGATCGGACGCCGGCACGTGTGGGTCGCGCTCGGTCCGGAGGGGCCGCGCACGGTGACGTTCGCGACCCGGCTGGGGTCGCTGGAGCGGCCGTCGGACCTGGCCGAGCGGCTGCCGAAGGCGTTGATCCACCGGAACGTCCCGGGCGAGCCGGTGCACGCGTTCCTGCGCGACTTCGACCGGGCGTGGGCGGCGGCGGCCCCCTACGCCTCGTACGGGGCACGGCAGCGCTGGATCCGCACGGCCCGGGCGCTGGCCGGGACTTGGCCGCTGGCGGACGGGCCGGTGCGGTGGAGGCAGGGGGAACTGACGGTGCGGTGGGAGGCGTTGCGCCCTTCGGGGTGAACCTCGCGTGTCGGGGAACCCGTGTCCGGAGCGGCCCGTTGAGTCGGCAGGGGCGGGCGCGACGTGGCCGGTGATGATCAGGGGGACATCCGCAAGGGTGTCGGAATTCACGGACTCGTGGCACCATCCCGAAGGCAGTGCCAAGTTACTGATGAATAGTCAGATCTGATGTGGGATGACATCGGTCTGACGCGGGGCACCTGGGGGGACCATGGGGACCGTGAAGCGAGCGCACCGACGGGGCGCATCCGCTCTCACACTGCTGTGCGCGATGGCGATACTGACGGCCCCGGGCCTCGGACTCTCGGGGACGGCGTACGCGGCGCCCGCGGCTCCCTCCGCGCCCGGAGCGCCGGTGGCGCCCGCGCCCGAACCGGGGGCCAAGTCCCTGGAGCAGATCCGCAAGGAGATAGAGGATCTGTACCGCCAGGCCGGAAGCGCCACGGACGCCTACAACCTCGCGGAGAGCGAGACGAAGGTCCAGTCGGAGCGGATCGTCCAGATCGCGCAGTTGATCGTGGCCGGCCGGGAGCGGATCAGCGGGCTGAAGGACCGGGCCGGCGCCGCCGCCCGGGCCCAGTACCGCTCGGGCGGTCTGCCGGCGGGCGCGCGGCTGGTGCTGAGCGACAGTCCGAGCCAGTTCCTGGACTCCAAGGACCGGCTGCGGCAGGGCGAGAAGGCCACCACGGACCTGCTGACCGAGCTCGACCGCACCCAGCACGACCTCCAGCGGTACGCGAAGGACGCGAGCACGGTCTGGCAGAAGCTGGAGACGAACCGGGTCGAGCGGGAGAAGTCCAAGAAGCGGATCGAGGAGAAGATCAAGGCCGCGCAGGACCTGGAGAGCAAGCTGGCGGCCGAGGAGAAGGCCCGGCTGCTCCAGCTGGAGCAGGAAGCCCAGTACAAGGCGCAGACGCAGTGGCTGTCGTCCGGCGCGATGAAGGACGTCAACGGCAAGGCGACGGACGCGGGCAAGAGGGCGGTCCAGTTCGCCACGGCCCAGATGGGCAAGCCGTACGTGTGGGGCGCCACGGGTCCGGGGTCGTTCGACTGCTCGGGCCTGACCTCACAGGCCTGGCTGGCGGCGGGGAAGGCCATCCCGCGGACCTCGCAGGAACAGCTGCGGCTGCGGAAGGTCGCGGTGAAGGACATCCGGCCGGGCGATCTGATCATCTACTTCGACGACGCGAGCCATGTCGGGATGTACGTCGGGGACGGGGCCATGGTCCACGCGCCGCGCCCCGGCCGAAACGTGACGATGGCGGGCGCGGGCTCGATGCCGATCAAGGCGGTCGTCCGCCCGGACGCGTAGCCGCGGGGCGCGGGGGTTCCCGGGGCGGGGGGCGCGCGGGCGTGCGCCTTGCCGGGCCGGGTGCCGGGCCGGGCCCCGGGCGGGTGCCGGGCCGGGCCCCGGGCGGGTGCCGGGCCGGGTCGGGGGCTTCGTGTGGCCGGCTTTCGCCTGGTACGGGTGGTGAAGCCCACATCCGGCCGTCTCGGCAGGCGGGACTTCGGCTCTCCCGCCGTGAGCTTGGTCATCCCATCAGCCCGCATTTCCCCCGCGATAACGGCATATGACGGAGGCCCTCCCCGGGACCTCCACCGGAACGCCATTCCGCTCTCCCGTTCCGGCCCGCTAGGGTCGAGCGCATGAGCGCACCCTCGGGGGGAGGGAAGGAACCGGAGACGATGCCCGTACCCATACCGCGGCAGAGGGAGAACCCCGCCACGGAGGGCGGCCAGGCCCTGTTGGCCACCACCGTCGAGCACGTCCCGACCACCATCCCCGTCCCCGTACCCGCGCAGACGTCCCTGACCCTCCTGGTCATCGAGGACGATCCCGCGGGCGGCCTCACCGTGCCCGAGGTACTCGACGCCGACGGCCATCGCATACGGCTGCGCACCGCCCGCAACCTCACCGAGGCCACCCGGCTGCTCACGCCCGACGTGCACTGCATCCTGCTGGACCTGTCGCTCGCGAACCCGGGCCCCGGCGCCGCCGACGACCGGTTCGCCACGCTCCGCGAGGTCCTGCGGCTCGCCCCGCGGCACGCCGTGCTGGTGCTGACCGCCGAGGCCGACGCGGAACACGCCGCCGAGGCGGTACGGGTGGGCGCCCAGGACTACCTCTTCCGCGACGAGCTCGACGGCCGGCTGCTGAGCCGGGCCATCCGCTACGCCGTGGAGAGAAAACGGGCCGACATAGCCCAGTACAAGCTCGCGGAATCGAAGCTCCGGGCCCAGGAGAACGCCCGCCTGGAACGCGGACTGCTCCCGAACCCCCTCCTGGAGGGTTCCGACCTCCGCTTCGCCGCCCGCTACCGGCCCGGCCGCAGCCGGGCCCTGCTCGGCGGGGACTTCTACGACACGGTCCGCACCCCCGACGGCACCGTGCACGCGATGATCGGCGACGTCTGCGGCCACGGCCCCGACGAGGCGGCCCTCGGTGTCGAGCTGCGCATCGCCTGGCGCGCGCTGACCCTCGCGGGACTGTGCGGGGACGATCTGCTGGCCACCCTCCAGGAGGTGCTGGAGGTGGAGCGCCCCTGCGAGGAGATCTTCGCGACGCTGTGCACCGTGGACATCGCCCCGGACGGCCGGCGCGCCGGCCTCTGCCTGGCGGGCCATCCGGCGCCGCTGATCTCCCGGCCGGGTCGGGCCGCGCGGCTCCTCCCGTACGAGAACAGCGGGCCGGCGCTCGGGCTGCTCCCCAAGGCCCGCTGGCCCCGCCGCCAGGTGGAGCTGGGCGGCACCTGGAGCCTCATGCTCTACACCGACGGCCTCATCGAAGGGAAGATCGGCGCGGGCAAGGAGCGGCTCGGACAGGACGGAATGGTCGAGATGATCAACCGGCACCTGGATCAGGGGCTGAGTGGTGAGAGCCTCTTGGAGGCCTCCGTCACCGAGGCCCGGCGCCTCAACGGCGGCGAGCTGACCGACGACGTCGCCGTGGTCCTGCTCTCCCGCGCGGAGGGCTGAGCCCCTCCCGCGCCGAGGGCCGGGCGTTCCCCGCGCGGAGGGCCGAGCCCGGCCTCGGAGGACCGAGCCCGGCGCGCGGCGCCGGGCCCATCACCGGGGAGGCCCCGGTCGGGAGTGTCTACCGGCCGCCGTTGTACGGGCCGTACGGGCCGTCGCTGCTGCTGCCGCCGCTGCGCCGACCGCCGCCCGACACCTGCTTGAGGGCCGGTCGGACGTCGACCAGGAAGACGATGGTGGCCACCAGGCCGGCGATCTCCAGGAACAGCATCCCGAGGAAGAAGTCCACGAGGATCGTGATGCCGAGGATGACCAGCCAGAAGGTCTTGGTCTTCTTGTCGGCCGCCCGGTACGCGTCGTCGCGCGCCATCAGCGCGAACACGAAGGCCACGACGGCGAGCGCCAGCATGGCGAACCCGAGCAACGGGATGACCCCGTTGTCGAAACCGTTCATCAACATCGCCTCGACCACCTTCTTCCGCTTCTGATGCCGTTCGCCCCCACGCTACCGGGGAAGCCGGCCCTCACCCATGACAACGGACCGGACACCTTCCCGGTGCCCGGTCCGTCATGCGTCGGATCAGTCGGATCAGCTCTCGTCGCCGGTCGCGGCGACCGCCGTCTTCTTCGCGGTGCTCTTGCGCGCGGTGGTCTTCCGCGCGGCCGGCTTCTCCTCGGCGGGGGCGTCGGCGGCCACCGGCTCGGCGACCGGTTCCGTCTTCGCGGGCGCCGCCGGCTCGACGACCTCGGCGATGTCGACGATCTCGTCGGTCAGCTCACCGCGCCAGGCCCGTACGGCCTGCTCGCCGTGCTCGGCGACCTTGTCGTACGTCTCCTTGGCGCGCACCGCGTACTCGGCGGCCACGCCCACGCCGCGCAGGGCCAGGTCCTGGGCGGTCTCGCCCAGCTTCTTCGGATCGATCGCGCCGAAGACCTCGGCGACCTTGGCGGTCACCGCCTCCTGCGCCCCCTTGGCCCTCTCCTGGACGACCTTCGGGTCGGTGTTCTTCACGGCCTCGATGCGGGCGGGGGCCTCGGCGCGCAGCTGCTCGATGAGCCCGGGCACCTTCTTGGCCTGCTGCACCGCGAGGTCGGCGGTGCCGGCGGCGAAGTAGAGCGGGGTCGGGTCGGTGAGGGTCTTCTTCAGGTCATCGGCGATGGCCATGTGCTGGTCCTCCCGGATCACAGTCGGTTCGTATGGGGCGGCTCGTCGTCGGCATCGACCGTCGCGGCGGCGTCGGCGGCGGCCGGCGCGTTCTCCTTGCGGAACGAGTCGTAGATCTGGAGCAGCACCTGCTTCTGCCGCTCGTTGAGGGACGGGTCGGCGAGGATGACGGCCCGCGTCTCGACCTCGTCCCGATCGCGCTCGTCCAGGATTCCGGCCTGCACGTACAGCGTCTCCGCGGAGATCCGCAGCGCCTTGGCCAGTTGCTGGAGGATGTCCGCGCTCGGCTTGCGCAGCCCGCGCTCGATCTGGCTCAGGTACGGGTTCGACACCCCTGCGGCGTCGGCCAGTTGCCGCAGCGAAAGCTGGGCCTGCCGCCGCTGCTCACGGAGGTATTCGCCGAGGTTCCCGACGTTGAGCGATGCCATGCCCCGATCCTGCCGCACCTTGCTAACTATTGCAAGCAGACGCTTGCAATAGCTCCCACCGGGTGAGGGACGGCACCCGGCCGGGGCACGTGACTCAGAGGTCGAGGGCGCTCAGGTCGAGCTCCTTCAGGCGTTCGGGGTCGGCCAGGACGTCGATGGCGACGATCCTGCCGCCGACGACCGTGAAGGCCATCATCGACAGGCGGCGGCCGTCCATGACGACCATGACGCCGGCCGTCCCGTTGATCAGCGCGGGGCGGGCGAACGGCGACAGGGAACCGAAGGTGATCGCCTGCGAGGCCACCGTGCGGGCGCCGTTGAACACCAGCGTGTGGCGGGCGCGCGTCACTCCGCCGTCGGAGCGCAGGACCACGTCGGGGTCGAGCACCGAGACGAGCGCCTCGAAGTCGCCGTCCCGCGCCGCGGCGAAGAAGGCGCTGACCACCTGGCGTTGGAGCCCGAGGTCGGGATCGGGGGCAGGCGCCCTGCCGCGCACCCGGCGGCGGGCCCGACTCGCGAGCTGCCGGGTCGCGGCAGGGGTTTTCCCGATCAGCGGGGCGATCTCGTCGAAGGGCACGGCGAACATGTCGTGCAGGACGAACGCGAGCCGCTCGGCCGGCGCCAGCGATTCGAGGACGACCAGCAGGGCCAGGCCCAGCGAGTCCGCCAACAGGGCCTGCTGTTCCGGGTGGAGACCGTCCTCGCCGCTGACGATCGGGTCGGGGGTCCGGGACTCCAGCGGGTCCTCGCGACGGGTCGCCCGGGAGCGCAGCATGTTCAGGCACACCCGGCCGACGACCGTGGTCAGCCAGGCCGCCATGTTCTCGATGGTGTCGGCGTCGGTGCGGTCCAGGCGCAACCAGGCCTCCTGGACCGCGTCATCGGCCTCGCTGACCGAGCCGAGCATCCGGTAGGCCACCGCGCGCAGCCGCGGCCGGTGCTCCTCGAAACGATCCGCCTGCCAGGCCCCGTGGTCCACTGCGCGTCCCTTCCCCCGTCGGTCCGGCCCTCCCGTCCGTCGACTCCCCTGGAACGAGCGGCCGTTCAGACGCCCGGTCGGGCGCCGATCACCACATTCGCATACAGCTCCCGCGAGCCGACCGCCCGTACCGTGAGGCCGCCCGCCGCCAACGCCGACGCCGTCACCGGGGACTGCCGGGCGCTCGTCTCGATCAGCAGGTGCCCACCCGGCGCCAGCCAGCGCAGCGCCCCGGCCGCGACCCGGCGGTGGACGTCCAGACCGTCGGCGCCGCCGTCCAGGGTGGTCAGCGGTTCGTGTTCGCGGGCTTCCGGCGGCAGGAAGCCGATCTCCTCGGTGGGCACGTAGGGGGCGTTGACCACCAGGACGTCCACCCGCCCCGCGAGGTCCTCGGGCAGCGCCGCGTACAGGTCGCCCCGGTGGACGCTCCCGCCGTACGGGGCCACGTTCCGGCGGGCGTAGTCGACGGCCACCGCATCGATGTCCGACGCGTGCAGCTCGACGCCCGGGACCTGCGAGGCCACGGCCGCGCCCAGCGCGCCCACGCCGCAGCACAGGTCGACGACCACCGCGCCGGGCCGGGCGAGCGCCACGGCCTCCCACGCGAGGAACTCGCTGCGCCGGCGCGGTACGAACACCCCCTCGCCCACCTCCATCCGCAGGCCGCAGAAGCCGGCCCAGCCCACCACCATCTCCAGCGGCTCGCCGGCGACCCGGCGGGCCAGCATGCCCGCCAGGTGTCCGTCGTCCCGCGCGGCGGCCGTCAGCAGGTCCGCCTCCTCCTCCGCGAAGACACAGCCGGCCGCGCGCAGGCGTTCCACGAGTGTTGCCACGTACCTCAGCCCTCGGTTTCCCATCCGGTGACGTCCAGGGTCTCCAGCCGTGCCGGATCCGCCGGGATGTCGATTGCGACGATACGGCCGTCGCACACCGTGAACTCCATGTCCTTGACGGGGTACGGGAACGGGCCGGTCAGAAGACGTCCGGGCACCACGGCCGGCGAGCGGTGCGGAAGGCCGCGTCCGCGAGCGCGAGCGCCCCCGGCCGTTCCTCCGTGACCTGCCCCAGCGCGGCCAATCGGACCGCCGACTCGTCGCCGAGGTACAGGGATCCCAGCGCGGACACGTCGAGACGCAGGTCGGCGGGCTCCTGTGTACGGGCGCAGTCGCCGGTGCCCGTGTCGAGCCGGTAGCGCCCGTCGGCCAGGCCCGCCGCGTCGGCGACCTCCAGGACGAGGACCCCGGGCACGGCGTACGTCCGCGCGCTCAGCGCCCGTACGACGTCGAGCAGCCGCACCCACAGGAAGTCGGCGGCGGTCACCAGGCGCGCGGCCCGCGGATCGGGCAGCAGCAGCGGGGCGAGGTCGTCGGGGGCCCGGTAGCCGGTGCGGACCTTCTGCACCCAGTCGATGGAGCACAGGAAGTGCCACAGGGCCCGCTGCGCGTCGGCGGTGACCGCGATCAGGTCCTTGACCTGCACGGTGTTCTGCGGGAGCTTCGCGTCGCTCCATTGGTCGTCGGCCCGGTAGACGGCGATCCCGTCGGGTTCGCCGTCGGCCGTGCGGTGGACGGCGTGGAACGACTCCTTGTAGGGGCGGTGGGACATCTGCTCCGTGCCGGAGGCCAGGTTCCACCAGCGTTCGTCGCGGCTGATGGTGCCGTGCGCGTGCGCGCGCAGCCGCTCGTGGAGGGCGGCGCCGATCCGGCGGGCCTCGGCCACGTCCACCAGGTCGACGCGGCCGCCGTCACCGGGCCCGGACCACCGCGGATCCAGGCCGGTGCGGGCCACCTCGATCTCCCACTCGGCGATCGAGGCGGCGGGCCCGTAGCCGTACCGCCCGTAGATCGGGTACTCGGCGGCGATCAGCGTGGACAGCACGTCGCCACGCTCCTTCGCGGCCGTCAGGTCGGCGCGCATCATCCGCGTCAGCAGGCCCCGGCGGCGGTGCGTGGGCGACACCGTGACGTTGGAAACGGCGTCGGCGGCGACGACGGCTCCGCCGGGGACGGTCAGCTCCTGCGGGAACGACCGGAAGGTGGCGACGCAGCGGCCGGTCTCGGAGTCGAAGGCGCCCCGGGTGCGGGCCAGGTCGCCGTACTCGGCCCGTTGGGCGACGTCGGAGTCGGTGACCGGGGCGGTGGTGAGGAAGCCGGTGTTCAGGGCTCGGAGCCAGTCGGGGAGTTCGGAGGCGGCGATCGGCCGGACGTCGGTGCTCATGGCCGGCCACGCTAACCGCCCCGCCGCGGGCGCGTCGCCTGAATTTCCGCCGCCCGGAAGGGCCCGCTCGCCGCCGGCCCCGGCGCCCCGACGGCTACGCCAGCAGGTCGTCCACCTGCGCCTCGCCCTCCCGGTAGCGGCGGGTGATCTCCGCGCCGGCCTCGTCGGCGGTGCGCTGCAACTGCTGCCGGCGCCGCGAGACCTGCTGTTCGTAGCGCACCAGCCGGCCCATGGCCTCGTGCAGTTCGCCGTCCGTGCGGGCGCCCAGGTCCGACAGCTCCACGTCGCAGAGCATCTCGGCCTCCAGCAGCCGGAACGCCTCGCTGTGCGGGGCGGCCAGCGTGACGTGCCGGGCCGAGGCGCTGCGGCTGGACGGGGCGTCGGCGAGGATCTCCGAGAGCCGGTCCACCACCGGCGTCTCGGGGTTCGCGCGCCGGGCCGCCTCGGGGTCGCAGCGGCGGGCGAGTTCGGCGCGCAGGATGTCGATGCGGCCGTGCAGGAGTCTGCGTACGTAGCTCAGATCGGCTTCGTCGCGCTGCGCGTCCCGGCGCAGGGCACGCAGTTCGGGCAGCCCGAGCGCGGTGGCGGGGGTGGTCGGCCCCTGCGACTCGCCGGTGCGCTGCGCGGGCGGTCTCAGCGCCGCCGCCGCGACGTCGGCGGTCGTCGCCGTCGTCGCCGAAGCGGGCGCAGGTACGGAGGTACCAGAGATATTCATGTGAACGTGTCCGTCCCCTCGACCGGTGCCGGAGGCACCGCCTGCGTGCATCGTGCCACTCTCCGTGGTGTGGATGCAGTCCCACTGCACCCGATCGGCCCCGGACGGGTGCACGCCTGATACACAGGTGGTATGCGAGCAGTGGTACAGAGGGTGGACGGCGCGAGCGTCGTGGTGGCCGGCGAAACCGTCGGGGAGATCGTCGGCGAGGGGCTGTGCGTCCTGGTCGGGGTCACCCACGACGACACCCCGCAGAAGGCGGAGCTGCTGGCCCGCAAGCTGTGGTCGGTGCGGATCCTGGAGGCGGAGAAGTCCTGCAGCGACGTGAACGCCCCGCTGCTGGTGATCTCCCAGTTCACGCTCTACGGAGACGCGCGCAAGGGCCGCCGCCCCACCTGGAACGCGGCGGCGCCCGGCCCGGTGGCCGAGCCGCTGGTCGACGAGGTCGTGGCGCGGCTGCGGGCGCTGGGCGCGACGGTGGAAACGGGCCGGTTCGGGGCGGACATGCGCGTCTCGCTGACCAACCACGGCCCGTTCACCCTCGTCATCGACGTGTAGGGATCCCCGTCGGGGCGGCGGGATCCGCACCGGCGCACGCGCCCGTCACGGCGCGACGACGACCTCTTGCGCGGCGGCCGTCTTCCCGACGAGCAGCGCCGCGTCCGGCGGGACGTTCCGCTTGACCAGCGCCAACGCGATCGGCCCCAGCTCGTGGTGGCGGACGGCGGTGGTCACGAAGCCCAGCTGCCGGCCTTCCTCGCCGTCGGATGCGAGCCGTACGGGCGTGCCGTGCGCCGGGAGCAGCACCTCGGAGCCGTCCAGGTGCAGGAACACCAGCCGGCGCGGGGGCTTCCCCAGGTTGTGGACACGGGCGACCGTCTCCTGGCCCCGGTAGCAGCCCTTCTGGAGGTGGACGGCGGTGCCGATCCAACCCAGCTCGTGCGGGATGGTGCGGTGGTCGGTCTCCAGGCCCAGGCGCGGCCGGTGCGACTCCACGCGCAGCGCCTCGTACGCCAGGAGGCCCGCGGCGGGGCCGTGCGAGGCGGCGAACGCCTCCAGGTCCTCGCGGGGCACGAAGACGTCCCGGCCGTGCGCGGTCTCGCGGACGGCGAGTTCCTTGGCGACCTCGGCGATCGAGCCGGCCGGCAGGTGGACGACCCCGAACTCGGCCGTGCGGTCGGCGACTTCGACGCGGTAGAAGAACTTCATGGACTCCAGGTAGGCGATCAGCGCCTCCTGGGTGTCGGGCTCGACGTGCGCCCAGACCGTCTCGCCGTCATCGACGAGGTACAGGGCGTGCTCGATGTGCCCGTTGGCGGAGAGGATCAGCGCCTCGGTGGCCTGGCCGGGCGGCAGGTCGGTCACGTGTTGGGTGAGCAGCAGGTGCAGCCAGCTCAGCCGGTCCGCGCCGGTGACGGTCACGACACCGCGGTGGGAGAGGTCGACGAACCCCCGGCCGTCCGCGAGGGCGCGTTGTTCGCCGTACAGCTCTCCGTAGTGGGCGGCGACGCCCTCGTCGCGGCCTTCGGCCGGTACGGCGCCGGGGAGATGGAGCAAGGGGCTGCTGGTCATGTCACCAGCGTACGACCCCGACCGCGCCGATCCCACGGGGTGTCGCGCGGCGGTGCTACGCCTCGGCGGCGCGGTGCTTGGCGGCGTCCTTCGCACAGAGCCCGAAGATCGCGAAGTGCTTCATGTCGGTCTCGAAGCCGAAGGTCGAGCGGAGCTTCGCGGTGAACTCGGCGGCCACGTCCAGATCGGCCTCGATCACCTCGGCGCAGTCGCGGCACACCAGGTGGATGTGGTGGTGCCGGTCGGCGAGGTGGTAGGTGGGGGCGCCGTGTCCGAGGTGGGCGTGCGAGACCAGTTTGAGCTCCTCCAGGAGCTCCAGCGTGCGGTAGACGGTGGAGATGTTGACCCCGGAGGCCGTCCTGCGGACCTCGACGAGGATCTCGTCGGGGGTCGCGTGCTCCAGTGCGTCGACCGCTTCGAGCACGAGTTGGCGCTGCGGGGTCAGCCGGTATCCGCGCTGCCGCAGGTCGCTCTTCCAGTCGAGTCCGCCGTCGGCGGTCCCGGTGCCCTCGGTGCTCACCACCCGGCCAGTGTAAGCGCGTGAAAGGGACCGCGGGCGGTCCCGGGGTCCCCTTCTCGCACAGGCTGTGGAAAACGGCCGATCAGCGGAAGAACGCGATGCCGTCGTCCGGCATGTCCGGCAGGTTGCGCGCCATGTCGGCGATCTCCTCCGGGGTGACGACCTTCTTGAGCTGGGCCGACATGTACGGGCGCAGCTCGACGTCGGGCGTGGACTTCTCGCCGACCCACATCAGGTCGCTCTTGACGTAGCCGTACAGCCGCTTGCCGCCGCTGTACGGGCCGGAGGCCGCCGTGCGGGCCACCGCGTCGGTGACGACGTCGATCTGCGGCTTCTGGTCGGCGAGGTCGCCGTACCAGACCTCGACGACGCCCTGGTCACGGACCATGACGATCTCGACCTTGCGGTCCTTGTCGATGCGCCAGTAGCCGGACTCGGATTCGAGCGGCCGCACCTTGTTGCCCTCGGAGTCGAGCACCCAGGTGTGGGAGGTGTACTCCAGGAAGTCCCGGCCGTCGTGGCTGAAGACGACTTCCTGGCCGAAGTTGCACTTCTCCTCGCCGGGGAAGTCGAAGACTCCCGCACCCTCCCAGTTGCCGAGGAGGAAGGCGAGCGGGACGAGGCCCGGGTTCAGGTCGGACGGGATCTGGATCATGTATGGCTGCTCAGGCGATCTGTGGGAGGGATCCGGGAGGGACGGCTGCCGATCAGGGGGTCAGCGCTGGCCCTGGTACAGCTTCTTCACGGCCAGGGCGGTGAAGGCGAGCACGCCGACGCAGACCAGGACCAGCAGGGCGGAGAAGAAAATCTCAAGCACGGGAGGTGCTCCTCGGAGGTTGCGTTCGGGGGGTCCCCCCGGGACGGAGTCCCCGGAGGTATGGGGCCGGTCCCCAAGCCTACTGGCCCGGGGCCCGACACACTCTGCGAGGTGGGCCGTACCGGTGGCGGGCCCGGCGGTCGGCGGGGCGCGTCATTCGTCGCGGCGGTGCTTCCCGTCCAGTTCGTCCCACCACTCGTCCGACTTCTTGTCGCCCGAGGGGTCGTCCCACCAGCGGTCGTCCGGGCCGCGCCGGTTCGCCATCATCGCGGCGACCGGCGGAATGACCATGGCGACGACGCACATGGCCACGGCGGCCGGCACGGAGAAGAGCCGTACGAAGGACCAGGCCGAGACGAAGAGGAAAAGGCAGCCGCCCATCATGAGGAAGTAGGCGCGGCGCCGCCGGGCGTACATGCCTCCAGCGTAGGTCCGGGACCGGCCGCCGCGCAGGATCCGGGACGGGCCTTCGCGCAGGGTCCGGGGCCGGCCTTCGCGCGGGCCTTCGCGCACGGGCCGGGACGGCACGAAGGGCCGCACCCCGTTCCAGTGGCGTCCAACCCCCTGGGGTGCGGCCCTCCGGCCGTTCTCGTGTGGAGCGATCAGACGGCGATCGCCACGTCCGTCACACCGCCGGCGTCCGCGACGACGACGGCACGGTCCGCCTGGCCGCCCGGGACGAGTGCCCGCAGGGTCCAGGAGCCGGTGGCGGCGTAGAAGCGGAACTGGCCGGTCGCGGAGGTCGGGACCTCCGCGGTGAACTCGCCGGTCGAGTCCAGCAGCCGCACGTAACCGACGACGGGCTCGCCGTCCTTGGTCACCTGGCCCTGAATGGCGGTCTCACCGGGCTTGAGGGTGGCGAGGTCGGGCCCGCCGGTCTTTGCTCCACACATGTCTCTGTCCTGTCCTGGAGGGGTCGTACGTACGTGTTGCGGGCGCGCGGCCCCGCGCGCCCGCAGGGGCTACTTGGCGGCGCCGAGCTCGATCGGCACGCCGACGAGCGAGCCGTACTCGGTCCACGAACCGTCGTAGTTCTTGACGTTCTCCTGGCCCAGGAGCTCGTGCAGCACGAACCACGTGAGCGCGGAGCGCTCACCGATGCGGCAGTAGGCGATGGTGTCCTTCGCCAGATCGACCTGCTCGGCCTCGTAGAGGGCGGTCAGCTCGTCGTCGGACTTGAAGGTGCCGTCGTCGTTGGCGTTCTTCGACCACGGGATGTTGCGGGCGCTCGGCACGTGGCCGGGGCGCTGCGACTGCTCCTGCGGAAGGTGCGCCGGCGCGAGCAGCTTGCCGGAGAACTCGTCGGGCGAGCGGACGTCGACCAGGTTCAGGGAGCCGATCGCGGCGACGACGTCGTCGCGGAAGGCGCGGATGGACTTGTCCTGGGCCTTGGCCTTGTACTGGGTGGCCGGGCGGTTCGGGACGTCCTTGCCGTCGACCAGGTCGCGGGAGTCGAGCTCCCACTTCTTGCGGCCGCCGTCGAGGAGCTTGACGTCCTGGTGGCCGTAGAGCTTGAAGTACCAGTAGGCGTAGGACGCGAACCAGTTGTTGTTGCCGCCGTAGAGGACGACGGTGTCGTCGTTGGAGATGCCCTTGGCGGAGAGGAGCTTCTCGAAGCCCTCCTGGTCCACGAAGTCACGGCGGACCGGGTCCTGGAGGTCGGTCTTCCAGTCGATCCGCACGGCGTTGGTGATGTGGTTCTTGTCGTAGGCGGACGTGTCCTCGTCCACCTCGACGATGACGACGTCGGCGTCGTTCAGGTGGGCCTCGACCCAGTCGGCGTCTACGAGGACGTCGCTGCGGCTCATGGTGTTCTCCTCCGGGGCAGTGTGCGGCGGGGCTGTGCTGGTGCTGCTGGATGGTGCTGCGGGTGCGTGCCGCGGACGGATCGGCCTCGCGGTACCCGGGCGGGGAGGCGCCGGGCGAGCGGAAGGCGGGGTGCGGTCACGCGGGGAAGGCCAGTCGTCCGGCCGGTGGAGCGGATGCGCTCACACGTCACATGGATCGACAGAGCATGGCGGCGACGCGACACAGGTCTACTGCCCGCCGCTTCGTGAGGTCCGCCTGCTGATGCTTCATAGGCATGGATCGTAGGGACGAATCGACCGCCCTGTCACCGGTGTGTCATATGGTGAGACAGGATCGTCCGAATGGCGGACGCGAAAGCCCTGGCAGGCCGCTCTGGCGGCCTCCGGGGCTCTTCGTGCGGCCCACCCTCCTAAGGGGCGGACCGCACCGTCTCACGATCCGGCCAGCGACACGTTCGTGCCGGTCAGCGCCAGGTGCACGCCCGCCTCGTCCGAGGTCAGGGTGGTGAGCTGCAGTCCGGCCGGCAGACCGGCGTCGAGCCGGCGGTCGAAGTCGGTCTTCTTGCGGACGACCTTCTCGATCCCCGGGATCCCCTCGCCCGGGACCTCCTCGGCGCGCACCCGGACGATCTTGCCGCCCGAGGAGTCCTTGCCGTCCTCCAGCGTGACGGTCGAGATCACGCTGCGGGTGAACTTCCGGCCGAGGAAGTCCACCGTCGCGCTGACCTTCACCTTGCCCGGCTGCCCGCCGTAGGAGACGGTCACCCCGGTCTCCGAGGCCGCGGTCAGGTCCGCGTACGAGACCAGGGCCTCGCCCTCGGCCCTGCCGGCCGTGCCGCCGGTGTAGTCGCTGTTCAACTTCACGTCGTGGAAGGCGGCTTCGAGCCGCGTCAGCCGCGCCTTGCGGCCCTCGGCGGAGGCGTCCACGCCCGTGAGCACCAGATCCACCCGCTCCAGTCGGTGGTCCAACGCCTGGGTCAGGAACGGGAAGCCGTGGATGTCGACCTCCACGTCGCCCGCCAGGCCCTGCCGGGACTGGATCTTGTCGGCCAGCTGGTTCTCGGCGTAGTCGACCGCCCAGCGGTCGGCGCCCACGAACAGGGCCCCCAGGATCACTCCGATGATGACGATGGCCCGCAGAAAGCGCACGTGCCCCTCCCCCAATAGATCAGTACGTGCGCTCTAGTTGACCACGCCGGGAAAGGGAGGGGTCGAACGTGCGGCCGACGTCAGCCCACCACCCGGCCCATCAGATAGACGGCGGGAGCCGCCGCCGCCAGCGGCAACGCGACACCGGCCGTCATGTGGACGAACTTCGACGGGTAGTCGTACGCGGCCACCCGCAGGCCGACCAGGGCGCACACCCCGGCGGCCAGACCGAGCAGCGCCCCGCCGGTCCCGATGTCCGTCATCGTGCCGACCGCGACGCCCGCGCCCGCCGCGGCGGCCAGCGAGACCGCCACGGACGCCGGAGCGGGCAGCGGCAGCGCCCGGGCGAAGACGGCGACCGCCACGGCGACCCCGCCCACGCTGACGGCGTCGGAGCCGGCGGCCAGGTAACCGGCGCAGACGATGGCGAGGGCGGCGGACGCCACCGAGGCCATCAGCCCGTACATCCGCTCGTCGGGGTCCGCGTGGCTGCGGAGCTGGAGCACCAGCGTGAGCAGCACCCAGGCACCGAGGGTGCCGACGATCGCGCCGGGCCCGTTCACGTCGTCCACGGCGAGCACGGCGGCGTCCGCGACCACGGCGCCGAGGAAGGCCAGGGCGATGCCCTGACGGGCGGGCCACATGCCGTTGAGGCGGAACCAGCCGGCCGCGGTGAGGCCCTGGAGGGCGATCAGCGGCACGAGCAGCGCGAGGTCCCCGAAGGCCGCGGCCGCGGCCAGCAGCAGTCCGAGGGCGGCGGTCAGTATGGCCGACTGCGGACCGGGGTCGATGATCGGCGACCGGCCCTCGGCGCGGGCCTGCGCCGGGTCGACGGCGCGGAGCGTGTTGCCCGCGAGCGTCGGCGGGGAGTACTCGGACCGTGCACCCGCGTCGGCCTCGGGGTCCAGGGGGCCCTGAGGGGGCTCCGGGGCGGCCGACACCGGCGGCAGGTAGGCGGTGGCCTCGACGGCCGGCTCCGCGGGCTGCGGCGGCAGGTACGCCGTCTCCTCGGCCCACCCGGCCCCGGACGCGGCAGACGGGGCGGGGGCGGGGGCCGGGGCCGCGGGGGCCTCCTCGCGGAACCAGCCCTCGGGCGCCACGGGCTGCCCGTACGACGGCTGCTGGGGCTGCGGCTGCTGCGGCTGCTGTTGAAACTGCTGCCGAGGCTGGAACTGCTGCCCCTGCGACGGCTGGGACTGCTGCGGCTGCTGCTGCTGCTGCTGCTGCGGCTCCTGGTAAGGCGGCAGGTACGACGTCTCGGCCCACGCCTGAGCGGGCGCCGCCGGGGCCTCCTCGCGGTACCAGCCCTCCGGCGTCACCGGCTGCCCGTACGACGCCTGCTGCGGCTGCTGAGGCTGCTGCTGGGCCCGCTGCCGGGGCTGGAACTGCTGCCCCTGCGACGGCTGCGGCTGCCGGGATTGCTGCGGCTGCTCCTGGTACGGCTCCTGGTACGGCGGCAGGTACGACGTTTCCGCCCACTCCTGCGCGGGCGCCGCGGGCGCCTCCTCACGGAACCAGCCCTCGGGGGCCACGGGCTGCGCCGGCTGTTGCCCGGCCTGACCCTGAACGCCGCCGAGCTGCGGCTGCACCGGCTGGTAGCCGGTGTCCCAGGTGTCGGACTGCCAGGTCTGCGTCCCGTACGGATCGTAGGGATCGTGCTGCTGCTCCTGCTCCTGCGCCTGCTCCTGCTCTCGTCGCTGCCTGCGCTGCTGTTCTTCGGGGGTACTCATGGGCTCCCGCTCACCCGCCCGCGAACGGGGGAAGCACCTCGACGGTGCCGCCTTCCGTGAGCAGGACGGCATCGTGCGGGCGCTTGCCCACAGGTTCTTCGTTCACGAGGAAGGAGCAGCGCAGCAGGACCCGGGTCAGTTCTCCCGGGTGGCGTTCGCGCACGGCGTCGAGCGCCTCGCCCAGTGTCCGCGCCGCGTACGGCTCCTCCGCCGTCCCGGCGGCGGCCTTGGCCGCCGCCCAGTAGCGGATGGTTCCGGTTGCCACAGCTGCTCCCCTCGTCGGCTCTCTGTTCGTCGGCATCCATGATGAACCCTCCGACCGCCCACCCCCGCGTGCCTCCGCGCGCCCCGACCAGGCACGGGCAGGGTGGCGAGACGCCACCGATCCGACGAAACCGGGGCATACCCTGGTGACGGGCGTGGCAGGAACCACAGAAGGGGTTCGTCGGAGCCCCTGCCCCGAAAGGACCGGTGGGCTATTCTGGCGGCGTAGAGGATCCGGGCAACGTAGCCCCCGGGTCCTTTTGTGCTTTCAGCGCGTTGAACGGACCGAGAACAGTGCGTCCCCCCGGACCCCAGGGCGCGGGGACCGGGGGCGCAAGGCAAGTCGTACGAAGCAGTGCCGCGAAAGTCCTCGACGGGACCGAGGAGGAACCGACGTGATGGACCAGCGATCCGTGCACACGCACGTGCACAAACGCCCGACCCGGGCAGGTGGTCGGGCATGAGCTCTCTCCTGCTGCTGACCAACGCCCTGCAGCCGTCGACCGAGGTGCTGCCCGCCCTCGGCCTGCTGCTGCACAACGTACGGGTGGCGCCCGCCGAGGGGCCGGCCCTCGTGGACACCCCCGGAGCCGATGTCATCCTCATCGACGGGCGCCGCGACCTCCCGCAGGTGCGGTCGCTCTGCCAGCTGCTCCGCTCCACCGGCCCCGGCTGTCCGCTCGTCCTCGTCGTCACGGAGGGCGGCCTGGCCGCCGTCACGGCCGACTGGGGCATCGACGACGTCCTCCTCGACACCGCCGGGCCCGCCGAGGTCGAGGCGCGCCTGCGGCTCGCCACCGGCCGGCAGCAGATGGGCTCCGACGACTCCCCGATGGAGATCCGCAACGGCGACCTGTCGGTCGACGAGGCCACCTACTCGGCGAAGCTGAAGGGCCGGGTCCTGGACCTGACCTTCAAGGAGTTCGAGCTGCTCAAGTACCTCGCCCAGCACCCGGGACGGGTCTTCACCCGCGCCCAGCTGCTCCAGGAGGTCTGGGGCTACGACTACTTCGGCGGCACCCGGACGGTCGACGTCCACGTGCGTCGGCTGCGCGCCAAGCTCGGCCCCGAGCACGAGTCGCTCATCGGGACCGTGCGCAACGTCGGCTACCGCTTCGTCACCCCCGAGAAGGTCGAGCGGGCGGCCGCGGAGGCGGCGGCCCAGGCAGCCGCGAAGGCGGCCGCGGCCCTCCCCCGTATGGAGGAAGCTCCGGTAACGATCGAGTCGGCGGGACGGCCTGCCCAGAGGTAGGTCACCCCGCGTAGACTGCCGCGCGTGGCCAAGGTGACGCGGGATGACGTGGCGCGACTTGCGGGTACCTCTACCGCCGTCGTGAGCTACGTCATCAACAACGGACCCAGGCCGGTTGCCCCGGCCACGCGCGAGCGTGTACTCGCCGCGATCAAGGAGCTGGGCTACCGGCCCGACCGGGTCGCGCAGGCGATGGCGTCCCGGCGCACCGACCTCATAGGCATGATCGTCCCGGACGCCCGGCAGCCGTTCTTCGCGGAGATGGCGCACGCGGTCGAACAGGCCGCCGCCGAGCGCGGGAAGATGGTCCTGGTCGGCAACTCCGACTACCGCGACGAGCGCGAGGTCCACTACCTGCGGGCCTTCCTCGGCATGCGGGTCTCCGGGCTGATCCTGGTCAGCCAGGGCATGAGCGAGCGCGCCGCCTCCGAGATCGAGGCGTGGGACGCACGGATCGTGCTGCTGCACGAGCGTCCCGAGGCCATCGACGACGTGGCGGTGATCACCGACGACATCGGCGGCGCGCAGCTCGCCACCCGGCACCTGCTGGAGCACGGGCACCCGTACGTGGCCTGCATCGGCGGCGTCGAGAACACCCCGTCGGTCGGCGACCCCGTCGCGGACCACGTCGAGGGCTGGCGGCGGGCGATGCTGGAGGCCGGGCGCTCGGTGGAGGGCCGGCTCTTCGAGGCCCCGTACAACCGCTACGACGCGTACACCGTCGCCCTGGAGGTCCTGTCGGGGCCGGACCGGCCCCCGGCGATCTTCTGTGCCACCGACGACCAGGCCATCGGCGTGCTGCGGGCGGCGCGGGAGCTGCGCATCGACGTACCGGGCGAGCTGGCCGTGGCCGGCTTCGACGACGTCAAGGAAGCGGCGCTGACGGACCCGCCGCTGACCACCATCGCCTCCGACCGCACGGCGATGGCCCGCGCGGCGGTGGACCTCGTCCTGGACGACGCCCTGCGGGTGGCGGGTTCGCGCCGGGAGCGGCTCAAGCAGTTCCCGTCGGCGCTGGTGATCCGACGGTCCTGCGGCTGCCGCTGACGCTGCACTCGCGGACGGGCTCGGGGCTTCCCGAGCCCGGATCCGGGTCCGGGTCCGGGTTCGGGTCCTGTCCTTATATCGGGCATACGCGGTTCTGTCGGGCTTCTCAGCCGGGACTCAGGAAGCTCTCATGATCCCCGGACACAGTCATAGACATGACCGAGAGCTTCCGCCGCGAAGGCGAGTACCCCCAGGAGAACCGCCCCCAGCCCGCGCCGTTCGGCGAGGACTGGCAGCGCGGACGTGACCGGCTCGCACAGGAGGCCGGGGCGGGCGCCTACCCGCCGCCGCCCCCGTACCCGCCCGGCGCGCCGGCGCCCGGTTGGCACGAGGCGCACCAGCCGCCCGTCATCCAGGGCGAGACGGTGCCCGCCGAAGGCGGCTGGGACCGGCCCGCGCCCGCCCCGTCGGGACCGGCCCACGCCGGCCGCGCCCGCGCCAAGCGGCCCGTCGCCCTGCTCGCCGCCGTCGCGCTGGCCGCCGCCGTCGTGGGCGGTGGCACCGCCGCGGCGGTGCAGCAGTACCTCGGCGGCCAGAACACAGGCGGCTCCGGCATCAGCGGCACCAACGTCTCCCAGTCCAGCAACGGCACCGTCTCCGGCGTGGCCGAGCAGGTCAGCCCGTCCGTCGTGCGCATCGACACCCGGACCTCGTCCGGCCAGGGCACCGGTTCCGGCATCGTCGTCACCGCCGACGGGGAGATCGTCACCAACAACCACGTGGTGGAGGGGGCTTCCGAGATCCAGGTGACGATGAGCGACGGCAAGAAGTACACCGCCAAGACCGTCGGCACCGACCCGGACAAGGACCTGGCGCTGATCAAGCTCCAGGGCGCCAGTGGCCTCAAGGCGGCCAAGCTCGGCAACTCCGACGGGCTCAAGGTGGGCGACGAGGTCGTGGCCATCGGTTCCCCGGACCGGCTGACCGGAACCGTCACCAGCGGCATCGTCTCCGCCTTGAACCGCGACGTGAACGTGCCCAAGTCCGAGCAGCAGGCCCCGCAGGGCCGACAGGGCGGCGGCTGGCCGTTCTCGTACGACGGACAGCAGTTCAACGGGAACACCGGGCAGAACACCACCTCCTACAAGGCCATCCAGACGGACGCCTCCCTCAACCCCGGCAACTCCGGCGGCGCCCTCGTCAACATGAACGGCGAGATCGTCGGGATGCCCTCCGCCATCTACTCCCCCTCCAGTGACAGCAGCAGCGCCGGCAGCGTCGGCCTCGGCTTCGCCATCCCCGTCAACACCATCAAGGCCGACCTCGAATCCCTGCGCGGCGGCGGCAGCGGCAGCGCCGGCGACACCGGAGCCGACTCGGGCGCCGGCGACGCGGGCGGCGCCGCCAACGGCTTCGGGACCTCCTTCTAGTGCTGCTCCGCGAAAGTTCGTGGAGGGGGGTTCAGGCTTCCTGGAGGGGGCTGGCGGCGTAGGTCCACTTGAAGGGGCGGGCGGTCTCGTTCCGTTTGATCATGTAGTCGTCCATCTTGGCG
>NZ_JAPNLK010000063.1 GCF_026627505.1 Streptomyces sp. H27-H5 | reverse complement strand
GGTTCCCACGTCGTGCCCGGGGACGCCCACCTCGTGGTGGAAGGTGACCTGCCCGCCGGCGTACGAGGTGGCGCCGGCGAAACCGCGACTGTCCGCGTAGAACCGGCCGCTCTGGAGCCACACGACGCGGCGCGGCCGTCGCCGCCCACGCCCACAGCGGACCCTCCAACCGGGACGCCCACGTACTGATGGCACTCGTCCACACCGGCCGCTCGGACGAAGCCCGACGGCTCGCCGACGCCTTCGACCTCAGCCGTGCCCCCGAATCATGGGAGCTGAACCGCTTCCTCTACGCGCGGGGAGTACAGCGCCTCGCCGCCGGCGACCCGGCGGGCGCCCTCCACGACTTCCTGGAGTGCGGCCGCCGCCAGAGCGCCCGCGAGGTGTACAGCCCGGTCGTCACCCCCTGGCGGACGGCGGTCGCCCAGTGCCGCCTCGCACTCGGCGGCAGCCAGGAGGCCCTGGCCCTGGCCACCGAGGAACTCCGGCTGGCCCGCGTCTGGAACACCCCCCGCACCGTGGGCCGCGCGCTGCGCGTCCTCGGCGCCGCCACCGGAGGCCGCCGAGGACTGCACCTCGCCGAGGAAGCGGTCGAGACCCTCAGGGACGCGCCCGCCGACGCCGGCATGGAACTCGTCGAGGCCCTCCTCGCCCAAGGCCGTCAACTCCACGCCGCAGGCGAACGCGGACGCGCCCGCGACCGGCTCCGCGAAGCCGCGGACCTGGCCGAACGCAAGGGCGGCCTACGCCTCCTCGCCCTCGCCGAGCAGGCCCTCCGCGAGGGCGGCGCCCGCGTCCCGACCGCGTCGCGAACCGGCTCGGGGGCCCTGACCGCCAGCGAGCGCCGCATCGCGGACCTGGCCGCCGCCGGCCGGACGAACACCGAGATCGCCGACCTGCTGCACCTCGCCCGCCGCACCGTGGAGACCCACCTGACGAGCACCTACCGAAAACTCGGCATACGCCGCAGGTCGGAACTGCCCGCGGCCCTGGACCACCCCCACCCCCCGGCCGCCGACACCGCGAAAGTGACGACGCCCTAGGCAGGGCTCGTGCTCTACGTCAGCGCCTTGGTGACCAGGGACGCCGCTTCCGCGATCAGCTTGTTGTCGTGGTCGGCGTCCTCCGCACCGCGATTCGACATGATGGCCATGACGAGGGGAGCGGAGTCGGGGGGCCAGACCACGGCGATGTCGTTGCGGACCGCGTGGACGCCGCCGCCACCCGTCTTGTCCCCGACCACCCAGCTTTTCGGGACACCGGCCCTGATGAGCTCGTCGCCGGTGGTGTTGGTCTGCAACCACTTCACGAACTGTGCGCGTTCGTCCTTTCCGAGCGTGTCTCCGAGGGCGAAGGCCCGTAGGTCCTCGGCCCAGGCTCGGGGGGTGGTGGTGTCGGGTGTGGCGCCGGGGGACCATTGGTTGAGTGCCGGCTCGCGGCGCTCCACCCGGGTCGTGGTGTCGCCCACCGCTCGGAGAGCGGCTGCCAGGCCCTGCGGACCTCCGAGGGCATCGAACAGCAGGTTGGCCGCGGTGTTGTCGCTGTGGCGGACGGCGGCGTCGCACAGCTGACGCAAAGTCATCCCGGCTTCGACGTGCTTCCCGGTCACGGGTGAGTGGTCGATCAGGTCATCCCTGGAGTACTTGATCACCTCGTCCATGTCGTGCGGGGAGTGCTTCCGCAGGACCGCGGCGGCGGCGAACGCCTTGAACGTGGAGGCGTAGGCGAACCGCTCGCTGTCGTTGTAGGCCACTTCCCGCCCGGTGCCGGTGTTCACCGCGTAGACCCCGAGTCGTGCGGCGTACGTGCGTTCCAACCGCTTGAAGTCCGCCGCGGACGCCTTCCCGGCCGGAACCGGCCGCGTCGTCGCGGCGGGCGGAGTCGGTGAAGTCGGCGAAGTCCGGGTACTGCCCTGGCCGCAAGCCGCCATGGAGAGGAGGACGAGCCCGGCCAGGGCGGCGTGTCGAACACGTGCGTACTTCATCCTCGAACCTCCGGGAAGCCCATGACGCTCGGGTGCCCGCCGCGTCCCTGGTGCGAGACCCCGCTCGGCCGGGACCCGCTCTCCCGCAAGGCTACGACTTCGACGAAGGCCGGCGCCGTAAGGTGAACGACCTCCAGGGGCATCGGAAGTTGCAGCCTGGCGCCCTGCGGATGAAGACCTGTGGGGAACGGGCGAACGGCCTCGTCCGCGAGGAATCGCCGCGCGATAGTCAGGGCATGAGTCTGCCGAAGACAGTCAAGTCGTGGAACGACGTCGGGGCCGGTCGGCGTTCCTTCCTCACTGCCATGGGCGCCGTCGGCGCCACCGTGGCAACCGGCGTTCCCGCATACGCGTCGGACCACGCCCGGGACGTCCGCGACGCCGACGGCCACGTGGACGTCCAGTTGCTGAACATCACCGACCTGCACGGATATCTGGCCGCAGCACCCGGCGGCGACTCCACCATCCATGGCAACGGCGGCCAGACCTACACGGTCGGCGGGGTCGCCTACATGGCGGCCCACCTGAAGCGGATCAGGGACGGGAAGGCGAACTCCCTCTTCTTCAGTCCCGGCGACAACTTCTCCGGGTGGGAGTTCGATGCGGCCGTCTTCGCGGACGAGCCCACGATCGAAGCCTTCAACCTATTGAAGCTCGACTTCTCCACCGCCGGCAACCACGAGTTCGACAAGTCACCGGCCATGATCACGCGGCACATGGAGGAGGGCGTCCCCTTCCCGGTGGTGGGTCAGGACACGTCGTTCATCGACTCGGCCGGCCGGCGGTTCCCCGGCGCGGACTTCCCCTTCTACAGCGGCAACGTGCAATGGCGGGGAGACGGGGCCGACGTCCTCCCCGCGTACAACATCAGGTACGTCGACGGTCCCAGGGGGGAGAAGATCCCGGTCGGTTTCATCCACCTGACAGCCATCGGCACGGAGTCCTCCAGCACGGCCTACCTGCCCGCCGTGAAGACACGCGACGAGCTCCAGACCGTCAATCGGCTGGCCGCTCTCCTCAAGAAGCGCGGTGTCAACGCCATCGTGCTCAGCATGCACGACGGCGCGGTCGCGGGCGGCGACTTCAACGGGGGACTCAACCCCTCGGGCCCGGCCTACGAGCTCGCCCTCCAGGCCTCGCCCGACATCGACGTCATCGTCACCGGCCATTGGCACACCCGCTTCAACATGATGCTGCCCGACCCGAACGGGGTGCCCCGGCCCTTCGTGGAGGCCGGCTGTCACGGCCAGCTCATCAACGAGATCAACCTGAAGCTGGATCCACGTACCGGCAAGGTGGTTCGCGAGCTGACCGTGTCGACCAACCACCCCAACACGCGGACCGGCATCGCCCCGGACCCCGAGATGCGGCAGGTCGTCTCGTACTGGAACGGACAAGCGACCACCCGGGCCAACTCGACGATCGGCCGGCAGCGCGGCTCGTTCCTGCGGGCGCGGAACGCCGCGGGGGAGAGCACCATGGGCGACCTGGTCGCCGACTGGGCATTGTGGGCCGGCAGCCGGCCCACGGACAAGAACTTCAACGGCAACTGCCACCCGAACATCCCGGCGCAGCTGGCCATGGTGGCACTCGCTCCCCGGGTCGGGCAGACAGTGATCGCCGGTGACCTGGTCCACGACCCTGCCACGAACGGGGCGATCCCGTTCGTTCGCGCCTGGCGCGGCGTGGGCTACGGCGACCCGGTCGTCAGCGTCTGGGTCACCGGCCAACAGATCCACGACGCCTTGGAGCAACAGTGGACGACGAAGGAGGGCGGGGGCATACAGTACGCGCCGTTCGCCGTGTCGAAGAACGTGCGCTACAGCTTCAACTCCGGCGCCGGCGTGGGGAACCGCGTCGATCCCCGCAATGTCCACATCGACGGCAAGGCGCTTGAGCCCACGAGGCGCTATCGGCTGGCCACCCTGGCCTACACCCTCGTCGGAGCGGACGGATACCCGGCGCTGACGGACTTCGAAGAGCCGTTCACCCACCAGCGCGACTTCGAGAGCTTCGTGGCGTTCGTGAGGCAGGCGGGCACCCTCATTCCCGCGCCGACCAACCGTGTGTCCGTGTTGTCGTCGTCCGGCGCGCTGCGATCAGAACTCGGGGAGATCGTGGACCCGGTGGAGCCCCTGCTCTCCGACGGCACACCGATGTCCCGGCCCCAGGCGGCGATCGTGACCGCGGCCAGGTCGCACGACATCCCGTACCCGCCCTGCTGAGGGGCGGCGTTTCGATGAGCACCCCACCCGACACCCCGTACCCGACAACGTGACCGGAATCGACGGGCGAGGCGACCCGGGCAGCTGCCGGCCGAGAGTCAGGCCTCCGCGGCCCGGTCGAGCCAGCCGCGGATGACGGCCTGGGCGCCCGCCTGGAAGCGGGTGCCCGCGTCGAGGTCGTCGAGCATGCCGCTGATGCGGCGGCGCGCGGTGTGCACGTGAATGCCCAACCGGCGGGCAATGGCCTCGTCCTTCAGGCCCGAGGCGAGCAGACTCAGCAGTTCCCGCTGGGACGTGGTCAGATGGCTGTCGGGGTTGCCGACCGGTGTGGCACGGTCCCACAGGGTTTCGAAGAGCGGCAGGACGGCTCTGCGCAGCAGGGCTCCACCCGGTACGAGCGCGGGTTCCGCGCCGTCGCCGGCAGCGGACGGCGGCAGCAGGCAACTGTGGCGGTCGACGACGATCAGCCTCGTCGGGAGGTGGGCGCCCACCCTGGCCTGAAGGCCGCGTTCGGTCAGTGCGCCCAGGGTCTGTGGCCGGCCCGGATGCTTCATCCACTCACGGTCCAGGACGGTCCGTACGATCACGCCCCGGTCGAGCAGGTCCCCGATGGCGGGCCCGAGCGCCTCACCGTCCGGCGCCGGATCGGGTAATCCTCTGATGCCCGGGGGTCTGTCGAGGATGAGTACCTCGCTCCGGGCGGCGGCGAGCATGTGCCGCACGCGCGTCGTGATGTCCTCGGCGCCCGACAGGATCTCGGGCGTGCCCGAGCGCCCCGCTCCGAGGACGGCGGATGGCCGCTCGGCCAGTCCGTCGGCGTAGGTGCACAGGCGCTCCAGTTCCGCGGACTCCTGACGAAGCAGTGCCTGGCGGCGTCGGACCAGCAGCCGAAGGGTGGTGGCCGGTGAGGTGGCCGGCTCCGGGGATTCTCCCGGCAGCGGTGTGGTGACGACCTGTCCGGCCGGACGGGCCGGCGTCCTGTCAGGTCCCGGCTTGCCGACGCCGGTCAGGGCGTCGAGCTGAGCGGCATCGCCGGCACCGGCAACGAGGAGCGCCTTGTGGGCGTCCTCCTCGGGCCATCCGAGGCCCGGGTTGTACGGGTCGGTATGGATCATGTCGGGGATTCTGACCTCTTCACAGACTGCCCACAAGTGTGCGTGGCCACTTCTGAGGGGCGTCGAAGGCTGTGCAAAGGCTGTGGAGCGGGCTTGCATGACCGTGACGTAACGCATTGATCCAAGCACCCACCGTTGAGGAGACGTCTTGCGCAAGCCCGGCACACGTTCATCGGCACCGGCCGCAGTCGCGAACAGAGGATGGCGCGTATCGCTCCGTTCCGGCACCGGAATCGCGGCTCTGCTGGCCGCCGCGTTGACACTGACGGTGTCACCCGCGCAGGCCACCGACCCCACTGACGGAGGGTCAGGCGTCCTCTCGGGACGGGACACCGACACCCCCGTCCTGGTCGAGGGCATACGTGAACCCGTGGACGCCAAGGCGGCTCCCGCCGACGCGGCGCGTCAGCACCTCGCCTCGAAGAAGAGCCGCTACAAGATCCCGCAGGCGGTCGGTGACCTGACTCCCGTCTCGACGGTGAACAGCGGCGCGGACGAGACGGTCCGCCTGCAGCAGAAGCACCACGGCGTGCAGGTCCTCGGCGGCCAGTACGTGGTGCGGATGCAGAAGCAGGACGGCAAGCGGGTGGTCACCGGCACGTCCGGGCACTACTTCACCGGCCTCACCGCCGGCGTCACCCCGCAGGTCGGCCAAGAGCTCGCCGTCCAACGAGCGGTGTCCGCCACCATCCACCAGCTGGGCGGAGCCGTGCTCGGCAAGAGCCAGGCTCCGCGGGCCGGCGGCCACGACGCCGCCCAGGCTCCGCTGGCCGGTGAGGCCAAGGGGCTCGTCATCCTTCCCAAGGGAGACGGTGTCCTCGCCTACCGCGTCACCGTGCGCGGCAGCGCGCCCGGCACCGGGGAGCCGGTGCTGCGCGAGGTGTACGTCGATGCCACGTCGGGCTATCCGGCACTCCAGTACAGCGCCCTGAAGACGATGACGGCGCCGGACGCGGTGAGTGGCAAGGACACGAAGGACGCCCCGGCCGCGGACGGCCCGGCGGGTGACGCGTCCGGACTGTTCCCCGAGGCGGGATCGGGTACCCGGCTGAACGGCGGCAAGACCCCGCTGTCCATCGCCTACGACCAGACCGCCGGATCCTTCGTGATGGCCGATGCCGTCCGCATGCGGGGCACGTCCAAGAACCTGCTGGCCACCTGGGACGCCCGCGGCCGGTCGGTCTCCGAAGTCTCCGGCAAGTGGCCCGGCAACCTCAAGATGTTCTCCTCGCCCACCGCCGAGTTCGACGCCGCGGCGACGGACTCCGGGGCCGTCGACGCCCACTGGAACGCCGAACAGGTCTACGACTACTACAAGAACGCCCACGGGCGCGACAGCCTCGACGGCAGCGGCATGACCGTCAACTCGCTGGTCGGTGTGACGTACTACGGCATGCCGTACGCCAACGCCTTCTGGGACGGCGCCAAGATGGTGTACGGGAACGGCGACAAGGAGTACAAGCCGCTCTCCGCCGACACCGACGTGGTCGGCCACGAGATGACCCACGGCGTCATCGAGCACACGGCGAACCTCGTCTACGCCGGTCAGTCCGGTGCCCTGAACGAGGCCCTCGCGGACTACTTCGGCAACGCGATCGACGTCACCGCCAACGGGATCCCGATGACCGACCCCACCGCGGGCCTGATCGGGGAGAACCTGTGCCGCACGAAGGCGGCCGCCGACTGCGCCCTGCGTGACCTCAACGACGGCGCCACCACGTCGAAGAGCTTCCTGGGTGTTTCCTTCGCCACCGACAACGGAGGCGTGCACCTGAACTCGACGATCTTCTCCGGCGCACTGTGGGACATGCGCGAGGACCTCGGCGGCACCCTCGCCGACAAGATCGTCTACAAGGCCCTCACCGAGTACATGACTCCGGTCGACGGCTTCACCGAGGCCCGCAACGCGGTACTCGCCGCGGCGAAGTCGATGGGCGTCACCGCCGGCCAACAGAACACGGTCAAGCGCGCCTTCAACGCCCACGGCGTCGTTCCCGGCTGGGAGCAGGCCCTGGGCGTGGACAGCGACTCCCTGTTCGGCAAGCTCAACACCACCGACAGCGGCGTGGGCGCCGGCGGCGGGTGGTGGACGGTCTCGAAGTCCAACGACGACGGCTCCGAGCCCTACTCCGTCTACGCCGGCCGGATGGACGGCAAGGGCGCGGCGAAGGTGATCAGCCCCAACGACGGGCGCTTCCACACGGCGCCCGCGACCGACGGCAAGACGGCCGTCTGGACGGCCTACGGCACCACTTCCGTCGACATCCTCTCCCGACCGATCGCGGGCGGCCCGGTCAAGAAGCTCTACAGCTCGACCACCGGCGTCTCGGGCCTGCGCATCGACAAGGGCGTGGTCGTCTTCGAGGAGTACGACATCTTCGGCGGCCGCCACGTCGGCTACCAGCGCCCCGCCGACAAGGCGCCCGTCTTCGTGGACGGCCAGGACTGGGACATCATCACCGCCCTGCCGTCCGTCAAGGGCGACAAGCTCGCCTACGCCAAGCTCTACCCGCAGGACGGCACCTACCGCCTCGGGGTGGAGATCCTGGACCTGGCCTCGGGCAAGACCACGCAGGCCGAGCAGCTCGACGAGGCCGTGAGCCTGGGCCAGACCGGGGTCAACGGGAACCACGTGTTCTGGCTGAGCGACACCAACGAGGGCGACAGCGGGCAGATGACGATCCTGCGCTCGGCGCTGGACGGCACCGGGACCGTCATGGTCAGCAGCGAGCACAAGCCCGGCGCGCTGATCGCCTCCGACCTCACCGTCTCCGAGGAGGCGCTGACGGTCGTGGCCCGGACGCCCGACACCCAGTACCGCAACGAGTCGCTGCCCAAGCTGTGGCAGCTGACGACCGACGGGTCCCGCCAGGACCGCGTCTCGTGCAACCGCGGTGAACAGAGCTACCCGGCGGCGGGCGCCGGCCGCCAGGTCGCCTGGATCGACGCGACCACCGGCTCCACGGACCTCGTCGTCCGCGACCGGCCGGCCGGTCGCTGCTGACCCGACGCACTCCAAGGGGGGCCGGGGGCTCGTGGCACACGCCATGAGCCCCCGGCCCCCTCGCGTCCCGCCCCACCACACGACCGTGGGACCCGTGGCCGGTCGGCCCACGGGCGGAGCGAACCGCCCAGGAGGCGAAGTCCGGTACACCGCGCCGCGGGTGGGGCCGTCAGCGCGACCATCGGCCGGGGGCGTAGCGACGCATGCGGCCGACCCCGGGCCTCTACGATGGCCCGATGGTGTCGATCAAGCAGTTCCAAATCACTTTCGACTGCGCGGAGCCCGAGCGGGTCGCTCGTTTCTGGTGTGAGGTGTTGGGGTACGTCGTACCACCGCCGCCGGAGGGGTACGCCACCTGGGACGACTTCGATCGCGCACTGCCGCCCGAGCGCCAGGGTGCGGCGTTCGCATGCGTCGATCCCTCGGGAGTGGGCCCGCGCATGTTCTTCCAGCGCGTCCCCGAGGGCAAGGTCGTCAAGAACCGGCTGCACCTCGACGTCCGGGTCGGCACCGGGCTCGTGGGGGAGGAGCGGGTGGCCGCCCTTGAGGCCGAGTGCGCACGACTGCTCCCGCTCGGCGCGGCACGCGTGCGACTGCTGCGTGCCGACGGATTCAACGAGTCCTGCCTCGTGATGCAGGACATCGAGGGCAACGAGTTCTGTCTCGACTGACCCGCCGCGCCCGCGGCACCTTCACTGTTCGAGACCATCCGGCAGCCCCATGGATGGGAACAGAGTGCACCGTCCGTCGTGCGCCGGCTCGCGCGTGCGCCGGCGCACGCTGGGCATATGTCCCCGGACGACAGGAGACCGACGTGATCACATTCCGTACGCGCCGTCACCAGAGCGGCATCAGCGTCCTCTTCGCCGCTGCGGCGCTCGCCGCGACGTTGGCCGGGTGCTCGATGAAGGACGCCATCTGCCGTGGCGGGGAGTACCCGGTCATGACGGTCGGGGGCACCGGCTCCGCCTGCGTCTCGGACGGGAAGCCGCCGCCCGAGGGGTTCACGCGGTACCCCGACGGCAAGGTGCCCGAGCACGTCGACGACTCCTGGGACGTGTACTGGCGGACCCACACCCTCGACGACAAGGGCAACATCATCGACGCCCCCGCCCCGCGATAAGGGGCCGGTCCGGTGAAGGACGGTGCCCTCGTCAGGTGGTCTGCCTCGCGCGCAGTCGTCGCACATCGCGTACAAGCACGCAGAGAGCGCTGAAGAAGATCACGGCACCGGCCGCGATCCACACCGCCGATGCCCCCGTGCGATGCTCCCGAAGGGCGCCGACGAGCAGCACCGCGCCGGCAAGAACGCCGAAGGCCGAGACCAGGGTGTCGATGCGGCGGGTCACACGGACATCATCACCGACCATCCCGGCCGGCGGGAGTGATGCAGAGGAAATCTCCCCTCACTTCCCGGTTCCCGATTCCCGATCGCATGGTGCCCGCGTTCCGCTGCAGGACCACATCCCGGTCTCACGTCGCTCCACCAGAACAGGGGTTACCCATCGACCCGCGGGCGCCCGATGGTCGCCGCCACCCTCCGGTAGTGGTGGAGGTGGACGTCATCGTCACGTCATCGGCGTCGGCCTGCGCACGGCCCGTCCGCGACGGAGTTCCGGCTCTGCTGGACTTCCACGTTGCGTCGGGTGATGGAACGGAGCTCCAAGCGTCGTGTCATGAGGACTTGGCAGCGGCGTGGCAGCTCGTACGCGTGCGGGCAGGTCCGCCCCGGGGTTGGCGCGTCTTGGCGTCGCGCCCGAGTTCCTACATGATCATCAAGAACACGCAAGATCGCACCCCCCCGTCAGCGGTTATCGCGAGACAAGGAACCGGCCATTGAATCCTTCGCCGGCGCGCCTGGCGCGCCTACTGGCAACCCTCGCAGCGGGTGCGGCGATCGGCGCATTGGGAGCCCTCGCGGCCAAGGTCGACAACCCGGTCTTCCACGTCGTGAACCACGTGTTCTCCGGGGGTTGGTCGTGGGCCTGTTTTGCCTTTCTGGTCGGTTGTTCCTGTCAATCAAAAGTCAAGGCGGCGTGGCTGTCCTCCTCGGCATTGGCCATCGGCGTGGTCGTCTACTACCTGTGCAAGGCTTTGAGTCCCGTGGCCCCGATCGGCATGGACGGCGCGCCCGAGCCGAACTTGGGGAGTGCTTCATCGGGGATCCTGGTCTGGGGAGCGGCTGCCTTTGTCTTCGGCGCTCCGGTGGGGCTCGTCGGAAACCTGGCGCGCATACCCGGCATCGCAGGCCTCTCGTTCCGCCTGCTGATTCCGCTGATCGCCTTCTATGAGACATCGCTGCGCCTGGACGTGGAGGCGGCCACTGCGGGGCGCGTTCCCGAAGTCACCTGGAGCACGATTCGCGTGCTTGCCGTCCTCGCCGCCGTGGCACTTGTGGGACATACGCTGTGGGGTTTGCGTACTCGGCGCGACCGTCCGAAAGTCGGGGTTGAAGCAGACTGAGGGGCAGGTCGAGCCTCACTCCGGGCGCGGGCGCGGGCGCGGGCGCGGGCGTGAGGCCGGGGGAGTGGGAGTGGCCCACGGCCCTCAGGCAGGCCGCGGTGTGGTCGTGCTGCCGAGCAGGCGGTTCACGAGGAGTTCCGGGTAGCCGGAGGCCGGCGGGTCGATGCCGAAGATCGCCCGGAGGTAGAGCGGCGCGACGAGTTGGTCGAGGATCTGGTCGAGCGGCGGGGGGACCTCGCCGCGGGCGGTGGCGCGGTCACGGATGCGCTCGATCGCCCCGATGCGGCGCTCGAACTGCCCCGCGCGTTCCCCCTGCGCCGGGGCGCTGCCCGGCATCGACAGGGCGACGGCGCGAATGAGGAGTCGCCCCTCGGGCGTGCGGATGCTCGCGACGCCCGCTTCGACCCATGCCGTCAGGTCGCCGCGCAGGGTGCCGGTGTCGGCGAGCGGCCAGTCCCGTTCGAGACGGGTGACGACCACGTCGGCGAGGAGCGCCTCCCGGCTGCCCCAACGCCGGTAGACGCTGGTGTGGTTCACGCCGGCGCGCTGCGCGACGGCGGGGATGGTGAGGTCCGCGCCCTGGGGGTCGGACAGCAGGTCGATGACGGCCTGGTGGACGGCTGAGCGGACCTGCTCGGGGCTCTTGCGCAGGCGCGGGGCCGGTTGGTTCGAAGTCACGCACCCATCGTAAGCGCTAAGCACAACTATTTGCTTATTGGTGCCCGGGGGGTCTACAGTCCTGCCATACGCACAGATCTGTGCTTAAGGAGAGTGTGATGAAGCCGCTGCTGTTCCCCGGCAACCCCCAGTTCTGGTACGAGACCCTGCGCTCGATGAGCCACATCGCCTACGGCGGCGCCGACTTCGGCGAGGTCGTCTCCACCAGCGCGCGCATCAAGGAAGGCGACTACGACAGCTGGTACGAGGAGTGGACGGCGACCGCCGACCGGGTGGCCGACGAGGCACAGCGAGCCCTGGACGCGGGCCACACCGTCAGCGCCCGGGACGGATTCCTGCGCGCCTCGAACTACTACCGGTCGGCCGAGTTCTTCCAGCACGGCTCCCCGTGCGACCCCCGCCACGACCACGCCTACGACCGCAGCGTGGCCTGCTTCCAGGCCGCCGCCGCGCTGCACACGCCCCGTATCGAACCGGTCCTCATCCCCTACGAGGGCACCACCCTGCCCGGCTACCTCTACCGGGTCGACGACACCGGCAGGCCCCGCCCGACCCTGATCATGCACAGCGGTTTCGACGGCACCGCCGAGGAACTCCACTTCAGCGGCGCGTTGGCGGCCGTGGAGCGCGGGTACACCGTCCTGACCTTCGACGGTCCCGGGCAGCCCGGCCCCCGCCACCACCAGGGCATGGTCTTCCGCCCGGACTGGGAGAACGTCATCACCCCGGTCGTCGACTTCGCCGAGGCACTGCCCGAGGTCGACAACCACCGCATCGCACTCTTCGGGAGCAGCATGGGCGGCCTGCTCGCCCCCAGGGCAGCCGCCTTCGAGCACCGCCTCGCCGCCGTGATCGCCGTCGACGGTGTGTACGACCTCGGCCAGATATCCGTCCGCAACATCCCGGGAGACCGGGACCAGGCCGAACGGCTCCTGCGCGCGGACTCCGCCCCCGAACTCGACGGGAGCTTCGAGGAGATCATGGCCCAGGACGCCACCGCCCGGTGGGCGATCAACCACGGCATGTACGTGATGGGCGTCGACACTCCCCGGGCCTTCAGCGCCTCCTACCTCGACTACACCCTCGCCGGCGGCATCGCCGAGCTGATCCAATGCCCCACCCTCGTGTGCGACGCCGCCGAGGATGAGTTCTTCAAGGGCCAGCCCGAGCAGCTCTACGAGCGCCTGACCTGCCCCAAGACCCTGATGCTGTTCACCGCCGAGGAGGGCGCCGGCGCGCACTGCCACCCCGGCGCCATGCGCCTGGCCCTCGCCCGCATCTACGACTGGCTCGACACCACCCTCGCGACCGCCGCCTGACCACCCGGCCGGCCGACACCTGACACCCGACTCCCGGCACCCGACCGACTCCCGGCACCCGACCCGGCACCCGGCACTCGCGCATCCCCGTCCGCAGGCCCGGTCCTCCCGTACGACCCCACACGACAAGGAAGTCCTGATGAACCGCACCGGAATCGAAGCCGCCCTCAACGACCTGCTCTTCGACCGCGACATCACCCTGGAGGAGGCCGCCGAGCGCCACTTCACCCCCGGGTACCGCCAGCGCACCGACGGCCAGTGGGCGGACCGCGCGGAGTTCCTCGACCACATCGGCCACCTGCGGGGCATCGTCGCCGGCGGCAGGGTCGAGGTCCACGACGAGCTGTACGACGGCGACAAGTACGCCGACCGGCACACCTGCCACATCACCAAGAACGACGGCAGCACCGTCACCATGGAGGTTTACGTCTTCGCCGACCTCGCCCCCGACGGCCGCTTCCACCGCATCGAGGAAACCACCTTGATGCTCAGCGGCTCCGACGCCGACCGCGCCATCGGCAGCGCTCGCTGACCTCCCCCAGGGTGACTGCGTCGCGGTCCTCGTCCACCGCGAGCTCTGCCCGTCGTCCTCGCGCTTCGACCATGCGGGAGGGGTTGGCAGGGCCGAGTGGGCCGGTCGGGCACCCGAAGCGGAGGCGATCCAGGGCGGCCGCACCGTCGCGGACACCCGTCGTTGGGATCGGTACGAGTGCCGGCAGGGGGACGGGCGCCGCGAACGGGGCGGTTGCGCGGTTGCGGCAGCTCCGTATCGCCGATGACGCCGAGCGCCACATCGAGCCGGCGCGGGGTCCGCGCCGAGCGCGGACACCTCGCCGCCGCCCCGCTCCCGGTGGCCCCGGAGGATCTCCACCGTCGTGCTCCTGCCCGCTCGGTCAAGCCCGGGGAGGCCGAGGGCCTCGCCCCGGCGGATCGTCAGGCCGATCCGCCGACCGGGGTGACCTCGCCGTAGTGCCTGCGAGGCCCTCCACCTCCACCGGGCTCTGTGTCACGGCGCTCGGTGCGTCCCTCAGGCCGTGGCAGGAGCCGAGGCCTCGGACTTGGTGCCCGTGTCCGTGCCCGCTCCAGTGCCCGTGCCCGTTTCCGTGCCCGAGTCCGTCTCCGAGCCCGAGCCTGAGTCCGCGCCCGAGTCGGTGCCGGTCACCGGCTCGGGGTGCGGGATGCGGTGCAGTCCCCTGCGGTCGTAGAGGCGGGTGACGGCGAAGCCGAAGACCAGTGCGGCGACGAGGGCGACTCCCATGGAGGTCCACGCCCGGGTCAGGCCCGCGTCGGCCTGGGCCCCGTAGTAGAGCAGGGAGCGCAGGCCCTCGGTGATCTGGCGCAGCGGCTCGAACTCGGAGAGGCCCCGGAAGAACCCGGGCAGCGCCTGTACGGGCACGGTCGCGCCGGAGGAGGGGACAGCCATCGCGACGAACACGATGGTGGCCAGCAGCATGCCGGGGGTGCCGAAGGCGGCGAACAGGGCCAGGCTGCCGACGCCGACGACCGCGATGGTGGCCACCGAGTAGAGCCACAGCAGGCCGAGGTGGGAAGCGTCCATGTCGAGGATGCCGACGGTGGCGACCTCGACCAGGCTGCCCATGACGAGGGACAGGCCGAGCATGAGCGCGATGCCGATGGCCAGGGTGCGGACCCGGCTGGTGTGTTGGACGGGTTCGCGCTTGCGGACCGGGCCGAAGTCGGTGTGCAGGTAGCCGAGCGCGGTGTCGACCTGCGAGTTGACCACGTTGGCGCCGAGCATGCCGCAGACGACCAGTACCAGCGCGTAGTAGAAGGCGCTCAGGCCCATGGCGCTGCGGGAGCCGACGGGGTGGCCGTCGGCGACGTTCACGGTCACCGGGTCGGCCAGCTTGAGCTGGGCGGCCGTCGGGATCGGGGCCTTCTGGGATCCGACCTGCTTGAGGAGTTCCTGACCGAGCTGGGCGGAGGCGGCGTGAGCGGCCTTCTGCGCGGCCTGGGAGGACATGGAGGAGCCGATGCTGCCGGCGGCCTGGTTGGTCAGCACGGTCAGCTTCGGCGCGGTGGCCTTGCCCTGGGCTGCGGGTTGCGGGGCGGTGAGACCGGTCATGGAGGCGGAGAAGTCCGCGGGGATGACGAGGGCGCCGAAGAGCTTGCCCTTGCCCAGCCGCTTGTCGGCCTCCTCGCGGCTCAGGACCTGCCAGTCGATGCTCCGGTCGTCCTTGGCGGCCTTCTCGATCCCCGACACGACCTGCTCGCCCAGGTTGATCCGGCGGCCGTTGACGTCGGCGCCGCTGTCGCTGTTGACCAGGGCCACGGGCAGGTCGCGCAGATTGCCCTTGGGGTTGACGTTGCCGCCGACGTAGAGCAGGGCGAACAGCATCGAGACCACTGCGGCGATGAGGCCCGTTCCGATCCACAACTGGGGTCGGCGGAGCACGGACGGAGGTATGGGCTGAGGCATCGATTCTCCGGTGCGGCGGCGGCGTTCGTACGTTGGATACTTAAGGTATCCAGCTACTGGATACTGGCAGTATCTTGTTGTGGTGTCCAATCGCCGCCGACGGCCACTGGACCGCGAGACCAGCAGGGAAGCCGCATGAAGATCTCGGAGCTCAGCCGCCGCACCGGCGTGCCGGTCGCCAGCATCAAGTACTTCCTGCGGCAAGGGCTGTTGCCGGCGGGGAGAGCGACCGCCGCGACCATCGCCGAGTACGGGGAGGAGCACGCGCAGCGGCTCCGACTGATCAAGGCGCTGACCACGCTCGGCGGTCTCACCATCGCCGCCACCCGCGACGTGCTCGGGGCCGTCGATCAGGCCGAAAGCTCCGAGGGCGCCCTCGGAGCGATCAGCTACGCCCTCCCCGTGCCGGTGGCGGGTCGTCGCCCCGCGGGCGACGAGGAAAAGGCGGAGGAAGGGCAAGCCGACACGACCGTCGGGACCGAGGTCGCCGAACTGCTCGCGGCCTTGGACTGGCAGGCGCCCGGCACGTCACCGCACGTGAAAGGGCTGACGGCGGCCTTGGAGGAACTGCGCCGGCTCGACGCGCAGTACGCCCCGGGCGAGCTCGCCGCCTACGCGAGGCTCGCCGAGTCGGTGGCCCGCCTGGACCTGGAGCGCGCGGCCGGCCTCGACGACCCGGTGGCCCTGGCGGAGCGGGCGGTCATCGTGTTCGCGATCTGCGCCCCGGTCTTCGAGCTGCTGCGCCGTCTCGCACAGGAGGACCAGGTCCGACGCCGGGTGGCGGGCGACGCCGCCGAGTCCTGACCGGACCCAACCTGAGCCCCGGCCCACGTCCGGCGTCCGTGACCTACGGGCTCACGCACTGCCCGTGGGCCGGGGCCTGCCCTTGAGCCTTGGTTCGGGGCCTGCCCCTCAAACGGCCCCGACGCGTCCGAATGCGGCCCACCCGAAGCCGCGCCGCGCGCCGCGCACCCCGCGCTTCGACCGGCCCGCGGGGGTCGGTCCCGATCGTGGCGAGGGTCGTCGCCACGATCACGGTCAATCCGGCCCTTACCACGGCCGTGTCCCGGCGGCCCCAGGCGGCGACCATCGCCCCCGCCGGAGTGATCGGCAGGATTCACCGCCCGCGCGCCGATGAGTACGGCCCTCGCCGTCGGTCTACCGTTCAGACCCATCGTCCCCGGAGGAGCGACCGATGACCGAAACGACGATTCTCGACCTCGGGGCCCAGACCCGGATCCTCGCCCGGCTCGCGGCGAGCGTCCCGGACGCCCGGCTCACCGACCGGACCCCGTGTCCCGACTACACGGTCGGTGACCTGCTGGGCCACCTGCTGGGCCTCTCCATCGCTTTCCGGGACGCCGCCCGCAAGGACCTGGGCCCGACGACGGACACGGCCCCCGACTCGGTCGCCCCCTCACTGCCCGCCTCCTGGCGCGAGGACCTGCCGCGAACCCTCGGTGAGCTGGCCGAAGCCTGGCAGGATCCGGCCGCGTGGACGGGCATGACCTGCGCCGGTGGCGTGGACCTGCCCGGCGACATCGCCGGCGCCGTGGCCGCCGACGAGCTCGTGGTGCACGGCTGGGACCTGGCACGCGCCACCGACCAGGAGTACGCACCCGACCCCGCCGCGCTGAGCGCCTCGTACACCTTCCTCCTGGCAGCGGCCGGAGAGCAGGGCCGCGACGGGGGCATCTTCGGCCCCGTCGTGCCCGTACCGGACGACGCCCCGCTCCTGCACCGGGCCATCGGGCTGAGCGGACGCGCCCCGGACTGGACGCCGTCGACGCTCCGCTGACGACGGGCATCGACGGGACGTGACGGCGGCCGGCTCCCACGAGTCCGCGCGATGCGTGAACCGGACCGAGGGACCAACTTCACCGAGACATCCGAGCGACCAACCAACCGAGAGGATTCAGAACGATGAAGTACATGATCCAGATGAACATGCCCGCCGCCGAGTGGGACACCATCATGTCGGCGTACCCCAAGGACGCCATGCAGGCCGTGCTCGACCACATGGACGCCCTCAACGACGAGATCACGTCCGCCGGTGAATGGGTGGAGGCCGAAGGCCTCGGCGGTCCTTCCCGCGTCAAGACGGTACGGGCCGGGAGCGACGGACGGCCGCAGGTGACCGACGGACCGGCCGAGGCAGGGCAGAACATCCTGGCCGGGTACTGGGTGGTCGACGTCCGGAACGAGGAACGGGCCCTGGAGATCGCCGCACGGGCATCCGCCTGCCCCGGCCCCGACGGCAAGCCCGGCAACGATCCGGTCGAAGTACACGCGATCTCCGACGGCCCGCCCGAGGCCTGAGCCGGTCCGCCCGCCGCAACCGAGAAGGTGGCGAGGGGGCGGAGCCGGTCCGGCGAACGGGTCGGCCCGCAAGGAATGACGGTCACTCACATGCACTGAACAGCAGCCGACTTCGAGCCATCCGGGCACTTCCGCTCGATGCCGGGACGAGTGGGGTGTCGCTATGATCGGGTCATGGGACCCCTGAAGCCGAATCTCGTCGAGCTCATAGTCGGCCTCATCACCTTCTGTGTGGTGTTCGTCGCCCTTGCCAAGGTCCTCCTCCCCAGGATCGAGACCACCCTCGCAGAGCGTGACGAGGCCACCGCGGGCACGCTTGAGCGGGCCGAGGCGGTCCAGGCGGAGGCGCAGCGCACTCGTGCCGAGTACCAGGCGGAGTTGGCTGCTGCCCGTCACGAGGCCTCGCAGATCCGCCAGGCTGCACACGAGGAGGGGGTCGCCCTCCTCGCCGCCGTTCGCGCGGAGGGGCAGAAGGCGCGCGAGGAAATGATCGCCGCGGCCACGGTGCAGTTGGAGGCCGACCGGGTGATCGCCGCGGCCGAGCTCCGCGAGGACGTCCTCGGGCTGGCCGCCGAACTCGCCGGGCGCGTCATCGGCGAACCGATCACCGACCTCGACCGTGCGCGCGCCATCGCCGACGCGTTCCTCGACGACGAAGCGGCCGCTGCCGAGAGCTGAGTACGAGGCGGCTCCCACACACCCAGGGCCGATCGGCGCGGTGTCCCCCGGAGCCCCATTGAACGTCCGGGCCACCCACCGGCGGGAGCGCTGACGGCGGGCGGCCCGATCCGGCGATCAGGGTGCGGCCAGGGTGCACCCAGGGTGCGGCCAGGTGCGATCAGCGTGTGCTCAGGGAACGAGTACGACCGTCTTGCCGGGCAGCCGGCCCGCGCGGGCGTCCTCGTGTACGGCGGCCAGATCGGCCATTGGGCGGTGGGCGGCCACGTGGAGCCGGAGCTTGCCGGCATCAACCTTGGCGACCAACTCGGTCAGTTGGGCTCCGTCGCCGCGAACCCACAGGCTCGCGCTGCGCACCCCCCGAGCGGGATCCTCCGGGATCGGGCCGGCCGTACTGGCGGCGACCCCGCCGTCGGCGATGTAGCTCGTGAGCTGCGCGAGTTCCTCGGGGGAGACGCGTACATGGTTCACCACGACCTGGAACGGACCTCCCACGGCGGCCGGGCCCGCGCCGAGGTCGAGGGGGCCGACGACCCGGTCCACGCCGTACCCCCGAAGGCGGTCGGCGTGCTGCGGGCCGTCCACGGCGGTCACGTGCGCTCCCGCGTCGACGGCGAGCTGTACCACGAGGCTGCCCACCGCGCCCCCCGCCCCGTTGACCAGGACGGTCTGACCGGGCTTCAACCCGGCGAGCTCGAACACCGTCTGCCAGGCCGCCAGGCCGGTCAGCGGCAGCGCCGCGGCGTCGACCAGCTCGGTCGTCCGGGGCGCCGGAGCCAGGGACTCGGCCGGGGCGAGCACGTACTCGGCGGCGCCGCCGGCGGAGTCCAGGGGCAGCATCGCCACGACCCGATCGCCGACCTCCAGGCCGGTCACGTCCGCGCCGAGTTCGGCGACGGTGCCCGCCAGGTCGATCCCCGGCACGTACGGGAGAGCGATCGGGATCATCTCGGCCAGGACACCGGCGCGGATGGGGTCGTCGACGGGGTTGAACGACGTGGCCGCCACCCGCACCAGCACCTGTCCGGCGCCGGGTACCGGGCGGTCGATGTCCTCCTGGCGCAGGACCTCGCTGTCACCGAACTCATGGAAACGCATTGCCTTCATGGCACTTTCCTCCAAGGTGTGTTGATGGCGTGTTGATGTCGTCGCCCGCACATGAGGCGATCAGACGGAAGGTGAAGCGCGTCGACGCGCTCAGGTCAGCTGTACCGACCGGGTCGAGTTGCCCATCACCATGCGGTCGATGGCGCTCACGGCGCTGCCGGGGTCGTCGGCGGCGCCGACGGCGAGCAGCAGCGGGACGAAGTGGTCGGCCGTCGGATGGGCGACCGCGGCGCCGGGAGCCTTGTCGCGGTAGTCGGTGAGGGCGTCGGCGTCGCCCCGGGCGAGGGCGTCCACGGCCCATTCGTCGAAGGCCGTGGTCTCGGCGGCGAGCTCCGGCCGGCGGAAGACGGCGAAGCTGTGCGTCATGAAACCCGAGCCGAGAACGAGGACGCCCTCGTCGCGCAGCGGCCGCAGGCGTGCCCCGAGCGCGAGCAGGGCGCCGGGATCGAGGCTGGGCATCGACACCTGCACCACCGGGACGTCGGCCGCGGGATACATCGCCATGAGCGGGATGAAGGCCCCGTGGTCGAGGCCGCGGTCGGCGAACTCGTGCACCGGCGTCCGGCCCAACAGGCCGGTGAGTCGCCGAGCCAGGTCGGTGGCGTCCGGGGTCGCGTAGGGAAGGCTCTTGTAGCGGGGATGGAAGCCGCTGAAATCGTAGAAGAGCGGGGTGCCGGCCGCGGCTGCGGACATCGCGACCGGTGCCCGTTCCCAGTGGGCCGAGACGACCACGATGGCCCGGGGTTTGGGCATGGACCGGGCCCAGTCGAAGAGGTCGCCGAGCCACTGCGGATCGTCGAGGGTGAACGGGGCGCCGTGGCTCACGAACAGGCTGGGCAGCGGCCCGTCGGAGGGTTCCCACACCCGCTGCTCGCGCGCCTGTGGCAGGGCCCGGGCCAGGAGGTCGTCGTACGCCGCGGCCGGTGGTCGCGAGGGCACGGGGGACGTCAGGCCGTTCGGGGAGGTGAGGCCGTTCGGCGAGGTCAGGCTGCTCGCATGGGTCATCGAAATCAGCTCCTTCAGTTGCCCAGGCAAGTATTTTGACTTGCCCTGGCAAGTGAAAACGTAGCCCATTGAGACTTGTCTGGGCAAGTGATTCGAGTTGCCCGGGCAAGTATGATGGGGCTCATGGACACTCAGTCGCCCTGGCTCGACGACGACCAGCAGGACCTGTGGCAGGCGCTCCTCACGGTCGTCATCGCCCTCCCCGCGGCCCTCGACCGCCAGCTACAACGAGACGCGGGCATCTCCAACTTCGAGTACGGGGTACTGGCCCAGCTGTCCATGGCCGACGAGGGCACGATGCGGCTCAGCGACCTGGCCCGGGTCAGCGACAGCACCCAGCCCCGCCTGTCGAAGTTGATGGATCGCTTCGAAGCCCGCGACTGGGTCGCCCGCCGCCCCGACCCCGGCGACGGTCGATACACCCTCGCCGCCCTGACCGACGCCGGCCGGCAGAAGCTCGTCGAGAGCGCACCGGAACACGTCGCGCAGGTGAAACGGCTCGTGTTCGATCCCCTCAGCACCGCACAGCGTCGCCACCTGGAGACCGCGCTCACCCGCATCGCCGCCACCGTGCGCCGGGAACTCGAAGGCGGGTGACGAAACCGCGCTCCACCCGGACCGGGGCGACGACCCGCCGGCCGGCCCGGAGCGCATGATCGTCAGGCGACAACGCCCTTGAGGATCAATGGTGGTCGGGGGTGAGCAGCGCGGCAGCCGAGGCGACGAAGGCGACCGCAGTGGCTTTCGCGGCCCGGCGCAGCGCGTTCAGCTCCGGGGTGGTCGTGGCATTGCGCAGGGCGTACGTGGCATCGGCTGCGGCCTGGGCGGGCGCGGTCAGCTCGGGCACCAGGACCTGGAGCCGGATCAGGGGCGCGGTGATCGCCGCGCGGGTGTCGTGGGAGGTCGTCTGGGCTGCCAGCCGCGCTTCGGGGTCGGCGGCGCCGTCGGGACCATCGGTCATGCTCAGGCGCTCCCGGTGGAACATCGCTGACCGGTGGGCGTCCAGGGCGGTGGCAAGGTTCGTGACTGCGGCGAGCTTCTCCTGACGGCGGGCATCGGCACGGTCCTCGGCGCGGGCGGTCCGGGCGGCGCGATGTTGGAGGAGTCCGGCGGTCAGGACGCCGGCCAGGGTGCCGACCACGGCGACTATGGAAGACCACATGGAGCGAATGTCCTCTCGGTGAGCGACGGATCAACGCCGCACGCGGGCGCGGCCGGCCCGTGGAGAGACCGGTCCGGCTCGTATCCTCGCGGACTCCGACACCTGCCGTCCTGTCCTGGACCTGCCCGCCAAAACCTCCCGCCCGTCACCGCTCCCACCACGCACGCGGACCCACATGTCGCGCTGCCGGCCAGGGACCCGGCGCTTTCGGTCCCGATGACAGGCGCCCATCTCCAGCGCCATGCCGATGCCGTCACCACGGCGGAATCGCGAAGCCCCGTCAACGGGACTCGTTCGTTGACGGCTTGAGGAGTCGCCGCGGAGGCTCCTGCCGCGATCACCTTCACGATCACGATTACGGTCACGGTCAAGAGCCGGCTTGTCATACTTTTCGTATGGAGACGCAAGCCATGGAAGACGCGCGGCGTTGGCTCGCCGAGCGGGGCGTTGTCGAGGTCGGTGACAGGTGGGTCGACGCCGAGGCGCCAAAACGGCCCCTCACCGCCAACGAGATCGCGCACTCCTGGGCCTGCGAGGTGTTCGCCGATGAAGACATGGACACGGCCGAGCAGGTGCGGATGGCCTTCGGAATGCTGGACCTTCTCGACGAGTACTGGGTGACGTGCGAGATCCGGTTCGCGGACCGGGGCTCGGAGGGGCCGTTGCCCGCCGAGATGCTGTGGGACGGCTATCGCCGACGGCTGGAGGCGGATCGGGACGCCGAAGCCGTCACCTACTCGCTCTGGGTCGACTGGTTCGAGGATCACGACACCGCCGCGACGGCCTTCGCCGAGGTGCTGGGGAACGACATCGACCACGTCGTGGCACAGGGATCGGACGACCTGCTCCGCCGTGCCGGCCGGGTTCTGGCCTGCTCGGGCCCCGTGCCCTGGCTCATGAAGCAGAAGGCGTACGACGCCGCCGTACAGCTCCACGACCTGCACATGCCGCTGTTCAAGGGCTTACTGCCCTGCTACCACGACGTATACGGCGACCTGGAGCCGACGGCCGCACTGGCCCTCCTCGCGCGACTGCAACTCCCCGCGGACACCCGCCATCTCCCGGAACTCCGGTCCGTGCTCGCCGCAGGACACGGGAACCACTACCGGAGCCCCCACGCCTGGGACGACGCCGTGGCGGCCTCAACGGGCTCATCGGACTGAACCCGGTCGGCCTCGGGCGGGTACGGGCGGGTACGGGCCGCATCTCCTCGTCCGCCCCGGATGGCGCATCGCGTGTGGACTACGAGGTCGATTGGCTCGCTCGGCCGGCTTCCGTCTGCAGCTTGCGGGCCCGTTCGGCCGGGTGGTAGTTCGGGCCGACACCTTCGATCAGCAGCAGGTCGCCTTCGATGTGGTCGGTACGCAGGTGCAGGATGGCCCGGTAGGCCGGAGAGTCGTACCAGGCACGGGCTTCGTCGAGCCCGGGGAACTCGATCAGCACCATGCTGCCGGGCCACGTGCCCTCGACGACCTCGGCCGGCGCACCGTGGATGACGAAGCGACCTGCGAAGGGGGCGAGGGTTTCCTGGATGCGCTCCAGGTACTCGATGACGTCGGAGTGATTCCGGCGGCTGCGGAGATGCGCGAAACCGTAAGCGGGCACCACGGGGCTCCTCTTGTTCAGGGGTGTGAGCGATGGCCAGAACGTAGCCGAGGGCGCTTGGGCGGTGCGATTACCTCAGAGGTAAGGAGCCCCCTCCTGGGACGTTCTCGGGCTGGCTTGGTGCCCGCCAGTTCAGATCCCCGACCGTCCATGCTGGTCCACGTCGATCCGTCCCGCGCCGCCCCCGGTGGCCCCCCGTTTGGCTCCCGGCCCGTTGCTCCTGCTTCCTGTTGTGCAGGAAGTGACGCCCCTTCTGCCCACCAGGCGGTCCTTCTGCCAACCCCACCCCAACCAGTATCTGAGAGGCTGTCACTGGCCATTTCTGGTGACCCCGACGCCCCAGAGATGGGCCGGCCTGTCGCGCCTGCGGCCTCCGACGACTTCAACACACGGCTCCGGAGGGCATGACGGGGTGAGGCTCCGGCAGCGTCGTGACCAGCGGAAACCTTGAGACTCTCCCAACTGCTCAGACGAAACCACGCGTCGGTCACACATGGGCGCTGTGGACCAGGCCGACTGGTGTCAGTGCTCAGGCATATGGTCGCGCTTGATGGTGGCGCCACCCGCGGGATGCTGTACTACCGCCGGCTCGTGACGGACCTCCCCATCGACGAGTACGCGGTGGACGGCCTGCTGGCGATGTTCCTGGCGGCGTACGCGAGGTAGCCGAAGACCGCCCCCGGACACCCGCACAGCAGCGACGCGAGCCGGGCGGCGAGACTACGGGACGTCCGGCAGATGGCGCCGTGACCGCGACGGAGAAGGTCACCACCGGTCATGCCCACCCCGACCAACTCGTCGCCTGGGCACAGGCTGTGCACTTCGAGGTCTGGCCGCGGCCCGCTCGCAGGTTCGGCCGCTGTCATGGCCCCTTGCGCGACGGCCCAGCGTTCGTGGTCTCTCCCATCGCCGTTGATGAGCCGGACTTGTCCGGTCGATCACGTTCGGAGCCGGAGGGCGACGGCGGCTGCGGCGGGAGTGCCGAGGAAGACGCAGACGTGGCCGTGCTTGTCGTGACACAGTCCGCCACGGCTTGCGCGGCGTGGGCGATGAACGGTGCCGGCAATTCATCCGACGTCCACGGTGACCAGCCGTCCCAGGCCTGCTCGGCGATCTGTTCCACCCGCTCGGCAGCTTGGGTCGGCCTCACCCCGGGAAGTTCCAGCGCTGCCGTCGTCCAGCCGATCAGCTCGTTCACCTCGATGTACTGGTACCACTCGGCGTCGTCCCAGCCGAGCCTGTCGGAGTGCCGGGCCCACGCCCACCGCAGAGCCCCCGCAGTGGCCCGGGCAGCCCGCTGCCGCGCTGTACCCGTCGTTGTTCGGGCGGCCTGCTCGGCGTACCTCACCAGGTCCAGCGTGGACTGGAACTCGAATCTGGCGAAGAACTCCAGGTTCTCGGCGATGGTGTGACGGAAGGCCCTGCCCGGGGCGCGGCTGCGCGAGGCATCCAGCCATGTCCCCAGCGAGGGCGACCGGCCCCAGTCGTGTGGGGGACGGGGGAACACAGGGCGGATCACGGCGTCGAACCAACCCTGGGTGTAGGCGTCACGGGCGGCGACGATCGCATGGACGTCGGTGTCGGTCGCCGGTTTCTCCGGATCCACGTGGCCCCACAGCACCACAAGCGAACGTTCCACGGCGGCCCTCACCGCACTGTGAAGGCCGCCCTGAGGGGAAGCCTGCGCCCACGGCAGGAGGGCGGGATAGCAAACAGCGAAAGGATCTTGATGGTCGGACACGGGTAGAGCCTAGGTGTATCGATTCGGCCGAGCCTCGTGACGTCGACGGGGACGGGGACGTCACCGGGCCTGGCTCAGGTCGCAGCCCTCGCCTCGACGGCGGCCCGGGTACGGTGTGGCGTCGTGGGAGGCCGGCTGCACCCGCCGATAGCCACTCCGCCGGGCATCGCCCGCACGTCAGTTGTGTTCGGCGGCCATGGCGTCGAAGGTCTCCCGCATCATCCGGTCGATGGCCCCCGGTCGTCCGATCGAGGAATCGAAGAGGTCGGCGAGCAGCCACAACACGAAGCCGTGCACCAGAGCTTCCTCCGCCGGAATCTGCCCGAACCGGTCGCGCCACGCCACGGTGTCCATGCCCATCGCCGCGGCCATGAGAACGCCGGTGACCATGGGTACCTGAGCTGGGTCGGCCATCTCGAAGGTGGGGAGCCGGCGGATCACAGCGGGGATCAGATCGCTGAGCGGATCAAGCCGATCCTCACCGCCCGACTGCTCGGCGATCAGGTATCCGGTCAGCACGCCCACCAGGAAGACCGTGCCCCGGGACACCTCCTCACGCCCGTACGCGTCCACCGCGGCCTTGACCCGCTCCTGCGCCTCCTGGCGCTCCTTGTTCGAAGTCCGCTTCTCCAGGACCCGGTACGAGTCCCAGGCCGCACGGATCGCCTCATCCACCACTACGCCGTCACTGGTCATGGAGCCACCGTAGGCGAGATAACGCGCCCGCCCGGGATCCCCTTCGAGGCGCGCCACGATCCCGTGTACCGCGCGTCTGGAGGAGGCGCCCTGATCGGACGGGCGTTCCGGTGAGGGGCGCCTGAGGCGTTCGAAGCGGAGGAGCGACCGGGGCGGAGCTCAGTCGCTTCCTTGAGTCGTACGAGAAACCGCAGGTCAGGCGACAATCGCTCACCCACAGGGCGACTGTAGCGACTCCGCCAGGCCCGTGGCCCAGGCCCGGCCCCCGACCCCGTGATCGGCGTTCAGGTACCGCTCCGACGGCAGAACTTCGCCTGGAGGAGATCGGTGAACATGCCAATGGGGTCGTCCCAACCGCCGTCGCCCCAGTCCCCGTTGACGTTGATGGTGACCATCCGTTCGCCATCGCCATCGCCATCGCCATCGCGAGCGCCGTAGGCGTAGGACCACGATCCGAAGAGCGCGCCCCCCATGCCCCAGACCGTCTCCCCGCAGGGCAGTCTCACTGAGGAAACTCCCAGGCCGTAGGCCGCGTTGGAGATCCGGTCGCGGGTGGGCACGGTGGTGAACATGTCGCGTTGCTGGTGCGGTGGCAGTATCCGGCCGCCCAGCAGCGCGCCGAAGAACCGGTTGAAGTCCCCGGCGGTGGAGATCATGCCGTCGGCTGCCCAGAACATGGACGCATCGAGCTCGGTCGCGTCGTGGACCGGCGCGCCGATGTCGGTCCGGAACAGCTTGGTGTAGTGCCGGGAGTGCGGTCCGAGGATCGTCGGGTCGCTGCCGTGCGGCAGGTACGTGCCGGCCAGGCCGAATGGACGGGAGATCCGCTCCGTGATCTCATCGGCGAGCGCGCGGCCGGTGACCCGTTCGATGATCATGCCTGCGAGGACGTAGCTGGTGTTGGAATACGCCCAGCCTGAACCCGATGTGAAGGTGGGCGGATGAGACATCGCGATCTGCACCAGTGACTCGGGCGGGTGCGGCTCGCATCGGTTCAGTGCTGCCTGGTCATCGGTGTAGTTGAAGATCCCGCTGGTGTGGTTGAGCAGCATCCTGATGCTCACCCCGGCACCGTCGTGGTCATGGCCGCGGACCATACCGGGCAGCCATTGTTCCGCTGTGTCCTCCAGGCTCAGCCTGCCTTCCGCCGCCAGTTGCAGCACGACGGGGGCCACGAACGTCTTGCTGATGCTGCCGATGCGGAAGCGGTCCTGCTGTGCACGCTTGCGGCCGGTTCGGGTGTCGGCCACGCCCGCGGTCCCGAACCGGAGACCTGCGGCCAGCTCCAGCCCGCCCGCATGGCCTGCTCGACAGCGGCGTCCTCCAGTTGATCGGCAAAGCGCCGCAAGGCCACGACTGCCGCCAGGGCGTCAGCGGGCTCACGGGGAAGGAGATTGCTGCCAACAGGCATGTAAGCATCTGTAGTTGACTACGCAGTCTAGTCAACCCGGGTTGCTTATGACCGGGGCGCGGTGTGGCGAACCATCGGAGGCTCGCGATCACGGTCCCCACGTCGGCCACGGTTCGAGCGTCACCCGGGGCCGACACGGCGGTCAGGATGTGGCGGTCGGGACGGGGCGGCCACGGAGTACCGCTTCCTCCGCGGGGGTGAGGGCGGGTCCGCTCAGAGGCGGAAGGCGTGGTCCGCGGACTGCTGCGAGTACAACTCGCGGGTGGGCGAGGGACGCACCGCTCGTCTGGAGGGTCATCACGTCGCTGAGGGCCTCGACCGCGGTGAAGTCCGAGCACGAGGTCGTGATGAGGCGGTTGATGTACCTGGTGGCGAGGCGGTCGGCCCATGTGCGTGTCCCTCCGACCGCGTGGGGGAAGCAGGCGTCCTGGCTGACGGCCAGGAGCCAGGCGGCGGCCGCAGGACGGGAGATCGCTCGTTGTGCGCGCCGCGCGAATCCCTTCGACGTGACGTCGCTCTTGGAGGCGAGATCGCGCAGGGCCCGGGCACCCTGGGCCGCCGCGGACATCCCGTGCGCGTAGATCGGGTTGAGAGCGGTGGCGGAGTCCCCGAGTGCGATGAAGCCCTCGATGTGGGCCTTCTCGTAGTGGCGTCGCCGGTTGGTCGTGTTCCGGGTGACGGACACCGGTCCGAGGGGCGTGGCTCGGTCCAGATACTCGGCTATGAGCGGACTACGCATCTGGCGGGCGAACGTCACGAACTGCGCTTCCTCGCTGGTGGGTTCGCCGCCACGCGTGCCGGAGAGGACGACCATCCATTCATCACCCTCGATGGGAAGGATGGAGCCGGCCGTGCCCGGTCCGGCCAGTCGGGCGTCGGCCTGGACGTTGATGACGGGCCAGCCGGCGGTTTCCACGGGCGCCTTGTAGCGGCGACTCGCGTAGGTGACCCCTGCGTCGACGATCGTCTCGGGCACGGCCGGGAACCCCAGCTCGGCCAGCCAACTCGGGGCACGCGAGGCGCGGCCCGTGGCATCGACGATCAGATCGGCTTCGATGCTCTCCTCACTGCCGTCCTTGTGCCGTATGGCAGCACCGGTGATCCGGGTGCGCGTGCCGAGAAGGCGAACGGGCTCGGCTTCGGACCGCAGCCGTACGCCCGGAAGTGCCAGGGCCTGGGCGCGGACGGCCCAGTCGATGAGGTCGCGACTGGCGCTGATGAGGTACTGGGCTTCGGGCCAGCACCGTCGATACCAGCCGCCGGGGGAGAAGGAGATCATGCCGTTGGGTATCGACACCCGCCGCGCGTTGGCGCTCAGCCACATCTCCGTGGTTCCGGGGAGGAGCGATTCGATCGCGTCGGCACCGCCCGACCACAGCATGTGGGCGTGGCGGGCCTGGGGAAGCCCGCGGCGGGGCTGCGGGGTGTCCGGCAGGGCGTGTCGTTCGACGATGTCGATGCTGCCGCTGTACGGGGCGAGGGCGGCTGCGGCCAGGGTGCCGCTCAGCCCGCCTCCGAGGATCAGGACTCGGGGACGAGGACGGGGTGTGGCGGCCATGCGGGTCTGCTCTCTCTGCCCCGGCGTTGGCCGGTGTGGCGGAAGTCGAATGGAGCGTGGAGGGTGCGCTCTGGGATGGGATGGTGGCCACTGTGCGGTCTGTCGGAGGCCCTCTGGAGGGCACGGAGGGGATCCAAGCCACGGAGGTGACCTTGGCCGCGCACAGTGGTACGCGCGAGATCGGATGCCATGTGCGGGGCCCCGATCAGGACGGAGTGTCGGTCTACCCATGGGTGCCGATCTCGGAGGCACCGGAGCAGGCCGAGCAGGCCGATGCAGGACGAACAGGCCGATGGAGGCCGATGCCCGCGATGACGCCCTGAGAAGCCCGGCGGGTCAGCCGCTCAGAGGCCCGGCGGGTCAGTCGCTCAGGGGCGCGGGTGCCTCCGGAGCGGGGTTCTGGGCCAGCCACTGCCCGTACGCGCGGATCATCCCTCGATTGCGCAGGGTGTCCAGGACGAGGGCGAGGCGCGCGGAGGTGCGGGGACGAGGCGGCAGGCCGCGGGAGATTCGGCTCATGTGTGTCCGTACGACGGCCAGGACGCCCGCACTGGCGATGTCCCTGTCCCGCCAGTTGAGGCGTGGCGCGGCAACCTCCACGTCGTCACCCTCCGTCCAGCGTGCGGGCAGGTCGGGGCGCAGCGCGAGGGCGGTGGCGAGCCCGACCATGGCGAATCCGCCGGCCAGGACCCGCTCGGCGGATGCGCGACGACCGATGCCTCCGGTCAGCATGAGCGGCATGGGCGCGGAGGCGACGAGCCGTTCGGCGATGGCCAGGAAGTACGCCTCCCGGTCGAGTTTCCTGTCGTCGGCGGTGCGGCCCATGGTCGCGGCGCTCTCGATGCTTCCGCCGGAGAGTTCCACGAGGTCCACATCCAGGCCTTCGAGGAAGGCGAGGACCTGTTCCACCTCGTCGACGTCGAAGCCGCCGCGCTGAAAGTCAGCCGTGTTGATCTTGATGCTCACCGCGAAGTCCGCCGAGACCACGGCGCGGACGGCGCGCACCACCCGCAGGAGCAGCCTGGCCCTGTTCTCCAGGCTGCCGCCCCACTGATCGGTGCGCCGGTTGACCAGGGGGGAGAGGAACTGGCTGAGCAGGTAGCCGTGCGCCGCGTGGATCTGGACGCCGTGGAACCCGGCCTGCTCCGCGAGCCGTGCCGTCGTCGCGAACCGGTGGATCGTGGCCTGGATGTCAGCCTCGTCCATGGCGGTCGGGCGGGCGAAGGCGTTCGTGTGCTTCCCGAGGCTGACGCCGATGTCGGACGGCGCCCATGCGACACCCGGCAGATCTGAACGTACCTGCCGTCCAGGATGGTTGATCTGCATCCATACCTGGCCGCCGCCGGAGCCGGCTGCCTCGGCCCACCGGCGAAAGGGGCCCAGATCCGTTTCGGCGTCGAGCACGATCGTTCCCGGAGAAGTCAGGGCACGACGGTCCACCATCACGTTGCCCGTGATGATCAGTCCGCTCCCGCCGCGGGCCCAGCTGCGGTAGAGCTCCTCGATCTCCGGCCCCGGCAACTGTCCGGGTTGGCGGGCCAGGCTCTCCTCCATGGCGGCCTTGGCGATGCGGTTCGCGATGCGGGTGCCGTTCCGCAGTACGAGAGGTGTGGACAGATACATGGAAGTTTCCCTTGGGATGTCGTCGCGTGAGGCCCGGTTGTGCCCGCGCGCACGGTGCGATGCCCGGTCAGTGCCCGGGCCGGGCTGACAAGTTGCCAGGTCAGAGGGTTCGTGAGGGCAGCATTCGGCTCAAGGCCGCCCGAGCCCGGGAGAGATGCGTGGAAGGCTTCGAGGCGACGGGCACGTGCCGGCTCGCGCCCATCCGGCCCGTTCGGGGATCGGACCACAACCGGGTGACCTCTTCCGCGATCGCCTGCTGGGCCCTGCGGGACGTCGTCGGCCGGCTGATGCCCTGTCCGAGCGCCTCGCGCAAGGCCCTGGCCGCGGCCTCGGTCGCCAGCGGCCCGCGCGCGTCGAGGGGGCTGAAGGTCGCCAGGGCGTCGCCGATGACGACCATGCCGCGGGGCCCGCGGATGCGCTCATGGCGATGCCGGCGCAGGGGCGACGTGGGTGACACGGTCACGGCACCGACGGGCTTCGCCTCGGCGATCAGCCGGCCTACGCTCGGGTCCCACAGGTCCAGTGCGGCATCGACGAAGGCGTCCGCGCCGGCGAGGCGTTCCCGATCCGGGGAGGTCTGGGTGACGGCCCACATTCCGTTCTCGATCGGGACGAGCACCGCGCTACGGGCGCCGTCCGCCACAGCCGTGACGAGGATGTCCGCCCGTCCCTCCGAGGCCTGGTAGCGACGGCCGGCCATGAACTCGGATGCGCCGCGCGTGGTGACCGGGACGGCGGCAACACCGAGATCGCTGAGCCAGGTCGTCGTACGCGCGTCGGCGCCACTCGCGTCGACGACCAGCAGGGCGGTGATCTCCTGTTCGGTCCCGTTGTCGAAGCGCACCCGTGCGCCGAGCACCGCGGACTCGTCGCCGATGAGCCCGACGGCCTGCGCGTCATCGAGGATTGTGGTGCTCCGCTCGTGGTTGGGGTCGGCGACGACGAGCTCGCGCGGCACATCGGCCAGGAGGTCGCGGCTGCACGTCAGCAGTTCGCGCGTGCCCCAGGCCCGCGGACGTGTCCGGGTCAGGTGGTCGCCGGCGGGGAGAGGGAAGGTCCGGGCACCACGGTGCCGCAGCAGAGCCCCTGAACCGTAGGCCAGGTCGTTGACGTCCCACATGCCTCCGATGTGGAGGACCTCACCGTGCTGAGCCGGTTCGGAGCCCGTTTCCTCGGAGCGGGCTGCGGATCGCCCGCCCGCGAGCACGAGTACGTCGTAGCCGGCCCGGGCGACCACCGACGCGGCCGGCATGCCTGCGTACCCCCCGCCGATGATCAGGGCGTCGACATGCTTCGGGTGTGTCGTGGTCATGGCCATCTCTCCGTGAGTGACTTCGGTGCGGCGGACGGGAATCGGACTCTCGCAGCCTGTTCTCCGCTGTCATGCACGGTGCTCGCCCCGTGCCGTGGACTGCCGTACCAGCTCCACCCGTGGGGAGCGCAGCATGGCGGCGGACATGCTGAGGAGGTCATCGGAGTCCTCGGTGGAACTGACCGTCCATCGAAGCTCCGGCGCGACTGCGGGTGCGGCGGAACTCCTCTGCATGACTGCGCGCGCTATCACGGAGGCATCGGCCTCACTGCGGGCTCGGCGACTCTCGGAGTGCTCGGCCAAGGCGAGCGCGTAGACCGTCGCCCCGGTCGCGCGTTCGAACCAAGGCGTCAACCGTAGGACCGCGTCGAAGATGTCCCTCTCACGTTGCATCAGACGGTGCTCCACGGGCTGCCACCAGGGCATGGGCGGCGGGCTCGTGGCGGGTATCTCCGGACGGATCTCCAGCCACAGAGGCTGGAGCAGGCGAAATCGACGAAGCGCCCTGAAGCGGGAACCGACGCCTTGGCCGATGGAGGGGAGGAGGAAGCCGGCGGCAACCAGGAAGGCGCTGAAGCCGGCCAGGGAGAAGGCGACGTTGGTGCTCAGCCAGTCCCAGTCGTGGCCGAACCAACGGGCAAAGATCGCCGTGTACTTCAACAGGTCGTAGGCGAACGTGCATGCCGCGCCGACGGCGATCAGCTGTAGTCCGAGCTTGAGGGTGCCGGGGACCTTCCTCGCCCAACGCCAACTGAGGATCACCATGGTGACGGCAGCCACGCTGTGCGCCGCCAGGTAGAGAAGGATCATCTCGCGGATCCAGGGCGTGCCGGCGTAGTAGGTGTCCAGGTCACGGAGCCGCTCGACCGGAGCATTCCCCAGCGCGAACAAGACGAAGATGGCCACCACCACCGCGGCATACGTCGTCAGGCAAAGCCGGGTCTGCCGCAGGGTGACACGCGGATCGTCGTTCCCTCGCCAATGGATCAGCAGCACGATGGTGACGCCGTCGAACGTGGTCAGGATCGAGTACACGATCGGTGCGGCTATGTTCGGTATGCCGAGCGCCTCGTTGATGACCGCGAGATTCGGGGGAGCGGCAGTGACGAACAGGAGCGCGCCGATGAAGAGCGTCGCGGTGACGGCCCTCAGAAGCGGGTCTCGTGGGTTCTTTCGCAGCGCCAAGAGCTTGATGACAGTGGCGAAGAACAACCCGCCCGCCGAGCACAGGTATGCCGTTCCCGCGTTCACCGACGGTTTCCGGAAGCCTTGTGGGGGAGAGCGCGCATGGTCAGTTGCTCTCCGAGGGGACGGCGGTGACGGGCGAATCGGAGCGGTGGATCTTGGAGAACTGGACGCTCAGTCGGGCGAGACCGTTCGTTCCGGAGACACGGGTGGGAATCGCGGCGCTCGACTCCACGGCGACAGGCGTCTGTCCGGACGCCGGCACCCGGGAGCCCTCCGCGGCGAGCAGCGCCGCATGAATCGCGGCCGCTTCGGCGAAGATGACGGCGGCTTCCGGCGTACAGCCCTGTGAGGAGGCATACCGCTCGGCTGCCGCGCGGTGGCCGTTGTCCAGATGGGGCGCCAGATTGAGCAGCCGATCGGCGATCTCGGTGGACCTGGCCATGGCCCGGATCTCCAGCGACGAGGTGGGGCTGATCCGCATGGGCTTCCCGGGCCCCGCGAACGGTTCGAGCGCACGCCAGAGGGGCTCCATCGCCCGGTAGGCCCGCCAGGACACCCACATCGACTCCAGACGCGGTCCGACGACCGGCACCAGGAAACCGACGGTGGTCATGGCCGCGCCCAGCCCCGCCAGGGGAGGCGCGACGTCGGTACTGAGCGAGTCCCAGGTGTCCGTACCGGCCCAGCGGGCACCGACGGCCACGAGCTTGACCAGGGCGAACGACAAGGTCAGACCGAACGCGGCCACGAGAATGAGCAGGCCCCAGTGCGTCCACGCGGCCTGGAGGTCTCGAAGTTCCCGAGCCCACCGCCAGCACTTCGTCGCCACCACGAGACTCGTGGCAGTGTGCGCGGTGAGATAGAGAACGATCATCTCTCGCACGTACGGGGTCGTCGCGTAGAAGGTGTCGAACTCACGCTGCTGCTCGACCGGCACGTCACTGAGCGAGAAGAGCACCCAGAACGTGGCGATCGCCACGGCGGTCGCCCCGATCCACATCCCGGTGTGGCGCCGAATGGTCTCCTCGGTGCCCCCACGCCAGTGAATGAGGAGCACGAGCGAGGCGCACGACAGGCACGACAGGCAGCAATAGACAATGGGCGCCGAGATGTTGGCGACGTCCGTGATCCGGTTGACCCGCTCGATCGTCGGCGGCGCACCGAACACGAAGCCCGCTACGGAAGCCGCGAGAATCACGAAGATCGACTTCGTCATCGGCGAGCGCCAGGTACGCCAGAACGAAGGCGACTTGACCACCAACGCGATCGCCAGGACGGCGGCGGGTACGTAATAGTCTGATCCGGTCATGCTCAGTAGCCTCTGCCCAAGCTGGACTGGATCCGGCCCGCCAGACCGGTGATCGGCACGGTACCGTCACCTTGCAGGTGTTCCCGCAGTCGCGCTCCCAACTGCAGGCCGAACTTCTCCGCGTCATTCTCCTCCGCGGAGTTCTCGTGGCTCCTTGCGGCCATGGCGACGAGGTCGTCGCTTGCCAGTTCACCACCGAGTGACCTTGCGGCGGCAGTGGCGACGTCGCTGTGACCCCTGTGGGAGAGGCACTCCCCCTTCAAGGCGTGCCACATCTCGTGAGCAAAGATCACGAACTGATGCAGAGTGTTTGTCTTGCTCTCGACAATGATCACGACGCGGTCGTCGAACCTCGCCGTGAGACCACTGGCCGTCTCCTCGGGAAACTCACGGAAGAACAGGAGGACAGGACGGTACGGGAGCGCCCCGCGATCCGCGTTGAAGCGCTGCTCGACATCGGCCCTCAACACCGCGAACAGGTGGTCCGGATCCGAGGGGATCGGCCTCGCGAGACCCGCGAGGACCACGTCGCAGAACTTCGCGATCCGCCGCTCGGTCGACCGCCGCGCCAAGTGGGTTCTCGGCGCGACGAGCAAGCTCTCGGGACGGAGGAGCCTGCCGAGGACCGGGCGTACCCCCTCGCGGAAGTCGACCGTCCGCCGCTCGTTCATCCGAATGCTCCCACTGTGCGTTCCCTCCGAAAACTGAAGCCGCGGTCGGTCATGCCGCGTTCGTGACCGAGGCCGGGTCAGTCGCCCGGGCCACGCCCGACCTTAAGAGCCGCTGCTCTCCCGTGTGATCGCGTCCACGAAAGTCATCAGAGCCGTCTCCAGGTCCGGCGGCAACTCCTTGTCGCCCAGGCGGAGCTGGAGCTGCATCGCGTGACGATTCCTCACAGCCTCGGAAGGCTTCCTCAGAAGGGCCGTGAGCTCCGGGATGACCTTGCTGTCCAGGACTCGCTTCACGGCCTCGGGTGGCGTGTGAGTGAAGTACTCCATCGGAACGTCGAAGAACTTGGCCAGGCCGGCGCCGTGCCAGATGTTCGGCGTGCTCCTGTTCAGCAACTTGCCGTGCCACTGCGGCGTCATCCCACTGCCCGCGGCGATCTCCGCGGTGGTGTACTGACGCCGGCGACCCGAGTCCCGGTCCACGGTCAAGCGAGTTTCCGTGAGGAAGGCGATGCGGCGGGCGAGTTCGGCCGGACCGCTCGTCGGCGACTCGACGAGCTCGCCGTCGAGCAGTCGCCGGATGTCGGCCTCCGGCAGCGAGGTGTGGAAGGAGAGGTCCTTCAGGTTGAAAGCCGATGCCCGGTCAAGCCCCGATTCCAACTGGAGCTCTTCGACCGCTCTCACGGTCTCGGCGAGCCGCGCGTACCCGTCGCTCATGGGCCCCCCAGCCAGGAAAGAATCGGAATGTGCTGTTCCGGACAGGTCTGAGCCTGCGCGTGCAACTAGACCACGGAAACGGTCGGATCTGCAATGAAACGATCGTTTCCTGAGACGAAGCGGGTCGAGGTGAAAACCCGGTGCAGGGTTCTGCGCTCGACCCGACCTGGGCCACCGCCACCGCTGTCCCTGTCAACGGTCTGCCCGCGGCCTGTGGCGCCCTCGCCATGACGGGCACCTGGAACGGCCGACACCTGGACAGAACCGCCGGTGAGGGTACCCCGCGGGGGTGGCGTACCCTCACCGGCCCAACTCATCGGCGTACGCGGCCTCCGAACGCCGCGGGCAGCCGGCGTGAGCCGGGGGTGCGGGCGGAGGCCGCCGCCAGGGCACGGGAGATCGACACCAGGAGGTCCCGGTCGTCCGCCTCCGCCGAGCGCACGGCGGCTACTGCGAGGAGGTTCTGCTCCGCAGCGGGTGCCACCGTGTGCGCACGCGCGTCCACCGCCGCGGTGAACATGGAGGCCAGACCGGCCGTTACGGCTTCGCGCTCCGTAGCCCCGGTCTCCTTCGCCTGCCGGCAGGCCGCTTCACGTACATCGTCCGTGGAGTGGGCGCACAGTTCGAGCATCCAGTCGTGAATGGTCGTCATCCGGTACAGCAGGACCTGCTCGGGTCCCGCATACCAGGGCGGGGGAAGGAACATCCTGCTTCCGGGAGTCAGCCCGGACCTGCGGACCAGTCGCCACAGGGGCCGCAGGTCCCTGATGCCGAGCAGGGGGTGCCACACGCGGTCGATCAGCCCGGGTCCGTAGGCCGGAACGAGCAGCCCGGCGCCGATCATGATCCCGCTGGCCGATATCAAGGGCGACACGCTCTCGTTGAGCGCGTCCCAGTCCCGGCCCGCCCAGCGGGCGGCGATGGCGGTCAGCTTGAACAGGCCGAAGACGATGTTGGCCAAGGCCGCGATCACCAGGACGAGCAGCCCGATCCGCAGGGGTCTGGTGACGGCCGTCTTCGTCCCGTGCGCCGTCCTTCTGTCGATGTCGAGTAACCAGCTCCAGCACACGATGGTCATGGCCGCGCCGGCGGCGATGTACGCGAGCAGGTAGAGCACGAGCATTTCGCTGATGAACGGGGTGGTGGCGTAGTACGTGTCGAAGTCCCGCGGGCACTCCACGGGTACGTCGCCCAGGGCGAAGAGTCCCACCAGGGCCACGATCACCACGAAGCAGCCGGCCTTCCACACCCGTGTGCGTCGACCCGTGCGGGCGTGCTCCCCTGGCCTGGCTCCCCTCTCCAGTAGTCCAGCAGCAGCAGGGACGCGCACGCGTATGCGGTCATGATGCAGTGGACGAGGAGGGCTGAGAGGTTGCTGATGCCCGTGAAGCGGTTGACGGCGGTGATGGTCGGCGGGGAGGAGGGGAGGAGAGGATGAAGCCCGCGCAGGGCAGGAACAGAAGAGCATTCACCGTCCGGACGGTCGCGCAGCGCCATCCCCGCAGGAGGGCGGGCGACTTCGCGAGCAGGGCTGCGCCCAGTACGGCGGCGGGAAGGTAGTAGTCGACCCCTTCTTTCATGATCAGCCCTCCAGGGATGCCCAGATGCGCCTGTCCAACTCGTCGGAGGGCGTCCTGCTGCGCGTGCCGAGCAGGAAGGGCCGGAACTTCGCGGCCAGCAGACGGCCGAACCGCTCCGCCCGCCGTTCCTCGTCGAGGTCGTAGTCGGTGCGCGCCGCGACGTTGGCAACCGCGTCGTCAATGCGCCATCGGTCCCCGAGGATCCGGGCGGCCGCGGCTGCGCCTGGCGCACCGGCCGTACTGCCGGGCCGGCCCTCCTTGCGATGCCACAGCTCGTGCCCCAGTATCACCATCTGATGGACCGGCAGGGTGTTCTTCTCCACCGCGATCACCTCGTGATCGCCCAGGTCGAGCCAGAGTCCACTGACCGTGCCAGGGGGGAACGCCTCCAGCATGAGACGGACTTCGCTGCCGCTGCTCTCCGACACGTAGGTGCAGACCGCCTGTATCGGCAGCTCGTGCGGATCCTGTGCCACCCGACGCATCGCCCCCGCGAACAGTTCGTCCCGATGGCGTCTCATTGCACGGGAAATGCGCACCGCGTCCCACATGTCTTCCCCACCCGGACGCATCCCTTGCCGGCACCCTGCTCGTCGAGCCCTTGAACGCGAGTGCGGCACTCTGACAGTCGTGCGCCCGCACAGTAGTCACTTCGATACGGCGCAGGCAAACTGCCGCCGGGCGCATACGTCGCACCTGGCCAGAGGCCCCTTCACGGCTCTCTCGGGCGCGCTTCTCGCGCGAGCGCCTGGCGATGGACTCGATCAGGTCGATGATGGGCTGCGCGGTGTCGTCCGGCACATCGGCGAGTGCGCGTGCGGCGTGGCTGACGATGCCGAGATCGGAACCGGGAGAACCGGCGCGACCTTCGGCCCCGTGGCACTGGCCGTCTCCGTGTTCCTGAGGCGCTCGATGTCCGCATCCTGGCGAGCGACGGTCCGCTCCAGCAGGTGCTTGTGGATCCGCTGGAGCACCCGGTCCGACGGCAAACTGGTCGAGGTCGAGGGGACGAAGCCGCCGGAGCCTCTTGTGCGTGAGTCGGGTCGTGGTGGTTGTCGACGTCCGTGTCTTGTGCGCCGAGCGCAACAAGGTCGGCCTGTGGATGACGGTGGGAGCGATCAGCCGTGCGCTGCCCCGTCGCGAGGGTGAACAGGTCCTTCACGCCGGCAGTGCGTGGGTGACGGCAGGGCCGTTCGGTGATGTCCTTTCCCCCACACGGACATGATCAGGGATCAACATCCAGCGTCGCACGCCAAGCATGCACGAGCTCCGTGGCAGCGCCGTGCGAATGGCCGTGTAGCCGTCCTGCCGATCGGCAGGTACGGCCCGTACCCCGAACGGCCGCGGCACAGTTCGATGGGGTAGGCAACTCGCCAATTCCCAGTGGGAGTTCATTGAGCAGGCGCCCGGGGGTGCCCACCGGCGGCGAACGTCACTTCAAGCCCCAGCGCTTCCACGCCGACAATGCCTACGACAGGCGGCTCGGTGGGAGCCGTTGGGTGATCGAGCGGACCATGACCTGACGACTGATCGGCTACCACCGGCTCAACGGCCGCTACGAACGGCACCCCCCCGCAACTTCCTGGCGTTTCCCGGTCCCACCACAGCCATCTGCTGCTACAAGAGGCTCATCCGCCCCCACCACAACGGTCCTACGCGCAGGCGGTGATCCGTCCCCGTCCGGCGCAGGTCGCGGCTCACGGCATCAATGGGTACGGGTAGCGACATCGAGCCTCTCGCGGTCCCGTCGGGAGAGCCTTCGGAACGGCTTCTCCCCTACGTCCGCCGTGACTTGCTGGAACGTATCTTCGTGAGCCAGGATAAGGATCTTCAACGGCTGCGCACTCATCAGGAATGTCCGAAAAATCACACGCGGTCCCGGCGTCACCGACCATGCCGCCCGGACCTTGCCGACGTTTGCGATGACACAGCGCAGCCGCTGATGGCACTCATCGAGCCAGTGGACCGACGGGCACGCGAGGAACGGAAGCGCGAGCTGCGGAACGTGAAGAAGGTCGGACACGGACACGAGTGAGGGGCAGACTGCTCACGGCTGGGGAGCCTTGAGCAGTATCGGCCTGCCTCTCAACGTTCCGCAACGCGGTCGTCCACCGAACCGCAGGCTGCGGCCTTGAGGGACCCCCCCCGGCCGGGGTTCGCCCCCGATTCCTGCTGCAACGCAGAAGGCCCGTGGTGATCAATTCCCCCCGGTCCTCGCTGCGCGATCCTGGGCGATGACAGTTCGCGATCCATTGGGACGTGGCAGAGGCGTGAAGATCCGAAGCATTTCCTGTGAGGGGTTCGCACCGCCGTCATGCCTTGATTTGGGCCTATCCAATAAGCGTCTCGCAATCGGCTCGTGCTATCGATCCAACTCGTTGGTAACTCGTTGAAGAAGGCGAGGCGCCGACCTCCAAGGTGCTCTGACCAGGCTCGGATCCAGGCCGATCGGTCAGTTCGGGGCCGTGGTCGGAGATTTCCGCAGTCGGGGTATGGTCGAGCCCGTTCGAAAGTCCGGACCCCGTCGAGCGCCAAGTGTGCGACGGAGCCACTGCCTTGAAGGAGACCGCACATAAGAGCAACGGCGAAGATTTGAGATGGAAATTCGGGGCATACGCGGACCCGAATCCGCAGGCCGACCGAAATACGCTCGAGGTGAGGCGAACCGATGGACACCCCGACCAACACGTCGGCTGACAGCGGCAGCTCCGAAGAAGAGGCGCGTGGCGGACGCTGGTTCGGTCCGAGCCCGGTCAAGAGACCGGCCGCCGGAGGAAGCGACCCGCAGGCCCCGGACCGGATACCCGGCCGGCCCGTCACACCGATCCGTCCCGTGGGCAACGGTGCGGGCAGGAGCCGTACGGACGCCGCGACACCCGCACCGCGCACCGGAACCCCCGAGCCGCCCGAAGAACGGGCACCGGAGCCGGCAGCCGGGGTCACCGCCCCGCCCGAGGACACCTCGGACGCCGCTCTGTTGCGCCGCACCATGGCCGAGATCGAGCCCATCGCCGACCAGGTCACCTCGCACTTCTACGCCCTGCTCTTCGTCCGACACCCCGGTCTGCGGGCCCTCTTCCCCGCAGCGATGGACACCCAGCGCGACCGCCTCTTCAAGGCGCTGCTCACCGCCGCGACCCACGTGGACGACCCGGCAGCCCTGACCGCGTACCTGTCCCATCTCGGCCGCGGCCACCGGAAGTACGGCACGCGCCCCGAGCACTATCCGGCGGTCGGCGAGTGCCTCATCGGCGCCCTGTCCCGCTACGCGCAGCGCAACTGGGGTCCACGGGCCGAGGCCGCGTGGGTGGCCGCCTACACCGCGATCTCCCAGATCATGATCGATGCCGCGGCCAAGGACGAGCTGCGTGCGCCCGCCTGGTGGCAGGCCGAGGTGGTCGCCCACGAGATGCGTACGCCGGACGTCGCGGTCGTGACCGTCCGCCCCGACCAGCCCTACCCCTTCCTCGCCGGGCAGTACGCCTCCCTGGAGACCCCGTGGTGGCCGCGCGTGTGGCGGCACTACTCCTTCGCCTCGGCTCCCCGATCGGACGGCCTGCTCTCCTTCCACGTGAAGGCCGTGCCGGCGGGCTGGGTCTCCAACGCCCTAGTGCGGCGCGCCGGCCGAGGGGACGTGATTCGGCTCGGGGCCCCCGCCGGGTCGATGACCGTGGACCACGGCACCGACAACGGTCTGCTGTGCCTCGGCGGCGGCACCGGTATCGCGCCCATCAGAGCCCTGGTCGAGGACGTGGCCCGGCACGGGCGCCGACGCTCCGTCCAAGTCTTCTACGGAGCCCGCCGCGATCACGACCTGTACGACCTGGACACGATGCTCCGCCTGGAGAAGACGCACCCCTGGCTCTCGGTCCGCTCGGTCGTCGACGACGGGCCGGTCGGCGGCCCGGGCGCCGGCCTTCCCGAAGCAGTGTCCCGGCACGGCCCATGGCACACCTATGACGCGTACCTGTCCGGTCCGCCCGGGATGATCCGCCAAGGTGTCGACACCCTCGTGGGCATCGGCATGTCCACCAACCGCATAAGGCACGACTCCATCGAGGAACTGGTCGGGGCAAGGCATTGAGCACATCCGAACAGGCCGGTCACCCGCAGATCGCGCCGGCTCGCACCGCACGCCCCGGCAGCCTCGGTGAACACGTGCTCCAGCAGCGCACCGGAACCACCGAGCGCGCGGACAGGTTCTACGCCGAACAGGTCCTCGACCGGCTCAACACCCGTATGCGGAACTTCGTGGTGCGGCAGGAGATGTTCTTCCTGGCGACAGCCGACGGGTACGGCGAGTGTGACAACACCCTCCGTGCCGGGCCACCCGGGTTCCTCCACATCCTGGACGACCGGACCCTCGCCTACCCCGAATACCGTGGGAACGGCGTACAAGCCAGCCTCGGCAACATCGAAGAGAACCCCCACGTCGGCGTCCTGATGGTCGACTTTCTGCGAGACCGCATCGGCCTGCACGTCAACGGCAGGGCGAAGCTCGTGGCCGACGACGAGATGCGCCGCGCCCACCCCGGCCTCGCGGCGGACCCCGTGCCCGGCCGCCGGGCCCGGGTGTGGGTGGAGATCGCCGTCGAAGAGGCGTACGTCCACTGCGCGAAACACATCCCCCATCTGCAGAAGGTGCCGCCGCAGGGCCCCGGCCGCGCCTGGGGGACGGACGACTTCAAGCGCAAGGGCGGCGACTTCTTCGGAGCCGCCGCCGAAGCCCCCGATCGGGGCCACTTCGAGCCTCCGCCCCGCGCGGACGCGCCGACCTGGAGGGCGGAGGCCGAGCGGGCTCTGGAGCGGGCCGAGCGGCGCGGTTCCCACACCAGGGGGCGGGTGTTCAGCGGCTGGTTCAGCCCTCCGGACCACCGGGCCGCGGACTCCGGGCCGCGGAACCGGCACGCCGACCCCCACGGCCGAAACGCCGACTCCGCCGAACGGCCTGGCAACGTGGCAGAACGTGGGGAGGCGGTGGGCGGCTCCCCGAGCCCCTCGCCTCCCCACGTCGGGCCCCCTTCACGGATGCCCCCGACACACGATCGAGGTTCCTCCGGTGTGCCACGGCTGCCGGGCCTCGAACCCCCGGGGCGAACCACGCAGAGCGAAGAGGGGGCTGCCGGGGCACGGAGGCAGTGACAGCGCGGGCTTTGAGGCGCCCACTGCCCTGCCCTGCCCCGCGTCGCCCCGGGCCAGTGGTCGACCGGCCGGCCGGAACTGCTGTCCCCGCTGCGGCGCAGGGGCGGCGACAGTTCGACGACGATCGAGGCGTGCGCCGCCGGCGGCACGTGCGCGAAGTGCAGCGCGGCGGCTCGGCCGACGGCCGCCGGTGCTCGTGTACGCCAATACGGGCGGCCCCGCACCCTCCTCCGAGACCGCAAGCGCAGGCAGGGCGGGGGCCCCACCGATCGATGCGCCGCGCGGGTCGCGGGTCAGGCCAGTCCCGCCGCGATCGCCCGGCGTACCGCGTCGGCGCGGTCTCGGATGTCCGCTTTGGCAAACAGGTTGTTGATGTGCGTCTTTACCGTCGCCTCGCTGATGAAGAGCTTTTCGGCGATCGCCCGGTTCGGCAGTCCCTGGCCGATGAGGGTGAGGACCTCACGCTCGCGTGAGGTGAGGTCCTGCGGCAGCGGCGCAGGCTGCGCCGTGGTCGTCGGCCGCGCGCGGGCGGTGGCCAGGAGACGGTCCTGGACCTCCCGGTCGAGCACGCCCTGTCGTCCCGCGTTCTTCGTCAGGTAGCCGCGGGCGCCGGCGCCCAGTGCGGCCAGGATCGAATCGTCGTCGGCGAAGGTGGTCAGCACCACGACGGCGACCCGCGGGTGCTCCTCGCTCAGTCGGCGGGTCGTCTCGATGCCGTCCATCACGGGCATGCGCAGGTCCATCAGGACGACGTCCACCGCCGCTGCGGCTCAGGATTCCGGCCACGACCGGGACCGCGACGGTCAGGCCCAGGGCAGCAGTTCGTGTCCGGGACCGAGGCGGAAGAACAGGACGCCGCCGCAGAGCAGGCCGGCCAAGGCCGCGAGCGAGAGGGCCTGTCGGAGGGGGAGCCGGTAGCCGATGTGGCCGACGAGGAAGTACGCGAACAGGTAGCCGGAGCCGGTTCGGGCGGTGCCGATCAAAGCGGCGGCCGCCACCACCCCGAGCGTCAGCCACAGGAGGGCGGCGCGCGGCGGGAGCCTGGACTCGGAAAGGTGGCGTGCCATCAGCGCCACCGCGTTCACGGTGATCAGCGCGGCCACCGCCAGGCCGCGACCGTCGACTCCCAGCGGGCGGACCGTCACGACCGCGCTGGCGATCACCGCCAGGGTGACGGCCCCATGCAGCCGCGGGTCCTGGCGGGGCGCGACCCGGGGGCCGGGCCCCGAGTCCGGGGCCGACCCGGGGCCGGTGGCACTGACGGATGCGGACACGCCGCGACCGTAACCCACCGTCAGGCGGCGCGATCGAGCACGGCCTCGCGAGCACGCGCACCCACGGGCAGCTCCTGCTCCCGAGCCGCCCGGCGGCTCCGTACGAAGATCGTGGCCAGCGTGTGACCACCTCGGTGAGCGCCATCAGGACGAACGCCGCCACCCAGGCATCGGCGGTGGTGATGTCATGGGTCGCGCTGAACCGTGCCACGTCGTCGCCACCGCCGTGGTCGACCCAGACCTGGAATCCCATGCGTGCGCCCATGCCGAGCACCCACAAGGCCGCCGAGACGGCACCCGCCTTGATGAAGAGGTGCCCGTCCGTACTGCGGATCCGGGTGTACACACCGCCCGCGATGCCGAGCGCCGCGCCGGCCGCGACCAGCGCGCCGATCAGCACGAGGTCATTGCCCGCGGTGGGGACGCTCGTCAGGTACCGGGAGGCCACGAACGCCACGATGCCCAGCGGGAGAAGGTAGGACTTGGGACCCAGACGGCCTTCCCGCAACTGCCGGAAGACGATGAGTACCAGGGCGATGTCGGTGATCCAGTCGGTTGTGGTCATGCCCTCAAGACTGCTGTCGGGGAGCTTGTCGCGCCTGGACCCACGGGTGGAGGTACGGGTGGAGTTCGACCCGCCACGGCGTCTCGTTGGACCTGCGGGCCCGGTATCCGGTGGGCCGTACGGTCACCTGGTGGCGTGTCTCCTCCCACACCCGGCTGTTCGCCTCGCTTGCGCGTCATCGCCCTGGCCGGGAACAACCGGTCGGGCCGACACCGTTGCACCGACAGGAGCACCGGTGCCGCGCGGGTGGCAGAACACGGGGGTCGAAATGCCATCCGCCCCGCAGTGCCCGGCCCCCTGGACGGGGCCGCCCGCCGCGCACCCAGCCACGACCACGTACTTTCGCAGGAGGACTTCTCATGACTGGCCGGCCCTTGACGCTCATGGCAGTGCATGCACACCCCGACGACGAGGCCACCGGCACCGGAGGGGTCCTCGCGCGGTACGCGGCGGAGGGCATCCGCACGGTTCTCGTGACGTGTACCGACGGCGGCCGCGGCGACGGGCCGAGGGGCGTCAAGCCGGGCGATCCCGGACACGACCCCGCGGCTGTCGCCTCGCTGCGCCGACGAGAACTCGAAGCGAGCTGCGAGGTCCTCAAGATCAGCGATCTTGAGACGTTGGACTACGCCGACTCCGGGATGATGGGCTGGTCGAGCAACGACGCCCCTGGATCCTTCTGGCAGACCCCCACGGAGGAAGGCGCCGCCCGACTCGCCGAACTGATGCGGCACTACCAGCCCGATGTGGTCGTCACCTATGACCAGAACGGCTTCTACGGCCATCCGGACCACATCCAGGCCCATCGCATCACGATGGCGGCGCTGAAGATGACCGAACTGACACCGAAGGTGTACTGGACGACCATGCCCCACTCGGGCATGCGGCGGTTCGGCGAGATCATGCGCGAGTTTCATGAGGACATGCCGGAACCGGATCCTGCCGAGGCCGCCGCGATGGCCGAGATCGGCCTCCCCGATGGAGAGATCAGCACGTGGGTCGACACCACCGCGTTCAGCGGTCAGAAGTTCGACGCGCTGGCCGCGCACGCCAGTCAGGGTGAGAACATCTTCTTCCTCAAGATGGGCAAGGAGCGGTTCGGCGAGTTGATGGGAATGGAGACCTTCGTCCGCGTCCAGGGCGCCACCGGTGCGGCCGTACCCGAGAACGATCTCTTCGCCGGACTGCGCTGAGACCCACTGTCCGTGCGGGTCGGGACACCGGTTCGTCGGCGAGTGCGCCGACCCCTTGGAGGTGGCCGGTGGCCGGCCACCCTCGTACGGGCCGAAGGGATGTCGACGGGCGCTCACCAAACGGTCCCACACGCACTGCAGTTCGTCATGCTCCTGACAGTCCACCCTGTGGGTGGGTGCTCCTGCCCGACGGCGCCGGACCCCGGAGGGGGCGAACAGTGCATGCCCAGGCCTGACAGCACGGGACCCGACTATGACGTCGTCATCAGCGGAGCCGCCCTCGCCGGCAGCGCCGCGGCGATCCTGCTCGCTCGACGCGGCGCCCGCGTCGCACTTCTGGAACGCCGCTCGGACCCGGACGGCGTACAAGGTGCTGTGTACCCACTCCTTGACGGCCAACGCCTACCCAGCCGGCTACGGCTGCACACGCCCCGAGTGCGTGGCCGCAGCCCGTCGGGACCGTGCCCGGCGTACCAGTGAGCTGAAAGCGGGCCGACCGGCCCGGGTCTCCTCCGACGACGCCAGCGTCCGCGCCCGCCAGCTGCGGGAGACGGGCCTGTCGGCTGCGGACATCGCCGAGATCTCGGGCGTCGCCGTCACCCTCGTACGGCGCCTGCTCCGCCCGGCAGGAGAGCGGCCCGCCCGCATTCACCGGTCCACAGCGGACGCGATCCTTGGTATCCCCCTGACCAGCGTCTTCCGCCGCGACCGTCTCCTGCCGGGACTGGCTGACGCGGACAGGGCCGCCACCAGCCTGCAGAACCTCGCCGAACGCGGATGGCCCACCAGCTTCCTGGCCGCAGAACTGAACATCAGCACACACACGCTCGCCGCGATCCGCAGCCGGGAACGCCGCCGCATCACCCTCGACCTCGACCGCAGAATTCAACAGCTTGCCGCACTCCTGCTCGCGAGCCAGCCAGCGGATCACGGCATCGCCGCGCACCGGAGCCGCCGGGCGCAAGGCGCTGCTCTGCAACGAGCTCCGTTGGTGCGGCCCAGGGGTCCCGACATGGCACGTCAGCCGGAAGCGGTGTCGTGATCGGCTCGTCCGGCAGCCCTGAGATCCCGTCCCGTTCTGGGGCTGAGAGCGCGACGCTGCGGGCCGCATTGGGGAATCGCTGGTGATGGAAGGGGGAGATGGTGGGAGCCGGTGCGCGGGTGATCGTGGTCATGCCCGACGGGCAGGAACTGCGGGCCTCCCTGTATGAGCGGCGTCGGACTTCGGCGGGCTGGGAGTACCGGGTCGGGGTCACCGTCTGGGGGACCGGGGCTGAAGGCCGTCCGGAGTCGGTCGAGCACCGCGTGTGGCTGGGCGCCGGCCACGTGCGTCCCCTCGAGGGCGGCGACTACAGCAGGGTGCCGACCCGGCCGGCCAGCACGCCCGCGGCTTTCGCCGGCGGTCGGCAGGCGTGGACGGTGCAGCAACTGCCCCACCGGCCCGGCCACCCCGGAGCGACCCTGATCCACGTCATCGGATGCCAGCCCGGCGGGATACCCCTGGACTTGGACCAGATTCTCGACGCCCTCAAGCAGCCCCGCGCCGTCCATTGCCGCGAATGCAACGCCTCCTCCTCCCTCCCCTGACGCCCCACCCGGCCGACGCCACGGGCGGGCAGGGGAGTGCGGGCCTCGGCATCCGCCGGGATGCCGAGGCCCGGAGGCGGTCCGGCTGTACCCAGAGCGCGGGAAACCGGTCCTGACCCACGCACCCATACGGCGCGGACTGATCATGAACTTAGCGGGGGCAGCGCCACTCTGTACCCCGAAGGCGGTCCCTGACGGCCAGACAGCGCCGATCGACGCGGCCGGTGCCAAAGGCCGAGAGGGGCACGGAAGGTCAGAAGAGCCGCCGGTGCACCGACGGGCCCCGTTCACGCGGCGCCGAACGGGACGGCACCCGGTTTCCGTGAATGTGTCGGCTCCTGTCAGTACCAAGGTTCCCCACATAGAGCATCGGGAGCATGATGGATCGACGTCTCATCCAGACTGCGGTCTTCTTCGCCAGCGGCTTACCGACCGGTTGGCCTTCCCAGGCCAGCACGTGCAGTTCGCCGAGCTGGGCGAGAGCGGCGAAGGCGGCATCGGCGGAGATGACGGTGAAGTGCCGCACGCCGTCGGCGGCGGCTTGCCGGGCGCAGGCCAGCAGGAGCTTGTCGGCTGCGTCCTTGCCGGTGGTCGCGGCTAGCAGTTGGATGCCGCGTTCGGCCAGGGCGCGCTTGACGTCCGGGCGGATGCGGGCTGGTGGACAGGCGGCGGTGATGCGGGCCTGGGCCGGGATGCGATCCAGCAGAGCGGAGAGCCGGGCAAGGGCGACGGGGGCCTGCGCGTGGGAGCCGATCGCGTTCTCGATATCGATCAGCACCACCGCGGCGTCTGGGCGGCGGGCGGTCATCGGCTGGCTCCTTCGAGCTGGGCGATCAGACCGCGCCGTTTGCGGCGCGTGATGCCGTGGATGTCACGCTCAGCCATGATCCGCACCACCTTCTTCCTGTTGACCCTCCGGCCTCGTCTGCGCAGCTCGGCATGGATGCGCGGGGCGCCATAGGCTCCCCGGGATCCAGGGCCTGTGTGGATCGCCCGGATCTCGTCGGCCAGCTCGTCCTCGGCGGCCTGCCGCTCCCGGGCTGCCGGGCGCGCGGCCTTCCAGGCGTAGTACGTCGAGCGCGGCACGTCCAGCACGCGGCACAGCAGCGACAGACCGGGTATCGGCTGGTCACCGGGGGTGGCGGGGTCGGAATCGGCTCTCTGCGCGTCGATGAAGCCGCACACCGTGTCGGTGTCTACTTCAACGTGTCCGTCGCGAAGAGAGCCGTAACTTTTTTCAGGATGGTCACCGTCTGCTCCAGCTCGCGGTTGCGCCGGCGGAGCCGGCCCAGCTCCTCCCGCTCGGCGCTGGTCAGCGCCCCGGAACTTCCCTGACCTCGGTCAATGGCGTCCTGCTTGACCCAGCCCCGCAGGCCTTCGGGGCTGACCCCGAGGTCGCGGGCGACCTCGGTCACTGTCTTGTCCGACGAGCGGGCCAACGCGATGGCATCCCGCTTGAACTCCGCCGTATAGCGCTTGCTGCTGTTGCTTTTCTTACTCACTACCTGGAACTGCTTCCTCCGGAACGAATCGTCCCAGTATGAGGCTGTCCAAGTTCAGGGGAGAACTTCATTCACTTCCTTGACCCGCATGTTGTGCGCGATGTCCTGGTAGCGGCCCTGCCGCGAGAGCGCGGCCTTGACCTCGGGCGAGTTGGAGCGGAGCTTCTCACCGATGTGTAGTGGTGATCGCCCGAGCGGAGGTAGCGGCGGTTGGCCGCGGAGGCGAAGCCCCGGTCGGCGACCCACACGATCTTGGACAGGGTCCAGTCCCGCATCTCGTCCTTGACCTGACGGATCAACGCGGAATCGCCGGTGTTGCCCGGCCAGCACCATACCCGCACCGGGATCCCGTCACGGGTGACCGCCATCCCGATCACGATCTGCGGCAGGTCGTCGCGGGAGTCTTTCGACTTCCCCCAGGTCCGAAACCCGCCCATGCTCACACCGTCGCCGTCGCCGTCGCCGTCGCCGTCGCCGGTTTCGGGGAGCGGGAGGCCGTGTTCGTCGCGGGCGACGGGCAGGTCGGCGTCCTCGAGTTCGAAGTAGGTGCTGGTGGTGTCGAAGAACAGCAGGTCGACTTCGAGGTTGAGTAGGTGGGCGGCCGAATCGAAGACCTGCTGTTCCAGCTTCTCGCGTATCTGGTGCGGCCAGTCCATCGCCCGGTAGCAGGTGTCGTCGTCGATGGGGTCCAGGCCGTCGATGCGCACGTCGTGGTTGACCCACTCGGCGGCCGCCAGTTTCGAGGACGGTGCCAGAGCTCGGTTGGCGACCAGCGCGAACAGGGCGCGTTCGGTGGCCTCGACGTTCCGTGGACGACCTCGCCCCCGGGTGCCCAACGCGGTGACGATGCGCGGGAGTTCCAGCCGCTGCCACAGCTGGTCCAGGAGATACGCGCCGCCGAAGGGGCGGGACTCGACGAAGTCCAGCTCCGTGTTCGCCTCGACGGTAGCCGCCAGAGCGGCAGCCGGATCGAGCAACTTCGACAGTGAGCCGACCAGGCGGCGCACCGCGTCGGCGTCCAGCTGGTCCTCGCGACCGAAGCCGTACAGCAGCTTCGGCACCGACCGCCCCGCCACCGCGTCCCACGTGTTGTGGGCCAGGTGCAGGTAGCGAACCGTGCCGCTCTTGGTCTTCCGGCTCGTCGTCTTCACATACATCGCTCTAGTGTCCCGAGTCTCAGGAGCGCTTCATAACTATGGTTTGGGCTCTGGCAGGCGGTTCAGGTAGCCGGCGAGGCGTTCGAAGATCTCGTCGGCGGACTTGGTCCAAGTGAACGGCTTGGGGTTCTCGTTCCAGTGGGCGATCCAGGTGCGGATGTCCTTCTCCAGGGCTTGAACGTTCTTGTGGACGCCGCGCCGTATCTGCTTGTCCGTCAGCAGGGCGAACCATCGCTCGACCTGGTTCAGCCAGGACGAGCTGGTGGGCGTGAAGTGCATGTGGAAGCGAGGGTGCGCCAGCAGCCACTTCCGGATCGCGGGAGTCTTGTGAGTGGCGTAGATGCCCCTATGTTTCGTCAAGCGGCTGAAGGTAGCTGTGCGGCCGCCGGGGACTGGATGTGCCGGTAGAGCTCGCGGGCCACATAGCGTTTGAGGCAGCGGATGATCTCGCGCTTGGACATGCCTTCAGCGGTGAGAGCGGACAGCGCAAGATCCTTGTAGGCGGACATTTCGGATCCCGCTTGGCGGACAGCTGATCTCCCCGTCGATACGGCCGTTCGTGTGTCTTCGAACCCAGGTTCCGAACTGGTGATCCCTCC
>NZ_JAPNLK010000062.1 GCF_026627505.1 Streptomyces sp. H27-H5 | reverse complement strand
GACACCCCCCGCCCCGCCGACACCCCCCGCCCTGCCGAACACCCCCAGCCCCGCCGGCGTTTGAGGCGCGGGGTCCGGGGCGGAGCCCCGGGAACGGCGGCCCGGGACCGGGTACGGAAACGGGCCGGGCCCGGTACCCCCTGAGGGGAACCGGGCCCGGCCCGAAAGACTGCCGACAGACGCGGCGGCGGCGCCTAGTTGTCGTCCTCGTCGATCAGGAAGCCACGCATCGGCGACGGCGCCTGCATCGGCTGCGGAGCAGCCGGCCGCACCGGAGCCATCGGCTGGGTCATCGCCGGGGACATCTGCTGCTGGCCACCATAGGACGGACCGCTCATCGGGGACTGGCCACCCATCGGGGAGGGACCACCCATGGGGGACGGGCCACCCATCGAGTGCCCCATCGCACCGGCCGGAGCCATGGAGGGCGACGGCGACGGCGGCAGCGCGGGTCCGGCCGGGTTGCGGGGCGGGGCCAGCGAGTCGTCGGCCTGGGTCTCCAGCTGGCGCAGCTGGGACTCCAGGTAGGACTTCAGACGCGTGCGGTACTCACGCTCGAAGCCTCGCAGGTCCTCGACCTTGCGCTCCAGCGTGGCGCGGGCGGACTCCAGGGAGCCCATCGCGACGCGGTGCTTCTCCTGCGCGTCCCGTTCCAGGGCGTCGGCCTTGGCTCGGGCGTCCCGCTCCAGGCCCTCGGCGCGCGAACGGGCCTCGCCGACGATCTTGTTGGCCTCGGAACGGGCCTCCGCGATCGCCTGGTCGGCGGTCTGCTGCGCGAGCGACAGGACGCGGGCGGCGCTGTCGCCACCGGGGCCCTGCTGCGGGAGCTGCTGGTGCTGCTGGTGCATCTGCTGGCCCATGGGCTGCATCTGCTGCCCCATCGGCTGCATCTGCTGGCCCATCGGCTGGCCGAGCGGGTTCTGGCCACCCATGGACTGCTGCTGCATCTGCTGCATCTGCTGGGGCTGCTGCATCTGCTGCGGCTGGCCCATCTGCTGCTGGCCACCCATGTTGTGCTGCTGCATGGGGCCGCCCATCGGGCCGGGACCCTGCTGGCCCTGTCCACCGGGGCCGGGGGGCAGCTGCGGCTGACCGCCGGGCAGCTGGGGCGGGCCCATCTGCGGCTGCTGCTGCTGCGGCGGGCCGGATATGGCCGCGGGCACGGGTGCGCCGGGGCCACGCTGGTCCTGGGGTTCGGGCTTGCGCATGCCCTGCTGCTGCTGGTTCTGCGCGGCGGCGCGTGTGGCGGCGGCCAGCTTGGCGCGCAGGTCCTCGTTCTCGCGCAGCAGGCGCGTCAGTTCGGACTCGACCTCGTCGAGGAAGGCGTCGACCTCGTCCTCGTCATAGCCTTCTCGCAGGCGGACGGTCGTGAACTGCTTGTTCCGCACGTCCTCGGGAGTCAGCGGCATGTCTTCTTCACCTCTACGTAGTCGTCGGCAGTCGGCAAGACCGTATCGGGACTGTCCCCGGATTCGCGGGGAAGCACATCGTTCACACGCTTCTCGCAGCGGTGCTCACGAAACTGATGAGGATGTAAACGATGATCATCAGAACGAAGAAGGACAGGTCGAGTGCCACGCCCCCGAGACGCAACGGCGGAATGAAACGCCGAAGAAGCTTGAGCGGTGGATCGGTGACAGTGTAGGTGGCCTCCAGAACGACCACCATCGCCTTGCCGGGTGTCCATGAACGTGCGAACTGGAACACGTAGTCCATGACCAGTCGGAAGATCAGCACGATGAGGAAGCACATCAGAGCGATGTAGACCACTTGCAGTGCGACGCCCATCCCGCGCTTCCCTCTCCCCTGCTCCCACTGTGTCCCCGGCCCCGTGTCTGACGGATCGGTCTAGCTTTGGTTGAAGAACCCGCCCTCCGCGATGCGGGCCTTGTCCTCCGCCGTGACATCGACGTTAGCAGGAGACAGCAGGAACACCTTCTGCGTCACGCGTTCAATGCTGCCGTGCAGACCGAAGACGAGGCCGGCGGCGAAGTCGACCAGACGCTTCGCGTCGGTGTCGTCCATCTCCGTGAGGTTCATGATCACCGGAGTGCCCTCACGGAAGTGTTCCCCGATGGTACGGGCCTCGTTGTAGGTCCGGGGGTGCAGCGTCGTGATGCGGTACGGCTCCCGCTCGGAGACGACCTTGGGCATGATCACGGGTGCGTTCTTCTCCAGGTTGGCGCGGTCAGGTGTGATGGACGCCACGGGGGCGATTCGCGCCGGACGTCCGTTTTCCACCGGCATCGGGATGGGTTCCCGCTGTGCCGGGGGCTGTACTGCTCGTACCGGTTCGTCCGTTACGGGCGGTTGGTGCGCGGGCTGCTGACGCCGGCGATCCCGCTCCGGCTCCGGCTCGGGTTCGAACTCGTCATCGGGGTCGTACCCCGGGTTGTCGTACCGGTCGTCCTCCACGAGGCCGAGGTAGACCGCCATCTTGCGCATCGCGCCGGCCATTCTCCGAGTCCTCCGCTCTGTGGTGGATCGCCCTGTCGCAGGTGTCGCCGTGCCACCAAAGTCGCTGTGTCACCAAAGTCACCAACTGCCCGCGATCCACGTGGTCTGTCCGCTCATCAGCGGAAATGACCATATTTTCTGCTGTGGTCCGACTTTCTTCGCGACGTTACCCGAGCCGGGGTCTCGCGCCGAGTACCGCAGTGCCGACGCGTACATGTGTCGCACCCGCCAGCACCGCCTGTTCCAGGTCGGCGCTCATTCCCGCCGAGACCATCGTGGCAGCAGGATGGTCGGCGCGCAGGCCGGATGACAATTCCATCAGCCGCTCGAAGGCCGCCTGTTCGCGGCCCGCGTACGACCCCGCCAGCGGGGCCACGGTCATGAGACCGTCGATCCGCAGTCCCGGCGCGGCGGCCACGAGGTCCGCCAACTCCGGGAGGAGGTCCGGCGCCGCCCCGCCCCGGGCCCCCCGCTCCCCCGACTCGGCGTCGAGGGCGATCTGCACGAGGCAGCCGAGTTCCCGTCCGGCGGCCGTGGCGGCCGCCGAGAGCGCGGTGACCAGTTTCGGCCGGTCGACCGACTGCACCACCCGCGCGTATCCCGCCACGGAACGGACTTTGTTCGTCTGCAACTGGCCCACGAAGTGCCAGTCGAGCGCCAGGTCCGCGCAGGCCGCGGCCTTGGGGGCGGCGTCCTGGTCGCGATTTTCCGCAACATGACGGACACCCAGGTCCGCCAGCAGTCGTACGTCACTCGCCGGGTAGGTCTTGGTGACCACGATGAGGGTCACCTCTTCCCGCCCGCGCCCCGCCGCCGCGCACGCCGACGCGATGCGCTCCTCGACCCGCGCGAGGTTCGCCGCGAGCTCGGCCTTACGTTCCGTCATCCCTCAGTCCAACCAGACATATCCGGCAAGCCGCCCGGTCACCCGGTCACGGCGGTACGAGAAGTGGTCCCGTGACTCCAGTGTGCAGACCGGGGAGCGGTCGGCGTTCGCCACCCCCGCCCGCGCCAACTGCGCGTGCACGCCGGCGACCACGTCCACGGCCGGTGTCCCCCAGCTCGTCTCGGCCCGCGCCGCCGGCACCACTTCCGCGACCGCGTCCCGCATCTCGGCGGGCACTTCGTAGCACCGTCCGCAGACCGCCGGTCCCGTACGGGCGACCATGCGTCCGGGGTCCGCCCCGAGGGCGACCATCGCCTCGACGGTGGCGGGCACCACCCCGGCGACCAGTCCGGGCCGCCCCGCGTGGGCCGCTCCCGCGATCCCCGCGACCGGGTCGGCCAGCAGGACCGGCACGCAGTCGGCCGTGAGCACCGCCAGGGCCAGTCCGCGACGGGCGGTCACCACCGCGTCCACCGAGGGGATCGGCTCCCGCTCGGCGTCCCACGGGCCGTCCACCACCGCGACGTCCCGGCCGTGCACCTGGTTCATCCAGATCACCAGCTCGGGAGCGAGGCCGAGGGACCCGGCCGCGGTCGCCCGGTTCGCGCGAACGGCGGCCGGGTCGTCTCCGACCGCGCCGCCGAGATTGAGCTCCTCGTACGGAACGGCGCTCACCCCGCCCCACCTGTCGGTGAAGGCGAAGTGCGCGCCGTTCTCGTCGTGCTGTCCCAGGATCACTTCAAGAAGTCCGGGACATCCAGCTCTTCCGCCGGGCTGTCCTGGTAGGGACGGGCCGTCGGGACGTGGGCCGGCGGCGGGAACTCGTTCGCCGGCTCGGGCTCGACCGGAGCCTGGGGCTCCTCACGCGGGGTGACCGAACCGAGCCCGCCGAAGGCCGGGCGGACCGGCTCGGCGGCGCGGGTCGGCGCCGGGGCCGGCTCCTCGCGCTTGGTGGAGGCCGCGCCGATGACGTTGTCCCGGCGGGCCGGGGGCTGTCCTCCGTCGAACCCGGCGGCGATGACGGTGACCCGTACCTCGTCGCCGAGCGCGTCGTCGATGACGGCGCCGAAGATGATGTTCGCCTCGGGGTGCGCGGCCTCGCTCACCAGCTGCGCGGCCTCGTTGATCTCGAAGAGACCGAGGTCCGAGCCACCGGAGATGGAGAGCAGCACGCCGCGGGCGCCGTCGATGGACGCCTCCAGCAGCGGCGAGGAGATCGCCATCTCGGCCGCGGCCACGGCGCGGTCGTCGCCGCGGGCCGAGCCGATGCCCATGAGGGCGGAGCCGGCCTCGGACATCACGGACTTGACGTCCGCGAAGTCGAGGTTGATCAGGCCGGGGGTGGTGATCAGATCGGTGATGCCCTGGACGCCGGACAGCAGGACCTGGTCGGCCGACTTGAAGGCGTCGAGCACGCTGACCTGGCGGTCCGAGATGGACAGCAGGCGGTCGTTGGGGATGACGATGAGGGTGTCGACCTCTTCGCGGAGCTCGGCGATGCCGTCCTCCGCCTGGTTCGCGCGGCGCCGACCCTCGAAGGTGAACGGTCGGGTGACCACACCGATCGTCAGGGCGCCGAGCGAGCGCGCGATGTTGGCGACGACAGGTGCGCCGCCCGTGCCGGTGCCGCCGCCTTCACCGGCGGTGACGAAGACCATGTCGGCCCCCTTGAGGACCTCCTCGATCTCCTCGCGGTGGTCCTCTGCCGCCTTCCGGCCGACGGCCGGGTTGGCGCCGGCGCCGAGGCCCCGGGTGAGTTCACGGCCGACGTCGAGCTTGACGTCGGCGTCGCTCATCAACAGCGCTTGGGCGTCCGTGTTGATGGCGATGAACTCGACGCCCTTGAGACCGACCTCGATCATTCGGTTGATGGCATTGACACCACCGCCGCCGACACCGATGACCTTGATGACTGCGAGGTAGTTCTGCGGTGCTGCCACGTCGAAGGCCTCTCGCCTCGAGTTACGTGTCGCCGCCTCGCGGGCCTGCGTTGCGACGACTGATGCCGAAATTGGGCCGGTTCGTACACGCCGACCCGAACCCTAACCCTGAAGTTTAGGGTTATGAGTGTGTCTGTTCCTTGGACTCTCCGAACAGGACACTAAGTCGACAAGTAGCGCGTGTTCAACGAACACGCCGAACCTCCCGTTTTTCTTTTCACCCTATGTGATCACCCGTATCGCTGGCCAACCAGGGTGCGTCGCTGTTCGACTCGACGTCAACTCCCGGACACCGCCGGGGCGGTGGGGACGCTCACGTCGAAGTGGTCAGCCTTGGGCGAGGCCTTCAGCAGGGCGGTCAGCGCTCGCCCTTTCGCTTCACCCAGTTCGCCGCTTCCCCACACCACGGTTCGGCCCTTGGTGAGCGCCAGCACGACCGAGTCGTACGACTCCACCCTGACCTGCAGGGTCTCCTTCGCGACGGCCTCGGGCAGGCTGCCCGCGATGCCCACCGCCTCGCGCAGCAGCCGCTGCTCGTCGAAACGGCGGGCGCTGGGTGACCGTTCCGCTGCCAATTCGAGGACGGGAACGCCTCCGGGTGCTTTCGCAACCGTGTCGAATCGCACACCCGAAGAGTCCACTTCGACGAAGTCCGTGCCCTTCTTGATGAGCAGCACGGGCTTGCGTTCCGTCACTTTCAGGCTGATTCCACGCGGCCACGACCTCGTCACATCGACCGAATCGATGCGGGGCAGCCGCTCGCGCAGCCGGCTCTCGATCTCGTCGGTGTCGATGCTCACCAGCGGCGCGCCGATCGGGACGGCCGCGGCCGACACCACCTGCCCCGCCGTGAGCACCTCGGTGCCGGCGGAGGAGACCTTCTCGACGCGGAGCCAGGAGGATCCGTAGAGCACCCAGGTGCCGCCGGCGGCGAGGAGCACCGCGGCGGCCAGGCAGGCCAGGACGAGGACCCGGCGCCGTTTGACGCCGGGGCCCCGCGGGCCGGATCCCCTCGACGACTTGGGACGCCTGCCCGGCTTGGGAGGGCCGGGGTTCCTGCCCTTGCGGGCGTCCCCGTCGGAACCGGGTGTCCCGCGCTGTGCGGTCGTCGCTCCGGCCACTCCTGTGCCTCCTGGTCAGTGCTCCCGCCTCAGCGGGCTCTGCGTGCGGCGATCGCCTCGTAGACCAGACCGACGAGCAGGTCGTCGGCGTCCCGGCGGCCGAACTCGGCGGCGGCGCGGGACATCTCGTAGAGGCGGTGCGGGTCGGCGAGCACCGGGAGGACCTGACTGAGCACCCATTCGGGCGTCAGCTCCGCGTCGTCCACGAGCAGGCCACCGCCGGCCTTGACCACCGGCTGGGCGTTGAGCCGCTGTTCGCCGTTGCCGATCGGCAACGGTACGTAGGCGGCGGGCAGCCCGACGGCGGAGAGTTCGGCGACGGTCATCGCACCCGCGCGGCACAGCATCATGTCGGCGGCGGCGTACGCGAGATCCATCCGGTCCACGTACGGTACCGGCACATAAGGCGGCATCCCGGGCATGTTGTCGACACGCGGCAGTTCGTTCTTCGGCCCGACGGCGTGCAGGATCTGGATCCCGGAGCGCTGGAGGGTCGGGGCGACCTGCTGGATGACCTCGTTGAGGCGCCGGGCGCCCTGCGAGCCGCCGGAGACCAGCAGCGTCGGCAGGTTGGGGTCGAGACCGAACGCGGCGCGCGCCTCGGGGCGCACGGCGGCCCGGTCCAGGGTCGAGATGGACCGCCGCAGCGGGATGCCCACGTAGCGGGCCCCCCGCAGCTTGCTGTCCGGGGTGGACACGGCGACGGCGTGCGCGTACCGGGAGCCGATCTTGTTGGCCAGTCCGGGCCGGGCGTTGGCCTCGTGGACGATGATCGGCACCCCGAGCCGCTTGGCGGCCAGGTAGCCGGGCAGCGCCACGTAGCCGCCGAAGCCGACCACGCAGTCGGCCTTGGTGCGCGTGAGGATCTCCTCGGCCGCCTTGATGGTGCCGCGCAGCCGTCCCGGGACGGTGATCAGCTCAGGGGTGGGCTTGCGGGGCAACGGCACGGCTGGGATCAGGCCCAGCTCGTAGCCGCGTTCCGGCACCAGGCGGGTTTCCAGTCCGCGCTCCGTGCCGAGGGCGGTGATGCCCACTGAAGGGTCCTGCCTGCGCAGGGCGTCCGCGAGGGCGAGCGCCGGCTCGATGTGGCCGGCGGTCCCCCCACCGGCGAGTACGACATGCACCGAAATTCACCGCTCTCCGGACGGACGCTTCTTGACGCGCCGTCTCATCGACTTCCATCTCAGCCCGGTCCGCGGCCGGCCGGTCTTCGGCTGCCGCATCGCGAGCGCCGCGCGCGCCGCCGGCTCCTCACGCGCGAAGGCGATGAGCAGTCCGACCGCGAACATGGTCGGCAGCAGGGCCGACCCTCCGTAGGAGAACAGCGGGAGCGGGACCCCGGCGATCGGCAACAGGCCGAGCACCGCACCGATATTGATCACGGCCTGCGCCGTGATCCATGTGGTCACGCCTCCCGCGGCATACCGTACGAAGGAGTCCTCCGTGCGTCCGGCCACGCGGATACCCGCATAGCCTAGAGCCGCGAACAGGGCGAGCACCGACAGCGTCCCCGCCAGACCCAGTTCCTCGCCCGTGATGGCGAAGATGAAGTCGGTGTGGGCTTCCGGCAGTTGCCCCCATTTTTCCACACTGGCACCCAGCCCGGAACCGAACCATCCCCCGGACGCGAGGGCGTAGGTTCCGTGGACGGCCTGCCAGCAAAGGTCGTTCTTGCCCGGTTCTGTCGCACCGAGGCAGGAGAGCCGGTCCATCCGGTGCGGACTCGTCTTGATCAGCAGTGCGATGATCACACCCGCGAACGCGAGAACACCCACGAACATCCGGGTGGGCGCGCCCGCCAGCCAGAGCAGGCCGAAGAGGATCGCCCCGAGGATCATCGCGGTGCCCATGTCACCGCCGAGCATGATGAGTCCGAGCAGCAGGAAGGCGACCGGTACCAGCGGCACCAGCAGGTGCTTCCACTGGCTCAGCAGCCCCTTGTCGCCCTTGCGGGCCAACAGGTCGGCCCCCCACAGGATCAGCGCCAGCTTGCCGAACTCGCTGGGCTGGAGCATGAACGGGCCCCCGAGGGAGAGCCAGTTCCGGTTGCCGTTGATCGACACTCCTATCCCGGGGACCTGCACCAGGACCATCAGGAAGAGGGTCCCGGCCAGTACCGGGTAGGACAGGGCCCGGTGGAGCTTCACGGGCATCCGGGAGGCGGCCAGCAGCAGGACGGCGCCGATGAGGGCGGCGAGGAACTGCTTCTTGAAGAAGTACGCGTCCCCCAGGCCGAGCTGGAGCGCCTTGATCATGGAGGCCGAGTAGACCATCACGAGGCCGAGCACGGTGATCAGCAGCGAGCTGCCGAAGATCAGGTAATACGCCGTGAGCGGACGGTCCCAGGCTTTGCGCAACTGCTGTTGCGTACGCCGGAGCCCGGCGAGCGGCCCGCGCCCACCGGGCAGCTTCCCCCCGATCACCGGGCGCTTGCGCCCCTGCGCCTTGACGGCTTTGACGGCCTTCGCGGCGGACGGCCGCCGCCCCGGCAGTACTTGCTTGGCCGGCATCTGTGATCTTCCCCTCCACTCGTGCGAGGCGAGCAGCCGGTCGGGAAGGACACCTGCCCTGGTTCGACCTAGGCGCTCTCGGCGGCCAGTTCGCGCACCGCGTCGGCGAACGCGTCCCCACGCTCGTTGTAGTTCGCGAACATGTCCATCGAGGCACAGGCAGGTGCCAGCAGGACCGTGTCGCCGGGCTCGGCGAGACGGGCCGCTTCCCGGACCGCCGCGAGCATCGCCCCAGTGTCGGTCCGGTCGAGGTCCACGACGGGTACCTGCGGCGCGTGTCGCGCCAGCGCGTCCGCGATCAGGGCCCGGTCGGCGCCCATCAGGACGACGGCCCGCAGACGCTCGGCCGACTTCCGCACGAGCTCGTCGAAGGTCGCGCCCTTGGCGAGGCCGCCGGCGATCCACACGACCGGCTCGAAGGCCGCCAGGGAGGCCTCCGCCGCGTGGGTGTTGGTGGCCTTGGAGTCGTCGATGTACGTGACCCCGTCCACCTCGTCCACGTGCGCGACCCGGTGGGCGTCCGGCCGGAAGTCGCGCAGGCCGTCGCGGACCGCGCGGGGTTCGACGCCGAAGGCGCGGGCCAGGGCCGCCGCGGCGAGCGCGTTGGCGATGTTGTGCGGGGCGGGCGGGTTGACGTCCTCGACGTGCGCGAGTTCCTGGGCGTTCTTCTGCCGGTTCTCCACGAAGGCCCGGTCCACCAGGATCCCGTCGACCACGCCCAGCATGGAGGGGCCGGGGGCGCCGAGGGTGAAGCCGATCGCCCGGCAGCCCTCCTCGACGTCGGCTTCCACGACGAGGTCCTCGGTGGCCCGGTCGGCGACGTTGTAGACGCAGGCCACCGTGTTGCCCTCGTAGATGCGGCCCTTGTCGGCGGCGTACGCCTCCATCGAGCCGTGCCAGTCGAGGTGGTCGGGGGCCAGGTTGAGGACGGCCGCCGAGTGGGCGCGCACGGAGGGCGCCCAGTGGAGCTGGTAGCTGGAGAGTTCGACGGCGAGGACGTCGTACGCCTCCCCGCCGGTCACGACGTCGATGATCGGGGTGCCGATGTTGCCGACGGCCGCGGTCTTGAGGCCCGCGGCCCGCAGGATCGACGCGAGCATCTGGGTGGTGGTCGTCTTGCCGTTGGTGCCGGTGATCGCGAGCCAGGGGGCCGCGTCGGGGCCGCGCAGGAGCCAGGCGATCTCCACGTCCCCGACGACCTCGACACCGGCCTCGGCGGCGGCGGCGAAGAGCGCGCTGGCGGGCTTCCAGCCGGGCGAGGTGACGACCAGGTCGGTGCCCTCGGGCAGGGTCGTGGCGTCCGCGAGGCGCACGGAGATCCCCGCCGCCTCCAGCTCCGCCGCCCGGGCCCGGTGGCCCTCGCTGTCGCCGCCGTCGACGACGGTCACCGAAGCGCCGAGGCCGGCCAGGGCGCGGGCGGCACTGATGCCGCTCACGCCGAGGCCGGCGACGGTGATGTTCTTGCCGTGCCAGGAGGTCACTTGTCGGCTGCCCATCCCGCGTAGAAGAGACCGAGACCCACGATCACGCACATGCCCTGGATGATCCAGAAGCGGACCACCACGAGGACCTCGGACCACCCCTTGAGTTCGAAGTGGTGCTGGAGTGGCGCCATCCGGAAGACGCGCTTGCCGGTCAGCTTGAAGGAGCCGACCTGGATGACGACCGACATCGTGATGAGCACGAAGAGGCCGCCGAGGAGGGCCATCAGGAACTCCGTGCGGGAGCAGATGGCGAGGCCGGCGAGCGCGCCGCCGAGCGCCAGCGAACCGGTGTCACCCATGAAGATCTTGGCCGGCGAGGTGTTCCACCACAGGAAGCCGAAGCAGGCGCCCATGAGGGCCGAGGCGACGACCGCGAGGTCCAGCGGGTCGCGCACCTCGAAGCAGGCGGCCGGGTTGGTCAGGGTCTGCGCGTTGGCGCAGGACTCCTGGTACTGCCAGACGCCGATGAAGGTGTAGGCGCCGAAGACCATCACGGCGGCGCCGGTGGCCAGTCCGTCCAGGCCGTCGGTCAGGTTCACGCCGTTGGACATCGCCAGGATCATGAACAGGGCCCAGACGACGAACAGCACCGGCCCGAGCGCCCAGCCGAAGTCCGTGACGAACGACAGCTTGGTCGAGGCCGGGGTCAGCCCCTTCGAGTCCTTGAACTGGAGGGCGAGCACCGCGAAGGCGATGCCGACGATCAGCTGGCCGGACATCTTGGCCTTGGCCCGCAGACCGAGCGAGCGCCTCTTGACGATCTTGATGTAGTCGTCGAGATAGCCGACCAGTCCCATGCCGGCCATCAGGAAGAGGACGAGCAGTCCGGAGAAGCTCACCTCTTCCCCGGTGATGACCTTCGTCAGGGCGTACGCGATGAGCGTCGCCAGGATGAAGGAGATGCCACCCATGGTGGGTGTGCCCTTCTTCCCGGCGTGGCCGCGGGGGCCGTCGTCGCGGATGAACTGGCCGTAACCCTTGCGGGCCAGCAGCTTGATCAGGAGAGGGGTGCCGATGAGGGTCAGGAACAGACCGATCACACCGGCGAAGAGAATCTGCCTCATCGGTCGGCGACCTCGCCCTCGCGCTCCAGCAACGCAAGCGCGACCCGCTCCAGGCCGATCGACCTGGAAGCCTTCACCAGCACGACGTCACCCGGGCGCAGTTCACTGCGCAACAGGTCGACCGCCGCCTGCGCGTCGGACACGAGCACCGACTCCTCACCCCACGAACCCTCGTTATATGCGCCCAGTTGCAGCCAGGACGCTTCCCTGCCCCCGACTGCGACGAGCCTGCTCACGTTGAGCCGGACGGCGAGCCGTCCCACCGCGTCGTGCTCGGCCAGCGATGCGTCACCCAACTCGGCCATGGGACCGAGCACCGCCCACGTGCGTCCCCCGTCGGCCCGCGCGGAGCCGCCCATCGCGGCAAGCGCGCGCAGGGCGGCCCGCATGGACTCGGGGTTCGCGTTGTAGGCGTCGTTGACGATCGTCACGCCGTCCGCTCGCTCGGTGACCTCCATCCGCCACCGGGACAACGTGCCCGCCCCGGAGAGCGCGGTGGCGATCTCCGGAGTGGACATGCCCAGTACATGGGCGACGGCGGCCGCGGCGAGCGCGTTCGACACGTGGTGCTCACCGTACAGCCGCAAGGTCACATCGCTGCACCCGGAGGGTGTGTGGAGTGTGAAGGCGGGCGTTCCCCCGGCCGTCATCCGTACGTCCGTGGCCCGGATGTCGGCGTCCTCGGCCTCGCCGAAGAGGACCGTACGGGCCTTCGTGCGGGCGGACATGGCGCGCACGAGCAGGTCGTCGGCGTTCAGGACGGCGACGCCCCCGTCGGCCTCGGACGGCAGGGCCTCGACCAGTTCGCCCTTGGCCTGGGCGATCTGCTCGCGGCCGCCGAACTCCCCGATGTGGGCGGTGCCGACGTTGAGGACCAGGCCGATGCGCGGCGGGGTCAGGCCGGTGAGGTAGGCGATGTGGCCGATCCCGCGGGCACCCATCTCCAGCACCAGGTGCCGGGTGTCCTCGGTGGCCTTGAGGGCGGTGAGCGGCAGGCCGATCTCGTTGTTGAGGGAGCCGGGCGTCCACACGGTGGGTGCGTGCTGCTGGAGCACCTGGGCGATGAGGTCCTTGGTGGAGGTCTTGCCGGCCGAACCGGTCAGGGCCACCACGTCGGTGCCGAGGCGTTCGACGACGGCGCGGGCGAGGGCGCCGAGCGCCTTCTCCACGTCGGGGACGACGATCGCGGGTACGCCGACGGGCCGGGCGGCGAGGACGGCGGTCGCGCCGGCCGCGACCGCGCGCTCCGCGTAGTCGTGGCCGTCGACGTGCTCGCCCTCGAAGGCGGCGAACAGGCTGCCGGCCTTCACCTGGCGGGAGTCGATGACCACGGCCCCGCTGATCCGCACCGCCGGATCCGGTATGTCGTGGGGCCGCCCGCCGGTGATGTCGGCGATCTCGGCGAGGGAAAGGGCGATCACTGGTTCACCTCGGCCTGCGTGGTTGCGTGGTGCGGGGCCGCGGTGCGCGCCTCGATGGCCGCGCGCAGGACCTCGCGGTCGTCGAAGGGGCGTACGACGCCCGCGGTGTCCTGGCCCTGTTCGTGGCCCTTGCCCGCGACCAGCACCGTGTCACCGGGACGGGCGCTCGCGACGGCGGCGGCGATGGCCGCGGCCCGGTCGGCGTCGACGAGGACGGCGCCGCGTTCGGCGGGGGGCACGGACACGGCGCCCTCGAACATCGCGGCCAGGATGGCGAGGGGGTCCTCGGAGCGCGGGTTGTCGGAGGTGAGCACGGCGACGTCGGCGAACCGCGCGGCCGCGGCGCCCATCGGGGCCCGCTTGGTGGTGTCGCGGTCGCCGCCGCAGCCGAGCACGATGTGCAGCCGGCCCTCGGTGACCTCGCGCAGGGCGCGCAGCACCGATTCGACGGCGTCGGTCTTGTGGGCGTAGTCGACGACGGCGAGGAAGGGCTGTCCCGCGTCGACGCGTTCCAGCCGGCCGGGCACCCCGGGGACCGCGGCGACGCCGTCGGCGGCGGTCTGCGGGTCGATGCCGGCGGCGGCGAGGGTGACGATCGCGGCGACGGTGTTGGCGACGTTGAACGGGCCGGGCAGCGGCGCGGTGGCGCGTACGCGCTGTCCGTCCGGGCCGACGAGGGTCAGCGTGGAGTCGGCGGCCCCCAGGACCACGTCCTCGGCGCGCCAGTCGGCGGCCGGGTCGCCCGCGGCCGAGAAGGTCACGATCGGGATCGTCGCCTCCTTGGCGAGGCGGCGGCCGTACTCGTCGTCGGCGTTCACCACTCCGAGGCGGGCGCGGCGCTCGGTGAAGAGCTGCGCCTTGGCCTGGAAGTAGTCCTCCATGTCGGAGTGGAACTCCATGTGTTCCGGGCTCAGGTTGTTGAAGACGGCGACGTCGAAGACGCAGCCGTCGACCCGGCCGAGCACGAGGGCGTGGCTGGAGACCTCCATGGCCACGGCCTCGACCCCGCGTTCGCGCATGACGGCGAACAGGGCCTGGAGGTCGGTGGCCTCGGGGGTGGTGCGCTCGGACTTGATGCGTTCGTCGCCGATGCGCATCTCGACGGTGCCGACGAGTCCGGTGGCCCGGCCGGCGGCGCGCAGGCCGCCCTCGACGAGGTACGCGGTGGTGGTCTTGCCGGAGGTGCCGGTGATGCCGAGCTGGAGGAGGGCCTCGCCCGGCCGGCCGTAGATCGCGGCGGCGAGCTCGCCCATCCGGGCGCGCGGGTCGGCGACGGCGAGCACCGGCAGTCCGGTCGCCGCGGCGCGTTCGGCGCCGGCGGGATCGGTCAGCACGGCGGCGGCGCCGAGGGCGGCCGCCTGGGCCGCGAAGTCCGCGCCGTGCGCCTTGGCGCCGGGGAGGGCCGCGTAGAGGTCGCCGGGGCGCACCGCACGGGAGTCGTGCGTGATGCCGGTGATCCGCGGACCCGTCGGCTCGCCGGCGGCTTCGAGGTCCACCAGGGCCGCGAGCTCGGGCAGCGGGGTGGGGCGCACGGACACGGGGCGGGGCGCTCCCGGCGGCGCTGCCGGGGCGTCTTTCCGGGTGGTTCTGGGCTGATCAGCGTGGGACACGGCGGTGAGCGTACCGGGCGCGGTGGCCCCGTCGCGAAGCGAGGTCCCGGCCGCGGGGCCGGTGGCCGACTGGTTCCCGGGTTTCGGGGTGATCGTTGTCACTGATGGTGCCTCACGCTTTTCTGGCTGGGCGGCGGGTTCACTGGCCGGGCTGCGGGCCGGGCCGGGTACCGGGCTGCGGTGCGGGCTGCGGGCCCGGTTCGAAGGTGACCGGCAGTCCGGCGGGGGCGGTGCCGGTGGGGGCGACCTGGAGGGTCTTGAGGGCGAACTCCATGACCTTCTTGTAGATGGGTCCGCAGATCTGGCCGCCGAAGTAACTGCCCTTGGTGGGGTTCTGGATGGCGCAGTACACGGTGACGCGCGGGCTGTCGGCGGGCGCGAAGCCGGCGAACGAGGCGGTGTACCCCTTGTAGCGGCCGGTGGCCGGGTCGACCCGGTTGGAGGTGCCGGTCTTGCCGCCGACCCGGTAGCCGGGGATGCGCGCCTTGGTGCCGGTGCCCTCCTGGTCGTCGACCACGGATTCGAGCATCGCGGCGAGGGTCTTGGAGGTGTCCTGGCTGATCACCTTGGTCTGCTCGGGGGCGGGGGCCGGGGTGAAGCGGCCGTCGGGTCCCCTGGTGCCGCGGACCAGGGTGGGCTCGATCCGGACGCCGCCGTTGGCGATGGTGGAGTACACGGAGGCCGCCTGGACGGCGTTGAGGGACAGGCCCTGGCCGAAGGGGATCGTGTACTGCTGGGAGGTGGACCAGGCCTCGGGCTTGGCGAGGATGCCGCGGGATTCCCCGGGGTAGTCCAGGCCGGTGGGCTGCCCGATGCCGAACTTGGTCAGGTAGCCGTACAGGACCTTGTTGGCCTCGGGCTGGGTGGCGCCGAGCCGGCCGGTGGCCAGGATGGTGCCGATGTTCGAGGACTTGGCGAGCACCCCGTTGAGGGTCAGGTACCAGGTGGGGTGGTCCACGTCGTCCTTGAAGAGGCGGTCGCCGCGGTGGAGGCGGTTGGGGACCTCGACGGGGGTCGCCGGGGTGGCCTTCTTCTCCTCCAGGACGGCGGCCATCGACATCACCTTGGCGGTGGAGCCGGGCTCGTACACGTCCTGGAGGGCGGCGTTGCCCATGGCGGTGGAGCGGGCCTTCGACAGGTCGTTGGGGTCGAAGCCGGGGGCGTTGGCCATGGCCAGCACCTCGCCGGTGCGGGTGTCCTGCACGACGACGTAGCCGCGGTCGGCGCCGGACTTCTCGACCTGTTCGGTGATGGCGCTCTGCGCGGCCCACTGGATGTCGCGGTCGATGGTCAGCTCGATGTCCTCGCCGGGCACGGCGGCCTTCTCGCTGGACTCGGCGGTGGGCACGCGCCGGCCGCCGGACTGGGCGTAGGTGAGGCTGCCGTCCTTGCCGGAGAGCTTCTTGTCGAGGGAGGACTCCAGGCCGCCGCCGCCCTTGCCCTCGGCGTTGACGTAACCCAGTATCCCGGCGGCGAGGTCGCCGTTCGGGTACACGCGCTTGCTGCTGTCCTCCTTGAACACCCCCGCGATGACGTTGGCGCCGGGGCCGTTGTTCCGCTTGTCGGCGGCCGCCTTGTCCGCGAAGACCTTCTTGAGGTCCTTGATCTGGTTCCAGACCTGGGGGGTCTGGCGGCGGGCGAGGATGACGTAGCGGGAGTTCTTCGTCTCCAGTTGCTTGGCGAGTTCCTTGGCGTCCTTGCCGAGGATCGGCCCGAGGAGGGCCGCGGCCTGCTCGGGGGCGTCCGGGGCCTTGCTCTCCTGCGCCGTGAACATCTTCGGGTCGGCGGTGATGTCGTACGCGTCGACACTCGTGGCCAGGGCCACGCCCTTGCGGTCGGTGATCTCCCCGCGTTCGGCGGCCAGGGTGTAACTGGTGAAGCGGTTCTCGGAGGCCTTGGCGGAGTAGGCGGAGGCGTCGACGGCCTGTACCTGGAGCAGCCGTACGACGAAGGCGAGCATGACCAGGGTCAGCCCGAGGCCGACGAGCCGCAGCCGGGGTTTGGGGTTCCCGAGCCGGATGGTGTGGGCCGTGCGGGCCGGGGCCGGCCTGCGGGTGGCGGGGCGGGACGCGGGACGCGCCGTGGCCCTGGCCCGGTCGCCGCCGGTGAGCCGGGGCCGGCCGGGGCCCGGCACCCGCCGCCGGGGCGGCTCCTGGGGGCTCACGCGGCCACCGCCGACACGGCCCGGGCGGCGGCGGTGGCGGCCGGGGCGCCGCCCGGCGAACGAGGCGGGGGCGGGCTGGGGAGGAGCCCCGCGGGGGTCCGCGTCACGACGTCACCTTCCAGGGGTCTGGCTGGGCTGGGGGGTCCCGTTCGCCGCGGACGGGGTCGGCGCGGGCGGGCCGCTCGCCGCGGCGGGCGGGGCGCCGGAGGGCGCCGCGGACACCGGGGGCTGCGCGACCGGCGCGGGGGACGGCGGGGGCGGCGCCTGCGCCTGCGAGGCGGCGCCCGCGACCTTCCCGTCCGGTCCGATGAAGACGGGGCTGCCGCCCGGCACCAGGCCCAGTTCGTGTGCCCGTCGCTGGAGCGCGTCGGGGGCCGAGTAGCCGTCCACGTCCCGCTGGAGCGCCTGCTCCTCGTCGGTCAGGACGAGGGTCTCCTTCTTCAGCTGGGTGAGCTGGAAGGAGCCCTGGTTCAGCGCGGAGTTCAGCAACAGCAGGCTGATCAGGCCGCCGCCCAGCAGGGCGACGACCAACAGCACGAACGGCATCCGGGCCGCCTGACCTGCTCCGCTCCCCGCTCCGGCGCCGGCCGCGACGCCGGGCCTCAGCCGTCCCCCGCGCTTGATCACAGTCGCGCCTCGCGGATCCGTTCGACTCCGCGGCACCGGGCGGGGGCCGCCCGCCGGTTCTCGGCGATCTCCTCCTCCGTGGGGAGCTCGGCGCCGCGCGTGAGGAGTTTCAGCTTGGGCTGGTACTTCTCCGGCACCACGGGCAGTCCGGGGGGCGCCGTGGAGGCGGCGCCCGCCGCGAAGACCTGCTTGACCAGCCGGTCCTCCAGCGAGTGGTACGAGAGCACCGCGATCCGGCCGCCGACCGCGATCCGGTCCACGGCCGCCGGGATGGCCCGTTCCAGGCCGGACAGCTCGCCGTTGACCTCGATGCGCAGGGCCTGGAAGGTGCGCTTGGCCGGGTTGCCGCCGGTCCGCTTCGCCGCCTGGGGCAGCGAGTCGCGGATCAGCTCGACCAGCCGGGCGCTGTTGGTGAAGGGTTCCTTCTCCCGCTCCCGCACCACCGCGGAGACGATGCGTTTGGCCTGCTTCTCCTCGCCGTACTGGCGCAGGATGCGGACCAGCTCGCCGGGGGCGTAGGTGTTGAGGACCTCGGCGGCGCTGATGCCGGTCGTCTGGTCCATGCGCATGTCCAGCGGGGCGTCCTGGGCGTACGCGAACCCGCGGTCGGCCTCGTCCAGCTGCATGGAGGAGACGCCCAGGTCGAAGAGGATGCCCTGGACCGCGGGGATGCGCAGTCCGTCGAGCACCTCGGCCAGGTCGGCGTAGATCGCGTGGACGAGGGTGACCCGGTCGCCGAAGGGCGCGAGGCGCTCCCCGGAGAGCCGCAGGGCCTCCTTGTCGCGGTCGAGGCCGATCAGGTGGGCCTCGGGGAACCGGGTCAGCAGGGCCTCGCTGTGGCCGCCGAGACCGAGGGTGCAGTCGACTACGACGGCCCCCGGCCTCTCCAGCGCCGGGGCCAACAGGTCCAGGCACCGCTGGAGCATCACCGGGACATGTCGGGACTCGCTAGTCAAAGCGCCCTCTCAGATAACGGCGCGGCAGGCGTACGCCGCGCCGCGCACGCGGAGTTTTACCAGGGGGCCGGGCGGCCGGTGAGGGCCGGGCTCCGGCCGGTTCGCGTCACTTTAGTGCAACGGTCCCTGCGGTCAACGAACCGCCCGGCGCGCCGTCCGCTCCGCTCGTACGGAACCCGCGAATGCCGCGAATCACCCGAACAGCCGCGTCCGGCCCACCCTTGTGGGTTAGCTCACAACAAGGCCGGTTGACCTTCTTTGTCCCTCCTCGCTCCATGCCTCCCCCAGCGGTGCCCATTAACGTCGTAGGCATGACGACTTCCGCATCCCTGCCCGCAGAATCCGCAGCCCAGGCCTCCGCCGGCGGGTCCGTCACCGACCGGCTGGTCGAGGCGAACCGTCGCTACGCCGCCGCGTTCGGCGACCCCGGTATGGACGCCCGCCCGGTGCTCCAGGTCGCCGTCGTGGCCTGCATGGACGCCCGCCTCGACCTGCACGCCGCCCTCGGCCTGAAGCTGGGCGACTGCCACACGATCCGCAACGCGGGCGGTGTGGTCACCGACGACACGATCCGGTCCCTCACCATCAGCCAGCGGGCGCTCGGCACCCGCGCGGTGATACTCATCCACCACACCGGCTGTGGCCTCGAAAGCCTGACCGAGGACTTCCGGCACGAACTGGAGGACGAGGTCGGTCAGCGTCCCGCCTGGGCCGTCGAGGCCTTCCGGGACGTGGACCAGGACGTGCGCCAGTCCATGCAGCGGGTGCGCACGAACCCCTTCCTGCCCTTCCGCGACGATGTGCGAGGCTTCGTCTTCGACGTGCACACCGGGCTCCTGCGGGAGATCGATCCCGCCTCTTGAGTGACACAAGGCCGTAACGCCGTCAAGAATGCGGGGTGACGCCACCCGGGAGTGTTCCCGGGCCGGCGTCCGCACTCTCGCGATGCAGAGGTGTCGGGGTGGGCCGGTTCATGCGTCAAGAGCGTGATCGGCCCGGAGAAAGGGCCGAGGAGAACCAGGTGACCACGTATGACGACCGAGCGAGCCTCGCGGATCTGACCAGCACTGCGGAGCGGGTCCGCCGCTCGGTCGAGAGCGTGATCGAGGGCAAGCCGGAGGTCGTCCGCCTCGCGCTGACGGTCCTGCTCGCGGAGGGGCACCTGCTGATCGAGGACGTGCCCGGCGTCGGCAAGACCATGCTGGCCAAGACGCTCGCCAAGTCCATCGACTGTTCGGTGCAGCGCATCCAGTTCACGCCGGACCTGCTGCCCTCCGACATCACCGGCGTCAGCATCTACGACCAGCAGCGCCGCGAGTTCGAGTTCAAGCCCGGCGCGATCTTCGCCCAGATCGTCATCGGCGACGAGATCAACCGCGCCTCCCCCAAGACCCAGTCCGCGCTGCTGGAGTCGATGGAGGAGCGCCAGGTCACCATCGACGGCACGACCTACACGCTGCCGAGCCCCTTCATGGTGGTCGCCACCCAGAACCCGGTGGAGATGGAGGGCACCTACCCGCTCCCCGAGGCCCAGCGCGACCGCTTCATGGCCCGCGTCTCGGTCGGCTACCCCAGCCCCGAGGCCGAGCTCCAGATGCTGGACGTGCACGGCGGGCTCTCCCCGCTGGACGACCTCCAGGCCGTCGCGCACGCCCACGACATCGTCAAGCTGATAGAGGCCGTCCGCGAGGTGTACGTGGCCGAGCCCGTGCGCCGCTACGTGGTCGACCTGGTCTCCGCCACCCGCAGCCACCCGGACCTGCGCCTGGGCGCCTCGCCCCGCGCCACCCTGCACCTGCTGCGCGCCGTGAAGGCCTCCGCCGCCCTGGCCGGTCGGGACTACGTCCTGCCCGACGACGTCCAGACGCTGGCCGCCCCCGTCCTCGCGCACCGGCTGCTGCCGACCGCGCAGGCCCAGCTGAACCGGCGGACCGCCGAGCAGGTCATCGCCGACATCCTGCAGCGCACCCCCGTGCCGGCCGCGCACGCCCGCGGCGAGATGCCGCCCGGCGCGGGCATCCGGGGCTTCTGATGAGCACCGGTGCCCCGAGCGGCGCCGGTGGCGCGGGACGGGGCGGGACCGGTCTGCGCGCCTCCCTGTCGGGGCTGACCACGCGCGGCCGCTCGTTCCTGGCCGCCGGGATCGCGGCCGCCGCGTGCGCGTACGTGCTCGGGCAGGGCGAGCTGCTCCGCGTGGGACTGCTGCTGGCCCTGCTCCCGCTGATCTGTGTCGTCGCCCTGCACCGCACCCGCCACCGGGTCTCCGGCAGCCGCCGGCTGACCCCGGGCCGGGTGCCCGCGGGCGGCGAGGCCCGGGTGCAGCTGCGCATGGACAACACCTCCAGGATGCCGACCGGGCTGCTGATGCTCCAGGACCGAGTGCCGTACGTGCTGGGGCCGCGGCCCCGCTTCGTACTGGACCGGGTCGAGCCCGGCGGCCGCCGCGAGGTGTCCTACCGGGTCCGTTCCGACCTGCGCGGCCGCTACCCGCTGGGCCCGCTCCAGCTCCGGCTGACCGATCCCTTCGGGATGGTCGAGCTGACCCGTTCGTTCAGCACGTACGACACCCTCACCGTCATCCCGCGCACCGAGGCCCTGCCCGCGGTCCGGCTGACCGGCGAGGCCAACGGCCACGGCGACGGCAGCCGCCGCTCCCTGGCCCTGGCCGGCGACGACGACGTGATCCCGCGCGAGTACCGGCGCGGCGACGACCTGCGACGGGTGCACTGGCGCTCCACCGCCCGCTACGGCGAGCTGATGGTGCGCCGCGAGGAGCAGCCCCAGCGCACCAAGGCCACCGTCCTGCTGGACACCCGGGCGGACGCCTACCGGGGCGCCGGCCCGGACTCGGCGTTCGAGTGGGCCGTGTCGGGAGCCGCCTCCACCCTGGTCCACCTGCTGGAACAGGGGTTCTCGGCGCGGCTGCTGACCGACAACGGCACCTCGGTCCCCGGTGTCGCCGGCGGCGGCTTCTCCTCGGGCGGACACGATCCCGCCGAGGCGGCCGGACTGATGCTGGACACCCTCGCGGTCATCGGGCACTCCGACGAGAGCGGACTGTCCAAGGCCCACGACGCGCTCCGCGGCGGCGGGGCGGGCGGGGGCTTCGGCGGGGCGGGCTCCGACGGGCTCCTCATCGCCTTCCTCGGCGACCTGGACGACGTACAGACCGAGATGGCGAGCAGGATGCGGCAGCGCAGCGGGGGCGCGGTGGCGTTCGTCCTGGACTCCGCGGCCTGGACGGGCGGGCCCTCGCGGGTGGACACACGGCTGGGCCGGCTGCGCGACGCGGGCTGGACGGCACTGGCCGCCCCGCCCGGGGTGGCCTTCGGCGATCTGTGGCGGCAGGCCGGGAACGCTCCGCTCGGCACGGCGACCTCCGGAGGTTGGGGATGAGCGGGCGCGCACGACTGACACTCTTCGCGATGCTGGCTACGTTGCTGACCTCCTGGTCACTGGCCCCGCTGGTGGAATCCTCCGGCTGGCTGGTGCAGGCGGCCGTGCTGCTCGGCGTGCAGAGCGCCGTGGGGGCCGGGGCCCGGCGGATCCCGCTGGCGCGGTCGCTGACGGTGGCGGCGCAGCTCCTGGTGACGCTGTTGCTGCTCGCCTTCCTCTTCGCGGGGAAGGCCGAGACGCCCTCCGGCGGGCTGTTGGGCTACCTGGTCACGGACTTCGGGTCGCTGTTCCAGCAGGGGGTGCGCGATGTCGGCGAGTTCGCCATACCGGCGCCGCTCACGGACGGCATCCGGCTGCTGCTGCTCTCCGGGGTGCTGCTGATCGGTCTGCTGGTGGACATGTTGGCCGTCACGATGCGGACGGCGGCGGCGGCCGGGCTGCCGCTGTTGGCGCTCTACTCGGTGGCCGCCGGGCTGTCGGCCGGTCAGGGCGGCGCCTGGTTCTCCTTCCTGCTGGCGGGCTGCGGCTTCCTGATGCTGCTGCTCACCGAGGGACGGGACCGGCTCGCGCAGTGGGGCCGCGTCTTCGGCGCGGCGCCGGGCGGCCGCGTCTCGGCCGCCTCCGGATACGGGGGCGGCAAGGACGGCACCCGGGCCGTGGCCCCGGTGCGCACCGGCCGGCGGATCGGCGTGGTCACGCTCGGTCTGGCGCTGGCCGTGCCGGCGGTGCTGCCGTCGCTCGGCGGCGGCATGCTGGGCACCGGGGACGACGGCGGTGCGGGCAACGGCGCGGGCGGCGGGACGATCTCGGCGGTCAACCCGCTGGTGTCGCTCCAGGGCAGCCTGAACGCGCAGGACAACCGGGTGGTGCTGCGGTACCGCACGGACAGTCCGGAGCAGTCCGAGCAGTACCTGCGCATCCTCGCGCTCGACGAGTTCAACGGGGTCAAGTGGGAGGCCTCCGGGCGTCCCCTGACGGACGTGCCGGAGCGGCTGCCGAACCCGCAGGGTCTCGACGGTGCGGTCCGCCAGGACGCGGCCGAGGTGCGGACGACCGTGTCGGCGGCCCAGACGTACGCGCAGCGCTACCTGCCGATGCCGTACCCGGCGACGCAGGTGGACATCGGCGGGAAGTGGCGCTTCGAACCGGCCGGCCGGACCCTGGTCGGGGACCAGTTGGGCAAGGACCGCTTCCAGAACGTGCAGGGCGCCCAGTACACGGTGCGCAGCCTGCTGCTCCGGCCGACGGCCTCGCAGTTGCGCGAGGCCCCCGCTCCGGACCCCGAGGTCCGGTCCGAGTACACGAAGCTGCCGGCCAACCTGCCGGCGGTCGTCGCCGAGACGGCCCGGCGGGTCACCCGGGGCGCGACGGACGACTACACCCGGGCGGTGCGGCTCCAGGACTTCTTCGCGGTGAGCGGCGGGTTCCGCTACGACACCACGGTGAGCTCCGGTTCGGGTTCCCAGGCCATCGCCCGGTTCCTGAACGACAAGGAGGGCTTCTGCGTCCACTTCTCGTTCTCGATGGCGGCGATGGCCCGCTCGCTGAACATCCCGGCGCGGGTGGCGGTCGGGTTCACCCCGGGCACCAAGCAGGCCGACGGCAGCGTGAACGTGTCGCTGCGGGACGCGCACGCGTGGCCCGAGCTGTACTTCGAGGGCGTGGGCTGGACCCGGTTCGAGCCGACGCCCCGGTCCGGCATCTCGGTACCGGACTACAGCCGGGCCGCGACGCCGACCGCTCAGCCGTCGGCCCCGGCGGCGCTGCCCTCGCCGGGCGCGTCGGCGCCCTCGGCGGCCCCGTCGAAGGCGCAGGACTGCCCGCCGGAGCTGAAGAAGCTCGGCGAGTGCGGCGCTCCCGTGGCATCGCAGGGCGGTGACGCGGGCGGCGGGGTGACGCCGCTGTCGGTCCTGGGCTGGACGGCCGCGGGGATCCTCGTCCTGGGTCTGCCCCTGCTCCCCCTGGTGTGGCGGCGCAGGATCCGGGTGCGGCGGCTGGCGGCCGGCGACGTGTTGCTCGCCTGGCGCGAGTTGGGCGACGCGGCCTGGGACGTGAACATCCCGCCGGACGAGGCCCTGTCCCCCCGCCGGGCGGCGCGGCGGGTGGCCGTCCTGGGCCGGCTGGAGGACGAGGCGGCGCAGGCCGTGCACCGGGTCGCGGGCGCGGTGGAACGGGCGTTGTACGCCCCGCCGGGCGCGGACACCTCGTACGAGGGCCTGGCGGACGACGTCCTGCTGGCGCGCTCGGCGCTGCTGGCGAACGTGTCGCGGGGCACCCGCGTACGGGCCCTGGCACTGCCCCGGTCCCTGGTCCGACTGTCCTGGGCCGCGTCGGACCGCTGGTCGGGCGTGACCGCCCGGGGAGCCGCGCTGTCCGGACGGATCCGGCTCCCGCTGCGCGGCCGGGGCTGAGCCCGGGCCGGCCCCTCGGGGTCGGCCCCGGACGGAGACACGCGAAAACGCCGGTGCGGCGAGGCTCGTTCCCCCCGAGCCCCGCCGCACCGGCGTTCGTGTCGCGCCGGGTCCCCCGAACCCCGGCGAGGGACGAGGGCCCGGTCCGTACCCCCAGTCTGCCGGGTGCGCAGGGGGAACCCATCCGTACTCGTACTCATCCGGAGGTCTGGGTACGGATACTCAGTTCTACGCCGGGACCGTCCCCGGGCGGCACCGCCGACCGGGGGTCAGCGGCTGCCGCTCACCCGGCCGCGCAGCAGCAGCGACAGGGCCGAGTGGACGTCGTCCAGGGACCGCTCGCTCTGGAAGGACTGCCAGTCCAGCGCGGCCACCAGCACCATGCCCACCATCGCGGCCGCCGTCAGCGGGACGTCGATCTCGGCGCTGAGTTCGCCCCGCTCGACCCCCTCCCGCAGGACGTCCTCCACCACCGCCACCGCCTCGCGGCGGACCACCATCAGCGTGGACTGCCAGGTGCGGTTGGTCCGCCAGAGCTCGGCGACGTACAGCTGGGTGAAGGCCGGGTACCGGTCGATGAAGACCAGGCCCGCGCGGATCATCGCGTCGAGCGCCTCGATCCGGGTGCCGCCGCGCGCCTCCGTCTCCTCCGCCGCCGTCCGCAGCGAGACGGTCAACAGCCCCACCCCGTGCCGGAGCAGCTCCTCGAAGAGGTCGTTCTTGCTCGCGAAGTTGTAGTAGACGGTGCCCTTGGCCACGCCCGCCCGTTCGGCGATCTCGTCGACCGTGGTCGCCGAGAAACCCTGCTCGGCGATGAGGGTGACGGCCGCTTCGTAGAGCTTCTGCCGGGTGGCCTGACGTCGACCGCCGGCGGCCGTACCGGTGCTGCTGCTTTCCATGGCGCTGATTCTCACAGGTCAACAGCTCTCTACAGGCTCAGTTCCGGGTGCAGTCGACTCATCGTCCACACCTGCTTGCCGCGGGCGGCCAGCGCGGTCAGGGCCAGGGCTCCGACCGTGAAGGCCAGCAGGACCAGGGATCCCTGCCACACCGGGGTGAGGTCGCCGCCGGTGATGAGGCGGCGCAGGCCCTCGACGACGTACGACATGGGCAGGTACGGGTGGATCCAGTTGAAGAATGCGGGGCTGGTCTGAACGGGGTACGTGCCGCCCGCCGAGGTCAACTGGAGCATCAGGGCGGCGAGGACCAGGATGCGTCCGGCCGCCCCGAACTTGGCGTTGAGCCACTGGACGATCGCCGCGAAGCAGCAGGTGACCAGCATCAGGAAGGCGATGGTGAGCGCGGGCCGGGCCATGTCCAGGCCGAGGCCCGGGGCCCAGTGGAGCACGGACATCAGCAGGCCGACCTGTGCGAAGCCGATGCCGGCCACGGGCAGCCAGCCCGCGAGGGCGACCCGCCAGGGCGAGGCGCCGGCGGCCAGGGCGCGCCGGTTCAGCGGGGCGATCAGCATGTAGGCGACCATCGCGCCGACCCACAGGGAGAGCGGGATGAAGTACGGGGCGAAACCGGTGCCGTAGTTGGGCGCCTTGTGCAGGGACTGGTTGGCGAGCCGGACGGGGTCGGCCATGACCTGGGTCCGGGCGTCGCGGGCCTGCTGGTCGTAGTCCGGGATCTTGCCGGCGCCGTCGTGCAGACCGCCGGCGAGCTCGCCGCTGCCGTCGACCAGCTTGTACATGCCGCTGTCGAGGGTGTGCGCACCGTCCCCGAGCTTGCCGACGCCCTCGGTGAGGGCGCCGGAGCCGGTGAAGGCGGTGCCGAGGCCGGTGTGCAGCTGCGTCATGCCGGAGGCGACCTTCTGGGCGCCGGTGTTCAGGGCGTTGACCTTGGCGACGGCCGTGTTGAGGTCGGAGGACAGGCCGGGGGCCTTGTCGGCGAGTTCGCGGGCCTTGTTCTCCAGGTCGCCGAGCTGACGGCGGAGCTTGCCCATGTCGGTGCCGGAGGCCTTCACGACGTCGTTGACGTCACCGGCCAGCATCGCGCCCTCGGCGGTGTCGTCCTTGATCCGCTTCAAGTCGGGGCAGGAGGCCAGGTGCGGCTCGGCGCCCGGGGTGACGCAGTGGGCGGTGTAGTACTTGTCCGCGCCGGTCGCGGCCCGTTGGGTGACGGCGGCGGCGGCCGGGGCGTTCTTGGCGAAGGAGTCCAGGTGCTTGTTGACCACCTGGGCGGTGTCCGCGACGAGTTCGGCGGTGGCGGCCAGGGACTTCGGGTCGCTGACGAAGGGCTTGGCCTTGGCGGCGGCCCCGTTGACCTTGTCGGCGAGGGTCTGGGTGCCGGCGGCGAGGTCCTTCGTACCGGTCTCCAGCTGCCCGGCGGCCGTGTTCAGCTTCTTCAGCCCGCCGTTGAGCTCGCCCGTCTTCTCCTTGGCCGTGTCGAGGCCGTCGGCGAGGTCCTTGGCGCCCTGCTTGGCCTTGCCGGCGCCGTCCTTGAGCTTGTCGGCGCCGTCGGCGGCCTCGGCGGTCTTGTCGTGCAGGTCGGAGAAGTTGACGAAGATCTTGTCGAGGAATCCGCGGGCGGCGTTGGTCGACGCGGCCGAACGGACCTCGGAGAAGACGGTCTTGGAGATCGAGCCGACGATGTAGTTGTTCGCGTCGTTCGTCCGGACCTGGAGCGCCCCGGTGGCGGGGTCCGCGCCGGAGCTGGAGGCGATCTTCGCGCTGAAGTCGGCGGGCATGGTCAGGGACAGGTAGTACGTCCCCTCCTCCAGGCCCTTGGCCGCCTCGTCGGCGTCGACCTCGCGCCAGTCGAAGGTCTTGCTGTCGCGCAGCTTCCTGGTGATCTCGTCGCCCGCGGCGAGGTGCTTGCCGTCCACGGTGGCGCCGCGGTCGGAGTTGACGAGGGCCACGGGAATCTTGTCGAGGTTGCCGTAGGGGTTCCAGAAGGACCAGAGGTACAGGGCTCCGTAGAGCAGCGGCAGGAGGAGCAGCGCGACGAGGGCGGCCCGGGGCAGCTTCCCCCGCCCGAACCGCTTCAGCTCAAGCGCGGCGAGCTTCGGCGAGCGCATCGTCCGTCCCCTTCGTGTCGTCGTCGGTGTCGTCGTGCGTGTCGGTGGTGGGGGTGGCCGGGTCGCCGTCCTCGCCGGTGTCGGGCTCGGCGTCGCTTTCCGGCTCCGTGCCGGCCCGGGTGTCGGGGTCGGCCTCCGGTGCGGCCTGCGGCTCCGGCTCGTCCGCCGGCTCCGCCGTGCCGTCGGGCTTGGCACCCCAGGTGATCGCGGGTTCCGCGCCGCCGCCCGACCGGACGGCCGGGGCGGGCGACCCCGCGAGCGCGGTGGTCGGCTCGGCGGTGGGCTCGACCGTGCGCAGGACCAGGACCCCCTCCGGCGCCTCGTTGCACACCGCGAGGACGGTGGTCCCCCGGTCGGCGATCGAGCGGAGCAGCGCCCACAGTTCGGCGCGTTCGGCGGTCGAGAGCTTGAGGTCGGTGTCGTCGAGGGCCAGCAGTCGGGGCCCGCCCAGCAGGGCGATGGCCACGGACAGCCGGACGGCCTCCAGGCGCTCCAGGTCGCGGACGGAGGTGCGCGGCCCCTTGGGCAGGGTCGCCGGGTCGAGCCCGGCGGCCGCGAGGGCCTCCTCGATCCGGTTCGCGGCGGCGGCGCGGCGCTCCGAGCGCGGCCGGAACAGGGCCCGCACGGGGCCCTCGTAGCGGCGCTGGAGCATGGCTCCCTCGCGCAGTTGCTCGGCGACGGTGAGCGCCTCGTCGAGGTCGTTGACCCCGGGGACGTGCCCGAGGGCGGCGATCCGCCGCACCGCGGTCATCTTCTTCGGCAGCGGGTGCCCGCCGATCTCGGCGCGGCCCTCGGAAGGCTTCATCCGGCCGGTGAGGGCGAGCAGCAGGCAGGTCCGGCCGCTTCCGGAGGGACCTTCGAGCGCGATGAGCGAACCGGGCGCGGCGTCGATCCCCACGCCCCGGAAGACCCAGCCGCGCGGGCCCTTGAGTCCGAAGTCCTCGGCCTTGACGGCCGCCCCGTGTGGGCTCTCCACGCCGCCCCCCCTTCTTTTGAACTGACCGGTCAGTTCAAAAACTAGCAGGTTCCGTGACGGGTCATCGGCAAGAGGGGGGATGAAGATCCCCAATGGGGGGTAAAAGTGCAGGTCACCGGGATTGTCAGTGGCGGGCGTCACGATGGACTCACGCAGCGCGACAACGCGGTGGGCAAGGCAGCACCACCCGAACGGCGGTACCCGAACAGCCAGTACCCGAAGAGGCGGTACCCACGCAGTACCCGGCATCAGAAGCAGCACGCATCGACAGGAGGTTCGTCATGGCCACACCGTCCCCGTCCCCTGTCCACCCCGTCCCGAGGAAGTCGTCGGCACCGCCGGCCGCCCTCGATCTGCTCGCCAAGGCCCACCGCGGCCTGACCGAGGCGGTCGGACTGTCCCGGCCCAATGAGCGCTACGCCACCGCCCACCTCGCGGCGCTGCGCGCGGCCGCGGCCGTGCTGGCCGCTCGCGGCAGGCCCGAACCGGTCAACCCGCGCCGACGGCCCCGGATCCGCAGCGCGTGGGAGGTGCTGCCGGAGATAGCCCCGGAGCTGACGGAGTGGAGCGCCCTGTTCGCCTCCGGCGCCGACCGTCGGGCCCGGGCCGAGGCCGGCATACCGGACGCGGCGACCGGCCGGGAGGCCGACGACCTCGTCCGCGAAGTGGGGATGTTCCTGCGCCTGGTCGAGCGGATGCTGTCCCTGCGACCGGTGACCCCGGCCGCGCAGGAGCTGCCCAAGGCCCTGCCGCAGCCCCGGCCGGAGCGTCCGCACGCGGGATGAGCTGGTCCGCGGCCTGAGGCAATAGGGTGGGGCACGCCCGCTCACCCTTACCGCGCCGAGGAGCCATCAGCCGTGTCGGACACTTCCCGCCCCCGTGCCTCCCTCCGCACCGCCGTGGTGTGGGAGGTCCTCAAGGAGGCCCTCGACCGCCGGGTGAAGGCGACCGGGCGGGAAGCGCTGGACGTGCTGGACACCGGCGGCGGCACCGGCAAGTTCGCCGTCCCGGTGGCCCGACTGGGCCACCGGGTGACGGTGGTCGACCCCAGCCCCAACGCGCTGTTCGGGCTGGAGCGTCGGGTCTCCGAGGCCGGTGTCGCCGATCTGGTGCGCGGTGTCCAGGGCGACGCCCAGGGCCTGCTGGACGTCGTCGACCGGGACGCGTACGACGTGGTGCTCTGCCACGGTGTGCTGGAGTACGTGGACGACCCGGCCGAGGGCGTGGCCAACGCCGTCGCGGCCCTGCGACCGGGCGGGATCCTGAGCCTGCTCGGCGCCGGACTCGGCGGAGCCGTCCTGGCCCGCGCCCTGGCGGGGCACTTCACCGAGGCCCGTACCGCCCTCACCGACCCGGCGGGCCGTTGGGGATCCGGCGACCCGGTCCCGCGCCGCTTCACCGCCGAGCAGCTCACCGAGCTGGTGGGTGGAGCCGGCCTGGAGGTCGGCGCGGTGCACGGTGTACGGATCTTCGCGGACCTCGTCCCGGGCGTCCTGGTCGACACCGAGCCCGGCGCGGTGGAGGCGCTGCTGCGTCTGGAGGAGGCCGCCGCCGAGCTGCCGGCCTTCCACGCGGTCGCCACGCAGTTGCACGTTTTGGGCGAGAAGAGCGCCTGATCTGCGGCGCGTCCGCGCACGCGGATCCGCGGACACCCTGTGAACCGGCCGCCGGCCCCGTATGATCGAGGACACCGGCGGCATGGCGGACGAACCATTGGGGAATAAGCGCCTCAGTGACCGCACAGGCGACGGTACGGTTTGTGCGCAGGGCTTTATTTCGAACGTGGCGTAGAGGGCGGGTATCACGGGGGCGATTCCCCGCCTATCCTGAAGGGGACCCCTGGTCGCTACCCTTCGCGACCGACGGATGAGGAGGACTCCCGTGCCGCTCTCGGAGCACGAGCAGCGAATGCTCGAGCAGATGGAGCGAGCGCTGTACGCCGAAGATCCCAAGTTCGCGACAGCGCTTGAGGGAAGCGGACTGCGCACGTACACCCGGCGACGGGTATACCAGGCAGTCGCAGGCATTGTGGTGGGTATCGCGCTCCTCATGACCGGTGTGATCGTGCCGAACGTGCTCTGGATCAGCGTGGTGGGTTTCCTCGTCATGCTGGGCTGTACGGTTCTCGTGGTCACCGGTTGGCGCAAGGCACCCAAGCCTGGCGAGCAGCCCGTCTCCGGCAGTGCAGGTGGTTCGGCCCGTGGCCGGAACCGACAGCGTCGGTCGATGATGACCCGCATCGAGGAACGGTGGCAGCGCCGCCGTGACGAACAGGGGCAGTAGCTCCACAGGACATGAGCGAGGGGACGGTCGCCGACGGGCGGCCGTCCCCTCGTCGTTCTCCCGGATCACCCCTCCTGCGGCATGATGACCGAATGACTGTGCTGCCCCTGGTCTTCACCAGCGGCTGGGCCAGCGGGATCAACGCGTACGCCGTGGTCCTCCTGCTCGGCATCTTCGGCGCGACCGGGCTCACGGACGAGGTTCCGGCGTCGTTGCAGCGCCCCGACGTCCTGATCGTCGCGGGCGTGCTGTTCCTCTGCGAGGCGGTGGCCGACAAGATCCCCTATGTGGACTCGCTGTGGGACACCCTCCACACCGTGATCCGCCCGGTGGCGGGTGCGGTGGTCGGGGCCCTGCTGGCCGGGCAGAGCGGCTCGCTCCCCGACCTGGCCGCGGGCGCCGTCGGCGGCTCCACCGCGCTGGCCAGCCATTTCGTCAAGGCCGGCACCCGGATGGCGGTCAACACCTCACCGGAACCGTTCACCAACATCGCCCTCAGCACCGCCGAGGATCTCGGTGTCGCGGGCATCGTCACCTTCGCCATGTTCAACCCCCAGGCCGCCGCGATCATCGCGGCCGTGCTGCTGGCGGCCGGCCTGGCGATGATCTTCTTCCTCTGGAGCCGGATCCGCCGCTACCGGAGGCGGCGGGCCCAACGCCGCGAGGAGAAGCGGATGGCCGCCGAGTTGCGCCGGACCTCCGGCGCGCCACCACCGCACTAACCGTCGGGCGCCGGCGCCGGCCGGGCTCCGCCGCCCGCCCTGACCTCGTACGACCTCGCCGACCCGGCCCCCGGTACGCTCGATAGGCTCAGCCGCATGGCACGAATTGCGGTGATCGGCGCCGGGATGGGCGCGATGGCGACGGCGGCCCGGTTGGCCGTGGCGGGCCACCGGGTGACGGTGTACGAGCGTGGCTCCACGTACGGCGGCTCGGTCGGCCGGTACGAACGCGACGGTTTCGCCTTCGACACCGGCCCGGGGCTGTTGCACCTGCCCGCCGTCTACCGCGACCTGTTCGTGAAGACGGGCAGGAAGTCGCTGGAGGAGTGCGTCGAGCTCGTCCAGGTGGACCCCGCCGTGCGGCACCTGCTGCCGGACGGCACCTCGGTCACGCTCCCCAACGCCTCGCGCGGGGGTGCGGCCGCCGTGCTCGACGAGGCTTTCGGCGCGGGCTCCGGGGACCGCTGGAACGGGGTGCTCGGGCGCGCCCGGGACGCCTGGAACGCCACCCGCCGTCCGCTGCTGGAGGAGCCGCTGCGCCCCGACTGGCAGGTGCTGGGCACGGACCCCTACCCGGCGTTGCGCAAGAGCGGTCTGCTGCGGCGGCGCCCGCCGACCCTCGCCGAGGTGGCCGAGCGGGAGCTGGGCGGGCCGCTCGGGGAGCTGCTGACCACCCGGGTGCGCGCGTACGGTCTGCGCCCCGCGGACGCGCCCGCCTCGGCGGCGGTGCTCCCGTACATGGAGCAGACCTTCGGGAGCTGGTACGTGCGCGGTGGGATCCGGGAGCTGGCCACGGCCGTGTACGAGCGCTGCCTGGAACGGAAGGTGGACTTCGTCTTCGACGCGGACGTGCGGGGGGTCGTGGAGCGCGACGGCCGGGCCGCCGGCCTCTCGCTGGCCGACGCGAGCGCGGTGGAGGCGGACGCCGTGGTCTGCGGGGTCGATCCCCGGGCGCTGGCGATCCCGCCGGCGCCCGGTGCGGTCCCCGCCCCACCGGCGGGGCTCCCCGGCCGGTACACGCTGTTCCTGGCCCTCGACGGGCCCCGGCCGGCGGAGGCCGTGCACCGCACCCTGGTCGGCGCGGACCTCACCGTGCTGCGGCCCGACGACCCCGCGGTCCGGCCCGACGCCGGACACGAGGCGGTCACCGTCCAGGCGGTGGCGGAGCCCGGCACGGCGCCCTCCGCGGAGGAGTTGCTCGCCGCGGCGGCCCCGGCCGTGCCGGGTCTGCGGGAGCGGCTGCTGTGGTACGAACTGCGCACTCCGGCCGACATCGCCGGAGCGACGGGCGCCCTGGACGGTGCCGTGCCGCCGCCCGCGCTCGCCGGGGCCGGCGGACGGCTGCTCCACCCCTCGAACACCACGGGCCTGCCGGGGTTGTACCTCGCCGGCGGCTGGGCCCACCCCGGCGGCGGACTCCCGCACGCGGGCATGACCGGCGCCCTGGTGGCCGGGCTCATCGTGGAGGGTGCGGAGTTCCGCGGGTCCCGCTAGCCGGGCCGGGCGCCGGGGCCGGGCGGGTCAGTAGCGGTACTGCTCGTACTCGCCGGAGCCGCCCTGGTACGGGTACTGCTGCTGTTGCTGGTACTCCTCGTCCGTCGGGTAGGCCTGACCGCCGTACTCGTCGGTGGACCGCTGCTGCGGTACCCAGACCCCGCCGGGCGGGGTGTCCATCGCGTACTGCTGCCCGCTGTAGTCCGGGTAGGGCGCGTAGTCGTTGTTCTGGGGCGGGGTGACGCCACCGCCGGTGCCGATGTACGGGTCCGAGTAGGCCGCATAGACCTGCTGCTCGCCCATCGGGTAGCCGCCGGAGTAGTCGTAGCCGCCCTGGGGCTGCGCGTCGTACTGCGGCGCGTACGAGCCGTCCTGCCCGGCCGCGGCGAACGGCGAGGCGAACGCGGCCGTTTCGGCCGGCCGGCCCGACGGGTCGCCGTACTGGGGGGCGAAGCTCTGTATCCCGTACGAGCCGGTGTCCTCGGGAACCGGCTGCGGGGTGAAGACGTTCGTCTCTCGGTCGTCGAAGTCGTCGGGCGCGTCCGCGCCGTCGTGGCGCCCGGCGGTCGTCCGGTCGCCGTACTCCAGCCCCGTCACCTCCAGGGTGGGCGCGGGGCGTTCGGCGCGCGCGCCGCCGCCCCGGCGCCGGCCCCTCTGCTGCCGGACGGGTTCCCCGCTGCGGCGCAGCGCCCAACCGGCCACGAAGCCCTTGCGGAAGGAGAGCGTGACCAGCGTCTGGCCGATCGCGAACGCGGTCGCGCCGACGGCGATGACGAGCACCGAGGGCAGCACCACCCCGGCGACCACGCCGGCGAAACCGGCGAAGGCGAGCAGGCGCCAGCGGAGCCGGGCCTTGTACTGCATCAGGACCTCGGCAAGCAGCCACAACGCGACGAATCCGAACGCGGTGTAGAGGACCGTCATTCCCATGCGTGGCCCCTCTCGGTACGGCCGCCGGCGCGGGAACGGGGGACGGCCGATCAGGCCCGCTGGTGCAGGCCCAGGTTCTCGTAGATTTCGAGAGTCGCCGTGGAGTTGTTCAGCGTGATGAAGTGCAGCCCCGGAACACCCTCGGACAGCAGCCGCGCGCAGAACTCCGTGGCGAACTCGATGCCAATGGAGCGTACAGCGGCCGGATCGTCCTTGACCGCGAGCATGCGGTCTTTTACCGCCGAGGGGAAGACCGCGGTGCTGAGCTGGGGCAGCCGGTCCAACTGCTTGATGCCCACAACAGGCATGACCTCGGGGATGATCGGGGTGTCACAGCCCGCCTTCGCGACACTGTCGCGGAGCCTCAGATAATTCTCCGGATCGAAGAACATCTGGGTGATCGCATAGTCGGCGCCCGCGCGGCACTTGTCCACGAAGTGCCGGATGTCCGTGTCCCAGTCGTCGGAACGCGGGTGCATCTCGGGGAAGGCGGCGACGCCGACGCAGAAGTCGCCGGACTCCTTGAGCAGGCGGACCAGGTCGGCCGCGTAGTCCACGCCCTCGGGGTGCTTGACCCAGTCGGCCATGGGGTCGCCCGGCGGGTCCCCGCGCAGCGCGAGCATGTTGCGGATGCCGGCGTCGGCGAACTGGCCGATGACGTGACGCAGCTCCGCGACGGACTGGTCCACCGCGGTGAGGTGCGCGACGGGGGTGAGGGTGGTGTTCGCGGCGATCGCCTCGGTGGCCCGTACGGTGCCTCCGCGCGTGGAGCCGCCGGCCCCGTAGGTGACGGACACGAAGCTGGGGGCCACCGCCTCGATGCGGCGGAGCGCGTTCCAGAGGTTGCGTTCGCCCTTCTCGGTCTTGGGCGCCCAGAACTCGAAGGAGTACGAGCGCCCGGACGCGATGAGGTCGCGGACCGTGTGTGCGCGGTCCGACCAGGTGGAAGCGGTACCAAGGGCCATACCGGCAGGTTAGACGCGTGCCGGCGGACACCGAAGCGCTGTCCGCCCATTGGACACGTTTTTGGACACCCTGCTACGCGAGTCGGGCGCGGATCCGCTTGGCCAGGTCGGCGGCGGCCGCCCCGGGGTCGGAGGCCTCGGTGAGGGCGCGTACGACCACGACGCGGGTGGCCCCGGCGTCGAGCACCTCGTCCAGGTTGCCGGCGTCGATGCCGCCGATGGCGAACCAGGGCCGGTCCTGCCCGAGGGAGGCGGCGTGGCGGACGAGCCCGAGGCCGGGGGCGTGCCGGCCGGGCTTGGTGGGGGTGGGCCAGCAGGGGCCGGTGCAGAAGTAGTCCACGCCGGGTTCGGCGGCGGCCGCGTCGACCTCGGACTCGGAGTGGCAGGAGCGGCCGATGAGGACGTCGGGGCCGAGGATCGCGCGGGCGGCGGGAACGGGGATGTCGCCTTGGCCGAGGTGCAGGACGTCGGAGCCGATGGCGTGCGCGACGTCGGCGCGGTCGTTGACCGCGAGGAGCCTGCCGTGGCGGCGGGCGGCCTCGGCGAAGACCCGGAGGTGTTCCAGTTCCTCCCCCGCCTCCATGCCCTTGTCGCGGAGCTGGACGACGTCCACCCCGCCGGCCAGGACGGCGTCGAGGAACTCGGGAAGGTCACCCTGCCGCTTGCGGGCGTCCGTGCACAGGTAGAGCCGGGCGTCGGACAGCTGCTGCATGGGTGTACCCCCCGTGGTCGTGGCGGGGTACGGGCCCGCGCGCTCGGCCCGTACACCGCGTGTGGTTCGGCGAATCAGCCGGTCAGAGGGCGAGCGCCTGAGCGCGGCGCTTCACCTCCGTGCCGCGATTCTCGCTCAGCGCCTGCGCGGGGGTGCCGGGCAGGGTGGGGTCCGCGGTGAACATCCACTCCAGGATCTCCGCGTCGGAGAAGCCGTCGTCGCGGAGCACCGTCAGCAGGCCGACGAGGCCCTTGACGACCTTGTCGCCGTCGATGAAGGGGGCGGGTACCTGGAGGGAGCGGTTCTCGCCGCGGCGCACGGCGAGCAGCTGACCTTCCTTGACCAGCTGGCGGACCCGGGTCACTTCGATGTCGAGCATCTCCGCGATGTCGGGGAGGTACAGCCAGGCGGGGACAAGGGCATCGATCTTTGCGTCAATCTCGGTCACGGGGACAAGCCTGCCATCTCGGGCCGGCCGCCGGTACCCGGGCCGTCCGTCCGGGCGCCGGGGCAGGCGCCGCCCGGCCCGACCCGAGCCCGGCGGCGCCCCGCGACCGTCGCCGGGGTCAGGCGGCGGCGGACTTCAGGGGGGTGCCGGGGTCGGCGACCTTGGCCGGATCCAGGGCGGTGCCGGACTCGATCAGGCGGCGACCCTGGGCGAGGTCGCGGGGGCGGCCCACGGCGAGGACGGCGACCAGGACCCCGTCGCGGAGCCAGCAGACGGACCACGCCGGGTCGGCGGGGTCGCCCCGCCACACGGTCTCGTCCGCCGCGTCGTGGTGTCCGGCGTACTGCACGAAGCGTCCGAACTGCTCCGACCAGAAGTACGGCACCGGGTCGTAGGCCCGGTCCGTCCCGCCGCTCAGGATGTCGGCGGCGACCACCCTGGGGCCCTGGAGGGCGTTGTCCCAGTGGTGGACCAGCAGCCTGGTCCCGTAGCGGGCGGAGGGGAAGGAGGCGCAGTCGCCCACCGCGTACACGTCCTCCAGCGAGGTCCGCAGCCAGGCGTCGGCGGTGACCGAGCCGTCCGGTCCCAGGTCGATGCCCGAGTCCGCGAGCCACGCGGTGGCGGGGCGGGCCCCGATGCCCACGATCACCGCGCCGGCCGACAGTTCCCGGCCGTCCGCCAGCAGGACCCGGCCCGGCTCCACCGAGGCCACCCGCGCGCCGGTCAGCAGGGTCGCGCCCGCCTCCCCGTACCAGCGGCCCATCGCCTCCCCGACCGCCGCGGGCAGGGCCCCGGCCAGGACCCGGTCCGCGGCCTCGACGACGGTGACGGCGCAGCCCGCCTCCCGGGCCGCGGTGGCGAACTCCGCGCCGATCCAGCCGGCCCCGACCACGACGACGGCCGACGCGGCGGCGAGGACCGGGCGCAGCCGTGCGGCGTCGTCGAGGGTGCGCAGCAGGTGGACGCCGCGGACGCCCTCGGAGCCGGGCAGGGTCAGGGGCTCGGCGCCGGTGGCCAGGACCAGGGCCTCGTACGGGACCGGGCCGGCCTCCGTGTCGAGTTCGCGCGCTCCCGCGCGCAGGCCGGTGACCTCGGTGCCCAGTCGAAGGCGGATGTCGAGCGCCTCGAAGTCCACGTCGAACGCGGAGTCCTCGGCCTTGCCCAGCAGGACCGCCTTGGAGAGCGGGGGCCGGTCGTAGGGCTGGTGGGGTTCGGCGCCCAGCAGGGTCACGGGGCCGGTGTAGCCCTGTTCGCGCAGGGCCACCGCGGTCTGCACGCCGGCCATTCCGGCGCCCACGATGACGACGCCGCTCTGAGTCTGTTCCGTCTGCTCGCTCACGTCGCCCACCCTAATCTTCTGACGATTCGTCAGGAATAGCGGGCGGGGAGGCAGCCTTACCCGGCATCTCCCCCGGGGTTAGTCTGGCCACCGTACCTATCGCGGGAGTCCGGGCGCACCGGGCTGAGAGGGAGGCTGACCGGCCTCCGACCGTACGAACCTGATCCGGGTCATGCCGGCGAAGGGAGGGGATGGACACCCATGCACTCATCGCGTTCATCGCACGCGTCACGACAGGCGGGTCACGACGTCCTCGTCATCGGGGGCGGCGTCATCGGCCTGGTCGTCGCCTGGCGGGCCGCCCGGCGCGGACTGCGCACCGTACTCGCCGATCCGTGCCCCGGAGGGGGCGCGGCCCAGGTCGCGGCCGGCATGCTCGCCGCCGTCACCGAGCTGCACTACGGCGAGGAGACCCTGCTCGGGCTCAACGTCGCCTCCGCCGCCCGCTACCCGGCGTTCGCCGCCGAACTCACCGAGGCCGCCGGCGGGCTGGGGATCGGCTATCGCGCCTGCGGCACCCTCGCCGTGGCACTCGACTCCGACGACCGACTCCACCTGCGCGAACTGCACGCGCTCCAGCGCCGCTGCGGGCTGGAGTCGCAGTGGTTGACCGGCCGCGAGTGCCGGCGCCTGGAACCGATGCTGGCCCCGGGCGTCCGGGGCGGCCTGCGCGTCGACGGGGACCACCAGGTGGACCCGCGCCGGCTCGCCGCCGCGCTGCTGGCCGCCTGCGAACGGGCCGGGGTGAGCGTCCACCGGGCCACCGTCGACCGGTTGACCGTGCTGCACGACCGGGCCGCGGGCGCCGTGCTCGACGACGGGACGGAGCTGCGCGCCGACCAGGTGGTGCTGGCGGCGGGCTCGCTGAGCGGGCGGCTGGCGGGCGTGCCACCGCAGGTGCGGGTCCCGGTGCGGCCGGTGAAGGGTCAGGTGCTGCGGCTGACGGTGCCGGCCTCGTACGCGCCGTTCCTCTCCCGGACCGTACGGGCCGTCGTCCGGGGCAGCCACGTCTACCTGGTGCCGCGCGAGAACGGCGAACTCGTCGTCGGGGCCACCAGCGAGGAACTCGGCTGGGACACCACCGTCACCGCCGGCGGGGTGTACGAGCTGCTGCGCGACGCCCACGAGTTGGTGCCCGGCATCACCGAACTCCCGCTGACCGAGACCCGGGCGGGCCTGCGACCGGCCTCCCCCGACAACGCCCCGCTGCTCGGGCCCACCGAGCTGCCCGGCCTGCACCTGGCCACCGGGCACTACCGCAACGGGGTGCTGCTGACCCCGCTCACCGGGGACGTGATGGCGGAACTGCTGGCCACCGGCACGATGCCGGAGGTCGCCCGCCCCTTCACCCCGCGCCGTTTCACCCAGGCACGTCAGGAGTCGTACGCATGACCATCTCCGTCAACGGCGAGCCGCGCGAGGTCGCGGCCGGAACCACCCTCGACGCGGTGGTCGCCACCTTGACCCGGGCCCACAAGGGGGTCGCGGCGGCGCTCAACGAGACCGTGGTGCCGCGCGGCCGGTGGCCGCTCACCGAGGTCGGCGAAGGCGACCGGGTCGAGGTCCTCACCGCGGTCCAGGGAGGCTGACGGCGATGGCGGACGACCTCTTCACCCTCGGCGGCCGGACCTTCACCTCCCGCCTGATCATGGGCACCGGCGGCGCCCCCAGCCTGGACGTCCTGGAACGCGCCCTGATCGCCTCCGGCACGGAACTGACCACCGTGGCCATGCGCCGCCTGGACCCCACGGTCCAGGGGTCGGTGCTGTCCGTGCTCACCCGGCTGGGCATCGCGGTCCTGCCGAACACCGCCGGCTGCTTCACGGCCGGCGAGGCCGTGCTGACCGCGCGGCTGGCCCGCGAGGCGCTCGGCACGGACTGGGTCAAGCTCGAAGTCGTGGCCGACGAACGCACCCTGCTCCCGGACGGCGTCGAGCTGCTCGACGCCGCCGAGATCCTGGTCGACGAGGGCTTCACCGTGCTCCCGTACACCAACGACGACCCGGTACTGGCGCGGAAGCTGGAGGACGTGGGCTGCGCGGCGATCATGCCGCTGGGCTCCCCCATCGGTTCCGGCATGGGCATCCGCAACCCGCACAACTTCGAGCTGATCGCGGAACGGGCCGGGGTCCCGGTGATCCTGGACGCGGGCGCCGGCACCGCCTCGGACGCGGCGCTGGCCATGGAGCTGGGGTGCTCCGCCGTCATGCTGGCGTCGGCCGTCACCCGGGCCCAGTCGCCCGCGCTGATGGCGGCCGCCATGCGGGACGCCGTGTCGGCGGGCCGCCTCGCCCACCGCGCGGGACGCATCCCCCAGCGGCGCTTCGCCGAGGCCTCCTCCCCCACCGAGGGCCGCGCCGCCCTCGACCCGGAACGCCCCGCCTTCTAGCCGTTTCAGCCTCGCCGGCGTTCGAGGCGCGGGCCACCTCCAGCCCCGCCCGCGTCGGCGCACTCCGTGCCGCTCGTAGAATCGCCGGGTGGATACGACCCTGGATGACCCCCTCGTCGGGCGCGTGCTCGACGGCCGCTACCGCGTCGACGCCCGGATCGCGGCCGGCGGCATGGCCACGGTCTACCGGGCCCTCGACACCCGTCTCGACCGGATCCTCGCGCTGAAGGTGATGCATCCGGCCCTGGCCGCCGACGGCGCCTTCGTCGACCGCTTCATCCGCGAGGCGAAGTCCGTGGCCCGGCTCGCCCACCCCAACGTGGTCGCGGTCTTCGACCAGGGGACGGACGGCCCGTACACGTACCTCGCGATGGAGTACGTCTCCGGTTGCACCCTGCGCGACGTGCTCCGCGAGCGCGGCGCGCTGCGGCCCCGGGCCGCCCTCGACATCCTCGAACCGGTCCTGGCCGCCCTCGGCGCCGCCCACCGGGCCGGTTTCGTCCACCGGGACATGAAGCCCGAGAACGTGCTGATCGGCGACGACGGCCGGGTCAAGGTCGCCGACTTCGGTCTGGTGCGCAGTGTGGACTCCGTCACGAACACCACCGGTTCGGTCCTCGGCACCGTCTCCTACCTCGCCCCCGAGCAGATCGAGAACGGGATCACCGACACCCGCGTGGACGTCTACGCCTGCGGTGTGGTCCTGTACGAGATGCTCACGGGCGCCAAGCCGCACACCGGCGGCAGCCCCGCCCAGGTGCTCTACCAGCACCTCAACGAGGACGTGCCGGCCCCGTCGGCCGCCGTCCCCGGGCTGCCCGCCGGTCTCGACGAGCTCGTCGCGCTGGCGGCCGCCCGCAGCCCGGAGCTGCGCCCCTCCGACGCCGCCGCCCTGCTCGGGCTGACGCTCGAAGCCCGCGCCCGGCTGACCGACGCGGAGCTCGACGCCGCGCCGCCGCGGGCCCGGGCCGAGGACCGGCCCGCCTCCGAGGACCGCACCAGCGTGATCGCGCGGCCCGTCACGGCGCAGCAGCCCGTGCACCACACCTCCCGCCTGGAGTCGCCCGCGCCGATCCCGCCCCGGCGTCGGCCGGCGGGAGGCCTGCGGGCGCCCCGTCGCGGGCCTCTCCTGATCGTCGTGGGAATACTGTTGGCCCTCGGTCTGGGGGCCGGCGTCTGGTACATCAACTCCGGGCAGTTCACGAAGGTCCCCAACCTGCTCGGCAAGTCGGAGCAGGAGGCCAGGTCGCAGCTGTCGGCGGCCGGTCTCGGCGTGAAGGGCGTGAACCGGAAGTTCAGCGACGCCTTCGACCGCGGCACCGTCATGAACACCGACCCTCCGGGCGGCAAGCGCATCCGCGGCAACGGCGCCGTGACGATCACCCTGTCCCGCGGCCCCGAGGTCGTGAGCGTGCCGGCGCTGAAGGGCAAGCCCCTGGAAGCGGCGAAGGCGGAGCTGACGGCGGTCGGGCTGGCGCCCGGCATCGTCACCCAGGCGTTCAACGAGGACGTCGCCCAGGGCTCCGTCATCGGCAGCGATCCGGCGGGCGGGGAGAAGCGGGCCCCCGACACGGCGGTGGCGCTCGTCGTCAGCAAGGGCAGCCCGGTCCGGGTGCCGAGCGTCACCGGCCGGTCCGCGGACGAGGCCCGGTCGACCCTGGAGGGCCTCGGCCTGAAGGTGGGCACGGCCGCCGAGCAGGTCAACTCCGCGTCGCCCGCCGGTGCGGTCGCCAACCAGTCGATCGGGGCCGGCACCCAGGCCGCCGCGGGCGACACGGTCACCCTGACCCTTTCCAAGGGACCCCGCCAGGTCCAGGTGCCGGACGTCACCGGCCAGGATGTGGACGCGGCCCGGAAGGCGCTGGAGGGATCGGGCTTCAAGGTGAAGGTGGACCGGCCGTTCCTGTCCTTCAGCAACACCGTGGAGAGCCAGTCCGTGCCGGGCGGCCAGAACGCCGCCGAGGGAAGCACGATCACGATCAAGACCAAGGGGCTGTAGGCACGTGACACGCAATCCGGTGGGCGGGCACGTCCCCGTCGCGGGCGGCCTCGCCTCTGTCGGGCTCGCGTACGCCCGCGAGATGGGCGCCGAGGCCGTCCAGGTCTTCGTGGCCAATCCTCGCGGGTGGGCGACCCCGGTCGGCAACCCGGCGCAGGACGAGTTGTTCCGCGAGGAGTGCGCGGGGGAGTCGATCCCCGCGTACGTGCACGCGCCGTACCTGATCAACTTCGGCTCGCACACCGAGGCGACCGTCGAGAAGTCGGTGGAATCCCTTCGGCACTCGCTGCGCCGGGGTCGGGAGATCGGTGCGCTCGGGGTGGTCGTCCACACCGGTTCCGCCACCGGAGGCAGGCCGCGCGAGAAGGCGTACGCGCAGGTCAGGGAGCACATGCTGCCGCTCCTGGACGAACTGACTCACGACGACGACCCGTTCCTGCTGTTGGAGTCCACGGCCGGTCAGGGGTTCTCCCTGTGCTCGCGCACCTGGGACTTCGGGCCGTACTTCGACGCCCTGGACCACCACCCCAAGCTCGGGATCTGCCTGGACACCTGCCACATCTTCGCGGCCGGGCACGATCTGGCGGAGACGGGCGGCACCAAGCAGACGCTGGACCTCCTGGTGGAGACGGTGGGCGAGGGCCGGCTGAAACTGGTCCACGCCAACGACTCCAAGGAGGGTGTCGGCGCCCACAAGGACCGGCACGCGAACATCGGCCAGGGGCACATCGGCCGGGAGGCGTTCGCCGAGCTGTTCACCCACGCGGCGATGGAGGGGGTGCCGCTGATCATCGAGACGCCGGGCGGCAAGGAAGGTCACGCGGCGGACGTGGCGCTGCTGAAGGAGCTGCGCGGCCCGAGGTGACACACCGGGCGACCGCCGGAATACCCCAGGGGGGTATACGGTTCCACGTATCGCGGACCCGTTCCTCAGTCGTTCCCAGGGGGCATTCGATGGACCACGCACACGCACACCACGAGCACCACGGACCCGCCGACCACGCAGACCACCACGACGGCGGGCACGACGGCGGCCACGGCCGGGTCAGTTGGGCGATGGCCGCGAAGGCCACCCTGCACTGCCTCACCGGATGCGCCATCGGCGAGGTGCTGGGCATGATCATCGGCACGGCGCTGGGCTGGGGCAACCTGGCCACGATGATCCTGGCGATCGTCCTCGCGTTCCTCTTCGGCTACGCGCTCACCCTGCGCGGGATCCTCGGCGCCGGCGTGGACCTCCGTACGGCCGTCCGGGTGGCACTCGCGGCCGACACCCTCTCGATCGCCGTGATGGAGCTGATCGACAACGGGGTGATCGCCCTGTGGCCGGGCGCCATGGACGCCCACCTCTCGGACCCGCTGTTCTGGATCGTGCTGGCGATCGCGCTCGCGGCCGCTTTCGTGATCACCACACCGGTCAACAAGTGGATGATCGGCCGGGGCAAGGGCCACGCGGTCGTCCACGCGTACCACCACTGAAGCGCGGCGGTCAGAGCTCCGGGCCGTCCCCCGGCTCCTCCTGGTACGAGTAGCGCTGCTCGCGCCAGGGGTCACCGACGTTGTGGTAGCCCCGCTCCTCCCAGAAACCCCGCCGGTCGGCGGTCATGTACTCGATGCCGCGGACCCACTTGGGGCCCTTCCAGGCATAGAGGTGCGGGACCACGAGACGCAGGGGGAAACCGTGCTCGGCGGTCAGCAGTTCGCCACCCTGATGGGTGGCGAAGACCGTGCGGTCCGCGGCGAAATCCGCCAATCGCATGTTCGAGCTGAAGCCGTACTCGGCCCACACCATCACGTGCGTGACCTGGGGGGCCGGCGGGGCGAGCGCGAGGACGGTGCGGGCGCGGACGCCACCCCATTCGGCTCCGAGCATGCTGAACTTCGTCACGCAGTGCAGATCGGCCACGACCGACTCGAACGGCAGGGCCGCGAACTCCTCGTGGTTCCAGCAGTGCTTGTCACCGTCGGCGGTCGCGCCGAAGACCCTGAACTCCCAGCGGTCCGGCTTGAACTTGGGGACGGGGCCGTAGTGGGTGACCGGCCAGCCGCGCTGCAACCGTTGCCCCGGAGGGAGCTCGAACTGCTCTGCTCCCGGAGATTCCCGGCTTTCCGGCTGACCCATGAGTCCATGGTGACAGATTGGGCAGGGTGGTCATGACCAGGTCTGGACCGATTCGGGCAAGTCATGGCAACTCCCACTAAGGAGGCACTTACTGGACGCCCCCGGGCGGCGGTGCAAGGATGCGCGCACCTGCCCAGTCACTTAGCTGACATTGCTTGGAAGGAGCCTCTGCGATGCAGGGCGACCCCGAGGTCCTTGAGTTTCTCAACGAGCAGCTGACCGGCGAGCTCACGGCGATCAACCAGTACTGGCTGCACTACCGCATCCAGGACAACAAGGGTTGGACGAAGCTCGCCAACTACACCCGTGCCGAGTCCATCGACGAGATGAAGCACGCGGACAAGATCACCGAGCGCATCCTGATGCTCGACGGTCTGCCCAACTACCAGCGCCTCTTCCACGTCCGCGTGGGCCAGACGCTGACGGAGATGTTCCAGGCGGACCGCCAGGTCGAGGTCGAGGCCATCGACCGCCTCAAGCGCGGCATCGAGGTCATGCGCGGCAAGGGTGACATCACCTCCGCGCGCCTCTTCGAGGAGATCCTGGAGGACGAGGAGCACCACATCGACTACCTCGACACCCAGCTGGAACTGATCGAGAGCATCGGGGAGCCGCTCTACATCGCGCAGCTCATCGAGCAGCCGGAGAGCTGAGCCGAACCGATGCGCTAGGCCGCTTCGGCGAGCTGCGGGTCGACGGCGAGCACGGCCGCCGCGTTGCCCGTCTCCAGCAGTTCGCGGCGCGGGCACGCCCCGCGGCCAAGGATTCCCTGGATGGTCCGCACGCACGAACCGCAGTCCGTGCCGGCCTTGGTCTCCGAGGCGATCTGGCGGGGGGTGCAGGCCCCGGCAGCCGCGTGGTCCTTGACCTGCTTGTCGGTGATCCCGAAACAAGAGCAGACGTACACGCGGTTCACCTCCCTGGCAGGAATGGTTCGGCGAGCCATCCCCTATTCGGTGAGGCTTACCTAACCATACCCAAACTTAGGGTCCCCTAAAAGACCTGGATACGACGGTGGGGCACGGATCACATCGATCCGTGCCCCACCGTCGTAGGAAGCCACCTACTGATCGCGCGTCGCGTCCTACTGGTCGCGGTACATCTCGGCCACCAGGAACGCGAGGTCCAGGGACTGGCTGCGGTTGAGCCGCGGGTCGCAGGCCGTCTCGTAGCGCTGGTGCAGGTCGTCGACGAAGATCTCGTCGCCGCCGCCCACGCACTCGGTGACGTCGTCACCGGTGAGCTCGACGTGAATGCCGCCCGGGTGGGTGCCCAGGGCCTTGTGGACCTCGAAGAAGCCCTTGACCTCGTCGAGCACGTCGTCGAAACGGCGCGTCTTGTGGCCGGAGGCCGCCTCGAAGGTGTTGCCGTGCATCGGGTCGGTGACCCAGGCGACGGTCGCACCGGACGCGGTGACCTTCTCGACCAGCTCGGGGAGCTTGTCGCGGACCTTGTCGGCGCCCATGCGGACGACGAAGGTGAGCCGACCGGGCTCGCGCTCGGGGTCCAGGCGGTCGATGTAGGTCAGCGCCTCGTCCACGGTGGTCGTGGGGCCGAGCTTGATGCCGATCGGGTTGGCGATCCGCGAGCAGAACTCGATGTGCGCGTGGTCCAGCTGGCGGGTGCGCTCACCGATCCAGACCATGTGGCCCGAGGTGTCGTACAGCTTGCCGGTCCGCGAGTCGGTGCGGGTCAGCGCGCCCTCGTAGTCCAGGAGCAGCGCCTCGTGGGAGGCGTAGAACTCGACCGCCTTGAACTCGGCCGGGTCGGTGCCACAGGCCTTCATGAAGTTCAGCGCGTTGTCGATCTCCCGCGCGAGCTGCTCGTAGCGCTGCCCGGACGGGGAGGACCTCACGAAGTCCTGGTTCCAGGCGTGCACCTGGCGCAGGTCGGCGTAGCCACCGGTGGTGAAGGCGCGGACCAGGTTCAGCGTGGAGGCCGACGCGTGGTACATGCGCTTCAGGCGCTCGGGGTCCGGGATCCGGGCCTCTTCGGTGAAGGCGAAGCCGTTGACGGAGTCGCCGCGGTAGGTCGGCAGGGTGATGCCGTCGCGGGTCTCGGTGTCCTTGGAGCGCGGCTTGGAGTACTGGCCGGCGATGCGGCCGACCTTGACGACCGGCACGGAGGCGGCGTACGTCAGGACGGCGCTCATCTGGAGCAGCGTCTTCAGCTTGGCACGGATGTGCTCGGCGGACACGGCGTCGAAGGCCTCGGCACAGTCGCCGCCCTGCAGCAGGAACGCCTCGCCCTTGGCGACGGCTCCCAGACGGGCGCGCAGCTGGTCACACTCACCCGCGAACACGAGCGGAGGATACGATTCGAGGTCCGCGACGACAGCGCGCAGGGCCTCGGCATCGGGGTACGAAGGCTGCTGCGCCGCGGGAAGGTCTCGCCAGGTCGCCTTGGTGGCGGGGGCTTGGGTTTCAGCGTTCACGGTCACCTCGTACACATTACGGCGTCGCACGTCGCGTCCAGCCCGGTGCCCACACCCTGAGACGGATGTCTCTCGGAACGCGACCCGCCCCCGCGGACGCTTCGCCTCCGCCGGCGGCGTGGGCTAGGGTCGGCGACATGTACGCGCACTCGAACATGAACTGGTGGTGGCCCGCTTCCGGCGGCCCACTCCTCGCGCGTACGTAGACGACGAACGACGCGAAGGCCGCCCGAGGGGCGGCCTTCGGCGTTTCCGGGCCCGGGCCGGCCCCTCTCACCCCCTCTCTTCCGAGATCTCCGAGAAGGACGCCCGCCCATGGACATCAGCAGACTGCTCGACGACTCCTGCCCGCCGTTCGCCCTGCTGCGCCGCCGCACCCCCGGCCGCGACCACGACACCGTCGAGCTGCTGATCGGCCCGGTCCACACCGCCGAGCGGCTCGCCGACCTGCCCGTCGGGGAACTGCCCACCCTGGCCCTGGTGCCGTTCCGGCAGATCCGGGAGCGCGGTTTCGACGTGCGCGACGACGGCACGCCGCTGAGCGTGCTGGCGGCCGAGGAGGCCTACGAGCTGCCGCTGACGGAGGTGCTCGCCGCGCTGCCGGACCACGAGGTGCGGGTCGAGGACGGCGGCTTCGACGTCCCGGACGCGCGGTACGCGGCGACCGTGGAGCGCGTCATCGAGCACGAGATCGGGCGCGGCGAGGGCGCGAACTTCGTCATCCGGCGCACCTACGAGGGGCGGATCGAGGGCTTCGGGCGGGCGGACGCCCTGGCCCTGTTCCGGCGCCTGCTGGTGGGCGAGCGGGGCGCGTACTGGACGTACGTCGTGCACACCGGGGAGCGCACGCTGGTGGGGGCCAGCCCGGAGGTGCACGTGCGCATGTCCGGCGGCACGGTCGTGATGAACCCGATCAGCGGGACGTACCGGTATCCGGCGCAGGGCCCCACGGTCGATTCGCTGCTCGCCTTCCTCGGCGACCGCAAGGAGACCGAGGAACTGTCGATGGTCGTCGACGAGGAACTCAAGATGATGTGCACGGTCGGCGACCGGGGCGGGGTGGTCGTCGGGCCCCGGCTGAAGGAGATGGCCCACCTCGCGCACACCGAGTACGAGCTGCGCGGCCGCTCCTCGCTGGACGTGCGCGAGGTGCTCCGGGAGACCATGTTCGCGGCGACGGTGACGGGCTCGCCGGTGCAGAACGCCTGCCGGGTGATCGAGCGGTACGAGAGCGGTGGCCGGGGCTATTACGCGGGCGCGCTGGCCCTGCTGGGCACGGACGCCGCCGGGGCGCAGACCCTGGACTCGCCGATCCTGATCCGCACGGCCGACATCGCGCCCGACGGGGCCCTGCGCGTCCCGGTCGGGGCGACGCTGGTGCGGCACTCCGACCCGGCGGGCGAGGTGGCCGAGACGCACGCGAAGGCGGCCGGGGTGCTGGCCGCGCTGGGGGTGCGGGCGTCCGCGCCGCGCCCTGCGGCGACCGGGGGGCCGCTCGCGGGCGACCCCCGGGTGCAGGCGGCCCTCGCCGCGCGGCGGGCCGACCTGGCCCCGTTCTGGCTGCGGATGCAGGAGCGGCCGGCCGCGGCGCCGGGCCACGCGCTGGTGGTGGACGGCGAGGACACCTTCACGGCGATGCTGGCCCACGTGCTGCGGGTGACCGGCCTGGAGGTGACCGTGCGCCGCTACGACGACCCCGGGCTGCGGGCGGCGGCCCTGGCCTGGGAGGGGCCGGTCGTCCTGGGCCCCGGACCGGGGAACCCGGCGGACGCGTCCGACCCGAAGATGCGGACGTTGCGCGCGCTGGCGGCGGAGCTGCTGGCGGGGCACCGGCACGGGCTGCTGGGCGTGTGCCTGGGGCACGAGCTGTTGGCCGCCGAGCTGGGTCTCCCGCTGGTCCGCAAGGCGGAGCCGGCGCAGGGGGCGCAGACCCGCATCGACCTGTTCGGTGCGTCCGAGGTGGTCGGCTTCTACAACACGTACACCGCGCACTGCCCGGCGGAGCTCGCGGAGCGGCTGGCGCTGCGCGGGGTCGAGGTCGCGCGGGACCCGGCGACGGGCGAGGTGCACGCGCTGCGGTCGGCGGCGGGCTTCGCGGGGGTGCAGTTCCACCCGGAGTCGGTGCTCACCCTGCGCGGGGCGGAGCTGCTGCGCGACCTGCTGACGGGCGTACGGACGGCCGCCCCGGCCTGAGGCCCGGGTGTCGGCGGCGGGGTCGGGCGACCGGCCCCGCCGGCGACGGGGCGGCCGGCGCGGCCCGGGGCGACGGCGACGGGGTGTTCACGGCGACAGGGTGTTCTCGGAGCGGCGGCCGGCCAGGTAGTCCTGCACGTTCGCGAGGGTGGCGTCGATGATCTGGCCCACCGCGTCGTGGGTGTAATACGCCTGGTGCGAGGTCACCACCACGTTCGGGAAGGTGATCAGCCGGGCGAGGGCGTCGTCCTCCACGGCTTCCGGGGAGCGGTCCATGAAGAACAGTCCGGCCTCCGCCTCGTACACGTCCAGGCCGACGCCCGCGAACCGCCCCGCCCGGAGTTCGTCCACCAGAGCCTCCGTGTCCACCAGTGCGCCCCGGCTGGAGTTGACCAGGATCGCGTCGTCCTTCATCAGCCGCAGCGCCGCGCCGTCGACGATGTGCCGCGTCGCGTCGAGCAGCGGGACGTGCAGGCTGATCAGGTCCGACTCGACGAACAGCGTGTCCTTGTCCACGTACTTCATGCCGAGGTCCACGCAGGCCGGGTTCGGGGTCACGTCCCAGCCCAGCAGGTTCATGCCGAAGCCGTGCGCGATCCGGGTGAAGGCCTCGCCGATCTTCCCGGTGCCGAGGACACCGACGGTGCGGCCGCGCATGTCACGGCCCATCAGTCCGTTGAGGCGGAAGTCGAAGTCCCGGGTGCGGTTCGAGGCCCGGACGATGCTGCGGTTGACGGCCATCGCGAGGGTCCAGGCGAACTCGGCCACCGAGAACGGGGAGGAGTAGGAGACCCGGCTGACGGCCAGGCCGAGTTCCCGGGCCGCGTCGAGGTCGATGTTGTTGAAGCCGGTGGAGCGTTGGGCGATCATCCGGGTCCCGCCGTCGGCCAGGATCCGCAGGACCCGCCCGCCGAGGTCGGCGTTGACACTGGAGGAGACGATCTCGTACCCGGCGGCGATGGGGGCGGTGTCCTCGCTCAGGAACACGTCCAGGCAGCGCACCTCGTGCCGGCCGGCGAACGTCTTCTCCATGAGCGGCTTCTCGTCCGTCTGCACCCCGAAGGCGAGGATCTCCACGTTCGCTCCCGTCCCGCGTCGTCGCCCGCATCGGATCATGGGCCCTTTGTCACGATACGACCCATGATCCGCACATGCGCTCCGGCTCAGCCGAAGAAGACGCCGGCTTCCGCGTAGAGCGCCGGGTCCACCGTCTTGAGCTTCGACGTGGCCTCCAGGATCGGCACCCGGACGATGTCCGTCCCCTTCAGCGCCACCATCTTGCCGAAGTCTCCGTCGCGCACCGCGTCGACGGCGTGCAGCCCGAAGCGCGTGGCCAGCCAGCGGTCGAAGGCGCTGGGCGTGCCGCCGCGCTGGACGTGTCCGAGGACCGTCGTACGGGCCTCCTTGCCGGTCCGCGCCTCGATCTCCTTGGCGAGCCACTCGCCGACGCCCGACAGCCGCACGTGCCCGAAGGAGTCCGTCGTGGCGTCCTTGAGCACCAGCTCGCCGTCCGTGGGCATGGCGCCCTCGGCGACGACCACGATCGGGGCGTAGCTCGCCTTGAAGCGGGAGGTGACCCAGGCGCAGACCTGGTCCACGTCGAAGCGCTGCTCGGGAACGAGGATGACGTTGGCTCCGCCGGCCAGGCCGGAGTGGAGGGCGATCCAGCCCGCGTGGCGCCCCATGACCTCGACGACCAGCACCCGCATGTGCGACTCGGCGGTGGTGTGGAGCCGGTCGATGGCCTCGGTGGCGATGCCGACGGCCGTGTCGAAGCCGAAGGTGTAGTCGGTGGCCGAGAGGTCGTTGTCGATGGTCTTCGGCACGCCCACGCAGGGGATGCCGTACTCCTCGTACAGCTTGGCGGCCACCCCGAGGGTGTCCTCGCCGCCGATCGTGACGAGGGCGTCGACCTCGAACTTCGCGAGGTTCTCCTTGATCTGGCGGAGGCCGTTCTCCAACTTGAACGGGTTGGTGCGCGAGGAGCCGAGGATGGTCCCGCCGCGCGGCAGGATCCCGCGCACGGCCGGGATGTCGAGCGGGATCGTGTCGCCCGTGACCGCGCCGCGCCAGCCGTCCTTGAAGCCGAGGAACTCGTACTGGTACTCCTGCACGCCCTTGCGGACGACGGCCCGGATGACCGCGTTGAGCCCGGGGCAGTCTCCGCCGCCCGTCAGCACTCCGACCTTCATGGAATCTCCCTTCGGCAAAGGGCCCACTGAGCCCAATGAGCCCGCACGACCGTCACGCTAGTGCAGCGCGTCGCAGGTCCTTTGCCGGTTGGGCGTGGCTGGATTGGTGACGCTGTGTGAGCGCGCAGGCATCCTGCGGGAAGCGGTCCTCGGACGACCCGGCTTCGGTCCGGCACACGGTG
>NZ_JAPNLK010000061.1 GCF_026627505.1 Streptomyces sp. H27-H5 | reverse complement strand
CACCCCCGAGGACGCACTCGACACCGCCTGCCACCTCCACCTCACCGGTCTCGACACCTGACACGGGCAAGCGCACGCCAAGCCCGACGTCAACCCCCGAAGGATTTACGACGCAGACCACTAAGCCCGGGTGCCGGGGGTCACCACTCGAACGGCCTAGTGGTGGTGATATTTCACATGTCACACTACGGCCATGGATGATCCTCTCCCCGCCCTCGATCCGTTCCTCGAACTCTCCGCGGCCACCGCCCGGTACACCCGCGGTGCCCCCCGCGCGTTCTCCTTCGGGGACGACGGACGGCTCCTGTGGTTCCTCCGCTCGACGGGTCCCACCGACCCCGTCGACGGCCTGTGGGTCCTCGACACGACCACCGGCGCCGAGACCCTCCTGGCCGACCCGCGCGTCCTGTCCCCCGAGGGTTCCGCGGGATCGGGCGGGCTCCCCCTCGCCGAGCGTCGGCTGCGCGAACGCACCCGGCTCGTCGCCGCCGGCATCGGCTCCTTCGCGCTCTCCGGGGACGGCCTGCGCGCGGTCTTCGCCCTGTACGGGCGGCTGTACGAGGTCGGGTACGGGGACGCCGGGGAGCCCGGCGTCCCTCGGGAACTCCCCGCGGCCGGTCCCGCCTGGGACCCGCGCCCCGCAGCGGACGCCTCCCGGACCGCGTACGTCACCGGGGACGCCCTGTACGTCACCCCCGGCGGCCGGGTCAGCCCCGACGACGGTGCCCGCTGGGGGGTGGCCGAGTTCGCCGCCGCCGAGGAACTCGGCCGGTCCCGGGGGCACTGGTGGTCGCCCGACGGGGTCGCCCTGCTCGCCGCCCGGGTCGACGAGTCCGCGCTCCCGAGGCGCTGGTTCACGGACCCGCAGCACCCGGAACTGCCGCCCGAGGACTTCGCGTACCCCGAGGCCGGCGGCCCCAACGCGGACGTCGCGCTGTGGGTCCTCCGGCCGGACGGCGGGCGCGTCCGGCTCGACTGGGACGCCGCCGCGTACCCGTACGTCTCGGACGCCGACTGGGCGTCGCCCGAGGAGATCCTGCTGACCGTCCAGGACCGGCTCCAGCGCGAGGTCCTGCTGCTCGGCGCGGACCCGGTGACCGGCCGTACCCGCGAGCTGTCCCGCACCACGCACCCCCGGTGGGTGGACCCGATGCTGCCCGGCACGCCCGACCGGCTGCCCGACGGGCGGATGCTGACCGCCGCCGACACCCCCGGCGGGGGCGCCCGCGCGCTGGCCGTCGACGGCAGGCTCCTCACCGGCGACACGCTCCAGGTCCGCCGGGTGGCTGGGGTCCACCGGGACCGGCTGCTGATCGAGGCCGGCGGACAGGACCCCGCCGAACAGCGGGTGTTGCTGCTCGATCCGGCGACGGGCGAGGTGACCGCCGTCGCGGACGGACCCGGGGTGCACTCGGTCCAGGCGTCCGCCGGCGCCCTGCTGCTCACCACCGCCGACGCCGACGGGATCCGGCGGACCCTGCGCACCGCGGACGGGCGGGAGTTCACCCCGGGCGACCTGTCCGCGCCGCTGCCCCACCGGGTGGTCCCGCGGCTGGAACGGGTCACCGAGCACGGCATCCCCACCGCGCTGGTCCTGCCGCGCGGCCATGTGCCCGGCACCCGACTGCCCGTGCTCGTGGACGGCTACGGCGGCCCCTGCATGCAGGACGTCAGCGCGGAGCCGCGGCGCTGGCAGCACCGGCAGTGGTGGGCCGACCAGGGCTTCGCGGTGGTGACCATCGACAACAGGGGCACCGCGTACGTCTCGCCCGCCCACACCCACGCCGTGCACGGCGGGTTCTCGCGGGTCGTCCTGGACGACCAGGTCGCGGCGCTGCGGGCCCTCGGCGCACGCCACCGCGACCTCGACCTGACCCGGGTCGGGATCCGCGGCTGGTCCTTCGGCGGTTACCTCTCCGCCCTCGCGGTGCTGCGCCGCCCGGACGTCTTCCACGCGGCCGCCGCCGGGGCCGCCCCCACCGACTTCCGGCACTACGACACGGCGTACACCGAGCGCTACCTGGGGCTGCCCCAAGAGCACCCCGAGGCGTACGAGCGCGACTCGCTGATCGCGGACGCGCCCGGGCTCAGGCGTCCGCTGCTGCTGATCACCGGCCTGGCCGACGACAACGTCCACCCGTCCCACACGCTGCGCCTGTCCCGGGCCCTGACGGACGCGGGTCGCCCGCACCGGCTGCTCGCGCTGCCGGGAGTCACCCACATGACTCCCGGAGGCGTCAGGGAGAAGGTGATGGCCCAGGAACTGGCTTTCTTCCGGGCCGAGTTGACACCGTGACGACCGGGCCGGCGCCGGCGCGGCCGTGACGGTCCTCGGGCCAGGCAGGCGAAGCGTGGACGACAGGGGCGAAGGGCCCCGGAGCCGATCGTGTCGGCTCCGGGGCCCTTCGTTCTCCCTTCCCTGGGATCCCCGTCAGTCACCCGGGAAGTGACAGGCCACCTCGCGCGAGGCGGCGGACCGGAGCACGGGCCTCTCCGCCCGGCAGATCTCCCGCGCCTTCGGACACCTCGGGTGGAAGGCGCAGCCGGGCGGCGGGGCGGCCGGGCTCGGCGGGTCGCCGAGCAGCACGATCCGCTCGCGCCGCCGCTCGGCGGCCGGGTCCGGCAGCGGCACTGCGGACAGCAGGGCCCGGGTGTAGGGGTGTTGGGGGTTCTCGTACAGGGCGCGCTTGTCGCCGATCTCGACGATCCGGCCCAGGTACATGACGGCGACCCGGTCGCTGATCCGCTTGACGACGGAGAGGTCGTGCGCGATGAACACGTACGCCAGGCCCAGCTCCGCGCGCAGCCGCTCCAACAGGTTGACGATCTGCGCCTGTACGGAGACGTCCAGGGCGGAGACGGGCTCGTCCGCGATGACCAACCGGGGGCCGGTGGCCAACGAGCGGGCGATTCCGACGCGTTGGGCCTGCCCGCCGGAGAACTCGTGCGGGTAGCGGTCGACGTGTTCGGGGACGAGGCCGACGAGTTCCATCAGCTCGACCGCCCTGCGCCGGGCGTCGGCCGCCGACCAGCCCTGCACGAGCAGCGGGTCGGAGATGATCCGGGCCACCGTCTGGCGGGGATTGAGGGAGGAGTGCGGATCCTGGAACACCATCTGGAGGTTGCGCCGCAGGGGACGCAGCGCGCCCTGGGAGAGCCGGCTGATGTCCCGGCCGTCGAAGGTGACACTGCCGGAGGTGGGCTCCAGCAGCCGTACGAGCATCCGGCCGGTGGTGGACTTCCCGCAGCCCGACTCCCCGACCAGCCCGAGGGTCTCGCCCGCCGCCAGGTCGAAGGAGACCCCGTCGACGGCGCGCACGGGCGCCCCCCGGCGCCCGGTCACCGACCGCCTGCCGGGGAAGGTCATGGTCAGGTCGCGTACGGACAACAGGGTGTCCGCGGCGGTGTCCGCCGGGGTGGGCGCGGTGGTGGGCGTGGCCATCAGGCCACCTCCTTCGTGTACCGGGTCCCGGCGTGGTGGCAGGCGACCGTCCGCCCGAGGGCGTGGGGCACGAGTTCCGGTCGTTCGTCCGTGCACAGCGCGGTGGCCATCGGGCAGCGCGGGGCGAAGGCACAGCCCGGCGTCGGGGTCCCCGGCGAGGGCGGGGAGCCGGCGATGGCCCGCAGCGGAGCGTCGTCCGGGTCGTCGAGCCGGGGCAGCGAGTCCAGCAGCCCGCGCGTGTAGGGGTGGGCGGGGTCGGCGAACAGCGCGTCCACTCCTGCCCGTTCGGCGACCCGGCCGCCGTACATGACGAGCACCTCGTGGGCGACGCGGGCCACCACCCCCAGGTCGTGGGTGATCATCACGACGCCGAGGCCCCGGTCCTGCTGGAGCCGGGCGATCAGCTCCAGGATCTGGGCCTGCACCGTGACGTCGAGCGCGGTCGTCGGCTCGTCGGCGATCAGCAGGTCCGGTTCGCAGGCCAGGGCCATCGCGATCATGGCGCGCTGGCGCATGCCCCCGGAGAACTGGTGCGGGTACTCCCCCGCCCGTCGGGCCGGTTCGGGGATGCCGACCTCGCCGAGCATGTCGACCGCCCGTTTGCGGGCGGCGGCCCGCCCGGACCGCAGGTGCACGCGGACGTGCTCGGCGATCTGCTCACCGACGGTGTAGTACGGGTGCAGGCTGCTCAGCGGATCCTGGAAGATCATGGCCATCCGGCGGCCGCGGATCCGCGAGAGCCGCTTCTCGGACATCCCGGTGAGTTCCTCCCCGTCGAGGGCGACGGAGCCGCCGACCTCGGCGCCGCGGTGCAGGCCCATGACGGCGAGCGAGGTGACGGACTTGCCCGAGCCTGACTCCCCGACGATGCCGAGGGTGCGGCCGGCCTCGACGGTGAAGCCGAGCGAGTCGACGGCCCGTACGACCCCGCGCGGGGTGGTGAACGTGACGCGCAGGTCGCGGACTTCGAGCAGTGGTGGCGGTGCGGGGGCGTCCATCAGTACCTCACCCTCGGGTCGACGACGGCGTACAGGAGGTCCACGGCCAGATTGGCGAGGACGATGAAGAAGGCGGCGAGCAGGGTGACGCCGAGGACCACGGGCTGGTCGGAGCTGACGAGTGCCCCGTAGAACAGCCGCCCGACGCCGGGGAGTCCGAAGATGGACTCGGTGATGACGGCGCCGGCGAGGAGTCCGCCGAGGTCCATGCCGAAGATGGTGAGGATGGGGGTCATCCCGGAGCGCAGCCCGTGTTTGACCACGACGGTGCGTTCGGGCATCCCCTTGGCGCGGGCGGTGCGGATGTACGGTTCGGCCATCGCCTCGATCATCGAGCCCCGGCTCTGGCGGGCGTACATGGCGGCGTAGAGCAGGGCGAGCGCGGTCCAGGGCAGGAGCAGGTTGGAGGCCCAGCCGAGCGGGTCGTCGGCGAGGGCCCGGTAGGTCGGGTAGGGCAGCAGTCCGGCGACGCGGATGACCCCGAAGATCAGCATCACCGAGGTGAAGTAGACGGGCAGCGAGGCGGCGGCGACGGCGCCGACCATGAGCGTCCTGTCGGTGGCGGTGTCCTTGCGCAGGGCGGCGGTGACCCCGGCGCCGAGACCGAGGACCAGCCACAGGACGGCCGCGCCGACGGCGAGGGAGGCGGAGACGGGGAGCCGGTCCATCAGCAGGTCCCAGACGGGCAGGGAGTTCTCGTACGAGTAGCCCAGGCAGGGGAAGTCGCAGCGGACGGCGTACTGGCCGGTGCCGAGGGTGCGGCCGGTGAAGATGCCGGTGAGGAAGTGGACGAAGCGACTCCAGACGGGCTGGTCGAGGCCGAGGTACTCGCGCACGTCGGCGAGTCGTTCGGGGCCGCAGGTCTTGCCGCAGGCCGCGGCGGCCGGGTCGGAGGGCAGGACCTGAAAGATGACGAAGGTGACGGCGGCGATGGCGAGGAGCACGCCCGCGAGGGCGAGCAGCCGGCGGGCCAGGTAGAGAATCACGTCCGTCCGCCCCTCGGGTCGAGGATGTCGCGCAGGGCGTCGCCGAGCAGGGTGAAGGCGAGGACCGCGAGGAAGAGGAAGACGCTCGGGATGACGAAGTACACGGGGTCGGTCTCGTAGTAGGCCACGGACTCGGCGATCATCTGGCCCCAGGACGGGGTGGGCGGGCGAACCCCGACGCCGAGGTAGCTCAGGGCGGCCTCGGTGCTGATCATTCCGGGGATCAGCAGGGTGGTGTAGGCGATGACCGGCCCGGCGACGCCCGGGAGGACGTCGCGGGTCAGGATGCGCCAGGAGCCGGCGCCGGCGACGCGGGCGGCGTCCACGTACTCGCGGTGCTTGAGGGAGAGGGTCTGGCCCCGGACCACGCGGGCGACGCCGGGCCAGCCGAAGAGGCCGATGACGGCGGTCATGAGCACGATCCGGTTGACGTCCTTGGCCACCGAGAGCATCGCGATCATGAAGATCAGGGACGGGAAGGACATGGTGAGGTCCATCAGGCGGGAGAGCACCGCGTCGACGCGGCCGCCGAAGTAGCCGGCGGCGATCCCGGCGGCCGTGCCGACGGCCACCACGATGGCGGTGGCGGCGAAGGCGATCAGGAGGGAGACCTGGGCGCCGGCCACGACGCGGGCGAACAGGTCGCGGCCGGTGACGGGTTCGACGCCCAGCCAGTGTGCGGAGCCGATCCCGCCGAAGGAGCCGAGGGGCTGGCCCGCGAGGTAGGGGTCGATGGCGGACTTGTCGAACTCGTTCGGGGACCAGCCGCCGAGCGCGCCCAGCCAGGGGGCGCCGAGGGCCATCAGGACGAAGAGGAGGACGACGCAGAGGCTGACGCGGACGGTGGGACGACGACGGAGTTCGCGGCGGGCGAGCTGCCAGGGGCTGCTGCCCGGGGGAACGGTCCTGGCCTGCGCCGCGGTTGCCGCGGCCGCGGCGGGTCGGGACGCGGCGGGGCCGGGGTCGGTGGGCCGGGAGGCGGCGGGTTGGGATGCGGTGGCTCGGTTGTCGGTCATGGCTCGACGGGCTTCCGGGTGTCCGTCGGGCCTCAACCCCGACTCTTCGACGGGTCCTTGAGGCCGATCGCGGCGTAGTCGACGGTGCCGGTCCACACCGGGTGGCCGAAGGCGCCCGCGATGTTGGTGCCGATGAGCAGGGGCTTGCGTTCCAGCAGGACCGGGACGGAGGGGGACTTCTTCATGATCTCCGCGTCGAGTGCGATCCAGGCCCGTTCGGCCTGCCCGGCGTCGGCCATGGCGTTGATCTCGTCGATCCGCTTCGTCGTCGCCTCGTCGCGGAACTGGCTGTAGTTGCCCTGGTTGCCCTTCTCCTTGACGGTGCGCCCGTCGAAGACGAAGGGGATCCAGGTGGAACCGGAGGGGTAGTCGGGGCACCAGCCCGCGAGGGTCATGTCGGGCGTGGTGGAGAGGTCGCCGATGACGTCGTAGTACGCGCCCGGGTCGATCGTGTCGATGACGACCTCGACGCCCGCCCGGGACAGGCCCTGTTGGATGGCCTCGGCCTTGCCCTTGTCGCCGGTGGAGACGGCGAAGGACACCTTCAGCTTCTCCTTGCCCGCGGCCTTGAGGAGTTCCTTGGCCTTGGCCGGGTCGCCGGCGGGCGGGATCTTGAGGGTGTCGGCCTGCCGGCCGCCGGAGAGGGCCGGGGGCAGGTACGCGGTGGCCACCTCGTTGAGGGCGGGGCCGCCTCCGGCCGTGACCACCGCTTCCTTGTCGACCGCGTACTGCATGGCCTCGCGGACCCGGGGGTCGTCGAAGGGGGCGCGGGAGTTGTTGAGGTGGAGCATCTCCGTACAGCCCTGGGACTCGGCGAGCAGTCGGGCCTTGACGTCCGCCTTGGGCAGGACCTTGGGCGCGCTCTCGGGCCGCATGTCGGAGTACTGGACGGCGGAGGCGTCCGCCCCCTCCCCGGCGATGATGCGGTCGTCGATCTGGCCGCCCTTGAGGCCCATGACGACGACGAAGCGGTCGGGGTAGGCCTTGCGGACGGTGTCGGTGCGGGCGTCCCAGTGCTCGTTGCGGACCAGGACCAGCTTCTTGTCCCGGTCGTACGACTCGATCTTGTAGGGGCCGGAGGAGAAGGGGCGGGCGTCGTAGCGGGTGCCCGCCTCCTTGGACTGCGGGACCGGCGCGAAGGTCGGCAGGGTGGCGGTGGCGGAGAAGTCGGCGACCGGGCGCTTGAGTCGGAAGACGATCGTGCGGTCGTCGGGCGTCTTGATCGAGTCGAGGTGCTGCCCCTGGAGCGGGCCTTTGTAGCTCTCGCCGCCGGCCAGGTACTGGGCGGCGTAGTCGGGTCCGCCGGTCAGGTCGGGGGCGAAGGAGCGCTCGACGTTGTACTTGACGTCCTGGGCCCGGACGGGGGTTCCGTCCTCGTACTTGACGCCTTCCTTGAGGGTGAAGGTCCAGGTTCTGCCGCCGTCGGACGGGGTGCCGAGGTCGGTCGCGAGGTCGGGGACCAACTCGCTGCCGGCCTTGCCGGGTTCGGCCTTGAAGGTGACGAGCGTGCGGTAGAGCAGGCGGGTGCCGAAGTCCATGGTCGGCATCGTCCAGTTGCGGGCCGGGTCGAGGTGGGAGAAGTCCTGGTTGGACAGGACGGTCAGGGTGCCGCCCTTGGTCGGGGTGCCGCCGAGCGTCTTGCCCTCGTTGGCGGCGGCGGGGTTGGCGGCGGGGCCGCCGGCGGATCCCTTGCCGCCGGCGTCGGAGCAACCCGAGGCGCCGACGGCGAGTGCCGCCACCAGAGCGGTGGCGAGGGCGAGTTGGGTGCGCTGGGTCATGGGTCACTCCAGTGAGGGGCGCTCTACGATGTGACCGGTAACATAGTAATGTGAAATTGCACTGACAAGGGTTCCGTCACGCCGTTACCCAGCCGTGTTCAAAAGGCGTCGACGACAGACCGCCGAGGGGGCCGCCGACCCGCTGTGACATGCCCCACCCCCTCTTGCCGCGAGAAGGAAGGGTTACCTAAGTTCGACCGTATGCCCCCACATGACCCCACCCCCTCCACCGGCCCGACCGACCCGGCGCTCGTCGGGTTCGACGTCGACCTCACCGCGCACGAGGTGCTCCGCCGGGCGCACGTCCTGGACGCCCTCGGCGACGACTGGGATCCCGTCGAGGTGCTCCGCGGCGAAGAAGCGGCGTACGACCTGCTGTACTCCGGCCTCGACGAGGAGCAGCAGCGCGTGCACGACCGGCTCGTCGCGGCCGGCGTGCTCTCCCCGCGCGGGGGCGGCCGTGCTGCCGCTTGACCCGCAGGCGGATCCCGGGCGCCGCGCCTGGGTGCCCTGCCCGAGCTGCGCGGACGACCGCGACTGCGTGCCGTGCGGGGAGCGGCGGACGTGTTCCGCCCACTGGCGCTACCTGCTCTCCAACAACGGGAGCCTGCTCCACCTCCAGTGCCCGGGCTGCACCCACGTCTGGGCGCACGAGAGCGGCTTCGGCGCCACCCGTTCCCTGTGGAGCCGCGTCACCGGCGGCGGCTCCCGCCCCTGATCCCGGGGGCCGGGAGCACCGGACCGCGCGGGGTCGACCGGACGCGGCCGGACCACGCGACGCCGGGCCACACGGGCCGGGCGACACGGAGCGGCCCCGTGTGCGTGCGGGGCGGTGTCAGACGCCGGAGCCGAGCCGGCCCGGCGTGCGTCCCACCGGCTCGTCGCGGCCCTGCGCCCAGAGGGAACGCACGTGGCCGAGGTGGCGGACCATGCACGCCTGGGCGGCCTCGGCGTCACCGCTGATCATGAGGTCGAGCAGTTCGATGTGCTCCTCGGCGGAGGAGACCAGCTTCCCGGCCTCGTCCAGGCCGGTCAGGCCGTAGAGGCGGGAGCGCTTGCGCAGGTCGCCGACCGTCTCGACGAGCCGGTCGTTGCCGGCGAGGGCCAGCAGGCCCAGGTGGAAGCGGCGGTCCGCTTCCAGGTAGCCGATGAGGTTGTGCTCCCGGGCGCTGGTGACGATCTCCAACGCGACGGGGCGCAGCGCCTCCAGTTGCTCGGCGGTGGCGATCTCCGTGATCCGGCCGATGGTCGGCACCTCGATCATGGTGCGCAGTTCGGTGTACTGGTCCAGGTCGCGTTCGCTGACCTCGGTGATGCGGAAGCCCTTGTTGCGGACGGGTTCCACCAGTCCCTCGCGGGCCAGGTCGAGCATGGCCTCGCGCACCGGGGTGGCCGAGACGCCCAGCTCGGCGGCGAGGCCGGGGGCGGAGTACACGCTGCCGGGGCGCAGTTCGCCCGCGATCAGTGCGGCTCGCAGGGCATGGCCGACCTGGTCCCGGAGTCGTTCCTGGGCCTTGATGAGACTGTGCTGCTTCAGGTCACCCATTGCGTTTCCTCCGAGACCACTACACCAGCGGCGAGCAGAGGCCAGCGTACAATGTCACGTTGCGCCGCTCCCCCCGGCGGCCCGGAACAGGGCGGCCGCCACGGCAAGATCCTCCCAGGCCATGCCCACGCTCTTGAAGAGTCGCGGGGAATCCGCCCGCCCCGGCGGCGGGACGCGTCCCGCGACCAGGTCGGCCAGGGTGCCCGCGACGTGCCCGGGCCCGAGGAGGCCTTCCGCCTCCGGGATCAGCAGGTCACCCGCCTCGCGCAGGGCCGCCGCCCGCGCCTCCACGTACACGACCGCGCGCCGCACGAGGGCGCTGTCGGTCTCCCGGGCGTCCGGCTCGTGGGAGCCCACGGCGACGACGGTGGCGCCCGGGGCGACGAGCCGGCCGTCGAAGAGGGGCGCGCGGGCCGTGGTGCAGCAGACGATCAGGTCGGCCTCCGCCACCGCCGACGCCGTGCCCGTCCGGGCCGCGGCCCCGAGGGCGCGGGCGTGCGCGGCCAGTCTCGCGGCGCCGGCCGGATCCCGGGCCACCACCACGACGTCCGCCACTTCGCGCTCGGCGAGGACGGCTTCGAGGTGTCCGTACGCCTGCGGACCCCACCCGAAGAGGACCATGCGCGCCGGCCGGTCCCCCGGGGCGAGGTACCGCAGCGCGAGCGCCGACACCGCCGGGGTGCGCAGTGCGGTCAGGGCGGCCCCGTCGAAGAGGGCGAGCGGGCGCAGTGTGGGCCCGTCGAGGAGCAGGTACGAGCCGGTGATCCGGGGCAGGCCCCGCGCGGGGTTCCCGGGCGCCACCCCGGCGATCTTCACGCCGGCGTACCCCCCGAACGCGGCCGGCATCAGCAGCAGTTCCCCGCCGGGCACGGGCAGGGCGGTGCGGTGCGGGCAGGTCTCGGGGTCGAGCCCGGCCCGCAGCGCGTCGGCCAGGGCGTCCGCCGCCGCGGCGGGTGTGAGCAGTGCGGTCATCCGCGCGGCGGACCACTGGGGGATCACAGCAGGAACCCGGTGCCCAGGTCGTCGTGCGGGTCGATGGTGAAGGTGTGTTCGCCGGTGCGGTGGGCGGTGCCGGTGACCTCGGTGACGGGGGCGGTCCCGGGCACGAGCCGGCCGGTGAACAGCGTTCCCAGGACCGATTCGTGCAGCAGTTCCTCCCCCGGGCCCAGCCGACCGTCCTCGGCCAGCAGTGCGAGCCGGGCCGAGGTCCCGGAGCCGCAGGGCGAGCGGTCGACCTGCCCGTCGGCGAAGACGGTGACGTTGCGCTGGTGCGGCCCTCGGGGGGTGTCCGGCAGCTCCTCGTGGAGGATCACCCCGTACACCCCGGAGAGCAGTGGTCCGTCGGGGTGCCAGGTCCCGGGGTGGGTGGCGAGGGCGGCCCTGATCTCCCGTCCGGCGCGGACCAGTTCGGGCAGCGCGGCGCGGGAGACGTCCAGCCCGAGGTCGCGCGCCCGGACGGAGGCGTAGCAGGCACCGGCGTGCGCGAGGTCCACCTCGACCGGGCCCAGGGTGGTGGCCACCGGTACCTTGCGGGCGCCGATCCGGGCCGGGACGTTGCGGAAGGTGATCCCGGTGGTGCGGCCCGCCTCGCGGTGCACGGTGACGGCGACGCGTCCGGAGGGCACGTCGATGCGGACGTGCGCGTCACCGGTGTCCGGGGCGGGGACCAGGCCGCTGTCCACGGCCCAGGCGCCGAGGGCCATCGCGCCGTGCCCGCAGGCCGTGGAGTAGCCGTCCTTGTGCCAGAACAGCACCCCGAAGTGGGCGCCGTCGTCGTCCGGAGGCACGACGAACCCGCCGTACATGCCCGCGTGTCCGCGCGGTTCCCGCACCAGCAGGCGCCGCACGTCGTCCAGCGCGCCCCGGCGTGGGGCCGTCCCGGAGCCGCCGGGCCCGATGGCGGTGGCGCAGCGCTCGGCGACGGTGTCGCCGGGGATCGGCGGGAGGCCGTCGCGGACGATCCGGAAGGGTTCGCCGGCGGTGTGGTAGTCGACGGCGTGGACCGGGCGGGGCGCGGTGGTCACAGGAGGAACCCTCCGGGGAAGGGGTCGGACGGGTCGAGGAAGTACTGGGCGGTGCCCGTGATCCACGCCCGTCCGGTGACGGTGGGGACGACCGCCGGGAGTCCGCCGACCGTGGTCTCCCCGATCAGTCGGCCCGTGAACTCGGTGCCGATGAAGGACTCGTTGACGAAGTCCGCGCCCTGCTCCAGCAGGCCGCGGGCGTGCAGTTGGGCCATGCGCGCGCTGGTGCCCGTACCGCAGGGCGAACGGTCGAACCAGCCCGGGTGGATGGCCATGGCGTGCCGGGAGCGGCGGGCGTCGGATCCGGGGGCGGCGAGGTAGACGTGTTTGACGCCGGCGATGGAGGGGTCCTCGGGGTGGACGGGCCGGTCGTCCGAGGCGTTGACGGCGTCCATGACGGCGAGGCCGGCGGCGAGCAGTTCGTCGCCGCGGGCGCGGTCGAAGGGGAGTCCGAGGGCGTCGAGTTCGACGAAGGCGTAGAAGTTGCCCCCGTAGGCGAGGTCGTGGGTGACGGTGCCGAAGCCGGGGACCTCGACCTTGCGGTCGAGGCCGACGGCGAAGGCGGGGACGTTGGTGAAGGTGGCGCGGAGCGCGGCGCCGTCCTCGACCAGGACGTCCACGCTCACCAGTCCGGCCGGGGTGTCGAGGCGGACGGTGGTGACCGGTTCGACGACCGGCACCATGCCGGTCTCGACCAGCACCGTGGCCACCCCGATGGTGCCGTGTCCGCACATGGGGAGCAGGCCCGACACCTCGATGTAGAGCACGCCGAAGTCGGCGTCGGGTCGGGTGGGGGGTTGCAGGATCGCGCCGCTCATCGCGGAGTGGCCGCGCGGCTCGTACATGAGCAGCGTGCGGACGTGGTCGAGGTGCTCGATGAAGTGCAGCCGTTTCTGCGCCATCGTGGCTCCGGGGATCACCCCGACCCCGCCGGTGATCACCCGGGTCGGCATGCCCTCGGTGTGCGAATCGACCGCGTGGTAGATGTGTCGCGTACGCATGTGGACCCCCCGGGGGCTAGTTGAGGCCTTCGGCGAGGGCCTTCTCGGTGGCGGCCCGGACCGCCGCCTCGGTCTCGCCGGTCAGCGGGAACCGGGGCGGGCGGGTGGCGCCGCCGGGGCGCCCGGCCAGGTCCATGGAGAGCTTGATGGCCTGGACGAACTCCGTCTTGGAGTCCCAACGCAGGAGGCTGTGCAGGGACTTGTAGAGCGGCAGCGCGGTGTCGAGGTCGCCCGCGACCGCGGCCCGGTAGAGGGTGGCGCAGGAGCGCGGCAGGGCGTTGGGGTAGCCGGCGATCCAGCCGACGGCCCCGGCGAGGGCGAGTTCGAGGAGCACGTCGTCGGCTCCGACGAGCAGGTCGAGGCCGGGGGCGAGTTCCGCGATCTCGTAGGCGCGGCGGACGTCGCCGGAGAACTCCTTGACGGCGACGATGCTGCCGTCGGCGTGCAGCCGGGCCAGCAGGGCCGGGGTCAGGTCCACCTTGGTGTCGATGGGGTTGTTGTAGGCCACGACGGGCAGGCCCGCGCCGGCGACCTGCGCGTAGTGGTCCCGTACGGCCCGCTCGTCGGCGCGGAAGGCGTTGGGGGGCAGCAGCAGCACGGAGCCCGCGCCCGCCTCGGCGGCCTGGTCGGCCCAGCGGCGGGCCTCGGCGCTGCCGTAGGCGGCGACGCCGGGCATGACCCGCTCGCCGTCGCCGGCCGCCTCGACGGCCGTGCGGACGACCCGGGCCCGCTCCTCGTCGGTGAGGGTCTGGTACTCCCCGAGGGAGCCGTTGGGGACGACGCCGTCGCAGCCGTTGGCGATCAGCCAGGCCACGTGTTCGGCGTAGGCGTCGTGGTCGACGGTCAGGTCGTCGCGCAGGGGCAGTGCGGTGGCGACCATGATTCCGTGCCAGGGGCGGGTGCGGGCGGGCGCGGGGGTGTGCGCGTGGGTCATGAGAGCTCCCTAGAGTGGTGTGTGACATTTTACTAGTGGGCGCAGGAAGCCCACAAGGGTCCCGGGATCCCGGATCGGGGTCGATCAGCTTTCCTCGGCGGGCAGTTCGGCGAGCCGGCGCAGCGGGACCGGGCAGGACAGCGGCCTGCGGTCCGGATCCGGGTCCCGCCCCGCGAGGGCGGCGACGGCCGGGCCGCACATCCGGCCCTGGCACCAGCCCATCCCCGCCCGGGTGAGCAGTTTGACGGTACGGGCGTCCCGCGCGCCCAGGTCGCGCACCGCCTCGCGGATCCGGCCCGCGGGGACCTCCTCGCAGCGGCACACCTCGGTGTCCTCCCGCAGCCGGCCGGGCCACCCCGCCCCCGGGCGGTGGGCCGCGCCCATCGCCTCGGCGAACGCGCGGAGCCGGGCGCGGCGTCGGACGAGCACGGCGGGGGCGGCCCGGCCGGCGATCGCGTGGGCCGCGATCTCCCCTTCCACCAGGGCCAGTCGGGCGCCGCCGATGCCCCCGGTCTCCCCCGCCGACCAGACGCCGGGCACGGAGGTCCGCTGACGCGCGTCCACCTCCAGGGCGACGGCTCCGTCGGCCCCGAGTCGGGTGGCGCAGCCCAGGCCGGTGGCCAGTTCCAGTTGCGGCACCAGCCCGTGGCCCACGGCGAGGGCGTCGCAGGGGACGCGGCGGGCGGTGCCGGGCACCGGCCGCCACTGCCGGTCGAGTCGGGCCACGGTCACCGCCTCGACCCGGTCGCTGCCGTGGGCCTCGGTGACGGCGTGCCGGGTGAGCAGCCGGATCCCGTGCCGCAGCAGGGCCCCGCCGTACGTGGCGGCCTCTCCGAGCTTGCCGGGGTTGCGCAGCAGGGCGGGGAGCCGTCCGGCGTACGCGGTGTACGCGGCGGCCTCCACCACCGCCGGCACGGTGGCGCCGGCCGCCGCGAGGGAACCGGCCACGGCGAGCAGCAGCGGCCCGCTCCCGGCGACGACGATGCGCCGGCCCGGCAGCACGAGCCCGCCCTTGAGCATGGCCTGCGCACCGCCGGCCCCGACCACCCCGGGCAGCGTCCAGCCCGGGAAGGGCAGGTTCCGCTCGAAGGCGCCGGTGGCGAGGAGCACGGCGCGGGCCCGTACGGCGACGGCCTCCTCCTCGGGTCCGGCGACGGCGTGCAGCAGCAGTTCGGCGCCGGCCGGGACGACGGTCCACACGTGGTGGAGCGGGAGGTGGGTGATCCGGCCCGCCGACGCGTGGGCGCGCAGGGCGGCTTCGCGGGAGGCGAAGGCGGCCCAGTCGTGGTGCAGCACCTCGGGGCGGGCCGCGCCGAGGGCGGGCGCGGGGCACCGGTAGTACTGGCCGCCCGGCCGCTCCCCCGCGTCCAGCAGGGTGACGCGCAGCCCGAGGTCGGCGGCCGTGACGGCGGCGGCGAGCCCGGCGGGGCCCGCTCCGACGACGGCGAGGTCGCACGGCACGCCGTCAGACGCCGAGTTCGGCACGGCCGGTCCCTTCCTGGGTGGTGACGGTGTCCCCGGGGCGGGCCGGGGTCAGGCAGGCGCGCTGGTTCGGGCGCCCGTTGACGGTGACGAGGCAGTCGTGGCAGCTCCCGATCCCGCAGAACACCCCGCGCGGCGCGCCGTTCTCGCGGGTGGTGCGCCAGGCGAGGACGCCCGCGCCCCAGAGTGCGGCGGCGATGCTCTGGCCCGCGCTCGCGGGCAGTTCGCGGCCGTCGAAGCGCAGGACGTACGTGGCCCGGGGCGCGCCGCCGACCAGGTCGCGGGGTGACCGGGCGGGGCCGCGGAGCAGCCGGCGCAGGGAGCGCCGCGGCGGGCGGTCCGGGTCGGTGGGGCCGGTCGTCACCTGGTCTCCTTCGGTTCGCCGGTGGCCGGGGGGCCGAACCGGTCCGGGCGGAACGGTCGTGGGTCCAGCGGGGGTTCGGTCCCGGTCAGGGCCGCGGCGATCAGCAGCCCGGTGGCCGGCGCCAGGCCGATGCCGGCGCCTTCGTGGCCGCAGGCGTGCAGCAGCCCGGGGGCCCGGGGGTCGGGGCCGATCGCCGGGAGGTGGTCGGGCAGGTAGGGCCGGAAGCCGTGGTAGGTCCGCAGCACCCGTACGTCGGCCAGTACCGGGAACAGCGCGGCCGCCTGTGCGGCGAGCCGGCGCAGCGCCTGCGTGGACAGGCCCCGGTCGAAGCCGACCCGCTCCCGGGTCGCCCCGATGAGCACCGGCCCCGAAGGAGTGCCCTCGACGACCGCCGAGGACTGGAGGGCGGCGGAGCCGCTGGCCACGTCCGCGATGTAGTCGGCGGCGTACACCTTGTGCCGGACCACCCTCGGCAGCGGCTCGGTCACCAGGACGAAACCGCGGCGCGGCAGCACCGGCAGGGTGGTCCCGGCGAGTTCGGCGATCATCCCGCCCCAGGTGCCGGCGGCGTTGACGACGGCCGGCGCCCGCAGCTCCCGGCGGCCGGTGCGCACCCCGCACACCCGGCCGCCCTCCGTGAGCAGCCCGGTGACCTCCTCCCCGAGGTGGATCCGGGCGCCGGAGGCGGCGAGCAGTCGCGCCGCCGCCTGCGCGGGGTGGACCTGGGCGTCCTGCGGATAGTGGAAGCCGCCCGCCTGACCCGGGGCCAGGTGGGGTTCCAGTTCCCGCAGTTCCCGCGGGCCCACCTCGACGGCGTCGACGCCCGCGCCGCGCTGGCCCTCGGCGAAGGCGCGCAGGGCCTTCAGCGTGGTGTCGTCCGGTGCGACGACCAGCCCGCCCTTGGCCTCGTACTCCACGGCGTGCGGGAGGATCTCGGCGAGTTCGCGCCACAGCCTCGCCGACAGCAGGGCCAGGTCGAGTTCGGGCCCGGCCTCCTTGTCGGAGACGAGCAGGTTGCCCTCGCCGGCGCCGGTGGTGCCGCCGGCCACGGGGCCGCGGTCCACTACGGCCACGGAGAGTCCGGCGCGGCCGGCGTGGTACGCGCACGCGGCGCCGACGACGCCGGCGCCGATGACGACGACGTCCAGGGAATGTCTCTGGGGCACGGCAGTAATATGTCACATTCTTCATAGGGTGCCTAGGCACTCCGGGGCCGGTCCCGCCCCCCGTTCACGACGGGACCGGCCACCGGCGTCGGTCAGTCGCGCAGCGGTCCCTCACAGCTGTAGGGGGAGGTCCCGGCCACCTTGTTGGTCCAGATCTCCACCGGGCCGAAGGAGCAGTTCATGTCGGCCAGGTTGTTGGAGGCCGCGCCCGCCCGGTCGAGGAGGAAGTAGTCCACCGTCTCGGACATGTCCTTGAAGTTCTGGTCATCACTGCGCCAGTTCTTCAGGTTCGCGGTGATCCGGCCGGTACAGGTGAACCGGCGCTTGCCGGGCTCGCCGTTCTCCACGCAGTCCGGGGTGTTGTACGTGGCCGTCGCGAAGGTCGACTTCACCGAGGCGAGCGCGGAGTCGCGCAGCCGGTCGTTGGCGGTGAAGGTGGTGTTCGGCACGTACAGCTGGTCCACCTTGGCGATCTGCGCGTCCAGGAAGCGGTTGTAGTCGCGCTGGAGGTAGGTGTCCGCGCCGGTCCGGTGGCGCCAGGCGTCGTAGGCGGCGACGTCGTTGCCCCGCAGGTGGGTGTACATCTCGCGCAGCAGCATGGGCTTCTCGGTCCACAGGAACTCGAAGAAGGTGCCGGCGTAGCTGTAGAAGCGGAAGCCGTCGCCGTCGTAGGTGGCGTTGAGCAGTTGCTCCACGGTCATCCGGGGGCCGCCGCCGACCGTGTCGGCGATGACGCTCTTGACCAGGGACTTGCGCACGGCGATGCCGTTGTCCCGGGTGGCTCCGTCGAAGAACTCGGCCGTTCCCTCGTCCATGGCGGTCGTGCGGTCGCCCTCGTACCAGGGGCCCTCGCCGAAGAAGCCGGGTACGGCGTAGCGGCCGTTGAGGTAGTGCGTGTACTCGTGACGGAACAGTTCCTCCAGCGTGAGGGAGGAGTCCTGGGGGACGCGGCGCTGGTAGGTGTAGAAGGTGGCGCCGTTCTCGATGTAGATGCCGCCGTTGTTGGTGCCGTAGCCGGTGAGGATGGGGTGGTAGTTCTCGTAGTCGGCGCGGGAGGCGTACAGCACGACGTTCAGCGTGGTGTTGGGGTCGCCGGCGAGCGGCTGTTCGGTGCCGAGCACCCGGTGGTACTGGGACTTGACCTGCTTGCTCGCGTAGTAGAGCTGGTCGACGGTGGCCCGGTCGAGGGCGGTGCGGACCTTGATGCCGCCGTTGTCGTAGGAGTACGTGTAGGGGAAGAGCTGCTTCTCGATGTCCTCCTTGCACACCCCGTACGGCTTGCACGCCTCGTAGAAGTTGAGCCAGGAGACGATCTTGGCCCACTGCTCGCTGCCGTTGCCGAAGCCCGACCTGACCGGTTCCAGCAGGGCGCCGAGGTCGGCGACGACCTGGCTCTTGAGGGCGTCGATCTGGCCGAAGCGGCCGTACTCGCCGAGCGCGTCGCGGGCCACCCACGCGTTGCCGCCGCCCTTGAGGTGGACGTAGCCGCCGAAGGCCTTGAACACGGCGCGGTAGGCCGGGTCGGCGGAGACCGCGGCCTGGAAGGCGGCGTCCTGGTTGCCCGGGTAGACGCCGAGGTAGTTGACGGAGAGCGCCGCGAGGGCCGCGCCGCCCCAGGAGGCGTCCTGGTGGGTCGCGGGGTGCGCCGGGTCCATGGTGGCGAGCACCTTGGTGATCAGGCCGAGTTGGTGCTGCCGCAGGCCCGGGGCGCTCGCGGCGTAGAGGGCCTCGCGCAGGGTGCGGGCGTTGGTCGGGGTGGCGTCGAAGGTGTGGGCGGCGGCGGCGAAGTCCGCGACGGCGCGGCGCATGGCGTCGACGGTCGGGGCGTCGGTGACGTCGATCTCGTCGCGGGAGTAGTCGTGGTAGGCGACGGCGTGCAGGTAGGTGAACATCTCCTCCAGGTGCGAGGAGTTGCGGCCGTCGTGGGCGGCGGCCGCGGCGGATATCCGGCGGGAGACGGCCTGGACGTGGGCGTCGGACATGACGGGCGCGAGGCGGGCGTCCCAGGTCCAGATGAGGCCGCGCAGACAGCCGTCGGCGAGGACGGCCGGGTCGCCGAGGAAGTCGGCGAAACGTTCCGGCGAGAGGCCGGTGATCCCGTCGAGGGTGCAGGGGACGGCGACGGCCTGGTTCCGGGTGGTGGGCGCGGCCTGGGCGGCGGCCGCCTTGCGGCTCTTCTCCGACCGCTCGCCGGCCGAGGCGGAGGCCGCGTCGAGGGGCGACGTGGTGGGGCGCGCGGCGCCGGGGATCCGGCCCTTGCCGGCGAGGCCGCCGGGGGTGGTGGCGGGGGCCGCCACGGGTTCCCGGGCATCGGCGAGGCGGTCGACCTCGTCGAAGGGGTTCGGCGCGGTCGGGTCGGCGGCGGGGGCGCCGGCCGCGAAGGTCGCGGGAACCGTCGTGCCGTTCTCGGCCGCCCGGGTCACGGCCTGCCCGGCGGAGGCGAGGAGCGTGACCGCGACGGCGGCGGAGAGGAGGGACGTACGCACAGCTCTGTGCTGGGACACCGAGAACTCCTGGTGGGGAGGGGAGGTGGGGGAAGTGGTGCGCGAACTGCCTGCGGTGAACTGCCCTGCGTCACACGGCGTTTGACGGGGATTAACGTGCCGCGGTGTGAGCTGTAACATAGTAATGTGAAATTGCACTGACAAGACCTGTGCGACCACCAGTTCGCTTCTTCTTCAGGGAGCCCCCGTGACCGACACCCCCTCCGGCCTCCACATCGGCAGCCACGACCTGCCCGTCTCGCCGGAGTTGTCCCGCTTCATGGCCGGCGACTGGACCGCCACCCCGCTCCCCGACCGGGGCCCCGCACGGGCGTCCGCCGTCACCCCGGCCCGTCGCGCCCGCCTCTCCGCGCGCTTCCCGGGCGAGCGCCTGATCGTCCCGGCGGGCGAGTTGAAGGTGCGCTCCAACGACTGCGACCACCGTTTCCGGCCGCACAGCGCGTACGCCTGGCTGACCGGCCTGACCGGCGAGGACCAGGTGGGTCACGTCCTGGTGCTGGAGCCCTCCGGTCCGCACGGGCACGAGGCCGTGCTGTACCTGCGCCCCCGGTCGCCGCGGGCCGACGGCAACGAGGAGTTCTACCGGGACCGCCGGTACGGGGAGTTCTGGGTGGGACGCCGCCCGGACCTGGCGGAGACCGAGCGGCTGACCGGCCTGCGCTGCGCCCACCTGGACACGCTCGGCTCACCCCCCGCCCGCGACGCCTCCTCCGACCCCGAACTGGCCGCCGCGCTCTCGGAGTTGCGCCTGGTCAAGGACGCCTGGGAAGTCGAGCAGCTGCAACGGGCGGTGGACCACACCACGGCCGGGTTCGAGGACGTCGTACGGGCGCTGCCGCGCGCGCTGGCCCATCCGCGCGGGGAGCGCTGGATCGAGGGGGTCTTCGGCCTGCGCGCGCGGGCCGAGGGGAACGGCACCGGCTACGAGACGATCGCCGCGTCCGGCGCCCACGCCTGCGTCCTGCACTGGATCCGCAACGACGGCCGGTTGAACCGCGACGAGCTGCTGTTGCTGGACGCGGGCGTCGAGACGGACACCCTCTACACGGCGGACATCACCCGCACTCTCCCCCTGTCGGGCCGGTTCTCGCCGGTGCAGCGGCAGGTGTACGAACTGGTCCTGGCCGCGCAGGACGCCGGGATGGCGGCGCTGCGCCCGGGCGCGGGCTTCCGCGACTTCCACCGGGCCGCGATGCGGGTGATCGCGGAGGGGCTCGCCGAGTGGGGCGTCCTCAAGAACGCGGAGGGCGACCTGCACCGGCGCTACACCCTGTGCGGCAGCGGCCACATGTTGGGGCTGGACGTCCACGACTGCGCGAAGGCGCGGGCCGACACCTACCTGGACGGCACGCTGGAGGAGGGGCAGGTACTCACCGTGGAGCCGGGGCTGTACTTCCAGCCGGACGACGAGACCCTGCCGGCGGAGCTGCGCGGCATCGGCGTGCGCATCGAGGACGACCTGGTCGTGACGGCGCAGGGCGCCCGACTGATGTCGGGCGCCCTGCCGAGGTCCGTGGCGGACATCGAGGAGTGGATGGGCCGCCTGCCGGCCGAATGAGCGGAGGTCCGGTCGCCGGGGCGACGGCTAGTGGTGCCAGTTGCTCCGGTAGCCGCCGTCGTGCCAGTTGCCCTGGTGGCCGTCGTACCCGTGGCCGCCGTCGTGCCAGTCGTCGTTCCAGCCGCCGTTGCCGCCGTTGTTCCAGCCGCCGTCGCGCCAACCGTCGTCGTACCGGCTGTCATACCGGCCGTTGTTCCAGTTGTTCCAGTTGTTCCAGTTGTTCCAGTTCGGATCGTTCCAACTGGCGTCGCGCCAGTTGCCTTCGTTGCGACCGCTGTTGTCCCAGCACCAGCCAGGCCGGTAGTTGCCGCGTGCGGGGTCGCAGCAGGCGGACCACTCGCCGTACCGCGAGTCGGAACACCAGTCGGTTTGCGGAAGGCCTGTCGGAAGACTTGTCGCGAAGGCGCCACTGACGGGCATCAGACCGAGCGTGAGCCCGGCCGCCCCTGTCACGGCTGCCGCAACGAACCCACGGCGCATGTCCATGCACCTCCGAGTGTTGATGGCGAAGCATGCCAAAACGGTCTTATCCACATTCCCCCGGCTTCGGGTCGCTGTCAAAATCACGGCAGGACGGCGATGCCGTCGAGCTCGACCAGCGCCTCCTCGTCCCAGAGTCGGACCACCCCGACGACGGCCATCGCCGGATAGTCCCGCCCCGCCAACCGGCGCCAGATGCGGCCCAGTTCACCGGCATGCTCCCGGTACGAGGCCACGTCCACCGCGTAGACGGTGACCCGGGCCAACCCCCCGGGGGTACCGCCGGTCGCCGCCAGGGCCGCCAGCAGGTTGGAGAGCGCCCGCTCGAACTGTTCCGGCAGGCTCTCTCCCACGATCTTGCCGGAACCGTCCAGCGCGGTCTGGCCCGCCAGGAAGACGAGCCGGCCGCCCGTCATGGCCACGGCGTGCGAGAAGCCGGTCGCCGGGGAGAGCTCATGCGGGTTGTGGCGTTCCAGGCTCATCCCGCCACCTCCCGGTAGAGCTCCTTCGCGATGATCGTGCGCTGCACCTCGCTGGCCCCCTCGTAGATCCGCGGCGCCCGCACCTCCCGGTACAGGTGTTCCAGCAGGTGCCCCCGCTGGAGGGCGACGGCCCCGTGCAGTTGGACCGCGTGGTCCACCACGTACTGGGCGGTCTCGGTGGCCAGCAGCTTCGCCATGGCCGCCCGGCGCGGGACCTCGGGCGAGCCGCTGTCGTAGGCGCCGGCGGCCGCGTAGACCAGCAGGCGGGCCGCCTCCACGCGGGTCGCCATCTCCGCCACCCGGTGCGCGACCGCCTGGAGGTCGGCGAGGACCCCGCCGAAGGCGGTCCGGCCCGCCGTGTGCGCCAGCGTCGCGTCGAGGGCCGCCCGCGCCATGCCGACGGCGAAGGCGCCGACGCTGGGCCGGAACCGGTTGAGGGTGTCCATCGCGACCCTGAAGCCGCGCCCCGGCTCCCCCAGCACGTCCTGCGGCCCAACCGGCACCCCGTCGAAGGTCAGCGCGCCGATCGGGTGCGGGGACAGCATCTCCAGGGCCTCGCCCGTCAGGCCGGGCCGGTCGGCGGGCACCAGGAAGGCCGTGATCCCCCGGGAACCCGAGCCCTCACCCGTTCGGGCGAAGACGGTGTAGAAGTCCGCCTCGGGGGCGTTGGAGATCCAGCGCTTCTCGCCGCGCAGCAGCCATCCCTCGCCGTCCCGCTCGGCGGCCAGGGTCAGTGCGGCCGCGTCCGAGCCGGCCCCCGGCTCGCTCAGCGCGAACGCCGCCACGAGCCGGCCCTCCCGCACGCCGGGCAGCCAGCGCTCCCGCTGGGCCGGGCTGCCGGCGCTCAGTACCGGGTGGGCGCCCAACCCCTGGAGGGCGAGCGCCGTCTCCGCCTCCGTGCAGCCGTAGGCGAGGGATTCCCGCAGCAGGCACAGGTGCAGGGCGCCGGAGGTGAACACCCGCTCCAGCAGGCCCTCTTCACCCAGTGCCGCGAGCAGCGGGCGGTTCACCCGGCCCGCCTCCCCCTTCTCGGCCAGCGGCCTCAGCCGCTCGGTCGACAGTGCGCGCAACCGCCCGCACCATTGCTCGTCTTCCGCTTCGAGCGCGAATCCGGTCATCCGAATGTCCCCGCATCTATCGCGTCCTGTTGACTGCCGTCACCATCACGATACGCTCGTGTTGCCCACGCACGGACAGCTCCACCCCGTTCGGTTCCATACATTCGGTTCCATACAGCAGGGGCCGGCCCCCCACACCGGGGCCGGACCGTCGCAAGGGGGCGAACCCGCCTTGGAGCTCATGCCTTCCGCTCACGTCGACACCTTTGCCCGTGACCATCTGCCACCCGCGGACGCCTGGCCGCACCTGCTCTTCGAGTTGCCCGAGCTGGCCTACCCGGACCGCCTGAACTGCGGCGCCGAACTGCTCGACGCCACCATCGCCCGGTTCGGGCCCGACCGTCCGGCCTTCCGCGACGGCGCCGGCGCGGTGTGGTCGTACGGGGAGCTGCGCGAGCGCGTCGAGCGGATCGCCCACGTCCTCACCATCGATCTGGGTGTGGTCCCCGGCAACCGGGTGCTGCTGCGCGGACCCACCGGGCCGTGGCTCGCCGCCTGCTGGCTGGCGGTGATGCGGGCGGGCGCGGTGGCCGTGACCGTGCTGGCCGGGCAGCGGTCCCAGGAACTGGCCACGGTCTGCGCGATGGCCCGGGTGGGCCACGCGCTGTGCCACGTGGACGCGCTGGACGACCTGGTGAAGGCCGAGGTGCCAGGGCTGCGCGTGACCCCTTACGGCGGCGAGGCCCCCGACGACCTGCTGCGGCTCGTCGAGGGACGTCCCGAGCCCTTCCCGCCCGTGGAGACCTCCGCGGACGACGTGGCCCTGATCGCTTTCACCTCCGGCACCACCGGGCGTCCCAAGGGCTGTATGCACTTCCACCGGGACCTGCTCGCCGTGGCGGACACCTTCTCCCGCCATGTGCTGCGCCCCCGCCCCGACGACGTGTTCGCGGGCAGTCCGCCGCTCGGTTTCACCTTCGGCCTCGGCGGCCTGGTGGTGTTCCCGCTGCGTGCCGGGGCCAGCGCGCTGCTGCTGGAGCAGGCGGCCCCGCGCGCCCTGCTGCCCGCGCTGGCCGAGCACCGGGTCACCGTCCTGTTCACCGCGCCCACCGCCTACCGGTCGATGCTGGACACCCTGGGCCCGTACGACACCGGCGCGTACGACCTCTCCGCGCTGCGCCGCTGCGTCTCCGCGGGCGAGAACCTGCCCGCCGCCACCTGGCGGGCCTGGCACGAGCGGACCGGGCTGCGCATCATCAACGGGATCGGCGCCACGGAGCTGCTGCACATCTTCGTCTCGGCCGCCGACGAGGACATCCGGCCCGGTGCGACCGGCCGGGTGGTGCCCGGCTGGCAGGCCCGGGTGGTGGACGCGGCCGGCCGGCCGGTGCCGGACGACGTGCCGGGGCTGCTGGCCGTCCGCGGCCCGGTGGGCTGCCGGTACCTGGCGGACCCCCGGCAGCGGGACTACGTACGGGACGGCTGGAACCTGACCGGCGACACTTACGTACGCGACGCGGAGGGGTACTTCCGGTACGTCGCCCGCGCCGACGACATGATCATCTCCTCGGGCTACAACATCGCCGGACCGGAGGTCGAGGAGGCCCTGCTGCGCCACCCCGACGTGGCGGAGGCGGCCGTGGTCGGCCGACCGGACGACCGGCGCGGTCAGATCGTCGTGGCGTACACCGTCCCCCGGGACGGCGCGGTCCTCACCGAGGACGCGCTGCGGGCCTTCATGCGCGAGGAACTGGCCCCGCACAAGTGCCCGCGCTCGTTCGTCTTCCTGCCCGCCCTCCCGCGGACCGCGACCGGAAAACTTCAGCGGTTCCGGCTGCGCGATCTAGAGTGAACCCGTGGTCGAGCAGCACACTCCGCGATCCCTGATCGTCACGTTCTACGGCGCCTACGGGCGGGCCTTCGAGGGCGCCGTCCCGGTGTCCGCGCTGATCCGCCTGTTGGGCGCGGCCGGCGTGGACGCGCCGTCCGTCCGCTCGTCGGTGTCCCGGCTGAAGCGGCGCGGCTTCCTGCTGCCCGCGCGCGCCGCCGACGGGTCGGCCGGCTACGAGCTGTCCTCGGAGGCCCGCCTGCTCCTGGAGGACGGCGACCGGCGCATCTACGGCTCCCCGCGCCTGTCGCAGGAGTGGCTGGTCGCGGTGTTCTCCGTACCGGAGCAGGAGCGGCACAACCGTCACCTGCTGCGTTCGCGACTGGCCCGGCTGGGCTTCGGCTCGGTCGCGCCGGGCGTGTGGATCGCGCCCGCGCACCTGCACGGGGAGACCGGGCGGACGCTGGAGCGGCTGCACCTGACGACGTACGTGGAACTGTTCCGCGGCGCGCACCTGGGTTTCGCCCCAACCTCCGAGGCCGTGGCCCGGTGGTGGGACCTGGCCGCCCTCGCCAAGCAGCACGAGGAGTTCCTGGACCTGCACGAGCCGGTCCTGCGGTCCCTCCAGTCGGGTCCCGCCCCGACCCCCGAGCAGGCCTACCGGGGCTATCTGCTCGCGCTGGACACCTGGCGGCGGCTCCCGTACGCCGACCCGGGGCTGCCCCGGGAGCTGCTCCCGGCGGACTGGCCCGGGGACCGGGCGGCGGCGGTCTTCGCCGAGCTGCACGCCCGGCTGCGGGACGTCGGCGCGGGCTTCGTGGAAGCGTAGGTCGCGGGCCCTCCCCGGCGGAAAACCGGCTGCGGGGCGACGTCGGGCCGCGCCACCATGGGCCATGACGTGGACCTTCGGCTCCGACCTGACGGCGTTCCTGGCCGCCGCGCGCCCCGCCGTGGCCGCGCGGCCCGTAGCCAACACCCTGCTGCTGACCGTGTCCGAGGCCCTGGAACGGCGCGGCCCCCACGCCTTCGGCGAGGAGGACCCGTTCTACGGCTGGTGGACCGGCCCCGACGGGACCGTCGCCGGGGCCCTGCTGTGCACGCCGCCGCGGCCCCTGCTGACGGGCGCGCTGCCCCCGGAGGCGGTGCGGGACCTCGCCTCGGCCCTGGGGACGGAGCCGGCGCTGCGGGGCATCAGGGGCTTCAACGGCCGCCGGCGGGACGTGGCGGCGCTGACGGCGGCGTGGGGGCGCCCCGTCGTGACCGAGCATCAGCGCCTGTACCGGCTCGACGCCCTCGTGGCGCCCTCGCCGCGACCTTCGGGGCGGGTCCGGGCCGCCGTCGCGGCGGACATCCCGCTGCTGTCGGCCTGGCTGGAGGCGTTCCACGTGGAGGTGGATCCGCCCGGGTCCGTCTCCGAGGCCTGGGTGCGCGACCGGCTCACCCACGAGGGTCTCCTGCTGTGGGAGGACGCCGGGGACCCGGTCTCCCTGGCGGGCTTCACCCGCCCGGCGAGCGGGACCGTGCGGGTGGGGCCGGTGTACACCCCGCCGGGCGCGCGCGGACGGGGGTACGCCGCCGCGGTGACGTACGCCGCGAGCGGGGCGGCGTACGCGTCCGGCGCCTCGGAGGTCCTGCTGTTCACCGACCTCGCCAACCCCACGAGCAACGGGGTCTACCTCCGGATCGGGTACGTCCCGGTCGAGGACCGGGCCGTGGCCCTCGCCCGCTGAACCGGGCGCCCGCGACCCCGCCCGCCCCCTGACGGCGGGCGGGGGGCCGCGGGCCTCGGGTCAGCCGCGACCCGTCGGGGGTGTGCGGCTGCCGGCGCGGTACGGGGCCGGCCAGGGCGCGGCCGGGCCCTGGTACGCCTGGTCGGCGGCCGCGTGCAGGGTCCAGTGCGGGTCGTACAGGTGGGGGCGGCCGACCGCGCAGAGGTCGGCGCGGCCCGCGAGGAGCAGCGAGTTGACGTCGTCCCAGGAGGAGATCGCGCCGACGGCGATGACGGGGACCCCGAGGGCGTTGCGGATCCGGTCGGCGTACGGGGTCTGGTAGGAGCGCCCGTACTCCGGGGCCTCGTCCGCCACGACCTGGCCGGTCGAGACGTCGATGGCGTCCGCCCCGCGGGCGACGAAGGCGGCGGCGATCCGTTCGGCGTCCTCGGGCGTGGTGCCTCCGGGGGCCCAGTCGGTGGCGGAGAGCCGGACCGTCATGGGGCGGTCGTCGGGCCAGACCGCGCGGACCGCGTCGAACACCTCCAGCGGGAAGCGGAGCCGGTTCTCCAGCGGCCCGCCGTACGCGTCGGTGCGGTGGTTGGTGAGCGGGGAGAGGAACCCGGAGAGCAGGTAGCCGTGCGCGCAGTGCAGTTCCAGCAGGTCGAAGCCGCAGTCGGCGGCCCGGACGGCGGCCGCCGCGAAGTCCGAGCGGATCGCCGACAGGTCCTCGGCGTCCAGGGCGCGCGGTACAGCGGAGATCCCCGGCCGGTAGGGCAGGGCGGAGGCCGCGACCAGGGGCCAGTTGCCCTCGGGGAGGGGGTCGTCCATGCCCTCCCACATCAGGCGCGTCGATCCCTTGCGGCCGGAGTGGCCGAGTTGGACGCCGAGGGCGACGCCGGGCGCGCCGGTGTGGACGAAGTCCGCGATCCGCCGCCAGCCGGCGGCCTGTTCGGCGGTGTACAGGCCGGTGCATCCGGGGGTGATGCGGCCCTCGGCGTTCACGCACACCATCTCGGTCATGACCAGCCCGGCGCCGCCCAGGGCGCGGGAGCCGAGGTGCACCAGGTGGAAGTCGCCGGGCACGCCGGTCCCGTCGGGCGCCGAGTACATGTCCATCGGTGAGACCACGACCCGGTTGCGCAGGGTGAGTCCGCGCAGGGTGAACGGGGTGAACATCGGCGGGGTGTGCGCGTCCGGGCAGCCGAAGTCCCGTTCCACGGCGCCGGTGAACCGCTCGTCGCGCAGCCGCAGGTTGTCGTGGGTCACCCGCCGGCTGCGGGTGAGCAGGTTGAAGGCGAACTGCCGGGCGGGCTGGTCGACGTAACCGGCGATCTCCTCGAACCAGCGCATGCTGGCGGCCGCCGCCCGTTGGGTGCTGGCCACCGCGGGCCGCCGGGCCGCCTCGTACGCGGCCAGCGCGGCCGGTACGTCCGGTTCGGCCGCCACGGCCTCCGCGAGGGCCAGCGCGTCCTCGACCGCGAGTTTGGTGCCGGATCCGATGGAGAAGTGCGCGGTGTGCGCCGCGTCGCCGAGGAGGGCCACGTTGCCCTGGGACCAGCGCGCGCTGACGACGGTGTGGAAGCGGGTCCAGGTCGAGCGGTTCCCGCGCAGGGGCCGGCCGCGCAGCGCCTCGCTGAAGATCTTGGCGCAGCGGGCCACCGACTCGTCCTCGTCGGCGAGGTCGAGGCCGGCTGCCCGCCACACCTCCTCCCGCATCTCGACGATCACGGTGGAGGCGTCGGCGGCGTAGGGGTAGGCGTGCAGTTGCATGACCCCGTGTTCGGTCTCCGCGATCTCGAAGCGGAAGGACTCGAAGGCGAAGTCGGCGGCCAGCCAGACGTACCGGCAGCGGCCGGGGGTGACGCTGGGACCGTAGTGCCCGGCGCCGCTCTCCCGGGTGGCGCTGTGCACCCCGTCGGCCGCGATCACCAGGTCGTGGGAGGCTGCGAGTTGCCGGGCGTCCGGTGCCTCGGCCCGGAAGCGGAGCCGGACCCCGAGGCCGGCGCAGCGCTCGTGCAGGATCTCCAGCAGCCGGCGCCGTCCGAGGGCGGCGAAGCCGTGGCCGCCGGAGGTCAGCAGGCGCCCGCGGTGGACGACGTCCACGTCGTCCCAGCGGACGAACTCCGCGCTGAGGGCGGCGTGGACGACCGCGTCGGCCCGTTCGATGCCGCCCAGGGTCTCGTCGGAGAGCACCACGCCGAAGCCGAAGGTGTCGTCGGGGGCATTGCGCTCCCACAGCTCCACGGCGTGGCCCTGTCGGGCCAGCAGCGCCGCCGCGTACAGCCCGCCCGGTCCCCCGCCCACGACGGCGACCCGCAGGGTCTTCTCGACGGCCATGGGGCTACCTGCCCTTCCACTGCGGGGGGCGCCTGCCGGTGAAGGCGGCGTGGAACTCCGCGTAGTCCTCGCCGTTCATCAGGAGTGCCTGGGTGTTGGCGTCCAGCTCGACCGAGGCGGCCAGCGGCATGTCGAGTTCGGCGGTCAGCAGCGCCTTGGTCTGGGCGTAGGCCAGGGCCGGTCCGGCCGCGAGGTGGGCGGCGAGTTCGGCGGCCCGGGTGTGGGCCTTGCCCTCCTCGGTCATCTCGCTGAGCAGGCCGATCCGCTCGGCCTCGGGGGCCCGTACGGGCTCTCCGAGCATCAGCAGCCGGGTGGCGTGCCCGAGGCCCACGACCCGGGGCAGCAGGTAGGCGGCGCCCATGTCGCCGCCGGAGAGGCCGACGCGGGTGAAGAGGAAGGCGAAGCGGGCGGTGGGGTCGGCGATGCGGAAGTCGGAGGCGAGCGCGAGGACGGCCCCCGCCCCGGCGGCCACCCCGTGGACGGCGGCGATCACCGGGAACGGACATTCGCGCAGGGCCCGGACCACCTGGCCGGTCATCCGGTTGAAGTCGAGGAGCTGGGCGGTGTCCATGGCGAGGGTGGCGCCGATGATCTCGTCCACGTCTCCGCCGGAGCAGAAGCCGCGCCCCTCGCCGCCCAGCACGAGGGCGCGCACGGAGCGCTCACGGGACAGTTCGGCGAGCAGATCGCGCAGGTCGGCGTAGGCGCCGAAGGTGAGCGCGTTCAGCTTGTCCGGTCGGTCGAGGGTGACGGTGGCCACGCCGTCCTGCCGGGTCACCCGGAGGTGGCGCCACCGTTCGGTCGCTGAGGTGGAACCGAGGAAGGGGCTCACCCGACCGACGGTATCACCGGTCCGTGACTCCCGTCACAGAAACGCGACACCCGACGCGCGTGTGTCGACACCCCCCGCGCCGAAGGTCCCCGCCGCCCGGGGCGCTGGTCCCCCACGTTTCGGGCGGGGTGCCCTACAGGGCCACACTTCGGGTTCGTATCGTTGAAACCGGGAGTTACCCACCCCCGGCCCGCCTCCCCCTGGATAAGGACGGCCCCGCCTTGCCCGACCCATCCGCCTGGCGGATCGCCCTGCCGCACACGGCCGCCGCCGTGCCCATCGCGCGCGCCCTGGTCCGTACCGCCCTGGCCGACATCGAACCGGCCGCCGACAGCGACACCGCGGAACTGCTGACCGCCGAACTGGTCGCCAACGCCGTCGAGCACACCGCGGGCCGGGCCCCCATCGAACTGGTCGTGGAGCTGCTGGCGAACGGCTGCCAGGTCGAGGTGCACGACGGCGACCCCCGGCCGCCGGGCGATCTCGCGACCCGCCGGGACGACGCGCACCCCGACCCCTGGCAGGAGCACGGCCGGGGCCTGCTCTTGATCCGGACGCTGAGTTCCGCCTGCGGCCACCGGCCCACCGAGCACGGCAAGGCGGTGTGGTTCACGCTGCCCGCGCGCCGGCACGCGTGACGAGGCGGCGCGGCCGCCTTGGAGGTACCCGACCGGAGCCGCGCGCCTCGGGCCCCGAGACCGGCGACCCGCGACCCGCGACCCGCATGACTATGCGGAGAGAACCGCTCCGGGGTCGGCCAGCGTCGCGACCAGCACGGCCTTGATGGTGTGCAGCCGATTCTCGGCCTCGTCGAAGACCAGCGAGTGCTCGGACTCGAACACCTCGTCCGTCACCTCCAGGTACTCCAGCCCGTGCCGCTCGTGGATCTCCCGCGCCACCGCCGTCCCGAGGTCGTGGAAGGCCGGCAGGCAGTGCAGGAACCGCACGTCCGGGTTGCCGGTGGCGCGCAGCACGTCCATGGTCACGGCGTACGGGGACAGGGCCGCGATCCGCTCGTCCCAGACCTCCTTGGGCTCGCCCATGGACACCCAGATGTCGGTCACGACGAAATCGGCCTGCGCCACGCCCTCGGCGATCTCCTCGGTGAGGGTGATCCGGGCCCCGCTGCGCTCCGCGAGGTCGCGGGCCGCGGCCACCACGGACTCGGCGGGCCAGTAGGCGCGGGGCGCGACGATCCGCACGTCCATGCCCAGCAGCGCGCCGGTCACCAGGTAGGAGTTGCCCATGTTGAAGCGGGCGTCGCCGAGGTAGGCGAAGGTGATCCGCTCCGGCGGCTTGGCGCAGTGCTCGGTCATGGTGAGCACGTCGGCCAGCATCTGGGTGGGGTGCCAGTCGTCGGTGAGACCGTTGAAGACGGGCACGCCGGAGTACGCGGCGAGCTCCTCGACGATCTCCTGGCTGTCGCCCCGGTACTCGATGCCGTCGAACATCCGACCCAGCACCCGGGCGGTGTCCTTGACGGACTCCTTGTGCCCCATCTGGGATCCGGTGGGGTCCAGGTAGGTGGTGTGGGCGCCCTGGTCGGCGGCGGCGACCTCGAAGGCGCAGCGGGTGCGGGTGGAGGTCTTCTCGAAGATCAGCGCGATGTTGCGCCCCTGGAGCAGGCGCTGCTCGGTCCCGGCCCGCTTGGCGGCCTTGAGGGCGGCGGCGAGCTCGATCAGGCCGCGGAACTCGGCGGCGGTGAAGTCGAGCTCCTTGAGGAAACTGCGGCCGACGAGATCGGTGGCCATGGGGACGCTCCAGGGTGACACTGACAGGGGATGCTGGAAGTCTATACGATCCTCCGCATTGATATACAGCCCCCGTTCCCGGTTCGGTCACCGCCCGCCGGCGCCCTCCGGCCGACGTCAGACCGGGTCCCGCTCCACCGGACAGCTCATGCAGCGCGGGCCGCCCCGGCCCCGCCCGAGTTCACTGCCCGGGATCTCGATCACCTCGATGCCCTCCCGACGCAGATGGGTGTTGGTGGTGACGTTGCGCTCGTACGCGACCACGACCCCCGGCTCCACCGCCAGCACGTTGCAGCCGTCGTCCCACTGCTCCCGCTCCGCCGAGTGCACGTCCTGGGTGGCGGTCAGCACCTTGATCGAGTCCAGTCCGAGCGCCGCCGCGATGGCCCGGTGCATGTGCTCCGGCGGGTGGTCGGTCACCTTGAGTTCGCTCGCCTCGGATCCCGGCTCGATCGTGTAGGAGCGCAGCATGCCCAGTCCCGCGTACTGAGTGAACGTATCTGCGGCCACCATCGTCATCACCGTGTCCAGGTGCATGAAGGCCCGCCGCTTGGGCATGTCCAGCGCCACGATGGTGGTCGCCGACCCGGCGGCGAACAGTCCGCGCGCCAGCATCTCCACGGCCTGCGGGGTGGTGCGCTCGCTCATCCCGATCAGCACGGCGCCGTTGCCGATGACCAGGACGTCGCCGCCCTCGATCGTCGACGGATAGTCGGCCTGCCCCTGCGACCAGTAGTGGAACGCGCCGGAGGAGGTGAAGAGCGGGTGGTGCTTGTAGATCGCCTCGAAGTGGACGGTCTCGCGCTGCCGGGCCGGCCAGCGCATGGCGTTGATGGACACCCCGTCGTAGATCCAGGCGGAGGTGTCGCGGGTGAACAGGTGGTTGGGCAGCGGTCCCAGCAGGAAGTCGTCCAGCTCCATCGCGTGGAAGCGGACCGACACCGGCTCGGCGTGCGCGTCCAGGAACTCCCGCTTGGTCATCCCGCCGACCAGCGCCTCGGCGAGCGCGTGCGCGGAGAGCCCGTCGAAGACCGACCGCAGGTGGTCGGTGGCCAGCGGCCCGTACTCCTTCTCGTCGAAGACCCGGTCGAGGACGAGGTGTCTCGCCTCCGGGATGTCGAGGGCCTCCCGGAGCAGGTCGCCGAAGAGGTGGACCGCGACGCCCCGGTCGCGCAACACGTCCGCGAAGCCGTCGTGTTCCTGGCGGGCGCGCCGCACCCACAGGACGTCGTCGAAGAGCAGGGCGTCCTTGTTGCTTGGTGTGAGCCTCTTCAGCTCCAGGTCGGGCCGGTGGAGGATGACGCGGCGAAGCCGCCCGGTCTCGGAGTCGACATGGAATCCCATGCCGTACACATTCCCAGACCGGGCCGCTTTTTGACCTGGCGTCGGCTCAGCGGCCTCGGCGCAGGCCGAGAAGCCCTCAGCGCAGGCCGAGAAGCGCCGCCGGGGCACCGGTGAGCTCGGGGGCGGTCAGGCCCAGCTTCGGGGTGGTGAGGCGCGGGATCCCGTAGTTGCTCCCGTCCGGCATGCCCAGCGGGGCGCCGATCACCGCGCCGGGGCTCTTGGCGAGCAGGGTCGTCGAGGGGGCCTCCACCGAACCCTCGCCGTCGGTCTCGGGACTGCCCGCCAGGTTCGGCACCGGGGAGGTGACGAGGGTGTGACCGAGGTCGGTGCCGATCGGGACCACCGGGAGCAGTGGGGTCGGAAGCAGGTCTCCCGTGTGGTGGCGCGGGGCCTCGGGGGCGCCGACGACCGGCACCGGAACACCGGTGGCCACACGCGGGGTGTCCACGCCCAGCGTGGTCTCGACGGCCTCAAGCGGGACGGCGACGGGTACCGCGTCGGCCAGGGCCGGGGTGGCCGCGCCGGCCGCCGCCATACAGGTCATGAGCGCCGCAATGCTTCCGCGCGCGGTCATCTTCATAGGAGGGGTTCCGTCCTTTCGGGGTCGCGGACGTTCCGCTGCCCTGGATGAACGATCCCGCCGGTGGTTTTCCCGGAGTTCTCCGCGAAAGTTCCCCCATACGACCTAATTCGAGGCCGTACGGGGGCCCTTGCTTTACGCGCCGTGCGGGTGGCTCGGCCCGCGCGGGGTCACAGCCGCGGGTCGACCGGCTCCGACTCCAACGCGAGGACGGAGAACACCGCCTCGTGCACCCGCCACAACGGCTCACCGGCCGCCAGCCGGTCCAACGCCTCCAGTCCCAGGGCGTACTCGCGCAGGGCGAGCGAGCGCTTGTGGCCGAGGAACCGCCCGCGCAGCCGCTCCAGGTTGTCCGGCCGCGTGTACTCCGGACCGTAGATGATCCGCAGGTACTCGCGCCCGCGCACCTTCACCCCCGGCTGGACCAGGCGCCCCTTGCCGTCCCTGGCGTACGCCACGAGCGGTTTGACGACCATCCCCTCGCCGCCGGCGGCGGTGAGTTCCAGCCACCAGTCGGTGCCCGCCCGCACGGAGGCCTGGTCGCCGGTGTCGACCACGATCCGGCCCGTGCGGCGCAACAGCCCGGTGCCGGCCGCCTCGTCGGCGGCGACGAGCCGGTCCAGGAGGGCCAGCTGCTCGTCGTGCGGCACCGCGGCCAGCGAGCGCCCGGCGGCCGCCAGGATCTGGAACGGCGCGAACCGTACGCCGTCCAGCCCGTCGGTGCTCCAGCAGTAGCGCCGGTAGGCGTCGGTGAACAGGGCCGCGTCGCCGGCCCGTTCGCGCTGGCGGGCGGTCAACGCGGCGGTGTCCACGCCCCGGGCCCCGGCCGCCTCCAGGGCGGCGAGGGCGTCGGGGAACACGGCGCTGGAGGCGGCGCCCACGGCGGCGTACTGGTTGCGCAGCAGGCCGGTGGACTTCAGCGACCAGGGCAGCAGTTCCCCGTCGAGGAGCAGCCAGTCGGTGTCCAGCTCCTCCCACGTCCCGGCGTCGGTGAGCGCCCGGCGGATCCGGGTGAGCACCTCCTCGGTGACCTCCGGGTCGTGGAAGAAGGGGCGCCCGGTGCGGGTGTGGACGGAGCCCGTGGGGCCGTCCACCCCGAACCGCTCGCGGGCGGTTTCGGCGTCCCGGCACACCAGGACGGTGGCGCGGGAGCCCATGTGTTTCTCCTCGCACACCACCCGCTCGATGCCGTCCTCGCGGTACTGCGCGAAGGCCTCGGCGGGGTGTTCCAGGTAGCCCTCCTGCCGCGAGGTGGCCGTGGGCGCCATCGTGGGCGGTAGGTACGGGAGCAGCCGCGGGTCCACCGCGAAGCGGCTCATGACCTCCAGGGCCGCCGCCGCGTTCTCCTCGCGGACGTTGACGTTGCCCAGGTGCCGGGTCTCGACGATCCGGCGGCCGATGACGTCGTTCAGGTCGAGCGGACGTCCGTCGTGTCCGCCCGGGGTCTCGGCGACGAGCGGCTTGACCGGCTCGTACCAGACCTTCTCGGCCGGTACGTCGACCAGTTCGCGCTCGGGCCAGCGCAGGGCGGTCATCTTCCCGCCGAAGACCGCGCCGGTGTCGAGACAGATGGTGTTGTTGATCCAGGACGTGTTGGGGACCGGGGTGTGGCCGTAGACCACGACGGCCTTGCCCCGGTAGTCCTCCGCCCACGGGTAGCGCACGGGCAGGCCGAACTCGTCGGTCTCGCCGGTGGTCTCGCCGTACAGGGCGTGCGAACGGACCCGGCCGGAGGTGCGGCCGTGGTACTTCTCCGGCAGCCCGGCGTGGCAGACCACCAGCCTGCCGCCGTCGAGCACGTAGTGGCTGACGAGACCGTCGATGAACGTCCGTACCTCCCGGACGAACTCCTCCGGCTCGCGGGCGAGCTGTTCGATGGTCTCGGCCAGGCCGTGGGTCCGCCGGACGTCGGATCCCCTGAGGTGGCGGCCCAGCTTGTTCTCGTGGTTCCCCGGCACGCACAGGGCGTTGCCCGAGCCGACCATGCCCATCACGCGGCGCAGGACGCCGGGGCTGTCCGGGCCCCGGTCGACGAGGTCGCCGACGAAGACGGCGGTGCGGCCCTCGGGGTGGACCCCGTCCTCGTAGCCGAGCGTGGCGAGCAGGGTCTCCAGCTCCGAGGCGCAGCCGTGGACATCGCCGATGATGTCGAAGGGGCCGCTGAGGTGGGTGAGGTCGTTGAAGCGCTTCTCCAGCACCACCTCGGCCGTCTCGACCTCCTCGACGGTGCGCAGGACGTGGACCTTGCGGAACCCCTCGCGCTCCAGTCCGCGCAGCGAACGGCGCAGTTCGCGCCGGTGCCGCTGGATGACCTGGCGCGGCATCCCGGCCCGGTCGGGCCGGGTGGCGTTGCGTGCCGCGCAGACCTCCTCGGGCAGGTCGAGGACGATGGCGATGGGCAGCACGTCGTGCTCGCGGGCCAGTCTGACCAGCTGTCGGCGGGACTCCTGCTGCACGCTGGTCGCGTCGACGACGGTGAGACGGCCGGCGGCGAGCCGCTTGCCGGCGATGTGGTGCAGGACGTCGAAGGCGTCCTTGCTCGCGCTCTGGTCGTTCTCGTCGTCGGCGACCAGGCCCCGGCAGAAGTCGGAGGAGATCACCTCGGTCGACTTGAAGTGCCTGCGGGCGAAGGTGGACTTGCCCGATCCGGTGGCGCCGATGAGCACGACGAGGGACAGGTCGGTGACGGGGAGCACGCGCCCCCGGTCGGTGGTGTCGTGGTCTTCGGTGGTGTCGTCTTCGCCGGCGGTGGTGGTGCCGTCCTCGGTGGTCATGCTGCCTCGCCCTCCTTCGGGGTGCCGGTGTGGGTGTGGGTGTGGGTGTGGGTGTGCGGCGCGTCGGCCGCGGCGGCGTCCGCGCGGCTGAAGACGGCCATCTGGGTCGGCGGCCCGACCTCCGGGTCCTCGTCCCCGACGGGCGCGTGGGTGACGGAGTAGCCGTGTCGTGCGGCGACCCGGTCCGCCCAGGCGCGGAACTCCTCCCGGGTCCATTCGAAGCGGTGGTCGCCGTGCCGGACGTGCCCGGCGGGCAGGGACTCCCAGCGGACGTTGTACTCGACGTTCGGAGTGGTCACCAGGACCGTGCGCGGGCGGGCCGCCCCGAAGACCGTGTACTCCAGCGCGGACAGCCGGGGCAGGTCCACGTGCTCGATGACCTCGCTGAGGACGGCCGCGTCGTAGCCCGCCAACCGCTTGTCGGTGTACGCCAGGGAACCCTGGAGGAGGGTGAGGCGGGAACCCTGCCGCTCCCCCATCCGCTCCGGTCGCAGCCGCTTGACGGCGGTGCCGAGCGCCCGCATGGACACGTCCACGCCGACGACCTCCGTGAAGGACACGTCCTTGAGCAGGGCCTGCAGCAACTGCCCCTGGCCGCAGCCCAGGTCGAGGACGCGGGCCGCGCCGGCGACGCGCAGCGCGCCGAGGATCGCCTCGCGGCGTCGCACCGCGAGCGGCACCGGACGCTCCTCGGTGTCCTTCGTCTCGTCCACGGCGTTGTCGATCTCCTCGACCTCGCTGCCGTCCACCTCGGCGAGGCGGACCAGCTCCAGGCGTTCGAGGGCGTCCTGGGTGAGCCGCTTGTGGCGGGCGAGGTAGCGGGCGGTGATGAGTCCGTTCTCGGGGTGGCCGGCGAGCCAGCCGTCACCGGCGCGCAGCAGCTTGTCCACCTCGTCCGGCGCCACCCAGTAGTGCTTGGCGTCGTCGAGCACGGGCAGCAGGACGTACAGCTGACGCAACGCGTCGGACAGCCGCAACTCGCCTTCCAGCACGAGTCGTACGTACCGGGAGTCGCCCCACTCGGGGAACCGTTCGTCGAGCGGTACGCGCGTCACGCCGACGGACTCCCACCCCAGCGGGCCGAACAGCCGGCGCACCAGCTCCTCCCCGCCGCGGGCGGGCAGCGCCGGGATCTCGATCCGCAGCGGTCGGGTCTGCTCCGGCAGCTCCGGGCGGACGAAGCACTGTCCCTTGAGGGCGCTGCGGAAAACCCCGCTGAGTGCGACGGCCAGCAGCGAAGACGCCGCGTACGGACGGTCGTTGACGTACTGCGCGAGGGCCGCGTCCGGTGCTCCGCCCCGGCCCTTGCCCTGCCCGCGGCGCACGAGCGCGACGGGGTCCACTTCCAGCAGCAGCGCCGCCGTGCACTCCTCGTCCGACGCCACGGGGTAGAAGACGTGCGCGGTGCCGTGGGAGGTCGAGAACGCCTGCGCCTTCCCGGGATGCTTGTGCAGCAGAAAGCCCAGGTCGGTGGCGGGACGTGCGGCGGTGCCGGTCGTGGAGATCGTCAGGAACATGCGCTCGAGTATGTGCGGATCGCGGCTTCCCGGACAACGGAATTCCGGTCAGGGGAAGCCCCCCTCTCCCTGCTCCGTCCGCCTTCCGCCGCATTCCCCCTCCACCGGGCGGCAGGTTTTGGCATTGTCACTTCTTTGAACGCCATTCCACCTCGTGCATCCCGGGAGACCCGTGTACCCGCCACCCCACGCCTACGCGCCCGCCCACCCCGTCAGACGGTGGTGGCAGCACCCCGCGCTGATCATCGGCGCCCTGGTCCTGCTGCCCCCGGCGGGCATCGTCCTCGCCTGGACGAGCCGCTGGAACCGAACACAGAAGATCGTCGCCACCGTCCTGTCCGGTGTGTGGTTCCTGATCATCCTGCTGTCGGACCCGCCGAAGGAGCCCGTCGACGACGCGAAGCCGAAGGCCGCCGCCGTCGCCACGACCTCCCCCGCCGCCACCCCCTCGGCGAGCCCGAGCCCCACGCCCACCCCGAGCGCGGAGCCCGTGATGCCGGCGGTCGTCGGCAAGCCGTTCGCCACGGCGGAGAAGGCAGTCGAGGCCCTGATCAAGGGCGAGTTGACCGCCCGGAGCGCCTACGCGGACGTCCCCCTCCCGGCGGACCACACCACCTGGCTCGTCTGCTTCCAGGGCCTGGGGGCGGGCACGCGACTCGCCGCGAACACGCCCGGTACCGACGTCCACCTCGTCGCCCCGGGAACCGCCTGCCCGGCGTCGGTCGGCGCCGTGCTCCACCCGAAGCCGAAGCCCAAGCCAACCCCCACTCAGCCCGCCGACGACTCGAACGACACGGGCTCCGCGTCGAGTTCGGGCTCCTCGACCGGCGGCGGCTCCTCCTCGACGGGTGGCGGATCGTCGACCACGACCGGCGGCTCCTCGACCGGCGGCGGCTCCTCGACCGGCGGCGGCTCCTCGACCGATGGCGGCTCCTCGACCGGCGGTGAAGACGTCTACTACCGCAACTGCACCGCCGTGCGGGCCGCCGGCGCCGACCCCATCCGGCGGGGCGACCCCGGCTACGGCCGTCACCTCGACCGCGACGGCGACGGCATCGCCTGCGAGTAGCCCTCCGGGCGGGGGCCCTCCGGGTCTGTTGCGTCCTACCCCTCCCGCAGGCGCCCGGCCAGGGTCGCGATCCCGGCCGGGCCGATGCGGCAGCAGCCTCCGACGAGTCGGGCGCCGGCGGCGCGCCAGTCCTCCACGGGCCAGGGGGACGGCGTGGCCGGCGCCTGCCAGGTGTCGGTGTCGGCCTGCCACACGGAGCCGTCGTTCGGGTAGGCCACGAGGGGTTTCCCGGTGGCCTCCGCCGCGGCCCGCAGGGACGGAAGGACGTCCCGCGGGTCGCAGCAGTTGACCCCGACGGCGATGATCCCGGGTGTCCCGGCGGCCAGGGCGAAGGCCTCGGCGAGCGGCTGCCCGGCCCGGGTCCGGCCGTCGGCCGGCGTGTAGCTCAGCCAGGCGGGGGCGCCCGTCTCCGCCACGACCGTGAGCAGCGCCTCGGCCTCGACGGCGTCCGGGACGGTCTCCAGGGCGAGCACGTCCGGTTCCGCCGCCAACAGCGCCTCGATGCGCGGCCGGTGGAAGTCGACCAGTTCGCGCACCCCCAGGCCGTAGCGGCCCCGGTACTCGGAGCCGTCCGCGAGCACCGCACCGTACGGGCCGACGCTCGCGGCCACCCAGACGTCCTGCTCGGCGGCTTCGGCGGCGGCCGCGGCCAGCCGCACGCTGCGCCCCAGCAGCTCCGTGGTCCGGTCCCGCCCGTACCCCCGGGCGGCGAAGGCCTCGTACCCGACCTGGTAGCTCGCGGTGATCAGCACCTCGGCGCCGGCCCGCGCGTAGGCCGTGTGGGCGGCCTCGATCAGGTCCGGCCGCTCGGCGAGCACCCGGCCCGTCCAGAGGCCGCCGGACAGGTCGCAGCCCTGGGCGGCGAGCTGGTTGCTCAGCCCGCCGTCCAGGAGCACGGTGGCGCGGGCCAGGGCTTCGGCGAGCGGGCCGCGGGCGCGGGGCATCGGTTCCTCCCCCTCAGCCGAGCTGGGACAGCACCTGGGCGGAGATCAGCTCCAGGTGGTCCAGGTCGTCGAGGTCCAGCAGCTGGAGGTAGATCCGGGAGGCGCCGATGGCCCCGTACGTGCCGATCTTCTCGACGACCTCGGCCGGGGAACCGGCCAGCCCGTTGGCCTTCAGCTCGTCCACCTCGCGGCCGATCGCCGCGGCCCGGCGGGCCACCTCGGCGTCGTCCTTGCCCACGCAGACCACGAGGGCGTTGGAGTAGACGAGTTCCCCGGGGGCGCGGCCCGCCTGCTCGGCGGCGTCCCGGACCCGACCGAACTGCCGCTCGCTGTCGGCGATCGACGCGAACGGCATGTTGAACTCGTCCGCGTACCGGGCCGCGAGACGCGGCGTGCGCTTTGCCCCGTGGCCGCCGATGAGGACGGGCACCTTGGCCTGGGCCGGCTTGGGCAGTGCCGGGGAGTTCTCCACCTGGTAGTGGGTCCCCCGGTAGTCGAAGGTGGCGCCGGGCTTGGTGGCCCACAGGCCGGTGACGATGGCCAGCTGTTCCTCCAGCCGGGCCATCCGCTCGGCCGGGAAGGGGATTCCGTACGCCTTGTGCTCGTCCTCGAACCAGCCCGCCCCCAGGCCGAGTTCGACCCGGCCGCCGGACATCTGGTCGACCTGGGCCACCTGGATGGCGAGGACCCCGGGCAGCCGGAAGGTCCCGGCCGTCATGAGGGTGCCCAGCCGGATCCGCCGGGTCTCCCGGGCCAGGCCGGCGAGGGTGATCCAGGCGTCGGTGGGACCGGGCAGACCGTCGGCCGACCCCATCCGCAGATAGTGGTCGGAACGGAAGAACGCGTCGAAGCCGAGGTCCTCGGTGGCCTTGGCGACGGTCAGCAGGGTGTCGTAGCTCGCGCCCTGCTGGGGCTCGGTGAAAATGCGGAGGTCCATGCTCCTATCCTGCCCCTCCCGCGCCGCCCGGGTGAATCTCCGTCAACCGGACGGTCCACCCCGACCCCGCCAGTGACCGGCCCGTACGGGGATCGTTGGCCCGGACGGAGCCGGACCACCCGGACCGCCCGGCCCGCGCGCCGGCGCCTCGTACCGGTCATAGCGCCCGAGCGGGTCCCGACGCACGACGGCGCCCCACACCGCTCACACCGGCGCACCGACCAGCCCCGCCGACCGGCCATCCGCCCGGGGAGCACCGCCGGCACCCCGCCCGGCACCCCGCCGGCTCACCGCCGTCGGAGGGTCGTCGCTCAGGACACGCCCGAGGCGGAGCCCCGCTCCCGGACGGACATCTTGCGCAGTATCGCCCGCACCCGGTCGCTCGACTCGTCGGCCGCGTCGATGGACTCGATGCACTGCCAGTACAGGCCCTCGTCGTCCGTGCCGCAGGCCACCCCGACCAGTGCTATGCCGACTTCGCCGAGCAGCGCCTGGAGCCCCAGGAGCGCCTGCCGGACATCCGCCACCCCGGCCAGTTGCGCCGCTCTCGGCGGCAGCTCGGGCGTGCTGCCCTCGCCCCGCAGTGCCGCGCGGTCGAGCACTCCGCAGCCTCTGCCACCCGCTTCTCCCAGTCCCCGTGACTCCGCTCTGAGCTCCGGCGGCCCGGTGACCGCCAGCCAGCTCCCTATCCCCTGGGCGAGCGCCTGGGCCTGCCAGGCCTCGCCCACGATGTCCCACGCAGCCCCACTCTGTGCCAGCGCGTGCCGGCCGGCCGCGATGAGCCGTACCGCATCCATATGCCGTCCCCCGTCCGCACGACATCCCACCGTTCTCCACTACCCAGAGTGAAGGCAACGAGCCAGTAAAGCCAGGGGTATTCGGAAATCTATGGACACAAACATGGTTGTGGACGACGCCATCACTCCGAAGAGTGACGATTGTGGCTCGAACCGCCCGGTGCCGGGAAACGGAGCTCGTTCCTCTCGATCTTCGCCGCGAGCGCGTCCAGCACATCCACCCCGAGGACCTCACAGAATTGCAGCAGATACGCGAGCACGTCGGCCACCTCATCGGCCACACGGTGCGCGCTTTCCGGCTTCTCCATGACCCTCGCCGACTGCTCCGGCGTCAACCACTGGAAGATCTCGACCAGTTCGGACGCCTCCACGCTCAAGGCCACGGCCAGGTTCTTGGGCGTGTGGTAGGGGGCCCAGTCCCGGGCCGCCGCGAACTCGGCGAGCCGTCGCTGGAGCAGGTACAGGCGCTCGTCCCGGGGTTGCGTGTCACTCATGGGACCAGGTCTACCACCGAGACGCCGGGGAGTCCGCGCGCGGTTCCCGCGCACCCCTCCCCGACGGAGGCCACCAGCCTGACCTGGCCGCGCGCGCAGCAGAGCTGGGCGAGCCGCAGCAGTTCGGCGCCCTGCCGCCGGTCCATGCCGCGGTCGAGGTCGTCGGCGAGCACGGTCAGGGCCTGCCGCGCGGACAAGAGTTCGGCGGCCGGGTCCATGGCCAGTACCCCGGGTCCGGTCAGCAGGACGAGCGCCAGGGCGAGGAAGCGCAGTTCGCCCGAGCCGAGGCGGTCGAGGCCGGTACCGGGCCGATCGGGACCCCGGTCCAGCAGCGCGGCGACGGAGCCGTCCGGCAGGTCCCGTACGGTCAGCCCGGCCACCGGACCCGCGCAGCCGGTGCGCGCCGCCTCGGTCAGGAGGGCGTGGCGGGTGCCGCATTCGTGACGGGTGCGGCGCAGGACGTCGGCCAGGTTCGCGCAGTCGCCGGCGAGCCGCCCGGCGCCGGGCGGGACGGCGGCCCGCATCCGCTCCGGGCGCGGGTCGCAGGGGAACACCGAGCGCAGCGCGACCACCACCTGTTCGGCGGCGGCCAGGACGCGCCGCTGCCCGGCGGTGGATCCGGCGACGCGCAGCGGCAGCAGGGCGGTTCCGAGGCGGTCGTCCGGCAATGGGGCGCGGGTCATGCCGACGGAGCCGCCGGTCAGCCAACTCGCCTGCACGGTGTGTCGGCCGGGGTCGCGCAGGGCGGTGCCGAGCAGGATCTGTCCGTCCTGCGCGAGCCGTTCGCCGACGACGCGGAGCGTGGGTTCGGCCTGGACGGCGAGGTCGAGCCGGACCGGTCCGGCGGGTCCGTCGACGGTGCAGCCGATGCGGAATCCGCGTCGGCGTTGCGCGTCGGGCACGGCCCGTTCGGGCACCCGGGCGGAAGGGTCCGGGAACACGGATTCCAGGGTCGCCCCGGAGGCGAGGGCGGCCAGCGCCTCATAGGCGTCCAGTGCCTGGGACTTGCCGCTGCCGCTGGGTCCGGCGAACAGGGTGACGGGGCCGAGCGGGAAGACGGCCGCGCGGTGCGGGCCGAAGGCGGACAGCCGCAACTCGGTGACGGCGGGCCGCTGGTGCGCGACAGGCCGCGCGGGGGCGGGAACCCCGGGGCTGTCCCGGGCGAGGGCCCCGGCGACGGGGGCGTCGGTGACGAAGGCGTCGACGGCAGGGGCTTCGGCCAACCTCGTGCCCGCAGTGGCTTCCATGCGCGGGACGGTACGGCCGCCGGGAACCCCTCGGTCCCGGCGAACCGTTCCGTCGCGCGGACCTTCCTACGATCGGGGGACGGCCGCCGCGGCGATGCCCTCGACCTCGGTGCCGACCGGCGCGAGCAGGAAGACGTTCCGGTCGACCCGGTGCATTCCGCTGCCGAGTCCGAAGACGACGCCGCTGCTGAAGTCGAGGATCCGCTTGGCCACCTCGGTGTCCGCGCCCGTGAGGTCCAACAGCACCGGGATCTGCGCGATCAGATACTCCGCCACCTCCCGCGCGTCCGCGAAGATCTGGACCCGGATCACGACGAAGCGCCGCTGTTCCGCCGCCGACGCCCCGGGAGCCGTGGGAATCGTGCGGTGGTCCACGCGGGAGGGCCACTCGTTGCGACTGCGCAGGGGGACCACCTGCGCGAGTCCCTCCCACTGTTCGTCCGTGACGTCGTACCTGCTCACCGGGCCGCCTCGGCCGTGCGCTTCATGTGCATCGGGCCATCCTCTCGCGTTTCACCCGTTCAGCCCAACACCGACACGGCGGGCGTCGGGTCGCGCCGTCGCGGGACCCGAATCTTCACCCGAACAAATCGCCGAGCCTCCGGGTCGACCGGGGCGTGAGGTACTCCTCGGGAGAGGGATGGGTTAGGTTAGGCATACCTAACTTTCGGACGATGGAGAGATCCGCATGCGCATGCCCGGTGCCCCTGCCACGCCCGCCGCCGCGCCCACCGACGCCGAGCGGGTCCGGTCGATCCTGGCCGCCGCCCACTCCATGACCGTGGTGACGGACGGACTGCGCAGCGAGGTCCACCAGATGGAGGGCGAAGACCTGCTCGGTCGGCTGCACCTGCACCCCGCCGCGCCCGCCGCCGGCCAGGGGGCCGCCGCCCTCGGCGAGGACCGGCCGGTCATCCGGCTGGAGTTCACCGACATCGCCCCGACCCCGGTACGGGACCGGGTGCGCGCCCGGGTCACCGTCATCGGGCACCTGCTCACCCCGTACACCGAGAACAGCGCCGAGAGCACCTGCGTGGAGTACGGCCAGGCGATCCTGGAGACGGCCGAGGGGACCTCGTACATCGGGCTGGAGGAGCTGGACCAGGCCTGGCCCGACCCGCTCGCCCCGTACGAGGCCGGCATGCTCACCCACCTGCTCGACGACCACCCCGAACTGGTCACCCTGCTGCTGCGGCTGGTCCGCCCGGCGCCCGCGGCCGCCGTGGTGCGCGCGCTGCCGCTGGCCCTGGACCGGTACGGCATCACCCTGCGGCTGGAGGAGGCGAACGGTCACCGTGACGCGCGGCTGCCCTTCCCCTCCCCCTTGGACGACGTCGAACAGTCGGGGGCGCAGATCCAGGCCCTGCTCAGCGGGGCCCGGCGGCGCTCCCACCGCAACACCCTGCCCGCCTGAGCCGCCGGCCGTCGACGTGGCCCACGCCCTGCCGCCGGCCGAGGCCGCCCGAGCCTCGGAACTGAGCGCCTCCGGCAAGACCCGGGGCAAGATCGTCCTGACCGTCTGACGCCGGCCGCTCACGCCGCCCGGGCCGTCGGACCCGGGCGGCGTGCCTGCTCAGGCCGTCGGCGCGAGGTGACGGTTGGCCGGGCGGGCGAGGCCGTAGTTCTCGCGGAGGGTGGTGCCGGTGTACTCGGTACGGAAGAGACCGCGCTTCTGGAGGATCGGCACGACGTGGTCCACGAACGCGGTCAGGCCCGTCGGCAGCACCGGCGCCATGATGTTGAAGCCGTCCGCGGCGCCCTGCGTGAACCACTCCTGGAGCTGGTCGGCGATCTGCTCGGGCGTGCCGGCGTAGACCCGGTGGCCGCGTCCCGCGCCGAGCCGGGCGATCAACTGGCGCACCGTCAGCCCGTCCCGCCGGGCGAGTTCGGCGACGAGCGTGAACCGGCTCTTGTTGCCGTTGATGTCCCGCTCCTCGGGCAGCTCGGGCAGCGGGCCGTCGAGGGGGTGGTCGGAGAGGTCGACGCCGAGCATCCCGGAGAGCTGGGCCAGCCCGTACTCGGGGACCTGAAGGTCGGTGAGCTGCTGTTCCAGCGCCTTGGCCTCGGCTTCGGTGGAGCCGATGACGGGGGCGATGCCGGGCAGGACGAGCAGGTCGCTCTCGGCGCGGCCGTAACGGGCCAGTCGGGACTTGAGGTCCTTGTAGAAGGTCTGGCCGTCGGCGAGGGTCTGCTGCGCGGTGAAGACCGCCTCGGCGTACTGCGCGGCGAACTCCTTGCCGTCCTCGGAGGAACCCGCCTGCACGAGGAGCGGGTGTCCCTGCGGTGAGCGGGGCACGTTGAGCGGGCCGGCGACACCGAAGTACTCGCCCCGGTGGGCGGCCGGGTGCAGCTTGTCGGTGTCCGCGTAGACGCCGCGCTCCTTGTCGAGGACGATCGCGTCGTCCTCCCAGCTGTCCCAGAGCTTGCCGGCGACGTCCAGGAACTCGCGGGCCCGCTCGTAGCGCAGGTTGTGGGCCAGGTGCTCGTCCTGGTTGAAGTTGCGGGCCTCGTCGACAGTGCCGGAGGTGACGATGTTCCAGCCGGCGCGACCGTTGCTGATGTGGTCGAGCGACGCGAACTTGCGGGCCGTGTGGAACGGCTCGTTGAAGGTCGTGGAGACGGTCGCGATGAGCCCGATGTGCTCGGTGACGGCGGCGATGGCCGAGAGCAGGGTCAGTGGCTCGAAGCCGCCGAGGGCGTTGTAGCGGGCCTTGCCCCACAGGGCCAGGCCGTCGGCGAAGAAGATCGAGTCGAGCCGTCCGCGTTCGGCGGTGCGCGCCAGCTCCTGGAAGTAGCGCAGGTCGGTGACCCGTTCGGGGCTGCTGTCCGGGTGGCGCCAGGCGGCGTCGTGGTGCCCGGCGTTCATGAGGAAGGCGTTGAGGTGCAGGGTGCGGGGAGCGGTCATGTCGGTTCCTCGGTTCGGGTCGGCGCGCGCGGGGCACCGCCGGGTGGGAAGGGCGTGCGGGCCGCGCGGGGCGGCGGCCCCGGGCGGCTCCGCGGGGCGCCGGTGTCAGGCGGGTACGCGCCAGAGGCTGAGGCGGCGTTCGATCGTGACGAGCAGCTGGTTGAACGCCAGCCCGATCGCGGAGATGGTGACGATGCCCGCGTACATCTGGGGGATCGCGAAGTTGAACTGCGAGGCGTTGATCAGGTAGCCCAGTCCCGCCTTGGCGCCGATCATCTCGGCGGCCACGAGCACGAGGATCGACACCGCTCCCGCCAGCCGGATCCCGGTGAAGATCGCCGGCACCGACGACGGCAGGATCACCTTCTGGAAGAGTCTCGGCGTGGACAGGTCCATCGAGCGGGCCAGCTTCACCAGGGTCGGATCGGCGTTGCCGACCGCGCTGATCGTGTTGAGCAGGATCGGCCAGACGCACGCGTAGACCACGATGGACACCTTCGAGGTCTCCCCGATGCCCAGCAGCAGCACGAACACCGGCAGCAGCGCCAGCGCCGCCGTGTTGCGGAAGACCTCCAGCAGCGGCCCGAGCAGCGCCGCGACCGGCCGGTACCAGCCGATGAGCAGGCCGAGCGGTACCGCGACCACGGCCGCGATGCCGAAGCCGCCGAAGGAGCGGACCAGGCTGGCCCCGGTGTGTTCGGCGAGCTGCCCGTCCCCCAGCAGCTCCCACCAGGCCGTGGCGACCTCGCTGACCGGCGGCAGGAACGTGGCGTCGACCAGGCCGAGCCGGGGCGCCGTCTCCCACAGGGCGAGCAGGGCGAGGATGGCGGCCGAGCGCAGCACGGCCGCCCCCAGCCCGCGCCCGACGGCGGCGAACAGGCCGCGCCCCGGACTCCGTACGGGGACCTTCGCCGCGACCGGCTCCGTATCGGCGGCGGGCGTCCCGGCGGTCCCGGGGGCCGGCGCGTCGGCGGGCGGCGCAGGCTGCGCGGGCGCCCCGGTGGTCGGCGCTCCCGCGGGCCGGGCCGGGTCCTCGGTCTCCGGCGGGGGTGCCAGGCCGGCCAGGGCTGCGGCGGTGATGTCGGTTCCGGTGGTCATACGGCGGCCTCCTCCTTCTCCAGTTGCTGAGCGCGGGCCACCTCGTCGTGGAGCAGGGTCCAGATCTCGTGGCGATGACGGGCGAACTCCGGGCTGGAGCGCAGGTCCTCGCCCGTGGCGCCGGTGGCACGGTCGCCGAGGTCGACCCGGACGACCTCCTTGACGCGGCCGGGGCGCGAGGTGATCACGGCGACCTTCTGCCCCAGGTACACGGCCTCTTCGATGCCGTGGGTGATGAACACGATCGTCTTGCCGGTGCGCTGCCAGATGCGCCGCAGTTCGTCCTGGAGGGATTCGCGGGTCTGCGCGTCCAGGGCCGCGAACGGCTCGTCCATCAGCAGCACGTCGGGGTCGTAGGCGAGCGAGCGGGCGATGGCGACGCGCTGGCGCATGCCCCCGGACAGTTCGTGGGGGTGCCGGTCCTCGAAGCCGGTGAGCCCGACGAGGTCCAAGAACTCCCTTGCTCTCGCGGTCCGTTGGCGGCGCGGGACGCCGGTCGCCTCCAGGCCGAACTCGATGTTGCCCAGTGCGGTGCGCCAGGGCAGCAGCGCGTACTGCTGGAAGACGATGCCCCGGTCGAGCCCGGGGCCGGTGACGGGTTCGCCGTCGAGCAGGATCCGGCCGGAGGTGGGGCGGGTCAGGCCGCCGAGGAGGTCGAGCAGGGTGGACTTGCCGCAACCGCTGGGGCCGACGACGACCACGAACTCGCCCGCCTCGATCTCCAGGTCGATGCCGTCGAGGGCGGTGAACTCCTGCTTGTTCCTCCTGTTCTTCCTGTCCTTCGTCGGGAAGGTCTTCGTCACGGAGTCGAACACGATCTTCGCCATGGCAGTCGGTCAGCCCTTCCCGTTCCCGTTGAACTCGTTGGTGTAGAGGTCGGCGGCCTTGAGCTGCCCTTTCTTGATCTCGCCGCGCTCGCCGAGCCAGTCGATCCAGAGCTGGAACTCCTTGTCGGCGATCCGGCCGCCCGGTTCGGCGACCCCGTACGAGCGCCAGTAGCGCAGGGTCGAGGTGTCCTCGTTGCGGCCGCGCTTCTTCACGATGTCGGTCAGCCGCGCGATGACCTGCTCGCGCGGGGTGGTGCGCGACCACTCGATGGCCTTGCCGACGCCGGTGGTGAACGTCTTGACGGTGTCGGGGTTCTCCTTGATGAAGCGCCGGGTCATCACGTAACTGCCGGCGCTGAACGCCCCCAGCAGCTCGAAGTCCTTGAACAGCGGGCGTATCCCGCCGGCCGCGAGGGCCTTGTCGCGCAGCACCCCGCTGAGGACGCCGACCTCGATCTGCTTCTGGCGCAGGGCCTGTTCGGTGTTGACGGGCGGGACGACGAGGGACTCGACCTTGCCTGCGTCGGCCTTGGAGAGGCCGTTGCGCTCCAGGTAGATGTGGAGCAGGGCCTGGGCGTGGGCGCCCAGGGTGTTCATGCCGACCTTCTTGCCGATCAGGTCGCGGGCCGACCGGATCGGGCTGTCCTCCAGGACGCAGTAGCCGAGGTAGGTGTCCTTGTCGGAGCCGTAGTAGGAGATGACGGCCTGGATCTGCGCCTTGCTCGCGGCGAGTTTGACGATCGCGCCGTTGAAGGCGCCGCCGAAGTGGGTCTGGCCGGTGGCCGCGGACTGGATGTCCTGGGGGCCGCTGATGGTGTTGCCGACCCAGTCCAGGGTGAGGTTCCCCAGGTATCCGAGATCGGCGGCCAGTTCGGGGAGCGTGACCGCGCCCACCGAGCCCTGGTACTTGAGGGACGTGACCTGCTTGCCGGAGCCGCCGGTGGCGGTGGCCGTGCCGCAGCTCACCGCGGCCGCCGAGATGCCGAGCAGGGTGAGGAACTGGCGTCGGGAGGTGGAGGACGGGGCGAAGGCTGCGGGCATGACGGATCCTTGTCGGTGCGTACGGGGTCAGTGAGCGGTGGTGAGGGCGCCCGCGGGGGCGATGCGCAGCGCGTCGGCGAACTCGTCGACGGCCTGGTACAAGTCCAGCTCCGCCTCGGGCCGGAGCCGGTCCGGGCCGTCTCCGCGCTCGACGGCGGAGTCCAGGACGAAGCGGCCGGCGGTGACGTGCCGGGCGCCGAGCGCGGAGAGGACCGGGCGCAGGGCGTAGTCGATGGTCAGGACGTGGGCGAGGCTGCCGCCGGTGGCGATCGGCAGGACCGTCTTGCCGGCCAGGCCGTCCTGCGGGAGCAGGTCGAGGAAGGCCTTGAGCAGGCCGGTGTACGAGGCCTTGTAGATCGGCGTGGCGATGATCAGGCCGTCCGCCTCGGCCACGGCCTCCACCGCGCGGCGGATCTCGGGCTCACCCCGGCGGGCGGAGAGCAGGTCGGCGGCGGGCAGTTCCCGCACGGCGAGATGCGCGGTCTCGTACCCGGAGTGGGACAGGCGGCGCAGCACCTGGTCGACGACCACGGCGGTACGGGAGTGGACAGAGGGGCTGCCGGTGATGGCGAGCAGCTTGGGCACGGTGGCTCTCCTTGTGCGGCGGGGTCGGCTCAGGCGGAGGCGGAGGAGGCGCCGGAGGCGATGCCGAACTCCGGGTCGGGCACGGCCTCCGGGCTGATCAGGCGGGACGGGCGTCCGTCGGGGCCGACGGGCACGTCGCCATCGACGGTGACGCGGCGCAGGGTGCGCTCGTGGTCGTCGGAGTCGTCCACGCCGTAGTGCTGGGTGGCGCGGTTGTCCCAGATCGCGACGTCGCCGGCGCGCCACTGCCAACGGACGGTGTTCTCGGGGCTCTCGATGTGCGCCTGGAACAGGTCCTGGAGGACGCGGGAGTCCCGGCCGGTGAGGCCGGTGATCCGCTGCACGAAGTTGCCGAGCAGCAGGGTCCGTTCGCCGGTCTCGGGGTGGACGCGGACCACCGGGTGCTCGGTGAGGAACGTGGTGGAGGTGAACACCTCGCGGTACTGGGCCAGGGCCTCGGGGAGCGCGTCGGGCCGAAGGGCCGCGTAGTCGTACTCGTTGGAGTGCACGGCGCGCAGGCCGTCGGCCAGGACCCGCAGCGGCTCCGGGAGGCCCGCATAAGCGGTGGCGGTGTTGGCCCACAGCGTGTTGCCGCCGTACGGGGGGATGGTGACGGCGCGGAGGATGGAGAAGGCGGGGTAGGCGGGGACGAAGGTGACGTCGGTGTGCCACTGGTTGGCGCGGGCGCCGTGGTCGGAGTCGATGCCGAGGGCGTACCGGCCGTCGGCGGAGGGCACGGTCGGGTGGGCGACCGGCGCGCCGAGCAGCTGGGCGAACGCCTCGTGTCCGGCCTCGTCGAGGTGGTCTTGGCCGCGGAAGAAGACGACCTTGTGGGCGAGGAGGGCGGCACGGATCTCGGCGACGGTCTCGGCGGGCAGGTCGCCGCCGAGGCGGACGCCGCCGATCTCGGCGCCGATGCGGCCGCCGATCTTGTCGACGGAGACAGCGGTGACAGTGGTCATGGGAACTCCCGGGTCAGAGATCTATTTCCGCAGGGGAAGAAATGCCGTTACGCGAACGGGTCGTGATGCGCGGCAACGGCACGCACACGGGACGGGGCGGGGCGGAAGCGGCCTCAGCGGACCGAGGGGTCACAGGACCCCGGAGCGGCGCTCAGGCGCGGCGCGGGGCCGGGAAGCGGCCCTGACACTCGCCCGGCGCGGTACAGCGGCCGGGGGTGTGGAGCCGCGGGGCGAGGTGCTCGATCGCGGACATGGCTCGGAGCCTGTCAGCGCCCCCGGCCGGGGTCAACCCCCACCGGAACCCCCGCCCCCACCCGCCGCGGAAACCCCGCCCAGCGGCCCTGACCTGCCGGTTCCCCCCACCGGGAACCCCCCGACCCACCCCGGGCCCCGGCCGAAAACCATGGCCGGATTTCACGCCCTCGCAACGCGGCCGCCACGACCCCACCACCGGGCCCGGCGCCTCAAACGCCGGCGGGGCTGAGATGGACGGAGGCCCGCGCCACCGTCGCGCGAAGCGCCCCCGGCTCCGCCGTGCTTTCGGGGCTCCGCCCCGTACCCCGCGCCTCGAACGCCGGCGAGGCTGGAATGGCCGGACCGGCCGGCAAGTCTGGATTCACTCACCGGGGTCGGACTGTTGGTCGGGGGCGGGGGCGGGGTGGGGTGTTGGCCGGGACGTAGAAGTGGGATGTGTGGCGCGTGACCACCGCCCGACAGAGCAACCCAACCCAGGGCGCCTAAATCACACAGTCCAGGACGACACCCCACCCCGGCACCGAC
>NZ_JAPNLK010000060.1 GCF_026627505.1 Streptomyces sp. H27-H5 | reverse complement strand
ACTTCCTGCCCTCAGGCCTGCCCTTCGGCAGTCCCGAGGACTGCCTCGACTGCGCCTGCTACCTCTACCTCGGCGACCAGCCGACCTGACCAACACCCCTCCACGAACTTTCGCGGTGCAGCACTAGAGTGTGCGCGTGACCGAGCAGAACCCCGTACTCATCGCCGGCAGGTACCAGCTTCTCGAACGTATCGGCCAGGGCGGCATGGGCCGGGTCTGGCGGGGCGTCGACCAGCAGCTTTTCGGGCGCGAGGTCGCCGTCAAGGAGATCCTCTTCCCGCCCGGGCTGGACGACCACGACCGTGCCACCCTCGTCGGTCGCTTCACCGGCGAGGCCCGCGCGGCGGTCACACTCAGCCACCCCGGGATCATCACCATCCACGACGTCGTGGATCACAACGGCGCCCCCGTGATCGTCATGGAGTTCATCCGGGGGGAGTCCCTCGCCGCGGCCATCCGTCGGGAGGGCCGGCTGCCGGTGCGGCGGGTGGCGGAGATCGGCTCCGCGATGCTCGACGCGCTCGCGGAGGCGCACCGCGCGCGGATCGTCCACCGCGACATCAAGCCGGACAACGTGCTCCTGACCAAGGACCGCGTCATCGTCACCGACTTCGGCATCGCCCACCTCGCGGACGCGACGACCAAGCTCAGCCACAGCGGCATCGTCATCGGCACCCCTCAGTACATGCCGCCGGAGCAGTTGGAGGGGAAGCGGCCGACTCCCGCCAACGACCTGTGGGCACTCGGCGCGACCCTCTACCACGCCGTCGAAGGGCACCCGCCGTTCGAGGCGGAGGGATTGCACGCCCTCGCCGTGGCCGTCTTCACCCGCCCCCACACCCCGCCGGTCCACGCCGGGCCCCTGGCACCGGTGCTGGAAGCGCTGCTCGCCAAGGACCCGGCGCGGCGCGTCGGCGCGGCCGAGGCCGCCGCGTTGCTGGCGTCGGCACTGGAGTCGCTGCCGTCCCGTACGGCTTCGACCGGCGGATCCGTCGGGCGAGGATCGACCGGCGGATCCGTCGGCCCGGGTCCCGTACCGGAGGCGACCGCCGAGGGCACTCCCACCCCGACGGCACCGGTGGCGGAGTCCTCCCCCGTACCGCCCCTGCCGACGCCCACCGTCAAGGATTCCGCGTCCACCGCCGGGGAGGCCGCGGCCCCGGCCGGGGAGGACGTGTCGGGCGCGGTCACCCTCGGGGGTCCCGTGCCGGAACGGCCCGGCGGCCCGCCCACGGTCGTTCCCCCGACCGACGATCTGGTGGCGCTCGGCGGCACGGATGACCGGCGGCACGGCAAGGAGGCGTCCACCCCGCGGCGCGACCTCACCCGGCGCTCGGTCGTCCTGGGAACGGCCCTGGCCACGGTCCTCGTCGGGTCCGCCCTCACCTGGACCCTCACCCGACCCGACACGCCCGACGGCGGGTCATCCGACAAGGGTGCGGCGGCCTCCCCCGTCACGGTGGTCATCGGTGTGGACGCTCCCCTCAGCGGCGGCATGTCCTCCTGGGGACTGGGCATCAGGAACTCCGCCGACCTGGCCGTGAGGAACGCCAACCGCACCGGTCACGTGCCCGGCGTCAAGTTCGAGATCAAGGCGCTGGACGACGCGGCCAGCCCCGTCAACGGCGCGCCGAACGCCACTCGGTTCATCGCCGACAAGGCGGTGCTGGGCGTCGTCGGCCCGCTCAACTCCGGTGTCGCCCAGAGCATGGTGGATCCGCTCGCGCAGGCGCGCCTGGTCAACGTGTCCCCGGGAAACACCAACCCCGCGCTGACCCTGGGCCCCGCCTGGGCCAAGGGCACGAAGTCCCGCCCGCATGACACCTACTTCCGTACCATCGCCACCGACGTCGACCAGGGCCCGTTCGCAGCCCGGTACCTCCACGACGCCGGAAAGACGAAGCTCTACGTCGTCGACGACAACAGCGCCTACGGCACCGCCCTCATCGCCGGGTTCGGCGCCGAGCTCACGAAACTCGGCGGAACCGTCGTCGGTACGGAGCACGTCGACCCCGCCCAGAGCGACTTCTCGGGACTCGCCGCGAAGGTCCGCGCCTCGGGAGCCGACGCCGTGTACTTCGGCGGCTACTACACGACCGCCGCGCCCCTCTCCCACCAGCTCAAGCAGGCGGGCGTGAACCTTCCCCTGATGGGCGGCGACGGCATCTTCGACCAGCAGTTCATCTCGACCAACCCGAAGGCCGAGGGCGACCTGACCACCAACCTCGGGGTGCCCGTCGAGGACCTGGCGGCAGGAGCGGAGTTCACCGAGCAGTACCGCAAGGCGGGGTACCCCGAGGCGGCCGGTTCGTACGGCCCCTCCGCGTACGACGCGGCCTGGACCGTCATCGAGGGGGTGAAGGCGGTCGCCGCCGCCCATGGCGGGACCCTCCCTGCGGATGCCCGGGCGAAGATGCCGCGGGCCGTGGCAGGACTGGCCTTCGACGGCGTCACGGGTCGTGTCGCCTTCGACGGGTTCGGCGACACCGTCAACCGCCGGCTGACGGTCTACGCGGTGAAGGGCGGCAGCTGGACCGCCGTGAAGAGCGGCACCCGCACCCCCTGACATCGGCGCGACGCCGCCGGGCGCGCGGCACTCACCAGCTGTCGGTCCGTGCCGTTGATCCAGCGCTGGTGGTCGTGGAAGGACAGGTGCGCCGTCGAGACGCCGGTGCTGCGTTGACATCCTCTCCGCCCAAGTGGGCGGAGGTTCCCGCCTGCCTGCCGGTGGTCACCGGCTGGGGCTTCGGGTGGGTTCCTGTTTCTTCGCGCCGTGCCGGGAGGAGCCCCGGTCTTACCCGCGCTCCGCAGGCTGATACCGCCAGTCCGGCGGCCTTGGCGTCGTTGACCGCCGCATTGATGTCCCGATCGAGGACAACCCCGCAAGCCCCGCACGTCCATACGCGGATACCGAGGGGCTTGGAGCCGTCCCTGACACCACACACCGAGCAGACCTGCGAGGTCGGTTCGAATCGACCGATTCGGTGGAAAGCTCGCCCGTACAGAGCGGCCTTGTATTCCAGCATCGCCACGAACGCCGACCACCCGGCATCGTGCACGGACTTGGCTACGCGCGTGCGGGCGAGTCCCTTGACCGACCCCCGTACGCGGGCGCTCACCGACTGAAGGGGGTACCGCCATGGCGTGTGCTTGCACGAACGCGGGTCGCACGAAGTGCGCCTGGTGCAAGGAGGCCGAACACCTGCGCAGGCCGCCGTCGGGACACAACTGCCAGTGGGGCAAGTGCTCCTGACCCGGCTCCGCCCGATCGGTTGATCCGCCGGTCCGCCGGCCAGTCGGTCGGTCGGTCGGTCGGTCGGTCGGCCAGTCAGTCGGTCAGTCGGTCAGTCGGTCAGTCCAGGGTGAGTTGGAAGTACGCCGTCTCCCGGAATCCGGCGCTCGGCGGGTCGACCTCCACCGTGACCGGAATCCCTTTCCTGCTCGGCTTGACGCGGATCGGAACGGTTCGCTTCTTGTCCGTGCCCAGCGTCGGCATGAGGGTGGCGGCGGACTCCCGCCGGTTCAACCAGCTCACGCTGTAACCGGAGGCGTAGTCGTCGAGCGACGTGCCCGCGCGGACCACCAGGGGCGCGGGACCGTATGCGGACACGCCGGCCTCCGGTGACTCCCCGCCGGGGAGGAGTTCTTCGTCGGTGTCGTTCTCGTAGGTCACCGTGAGGCTGTAGGTGCCGTCCGGCTCCGGGCGCGGTCGGCTGACCGTCACCTTCAGGCCGTCCTCGTACCGCGCGGTCGCGCCGGGGCCGAGCGGGTCCGCCACGTAGCCGGAAGGGCCGCTCTGCTCCAACTGGCCGTAGCCGTCGAGGCCCTTCTCGAACTCGGCCAGGGCCCAGGCGCCCAGGGCGACCAGGCAGGTGAGGACGGCGACGGCGATCGCGCAGCCGTAGAACCCCCGCGGTGTGTCCGAGGTCGGCGTACTGGTGGGGGTCTGGTCCGTGTCCATGCAGGTCACGATAGGGATCGGCCGGCGCACGGATCATGAGCAGGCGTACTCAGAGACCGCCTGAGTAGCCTCGTGCGCCGGCTTCCCCACCCGGACCGGGTGTACCGCGCGGTCGCGGGCGCGCGGAAGGCCGGGGTGAGGTGTCAGGCGTTCGCGTGGCGTGGGGTGACGGCCCGTCGGGGTGCGGCGTGGTGGGTCGGCGTCTCGGTGGGCCGGACGCGCCGCAGCCAGACGGAGGTCGTGACCAGCAGGCCGGTGAACACCGTGAGGAGAAGGACGGAGACCCACATCTGTCGGCTCCCGGGATGCAGCCAGCCGGCCCAGGCGGCCGCGGCCGCCCAGAGCAGGGCTCCGGCCGTGTAGAGGGAGCGGACCCGCCGCAGTTGGCGTGCGGCCCGCAATGACGTGAGGAGTTCGCGCTTCGGTGCCATGCCGGCCCGTCTACCCCGAAGTCGCCCGTGTCCACGGGTGAATTCGGGGTTGTTCCCCCAACCCGGAGCGACCGGCCCTCTCTAGGTCCTCGGTGTTCAGGAGGCTTCGGAGGGTTCGGGGCCTTCGAGGGCGTGACGGAACTTCTCCTTGAGGGTCTTCGGCGGGGCCTGGGTCACTTCTCGGGTGTGGATCAGACGGGCGGTGCTCACGCGGAGGTGGCACTCGCGGTGACGCTGCCTGAGCCGGACCAGCCAGGCGCCGTCCAAGGTGAGGAAGGCCTGACGGGCCGGGACGTCCCCCGGTCTCGCGTGACGAGCCAGGATCCCCGGCAGGTGGTACAGGGCCGCGTCCTCGGCCACGGCGCGAGCCTGTTCCTCCGTGCCGTTGACGGGGTGGGTGGCCACCAGTGTCCAGCGGTGCAGTTTGAGTTGCACTCCGTCGGCACTGCGCGTCGTCCGGGTGTCCTCCTCGATGAGGACGTACCACTGGTCGGTAGTCATGGCCGGAACCTAGTGCTGTGACCGGAAAGGTTCACCGTGTCACGACGCCCGGCACGGCACCTCGCCGCGTTGTCGAACCGCCCGAGTACGTCCAGTACAAGCGGCAGTCCTCCGCCTTGCGATGCACCGCACCGGACACCGCGACCCGGCAAACCTTTCCGGCCACAGCACTAGGTCGTCTCTTCCGGGGTCGGGAAGCACGGTTCACAGCCGTCTCGCCCCACGGCCGGGAAGATCGGCCGGTGCATTCGGCTCGCGAACGAGGGGTGCGGGCGATACGGGTCGGGGGGCGGTGCGGGCGGATACGGCCCGGGCCCGGAACCCCCGCAGGGGCTCCGGGCCCGGGCCGGTGGGTCAGGCGGTGCCGGGGGTCATGCCGCCGATCATCTCGGCCAGCACGGTCCGCCGGTCCTCTCCCGGCCGTGCTCGCAAGGGGCGGGCCAGGCGGGCGGCGTCGTAGTGCCAGCGGTGATCGAGGTCCCGGGGGACGTCGTCGCTCTCGCGGAGGTCGGCGCGGGTGTCGAGCAGTTCCGTGAGGTCGAGGGCCAGGTCACGCCAGGACACGTGGCCGCTGGACGCGTTGGCGACCCCGTGCACGGGACGGTCCAGGCTCTCGGTCACGGCGCGGGCCAGGGCTGCGGCGTGCACCCACGCCACTCCGTACCAGGGGTGGCCGGCGGCACCGGGCCGCGGCAGTTCGATCGGCCGGCCCTCGCGGGCGGACTGGTAGAGCGTGCCGATGGCGCCCCAGCGCAGCTGTTCGCGCAGCCGGTCGTGCGCGCCCCACACGATCGGTGACCGTACGGCGCTCGCTCCGCCGCGTCCCTCGGTGCCCGCGGCGCGCAGCAGCAGAGCCTCGCAGTCGAGTTTTGCCCTGCCGTACGGGCTGACGGGCCCGTGGGGCGGCGCTTCCTCGGCGACCCGGTCCGTGTCGGGGTGCCCGTAGGCGTCGACGCTGCTGACGAAGACGAACGGTCCGCGGCGCCAGGCGTCGACCATCGTCTCCATGGCCGCCAGGTCCACGTCGTGCCGGGTGAAGGTGCAGGCGGAGTGGACGATGGCGTCGGCGTGCGCGACGGCGTCCCGTAGTCCGGCCAGGTCGGAGAGGTCGCCCTCGATGACGTCGACGCCCTCGCCGGCGATCAGGTGGGCGGACTCGGGCCGGGCCAGCGCCAGCACGGGGCGGCCCTGTGCGGCCAGTTCGCGTACGACGAACGCGCCGACGCCGCCGGTCGCGCCGGTGACCAGGACCGTGCCCGGGCGGATCTCCCGGGAGCGGGGGGCGGGCCTGCTCGCGGCCTTCGCGGCGTTCTGCCGTGCGGCGCGTTCGTCGAGGAGCGCGGTCAGCGCCCGGGGCGTACGGGCCTGGAGGACGTCGAGGCCCGTGAGGGGCAGCCCGAGGTCCGTACGGAGCCGTTCGGCGAGTTGGACGGCCTTCAGGGAGTGGCCACCGAGGGCGAAGAAGTCGTCGTCGGGCGAGGGGAGGACACCGAGCACGGCGGCGAAGGTCGCCGTGACCGCTTCGGCCCGGGGGCCGGACGGGGCGCTCGGCGTGGACGACCCGGGCAGCCGGCCGTGGTCGAGGGGGCCGGCGGCCGCGCGCGGAAGCGCGTCGAGCAGGGTGACCGTGGCGGGCACGGACTCGGCGGCGAGCGATCGGCGCAGCAGGCCGAGCAGTTCGTGACCGGAGGGGCCGACGCTGTCGTGCAGGACGGCGTAGGCCACGGGCGGTCCCTGGGCGGGCCGGACCACCGTGGCGTCGGCGACCTGCGGGTGGGCGCGCAGGGCCCGCGCGGCCGGGTGCCCGTCGCCGTCCGGGTCGTCGCCGTCCGCTTCCCCGCCATCCGGGCCGTCACCGCGGTCCGGTTCGGCGTCGTGGTCCGGTTCGGCGTCGTGGTTCGGGCCGGTCAGGGGCAGTTGGGCCAGGGCGAGTTCCGGGTCGGCCGCCACCGCGTGGAGCAGGGCCGCGTAGTCCCGTACGGCCGTCTCCGCCACGGTGTCGTCCAGCGCGTTCCCGTCGTACTGGACGAGCGCCACCGGCTGTGCGGCGTCGCCCAGGCCCAGGCCGTAGGACAGGGTGAACTTCGCGCCGTCGGTGGGTACGTCGACGTATTCGGCCGACGTGCCCGGCAGGCGCAGGACCGTCGGCTCGCCGAGGACGTCGGAGGTGACGCGGACCAGCGCGGTGCCGTCGGCGCCGCGTGCCCCGGCGCCGAGGCGTTCGAGGACCAGGTCGAAGGGGATGTGCCGGTGGCTCTGGGCTTCGAGGAGTGCGGCGCGTACCCGGTCCAGCAGCTGGACGAAGGTCGGGGCGCCGGAGACGTCGACCCGTACGGGCAGGGTGTTGACGCACAGGCCGACCAGGCCGCGCATGGCGGTTCCGCTGCGGTGGGTGCCGGCGACGCCGATGATCAGGTCGTCGTCGCCGGTGAGGCGGTGCAGTGCGGCGAAGGCCGCGGTGAGCGACACCGCGAAGAGCGTGGCGTTGCGGTCCGCGCCCAGCGCCCGCAGGGCGTCGGGCACGGTGGGTGCGAGGGGTACGGTGCGCACGGCCGCGGGCCGGCGCGCGGAGGACGGCGCGGCCGCCGCGGGTCGGGGCAGGCACGGGGGTGCGGCGTCGGCCAGCAGGTCGCTCCAGCGGTCCAGTTCCGCCGCGTGGCCGGGCAGGGCGTCGTGCTCGCGGCGGGCGTGGTCGGCGTACCGGGGCGGTGCGGCGAGGGTGTGCCGGCCCGTCCCGTCGGTGGCCGCCGTGTAGAGGACGGCGAGTTCGCCGGCGACCGTCTCCAGTGAGCCGCCGTCCACGGCGATGTGGTGGAACGTCAGCAGCAGGGTGTGGTCCTGCGGGCCGTGGCGCAGGACGAGGGCCCGTACGGCCTCGCCGGCCGTGAGGTCGAACGGCCGGGCCGACTCGCGCCGCAGCAGCCCGGGGGCGTGCGTCGCGTCGGTGTCGACGACGGGTACGGGGACCGTCCGCGGCGCGGGCAACACCTCCTGGCAGGGTTCGCCCGCGCGCTCCGTGTAGCGGGTACGGAGAATGCCGTGCCGGGCCACGAGCGAGGTGAGGGCGCCGGTGAACGCGGCCACGTCGAACGGGCCGCGCACCCGGGTGGCGAACGGTACGTGGTACGAGTCGCCCGCGCCGCCGAGCCGCTCCATCAGCCACATGCGGCGCTGGGCGCGGGAGAGGGGGATGCTTCCGTCCTGCGGGCCGGTACCGGAGGCGTGGCCGGTGTCCTTCGGTACGGGACCGCCCGCGCCGGCGGTGGGTTCGGCCGTCACGCGTCGGGCGGTTCCGGCGCGGGCCCGGCGCAGCAGTTCCCGCTGGAGATGCTGTTGGCGCTCGCGGGCCGCGGAGTCGGCGTCAGTGGACATCGCTGTGCTCCGAGGTCTCGGGGTGGAGGTCGCTGTGGGCGGCCAGGAGGGCGCGTTCGACCAGTTCGGCCTGTGCGGCGACGGTCGGGGCGGCGAAGAAGTCGGCGAGGGAGAGTTCCACGCCGAGTTCCTCGCGCAGGTCGTCGGTGACGGCGAGGGCGAGCAGGGAGTGGCCGCCGAGGGCGAGGAACTCGGCGTCGGCGCGGGTGACCTCGCTGCCCAGTTCTCGGCTCCACACGTCGGCGACGGCCTGTTCCAGCGGGGTCATCGGCTGCGCCGGCGCCTCGGCGGGCCCGTGGTCGGCCGTGTGCGCGCGGGCGGTGAGCGCGCGTCGGTCGACCTTGCCGGCCGGGGTGAGGGGAAGGCGTTCCAGGACGGTGACCGTGTCGGGCACCAGGTGGGCGGGCAGGACCGCGGTGAGCCGCTCGCGCAGCGCTCCGCCGGACGGCACGGGGCCGGGCGCGGCGACGACGAACGCGACGAGGGACGCCTCGGGGGTGCCGGCTCCTTCGACGGTGACGGCGGCGTCGTCCACGTCCGGCTGCTCGCGGAGCGTGTGTTCGACCTCGGCGGGTTCAATGCGGAAGCCGCGGACCTTCACCTGGTCGTCGTTGCGGCCGTGGAACAGCAGGATGCCGTCGGTCCGGAGGGACACGATGTCGCCCGTGCGGTAGAGCCGGCCGGCGGCGGGCTGCTCGACGAACCGTTCGGCGGTGAGTTCGGGCAGGCCCGTGTACCCCTGGGCGAGCCTGCTGCCGCCGATCCACAGTTCGCCCCGGTCGCCGTCGGCCACCGGCCGGCCGTCGGCGTCCAGGACGTGTGCCGTGGCTCCGGCGATGGGCCTGCCGATCGGTATCGGCGCGTCGCAGTCCTGCCCGGTGACCCGGTGGGCGGTGGCGAAGGTGGTCGTCTCGGTCGGCCCGTAGCCGTTGACGAGCTCCAGCCAAGGGAAGGCGGTGAGCACCTCGCGGGCCTGTGCGGTGGCCATGGCCTCGCCGCCCACGACGACCGAGCGGAGCTGGGCGAAGACGCGGGAGCGGCGCGCGGCGAGCTGGTGGAAGAGGGCCGTGGTGAAGAACGCGACCGTCACGCCGTGCCGCTCGACGTGCCGGGCCAGGTCCTCCAGGGAGGGGCGCTGCTCGGTGCAGACGACGACCGCGGCGCCGTTGGCGAGCGCGACCCAGACCTCGAACGTCGAGGCGTCGAAGGTCATGGGCGAGTGGAACAGGACGCGGTCGCGGCCGGTGAGGGTGACGTAGTCGGGTGCGGTGACCAGCTCGGCGATCGCGCGGTGCGGCACGGCGACACCCTTGGGGCGGCCGGTGGAGCCGGAGGTGAACATGATGAACGCCGAGCTGTCCGGGTCGGACGCGTCGACGGGCCGGCCGCTCGTGAGCGGCTCCTCGGGCAGGGCGAGGACGGGGCCGGGGAGCCTGGCGGCCTCCAGCAGCTTCGCGTCGCCGACGGTGAGCGTCACCTCGGCGTCGGTGATCATCGCCTCGGTGCGCGGCCTGGGCTGGGCGGGATCGAGCGGCACGCACACCGCTCCGGCCAGCCACAGCCCGAGCTGGGCCACGACCGTGCGGGACGACCGTGTCGTCAGCAGCGCCACCCGGTCGCCGCGCACCACGTGGTGGTCGCGCAGGCGGGCCGCGAGGGCGTGGCCGGCCAGGAGGAGCCGGCCGTAGGTGAGGGTGGTGTCACCGTCCACGACGGCGAGGGCGTTCGGGGTGAGCTCGGCATGCCGTGCGACGAGGGCCGGCAGGGTGGCCGCCCGGGCCGACGGCGGTACGGGCGTGCCGTTCGCCGGGTCGGCGGGCTGCAAGGTGGTGGGTGCCATGTCAGGCTCCTTCCGGGCGCGGGGTCCGGCGCTGGTCGAGGAGGGCGGCGAAGGCGCGCAGGTCGGTGCTGAGGAGCAGCTCGTGGGCGCGCGGGCGTACTCCGGTCTCGCGTTCGACGATCGCCAGCAGCCGTGCGGCGACGACGGAGGTGCCGCCGGCGTCGGTGAAGTGGTCGCCGAGGCCGGTGCCGGGACGGCCGAGGAGGTCGCGCACGGTCGTCAGCACGAGCCGCTCGGTGGCGGTGGCGGCGGCGAGGTCGTCCGGGGTGGCGGTCCGGGACGGTACGGGGGCCGATCCCCGGGCTTCCTCCCGGGCCACCAGAGCCACTCGGTCCACCTTGCCGTTGGCGTCGAGCGGGTAGCCGTCGACGATCCGTACGGCGGCGGGGACGGCCTGCTCGGGGAGCCAGCCGCGGACCGCGGCGAGGAGGTCCCCGCTCGCGGGTTCGGCGCCTTCGGCCGGCCGTACGTGGGCGACGAGGCGGCTGTGTCCGGAGCTGTCGCGCAGCACGGTGACGACGGCGCTGCGCACCCGGTCGTCCTGCTCGAAGGCGGCTTCCACCTCGGCCGGTTCGATCCGCACCCCGCTGATCTTCACCTGGTCGTCGAGACGGCCGAGGAAGTCCAGGCTGCCGTCGGCGTTCATCCGTACCCGGTCGCCGGTGCGGTAGAGGCGGTCGATCCCGGACGGCGCCAGTTCGCGCGGCGCCTTCGTGAACCGGCGTGCGGTGAGTTCGGGGTCGAGGTAGCCGAGCGCCAGGCAGTGGCCGCCGACGCGCAGTTCACCGTCCTGCCCGCGGGCGACGGGGCGGCCCTCGTCGTCCGTGACGACGAGGGTGACGCCCGGCAGCGCGGTGCCGATGGGCGGCGGGGTCGGGTCGCCGGCCTCCGGGTCGGTGCCGCGCATGGCGTGGGTGGTGGTGACGACGGTGGCTTCCGCGGGGCCGTAGGCGTTGTGGATGGTGGCGGTGACGTCGGCGCCGGGGCGGCGGCGCATGCGGTCGCCGCCGACGACGAGGTGACGCAGCTTCAGGTCCTGCGGCCACGGCCGGTCCAGGAGCGGCTCGATGGTGGGGGTGGCCGCCACGGCGTGGGTGAGGCCGGTGTCGCGCCACCAGTCGGTGAGCACGTGCGAGTCCCAGCGGGTGTCGTCCGGGGCCGGGACGAGGGCGGCGCCCGAGGTCAGGCCGGCCCACAGTTCCAGCAGGTGCGGGTCGAACGCGACTCCGATGAGCAGGGACTGCCGGTCGCCCGGCGCCAGGCCGGTCTCGGCCCGGTACCAGTCCAGGGCGACGGACAGCGAGGGCTCGGCCACGGCGACCGCCTTGGGGCGGCCGGTGGAACCGGAGGTGAGGACGGCGTACAGGGCGCCTTCGGGCGCGCGCCGGGTGCCGCGGCCGGAGCCGGCGAAGGCCGCCACCGCGGCGGCGGGGGCGTTGACACCGTCGGTGGGCAGCGGCAGGGAGGTGTGCTCCCCGCCGCGGTGTGCCTCGGGCAGGACGCCGGGGTCGCCGATGAGGCAGGCGACGTCGAGGTCCTCGGTGACGGCCTGGGTGCGGCGTTCGCCGGGGCGGGGGCCGAGCGGCAGGTAGACGGCGCCGATCCGGGCGAGCGCGACGGCGGTGACCACGAGGGCGGTGGAGCGGTCGAGGCAGACGCCGACCAGGTCACCGGGTCGTACGCGGTCGCCGAGGGCGGCGACGACCCGCGCGGCCGCCGCGTCGAGGTCCTGGTACGTCCAGGTCCGCGTTCCGTCGATCACGGCCGGGGCCTGCGGGTCGCGCAGGGCCTGCTCCTCGAAGCGGGCGAGGACACCGGTCGGTTTGGCGGCGGGGCCGTGGGCGATGCTCGCCACGGCGGCGGTGTCGGTGCCGTGTGCGTTCGCGATGCTGTGCGCGGTGTCGGTCGCGGTGCCGGTGGCGTGGCCCGTGTCGACGGGCGTGGCGGGGGCGACGGGAAGGGTCGGGGACTGGGTCATCACGACTCCGTGGAAAGGGTGGTGGTGGCGAGGGCCTCGGCCTGGTCGGCGAGCACGGGGTTGCGGAAGAGCACCTTCAGCGGCGGGCGCGTGCCCAGCCGGGGCTCCAGCCAGGCGGCCAGCTCGGCGGCCAGCAGGGAGTGGCCCCCGCTGTGGAAGAGGTGGGAGCGGGCGTCGAAACGGCCGTGGCCGAGGACCTCGCGCCAGCCTTCCGCGAGCAGCGCCGTCATCGGATGGTCGGACATGACGGACACGGCGGTGCCGGCGGGCCCGGACTCGGCGCCGGTTCCCGACTCGGACGTCACGCTGTCCTCGGGGGCGGACGTCACGGTGTCGTCGGGGTCGAGCGCCGCCGCTCGGCGGGACAGCGCCGTACGGTCGGGCTTGCCTCCGGCGAGGGTCGGCATGGTCTCCAGCCGTGCCCAGCGGGCGGGTACGAGCGGGCCGGGCAGGCGCAGGCTCAGCGCGGCGTGCAGCGACTTCTCGTCGAAGTCCGCGCCGTCGGCGCCGTCTTCGAGGAATCCGATGAGCCGGGGCCCGGCCGTGCTCTCCCGGTCCAGGACGACGGCGCAGGACCGGCCGCCGAGCACCGCGGACGCCGCCGCCTCGATCTCCTCCAGCTCGATGCGGTGACCGCGCAGCTTGATCTGGTTGTCGCGCCGCCCCAGGAAGTACAGCAGCCCGTCCAGGCCGCGGTAGCCGAGGTCGCCGGTGAGGTAGACGCGCTCCCCGTCGAGCGCGTCGACGGTGACGAACCGGGCTGCCGTCACCTCCGCGTTGCCCGCGTAGCCCTCGGCGAGACCGGGTCCGGCGACGGCGAGTTCACCGACGGCGCCGGACGGCAGCGGGCGGTGGTGGGCGTCGAGGACGAGGACCCGCTCGCCCGGGAGTTCGGTGCCCAGGGGGATCTCGGCGCCCTCGGCGAGGGCGTCGCGGGAGACCTCGTGGACGGTCGAGCTGATGGCCGCCTCGGTGACGCCGTACACGTTGAGCACGGTCGCGTCGGTGTCGGCGAGGACGCCGCGCAGGGCCTCCACGGGGAGGCGTTCGCCGCCGAGCACCAGGAGCCTCGGCGCCCAGCTCTCGTCGCGCAGCGCGGGACGCAGGTCCTCGCGGGTGGCGAGGAAGTAGCTGGTGGGCAGGTTGGCGACGGTGACCCGGGCGGACGCGAGCAGTTCGGCGAGCTCCGCGCCCGTGGGCACCTCGTGCTCGGGCAGGACCAGGCACGCCCCGGCGTGCAGGGTCGGCAGCACCTCCTCCAGCGCCACGTCGAAGGACGGCTGGGCGAACATCAGGACCCGGTCCGAGGTGACGAGGCCGAACCGGTCGGCGGCCGCCGTCATGTGGTGCGTCAGCGCCGCGGGGCCGACGGCGACCGGCTTAGGCGTGCCGGTGGAGCCCGAGGTGTGGATGACGTACGCGGCGCCGGGGAGTTCGGCGGCCTCGCGCGCGGGCGGCAGGACCGGGGCGTCGATCCGGGCGATCGGCAGCGCTTCCGGCAGGGAGGGGGCGCCGTCACCGGTGAGGACCAGGGCCGGGGCGAGCCGTTCCAGCAGCAGTCCGAGGCGGGCCGGCGGATCGGAGGGGGACAGCGGGCAGTAGACGGCGCCGGTCCGCAGGCACGCGAGCAGGGCGACGACCGAGTCGGTCCCCCTGGGCAGGACGGCGGCCACCGGCCGGCCGGGCGTCACACCGGCGGCGCGCAGCCGCTCGGCGAGCGAGCCGACCCGGTCGTCGAGTTCGCCGTAGGTGAGGCGGCGCGCGCCGCACAGCAGGGCGGGCAGCGACGGGTGGTGCGCGGCCACGGGGTCCAGCGGATCGCGGTCGGTGGGCACGGGCACGCGCTCGGCGGCCGGTTCCACGGCGGTCGGTGCCAGGTCGGCCAGCGGGGTCTCGGGGCTGTCGAGATAGGCGCGCAGCAGGTCCAGGAAGCGGCCGGAGAGCAGCCGGGCGACGTCCTCGCCGAAGAGGTCGTCGTCGTAGTCCCAGACCAGGGTCATGCCGGGCGAGCCGTGGCGCGGGGTGACGCCGCGCCGGTCGTCGGGGAGCAGCACCACGTCGAGGTCGAAGCGGGTGGTGCCGGTGTTGAACCCCTCGAAGAGGGTGATGTCGAGACCGGGTACGTCGATCTCGGGCAGCGGTGCGTCGTGGGCGCTGAACATGACGGAGAACAGCGGGTTGTCGGCGCCGGAGGTGTGCATGCCGAGCGCCCGGGTCAGCTCCTGGACCGGCACGTCCTGGTGCGGCAGGGCCCGGATGAGGGTGTCGGTGACGTCGTACATGGTCTCCTGGGCGGAGACGGCGCCGTCCAGGGCGAGCGCCAGCGGGATGGTGTTGACGAACATGCCCACGGCGTCCTCGTAGCCGAGGGGGCGGTTGCCGACGGCGGTGCCGATGACCATCCGGGAGCGGCCGCTGTGCCGGCGCAGGAGTTCGGCGAACAGCCCCAGGAGCGTGGCGAACGGGGTGAGACCGCGCGAACGGGTGTGGGCGCGCAGCCGTTCGGCGAGATCGGCGCCGATCGTCTGGCGCAGCTGGCCGCCGTTGTGCCGGCGACGGGCACCGGGGCGGACGAGACCGGGCAGCGGCAGGTCGTGGGGCTGGTCGCGCAGCTCGGTCCGCCAGAAGTCCAGGGATTCGGGGGCGTACGCGGCCTCGGCCCGGGCCCGGACGTGGTCCGCGTACGACGAGGCGGGCGGGAGCTCCAGGGGTTCGCCGAGGACGTGGGCGCGGTAGACGCGGAAGACGTCGTCGAGCAGGATCGCGAAGGAGTGCCCGTCGTGGATCAGGTGGTGCTCGACGTGGACCAGCCGGTGATGGTTCTCGGCCAGCCGTACGAGCGTCCAGCGGATCAGCGGGGCCTCGAAGGTGTCGAGCGGTGTCTCGGCCTCGGCGCGCAGGAGGTCGGCGAACGCCGCCTCGGGGTCGGCCTCCGCTCCGAGGTCGACGGTGCGCAGCCTCGGCGGACACTGCGGCGCGACCCGCTGCCCGGGTACGGAACCGGTGGAGGCGACGAGTTCGAGGCGCAGGCCGGGGTGGCGTGCCAGGGTGGCGGCGAGTCCCAGCCGCAGCGCCTCGGCGTCGAGCGGGCCCCACAGGTCCAGCGCGGCGGTGAAGTTGTAGGCGCGACTGCCGGGCTGCATCTGTTCGTGCAGCCAGACGATCTCCTGCGAGGAGGAGAGGGGAAGCATGGGCGATCCCTGAGGTTGTCGGGTCGGATTCCGGTGCCGGTCACGGTTGTGTCCGGTGGTCGTGCGGGCGGCTTCGCGGGTCGCGCGGTGCCGTTTCGGGCGCGGGGGGGGGATGCCATGGGGGGAGTTCGGGGTGCGCTGGGACGCGCGGTGCGCCGGCGTGGGGTGCACCGGTGCGGGGGCGGCGGTGCCCGGAGGGGCCGGGGTCCGGGGCGGGGTCAGACCGCGGTGTGCGGGGCGGGGCGCAGCGCGTGGGTGAGCGCGTCGAAGGCCCGGTGCGCGGTGGCGTCGTCGAGCACCGCGCGGTCCCACACCATCCGCAGGTGGATCTCCGCTCCCTGGGTGACGGAGACGGCGAAGGGGCCGCGGACGGGTCTGCCGTCGACGTGGACCTCCCGCCCCTCGACACCGGCCAGTCGCAGGGGCGGGCGACGGCTGTCGTCGTCCACGGTGAGCAGTCCGTCGAGGCCTCCGGTCCAGCCGGAGCCGGCGGCGCGCACGGCGGTCACGACGGCGTCGAAGGGCACGTCGGCCCGGTCGAGGTCGTCCCACCACGCGTCGGCCGTCGCCTCCGGGTCGGGCGTGCGGCCGGTGTCGGCCGGGAAGACGACGGTGTTGAGGAAGCAGCCGATGACCGGCTCCGCCCCCGAGGGACGGCCGCCCCACGGGTAGCCGAGCGGGACCACGAGGTCCGGGCCGTACAGCTCGCGGGCCGCGGCGCGGCAGGCGTCGAGCAGTCCGGGGAACGGTACGCCGCCGTCGTGCGCGGGCAGCCGGATCTGCGCGACACCACTGGACGACGCGCCGTCGGGCACGCGTGCCGGACGGGGTGACGGGGCGTGGGCCCGGAGCGTACGCAGCCGGTCCGCCCAATACGCGGCCGCCTCGGGCGTCTCCGCCCTTTCCTCGGCGGCGAGTTGGCGCAGGACGGTGTCCCGGTAGGCGGCGAGTTCGGCTTGCGTCTCCTCGGGCGCGGGGCGGGCCGTGATGGGCTCCTCGCTGTAGGCGGCGCCGAGTTCGTCGACGATCCTCGCCAGGGAACGGCCGTCGCAGACGGCGTGGTCCAAGGCGATGGCGAGGACGTCCTCCTCGCGCTCCTCGTCGCGTACGAGGAAGAGCCGCAGGGGGGAACCCTGCGCGTCCCAGGAGGACAGCGCGCGACGGAGCGTGTCGGCGGGCCGCTCCCCCGACATCGGGGCCGGCCGGGTCACATCGACGTCCGGATCGGCGACGCGCAGGACGGGAGTGCCGCGCACGACGGCCGGCCGCGAGCGCAGGGCGGTGTGCCGTGCGGCGAGCCGGTGGGCCGCAGCCCGCAGACGTTCGGGGTCGATGGTTCCGTGCGGGAAGGCGAAGAACATCGGCACCAGGTCGGGGCGGCCCGACGGATCCAGCGAGCGCACCAGGAGGAAGCGGCGCTGTGCTCCGGTGACGGGCAGCAGGACGTCGGACCGGTCGCCGGCGGCGGTGAGACGCCGGTAACGGGCCAGGTACTGACTCGTGATGCTGAGCACGTGGTTCTCTCTGTCGAGGCCGCGGTCGCGGGTCGCGGGTCGCGGTCGCGCGGAAGGGTGTGGCGGCGGTCGCCCCCGCGCGTCGCGGTACGGGTGGTCAGCGGGTGGGTGCGGGGGCCGGCCGTTCGTCGCCGGCGGCGGCGGCGGTGTTCTCCCCCGGCGCCTCGTGGGTGGCGCGGGCGTCGTCCTGCGGGCCGGGCAGGTCCCGCATCCGGCGCAGCGGGGAGAGGAGCAGCGGCAGCGGTACGGCGAGGATGCCGACGGCGCACCAGGCGAGTGCCGTACGTGACCCGTAGGACTGGGCGAGGGCGCCGCCGATGAGCGCGCCGAGCGGCAGGGTGCCCCACATGAGGAAGCGCAGGGTGGCGTTCATCCGGCCGAGCAGGCGTGGTGGGCACAGCCCTTGGCGGAAGCTGACCTGGGCGATGTTGTAGACGACCGCGCCGAAGGAGACGACCGCCGATCCGGCGGCGAAGAGGGCCGCCCCGGGGACGCCGTGCCCGGACAGGGGCCACAGCAGGGCGAACGGGCCGGTCACGAGGACGGACAGGAGGATGACCCGGGCCTGCCCGAGCCGGGCGGCGAGGCGTCCGGCGCACAGGGCGCCCAGCAGCCCTCCGACGGCCGACGCGGACAGCACCAGCCCGAGCCCGCCGGGTTCGAGTCCGACGACGCGGACGAGGTGCACGGTCTGCGTCGCCATGAGGACGGCGGTACAGAGGTTGGCGAGGCCGGTGGTGAGGGCGATGACCCGGAGCAGCGGATGGCCGAAGACGAAGCGGACGCCTTCGGCCATCTCCTTGCGCAGGGAGGCCCCGGCGGCGGGCTCGGGTATTTCCTCGGGCTGTTTGACGCGCAGGAGGAACAGGGCGGAGAGCACGTAGCCGATGGCGTCGGCGACGACGGCGAGGTGCGCTCCGACGAGCTGGACCAGCCCGCCGCCGGCGCCGGGGCCGGTCACCTGGGCGGTGGAACGGACCGTCTCCAGCGCACCGTTGCCGGCCACCAGCTGGTCCCGGGGCAGGATCTGCGGCAGGTAGCTCTGATGGGCGACGTCGAAGAACACGGTCGCCACGCCGATCACGAGCGCGACGACGTAGAGCTGGGCCATGGTCAGGGCGTGGGCGAGCGCGGCGGCGGGGATGCTCGCCATGGCCGCGGCGCGGATCAGGTCCGCGCGGATCATCAGGGATCGCTTGCGCATGCGGTCGACGAGTGCCCCGGCGGGCAGCCCGACGAGCAGGAAGGCGGCGGTCTCCGCAGCGGTCAGGAGGCCCACCTGGAAGGCGGGGGCGTCGAGTTCGAGCACGGCCACGAGGGGCAGTGCCACGAGCGTCACCTGGGCACCGAGCTGCCCGGTGGCGGCTCCCGCGAGCAGCAACCGGAAATCGCGCACACGAAGGGGGCCACCGGCGGCGGCTCGGGATGTTTCGGACATGTGACCGACACTCACCGACCCACCGATGACGAGTCAAAGCAACCCTGCCAGTTTCGGACTTCTTTTGCGTCACCGTGGGGCCAGGTCGGGAAATCTTTCGCCCTACCCGGGGTACGGCCGCGTGAATTCCTGCCGATGGTGCTCGAGCGCGAGACAGGCGGGGCAAGGGAGAGCAGAGGGCACGGGCAAGACCCGAATAACCCGCCTCACGCTGAGTCACCGGTCCAATCCTGACCGAAAACGCTCATCTATGATCACGCCCCTCCGGAATCACCCATTCCGTCCGCTATGAACATCACGCGGCCTCACCCGACGCCCCATGCCGCCGCCCCCGCAGGCGGCGCGGCGCGAGCGGGTCACCCGTGTGCGGTGACCTGCGCCCGCCCCGCCGGGCGACGCGCGGGCGCCCCCGGGCGTCAGTCCTCCGCTTCCTCCAGGCGCCCGCCGGCGTCGCCCGCCAGGACGAGTTGCGTGATGTCGGCGCCGTCGAGCGTGCGCACCGCGACCCGGTACAGGCCGGGGGCCTTGGCCGTGGCGACGGCGACCGCGTTGCCGTCTTCCCAGGTCAGGGCCGCGTCCTGGACGTCGCGTGGGTCGTCGAGGGCGGTGATGCGGCAGGTCACGCCGGCGAGGGAGTCCACGTCGGTGAGGGTCACCTTCCAGGCTTGACCGGCCTCGACGAAGTCGGGGGTGTCGAGCCCGCATCCGGCTTCGCCCTGCGGGGGGCCGAGGTGGATGTCCTCCCGGAGTATCTCGACGACCGCTTCGAGGGCGGTGTCGGCTTTGGCGACGTCTCCGTGCTGGAGGGGGAGGGTGGTCACCGCGGGGCTGATGGACGCGGATTCCTTGTAGACGGTGCCGTCGCCCTGGACCCGGAAGTACTTGATCCGATCGTGGCCGTCCCGGATGAGGGTGCCGTCGGCGTGCGCCCGGGCGCCGTCCTCGAAGGCGGTGACCCGGCCCTCGCGGATGCTCAGGTTCTGCAGGGTGGGCTGGTTGATGCCCACGACCGAGCGGTGCCCGGGCAGTTCGATGCCGCGGTGGTCGCGGTGGAGGCGGGCCGCGTCGCGTGCCAGTTCGGCGTTCCCACCGAGGGAGACGACGTCGCCCGGCGTCAGGTGCCGGATGTTCCCGTCCTCGCGCACGCTCTTGTACTGGGGCAGGAGGTCGTGCAGGCCGGGCATGTTCGCGCAGATCGCCCGGAGTTTGCGGTGCGGAAGGGGCACCGGAGTGCCCCGGCCGGTGTTGAGGATGACGGTGGCCTTGACGGCGCCGTGGAAGGGAGTGCCCAGGGTGAGGACGCCGCGGGTGTCCGCCTGGAGGTCGCCGTCGAGGCGGGGGTCCAGGGCCGCGCGGGTGACGAGGCCGCCCATGGAGTGCGCGACGAAGACGAGCCGGGCTTCGCGTTCGTCGACCCGATGGCGGCGGGCGCGGTCGTGGGCGGGATGCGCGCGCCAGGCGGTGAGGTGGGCGCGGGCGGCTTCGGCGAGGAGCCGGCCGTTGGTCGCGGCGGGCAGGCGCCAGTCGTAGGCGAACTCCAGGACGGCGGCGGGGTGGGCGACGCACCGGCCGACGGCCGCCACGAGGTCGGTGTAGGGCTCGATGCCGGCCAGATAGGGCGTCCAGGCGGAGTGCTTGAGCAGTCCGGTCGCCGTGATCCGCCCGGTCTTGCCCTCCAGTTCCTCGTCCCTCATGGCGAGGGAGGTGAGCCCGCCCGGGAGGGTCCAGGCGCGGACCAGCCACGAGATCCCCTCGAGCCCCCAGACGTGCCGGCCCCGTTCGTTGTCGTAGAGGGCGCTGCCCATGATGCCGGGCACGACGACCACGGCGTCCTGGGTGACGTCGGCGGGTAACTCGTCGTCCGCGCGGGGGTCCTGTGCGGCGGATCGGTGGTGCGCGTGCTGGTCCATGCCTGTGAACAATAGGGAACATGAGCGGTGGGCGGGGTGTGATCGGGCGGGCCGGGCGGGGTGGGACCGCACCGGGTGAGGTCGGGCCGGGAGGGACCGGGCCCGGTGGGTCCGGCTTGGTCGAAGGCACGCGCACGGCGGACGCGGCCGAGGCGGCGAAGGAGGCCACGGAGGCCTCGGCGGGTGCCTTGTTCGTGCTGGTGTTGGAGGACGGTACGGAGGCGTTCGCCGCCGCGGTGGCGGAGCAGTTGGACGCGGTGGCGCTGTGGTGGGAGCGGTCCGAGGCCGGACGTCCGGGGTTCGTGACGACCACTCACCCCGATCCGGTCGTCAACCGGCACGACGTGGAGTGCTTCCTGGAGGCGTCCCGGATCCGCGAGGCGGGCCCGGACCTCCCGGTGGTGTTGTTCGTGACGGGTCACGGCCTCACGTCGGCGGCGACGAAGCACTACACGGTGCTCCGCGACACCGACCGTTCCCGACTGCTCGCGACCGGCTTGCGCACCACGGAGATCGTGATCGCGGCGCTCGACTCCTCGGCCCGTGACGTCCTGGTGATCGTGAACATGTGCGAGTCCGCCGACATCGGCGGTGAGCTGCTGGACCTTCGACGGGACCTGTCCGCCGACCGTACAGCGTCCGCCACGTTGAACGTGCTGGCGACCGCCGCACCGAACGCGACCGTCCTCGGCGGGGCGTTCGCACTGATCCTCCGCCGCGCCCACGAGGATCTGCGCACGAGCGAGACCGTGGTCCGGCGGTACCTGACCATGGCCGAGTTCCACAAGGCGCTCGAAACCGCCGCCGCGGGCATCAATGCCGAACAGGGTCGCTCCCTGTACGTACCCCCACCGGTGCTGAGCAACAAGTTGTACGAACCGACGCCGGCGCTTCCCAACCCCGGCTACCGGCCGAACCCCTCGGCCACCCGGGAAGCGCGCCGGGAGGTCGCCACCAGCCTCGACGACATGGACTACTGGTTGGAGAAGGCCAGCGGGCGCACCAACAGCGTCGACCCGGGCTGGTACTTCTCCGGACGGCAGCGCCTGAACGCGGCGGTGGTGGGCTTCCTGTCCGGACCGGCCGGTGTCCTGATCGTCAGCGGGACCACCGCGAGCGGGAAGTCCGCCATCCTCGGACGTGCGGTGACCCTCAGCGACGCGTCCTTCCGGCAGGATCCCCGGTTCGCCCGGGCCGCCGGCCACTGCCCCCCGGACACGGTTCCCGGCGAAGGGGCGGTGACCGTGGCCGTCACCGCGCGCAACCGGGAACCGCTGAGCCTGCTGCGCACCATCGGCGACAAGCTGGGCGTATCGGCGGATCCCACGGGCCGGGACCGGTTGCGCCGCTGGCAGGGCGGGCTGCGGTCCTTCCTCGCTCGGCCCGGTCCGATGGTGACCGTCGTCGTGGACTCCCTCGACGAGGCGGTGGACCCCGCCTCCTGCATCGACCAGGTGTTGGTCCCGCTCGCCGGCCACCTCGAAGAGGCCCCGTCGGTCCCGTCGGTACCGGCCCAAGTCCACGGGTCGTCCCCCGTGATGCGGCGCGTGCGCCTGGTGGTGGCGGTCCGCAGCCACGGCGATCACGTCCTCGGGTCGGAGTCCGAAACCGGCGGCGACCTGTTGTCGGAACTCCGCAACGCGCTTCCCGGATCGTCGGTGCTGCGCACCGACGACTCCGGCATGCGTGAGGACATCGAGGCCTACGTACAGGCCCTGTTGCACGGCGCGACCGCCTGGAAGGGCGTTGACCTGACCGCCGTGGCGCGGACCATCGCCGTCGCCTCGCCGCAGTCCTTCCTCGACGCCCGCGTCGCCGCCGACCAGCTTCGCGGCGGTGGCCCCGGCCTGTTGGCCGACCCCGATTGGCTGGCCGGCCTGCACCGGGGCACAGCGGGGCTGCTGGACGAGGATCTCGAACGCGCCGCCGAGGACGGTCTGCCGGTGCCGGAATCGCTCGCCCTCCTGCGGGCCTGCGCGTTCTCACCGGGTCGCGGCATCCCCCGCGGCCCGGTGTGGTCGGCGGTCGCCTCGGCGCTGCTCCGGCGGCCCTTGGACGAGGCCGAAGAAAAGATCCGCCTGCTGCTGGGAGGCCGCCTGGCGGGGTATCTCACCCGTGACACCGAGGACGACTACCGCGTCTACCGTCCGGCACACGACCGGCTGTCCGCGGTACTGAGGGGCCGCCGCCCCGAAGCGGCGGCCGGGCGGGGTGGGGGGACGGCTGTGCCGCACGAGGGGGAGGGCGCGTCCGAGGACGGGCCGGATGAGTACGCGGACGAGCGCGAGGACGCGCACGAGGTGCACGCGCGGATCGCGGCGGCGCTGGCCGGACTGGTCGGCCCCTACGCGCACATACCGCCGGAACCCTACGTGCGGCGATACCTGGCGCAGCACGCCCGGTGGGGCCGGGTTCTGGACGACGAGCACGTGCCGGCCGAGCTGCTGCCCTGGGTGACGGGCAGCCCCATCCGGGCCCTGCTGCCCTCGGCCGGCGGCAACGGGCCCCGACACTGGTTACAGGCCTGGGCGAGCGTCGAACCGTACCTGCACCAGGCGGACTTCGCCTCGAGGCTGGCCAGCCTGTACCTGGCGTACGCCGGCCTGGCCGATCAGAGGGTGAGCCGTCCCCGCACACCGGCCGGGGAGGAACGTCCCGGCGCCTCGCCCATGGCGGTTCTGTGGTCGCGGTGGCGCCCGCCCTCCAACGTCCTTGCCTCGCTGGACATTTCAGTGCGCTCACTGGCGGTCCTCACCCTGCCGGACAACCGGACCGTTCTCGCCGCCGGCGACGACGACGGCCACATCGAGCTGATCGACGCCGTGGCGGGCACGGCGATCGGTGAACGGATCGCCGCCCACGAGGGATCCGTTCGCAGCCTGACGGTCGCCGCGCGTCCCGGCCGGACGGACCTGCTGGTGTCGGGCAGCACCGACGGCACGGTCCGCTTCTGGGACCCCGCCCGCGGCACGGCCGTCGACCGGCTCAACCAGCCCGGTGACATCTGGATCGACGACGTCGCCTCGTACGTCGACACCGAGGGGGAGGCCGTCGTCGTCTGCGTCGACGGCAACGGCTCCGTGGTGTCCTGGATGGAGCGCTTCGGCCGCGAGGAGCGGCTCGCGCTGCCCGGGGAAACGCCCCGCACGGCCAAACTGGCCCTCGCCTCGTGGGAGGACGAGAGCGGCCGGGGCCTTGTCGCCGTCGCGGACGGCACGCGGTTGAGCTTCCGGGAAACGGAGTCCTTCCGCACCGTCGAGAGCTTCGACCTCCCCAGCGCCGTCCGGGTACTCACCCGTGCCGGCGCCCGCGGGCGGATCGCCGCCGGACACGTCGACGGCACCGTCACCGTGTGGGGCACGGCAGGCCGCCTGATCACGCTTACGGGCGCCACCGGACCGGTGGGCAGCCTGGCCGCCGTCCCCTTCGGCGGCCGGCACCTGCTCGCCGCAGGTTCCGGCAAGGACATCGCCCTGTGGGACACGGAGACCGACCGCCCGGCGGCGTTCCTGACCGGACACACCGCCGCGGTCACCGCGCTGGAGCCCGTGCTCCTCGGCGGCACGACGACCCTCGTCTCCGCGGCCACGGACGGAACGCTGCGGCTGTGGAACGCGAGCGACCTCACCCGGGCCCTGGCCGGGGCGGGCACGGCCCCCGGTTCCCGCGGCGGCGTCCTCGCTCACGGCGCGGCCGGGCGGTCCGCGGGCCTGGCCCTGGGCAGCGACGGTCCCGGTATCGACATCGTGGAGGCCACGACCGGTACGACGACCGCACGGATCGACACCGGCGCACCGGCGTCGGCCCTGGCCTGGGCGCCCGAGGGCTTCGGCGGGGCGACCCTGCTGTGGGCCGATTCCGATCACGGCGTCCGTTTCTGGGATGCCGCCGACGGGCGGGTACTCCCCCACCGGCTCGACGGTCACATCGACCGGATCCGCTCGCTGGCCCCCCTCACGACCCGCGACGGACGGAACCTCCTCCTGACCGGCAGCGACGACTACACGGTCAAGCTGTGGGACCTCGACGGGCGGCGCCTCCTGCACACCGGTCGCGGACACGGGCTGCGGGTGCGCTGCGTCGCGGCCGCTTCCGACGGGGACCGGGACTGGTACGCCTCCGCGAGCTCCGACGGCACCGTCCGGTTGTGGGGTACCGGAACGGGCCGCATGGTCGGCGCGCCCCTCAAGTGCGACCAGGGTCGGGTGCACGCCGTCGCCCTCAACGTCCGGCCCGCCCCCGGTCTCGTCCCCCACCTGGCGAGCGCGGGCGACGACGGCACCGTCCGGCTCTGGGAGCTCGCCACCCGCCGCCCCCTGGGCGAGGCGCTGACCGGCCACACCGCCGTCGTCCACGCCGTGGCCCTGTGGACCGTCGAGGGGCACGGGAACTTCATGGCCAGCGCGTCCGGTGACGGCACGATCCGCGTCTGGAACGCCGGCTCCGGCACGTGCGTACTCCAGTTGGCCACGGGAAGCCCCGTCCGTTCCCTCTCCGCGCGCGTCACGGCGGCCCCCTCGGCGAGCGTGGTCCTCTCCTTCGCGGGAGACGCCGGCGCCGCAGCCGTGGAGCTCGACCTCGCCATGACCCGACAAGGCACGAAACAAGGTACGAACTGAACAGTGCGCCCCCCTGAAACCCTCGTGCGCCCCCTCGTGATCGCTCCGACTCGCTCGCATTGGTCCGACGACAGCATGAAAATGATCGTTCGACGTGCGTCCTGGTTCACCGCGCACAGCCACCCACGACCACCGTGCGCGGCGCACGGTACGGGATCCAAGACCGAACCGGCCCGGTCGGCGGAGCAGCCGGCCTGCACCGACGGCCGCGCCACGAGCATCACCGGCCGACCGCGGCAGAGCGGGCGGCCGGAGCAAGGAGCGGCCGCATGGACAGGGCGACAACACATCGGGACATCAGCCTGATCCCGGCCCCCGAACGCGGCATCTGGCGCCTGGGCAAAGCGAAGAACCCGATCAAGTACGAGTTCATCAGCGAGGACGACGCCCACACCGCCGGGGGAAACCGCTGGAGCCTGGCCACCCACGGCACCCTCTACTGCGCCTCCGAACACGAAGGGTGTTTCGCGGAGACCCTCGCCGCCTTCCGCGTCGACCCCGCCATGCGCGACCTCATCGCGGACGACTGGAAGGAGCCGTACTACCTGACCCCCGGCAAGATCCCCCGGGACTGGACCACGGCTCACACGCTGATCCGCTTACAGCCCGTCAAGGAAGCCCGCTTCCTAGACGTCGACGACGAGGCGACGCTCGACACCCTGACCCGGGAACTCCACCGGGAACTCGCGGCCCACCGCGTGGGCCGGCTCACCACGGAGCACATCCAGGGCTTCAACCACCGCGTCACCCGCGTGATCGCCGCATGGGCGACGGCCCAGCGGACCGGCCCCACCCACCAGGACGGTCTCATCCAGGGCATCGCCTACCGCTCCCGGTTCGGGCGGCGCCGCTGCTGGGCCTTGTTCTCGGGGGTCGATTTCAAGCAGGAGGAATCCAGCCTCGTCTTTCCCGAGGCCGAGGCATTGCGCACCGTCGCCGAGGAGTACGGCCTCACCATGCTCTGATCCCGCTCCGCGTCTCGACGGGTCGGCGAACCTCCTCCTGCTCCGGGAGACCACCACCGAACACCACCCGTAACACCACCACTAAAGCCACCTCTTACTCACTCTCAATCCACCCGGTTGCCCTCCCCCGAACGTAGGAAAAATCCCCTGCACGGGGGCTGGTCACGCCGCTGCCCCATCACGGGAGTGGCGGCGTTTCGCCTGTTCAAAGGGCCATCAGATCCCAAACAGCGGAATCTCCGGCAGTATCGACCGGCGTTAAGTTTCGCCCTAACAGGTGGAGTTGACTGGTGATATTGGGTAGCCTATGGCGGAAGGACGCAACCGAGCACAAGACCGAGCACAAGGGGGACACCGTGAAGACCGCCTTCCGGCACTTATCGGCAACCGACGACGCCACCAGCCCCGAGCCATCCCGCTCCCAGGGCGCACACGGCCGAGCCGCGGTCCTCGCCACGCGCCTGAACGACAGCTGCCACTCGTGCTCCGGAACCCACCATGCAGGCCAACGCCGATGGTGAACGCCGACCCCGAGTCGGCCACACCCCCCGCGCAGGTAACGCTTCCCGGCGGGGCGGCAGCACACCAACGAAGCGGCAGACCCGCGCAGACCAGGTCCGTACCGGCTCCCGCTCACGCCGGCACGCGGTCCCAGGTCACGCACTCACCCGAACTGCGTCGCCTGACACGCGACCCGCTCCCCGCGGGCCCGCGGTCACGACAGCAAGGGAGACCGCAGCATGACTCCGCAGCCCCAGATCACCGTCGCCAAGAGCGTCGTCAGTGCCGAACGGGCCCACGCCATCACCGTGCGCATGCACATCGATGAGATCGCCCGGTTCCTCCAGGACAACCTCGGCCAGCGCCTGACCGCCCGTCTGGCCGGCATCAGCGACCCCAAGCAGGTCGGCCGGTGGGCATCCGGGGACAGCGTCCCTCGGCACGACGCCGAGGAACGTCTGCGTGCGGCCCTCCAGGTGTTCCAGCTCATCCAGGACGCCGAAAGCCTCTACACCGCCCGCGCCTGGATGATCGGCATGAACCCACAGCTCGAAGACCAGGCGCCGGCCCAGTGCATCGCCGACGGACGACTTCGCGACGTCATGGTGGCCGCCCGAGCGTACGTGGACGGCGGCTGAACCACCGCGCCGAGGATGGCGACCCGGTCACGGGAACGGGTCCGGGACCGGGACTGGCACCGGCCCACGACCCCGGGGGTCAGGACAGGTCGCCGGGCAGTGTCACCGCGAGCTTGCCGTCCTCGGTCATGCCGTGGAAGGTCAACCGCGTCCTGTCGAACTGCTCCCCGTCGCACCGGATGCGGAAGACCTTGTGCGGAGCGAGGCCGGAGACGTCGAGGGTCGTGGTGAAGTCACCGTTTCCCGTCACGAGGCGGACCGCCTCGCGCGCGTCCTCAGGATCGCCCTCGATGAGCCGGGCCAGCCGGTCCAGGCTGGTCACGATCTCCTTGTGGCGCACCTGTACCAGAGATGTTGGTCAGGCGCCCCGGGCAGCGCCCCGAGGACCTGGGAGAAGGGCTCGATCACGTCCGGGGCCGGCTGTGCGAACCGGTGGGAGACCCGACCGCGGACCGTGTCCTCGCGGCCGGGCGCTTCCAGGTCGAGTTCCTGGCCGTCGTCACCGACGTCGTGGGCGAACCGAACGCACCGCACTACGGCACCCTGCTCCTCGCCGGCGCACACGGCATCGCGGCCATGGAGCTCAGCGGTCACCTCGGCACGCGCATGTTGCGCACCACCGCGGACGCACTCATCGACACCCTCGTCCGCATGGTCGCGGCGGCCGGCGATGCGACGTAGCCACGCCCACGCCCCGAGGGGGCGCCGGCGCGTGGTGGTGGGGTGGGCGTCAGGCCGGGATGCCGGTCAGGTGGTGCCAGCCGCTTCGGCCGGCCTCCGCCAGCAGGTCCGGGTGGTCGCCGACGACGACCGGATGGCCGACGAGCCGGAGGAGTCCCAGGTCGGAGACGTGGTCGCCGTAGGCGTGGCAGTCCTCGGGGGCGATCGCGCGCTCGGCCAGCAGTTCCCGGGCGGCCCGGGTCTTGGCGTCGCCGATCATCGTCGTCAGCACTTCCCCGGTGTAGACCCCGTCCTGGATCTCCGGGCGCGTGCACAGCACCACGTCGGCGCCGACGTGGGCGGCCACGGGGTCCAGGGCGGCGGCGAAGGAGCCGGAGACCAGGACCGTGGCCAGCCCGCGCTCCCGATGGGTCGTGAGCGCTTCGAGGACGTCCCGGTGGAAGAAGCCGCCGTGGCGCAGGTGTTGTGCGAACCACTCCCGCCCGGCGGCCTGCGTCCGCTCGGCGCGGTAGCCGGCGAATCGTCGGTAGAAGAGCCGGTTGCCCTCTTCCCGGGGCAGGCCGGGGCGCAGCAGGTCGCGAGCGTCCTGGCGGAGCCGTTGCTGTTCCTGTGGGGTGTGCCCGACGGCGTTCAGGAAGAAGTCGTAGAAGTCGAACATGGTCTTGACGGTGGTGAGCGTCTCGTCGACGTCGAAGAACGCGACGGCGTGCGTGGTCGTCGGCAGTGCCGTGGTCACGGAAGACTCCGGGGGCGAGAGGGTCGGGAGGGGCGGGAAGGGCGGGAAGGGCGGGAGCGAGGTGGGGAGGGCGGGGAGGGAGGCAGGTGGGGTGGCCGGGGCGGAGGGCTCAGCCCAGCGCCACACGTACTTCGGCGACCGTCTCGTCCTGCTGGACCGCGCTCATCCGGAAGGCCTGCCGGCTGCCGTCTTCCTCGCGTGCGGCGGTGAGACGCACGTGCTCGTCCAGTTCGGCGAACTTCAGGAAACGACCGTGCAGGCGCAGTACGCGTCCGGATCCGGCCTCCGGCGTGGAGGGGACGGTGTCCTCGGTGGTGGAGGTTCCCTCCGCGGCGAGCAGCAGGGCGCACTGGCGTGCCGCCTCGCTGAAGACCATCGCCGGGACGTGGTCGTAGGGGTGGTCGTACATGCTGCGGTTGCGGTACGTACGGGCGCTCAGGCGGGCGGTGAGGGTGCCCGGGTCCGGGTGTACGACCGCGTCGAGGACGCTGTTCAAGGGGTCGAGTCGGCGTACCAGGGCCGGGGCGACCGGGGTTCCGTCCGGATCGGCGGGCAGGGTGAACGCCGTGGGGACGGTGGTGCCGCGCTGCATGCGGCGCAGTGCGTGGTACTGGTCGGTGGGGGTGCAGTTGGTGTCCATGGTGAGGTGGCCCAGGGTGCGGCCGTCGAGGGTGAGGTCCATGGCGAAGGCCAGCCGGCGCAGCCGTCCGCCGCGCCGTGCGCGGTCGGTGACCTGTGCCTCCATGCGCAGTTCCCCGGGGCGTTCGCCGCATCGGAGGGCTTCGGGGTCGGTGATGTCGAGCGTCCAGGACGTGACCATGAACGTCGTGTCGCGGGGCACCTCCTCGTGGAGGTGCGAGGCGTAGGTGACCGCCTGGCGGCAGCTCTCCAGGACGAGCAGCGGGTCGTGAAAGTCGCGGCCCGGTACGTGGTCGCGGAAGTATCCGTGGGAGAGCGGCAGTTGAGCGGCGGCGGTGAAGGTGCCCTCGCCGGTGGCGATGGAGTCGGTGAGGAACACCTCGGACAGGGCCCAGCGGTGGACGAGCGCGCGGGACACGGTCCGGTCGTAGGCGGGGGCGACGGGTGTGGTGGGGCTGACGGGTGCGTCGAGGAGGGGGGCTTCCACGGTGACTTCCCTTCGTTTCAGGGGCGTTCAGTGCGCGGCGGCGCTGCCGCTCGGTGAGCCGGCGGCAGGCGTGGTGGCGGCCGTGGTGGCGTGCTCCTTGCGCTCCGCGGCCACGCCCAGGCCGGCGAGGAGGAGTCCGACGAGGGTGACGAGGGCGCCGGCCCAGTTGAGGGCGGGGTAGCCGAAGCCGGCGTCGATGATCCTGCCGCCGAGCAGCGGGCCCGCGGCGTTGGCGAGGTTGAAGGCGGCGATGTTGGACGCCGAGGCGAGCGTGGGGGCGCCGTCGGCCTTGGCCATGATCCGCATCTGGAGCGGGGAGATGGTGGCGAAGGTGGCCGCGCCGAAGAGGAACACGGTCACGCAGGTGGCCGCTTTGTCGTGCACCGTGAAGGTGAACGCTCCGAGGACGAGGGTGAGCAGTGCCAGCGCGCCGCACATGGCGGTCCTGGGGGCGCGGTCCGCGAGCCGGCCGCTGATCAGGTTGCCGACGAACATGCCGACGCCGAACAGCACCATGATCAGGGTGACGGCGTCGTCGGTGAAGCCGGTGACCCCGGTGACCATTTCGGCGATGTAGGTGTACGAGGTCATGACGCCGCCGAAGCCGAGCACGGTGGTGAGCAGGACGAGCAGCACCTGCGGGCGGCGGAGCACCTTGAGTTCGGAGCGCAGCCCGGTGCCCTCGGGCGCCGGGGTCCGGGGCACGAGGGAGGCGATGCCGGCCAGGCCCACGGCGGCGAAGAGGGCGACCATCCAGAAGGCCCAGCGCCAGCCGAAGTGCTGGCCGATGAAGGTGCCCGCCGGGACGCCGAGGATGGTGGAGAGGGTGAGACCCGCGGCGACCATCGACACGGCGCGGCCCTTGCGGTCCTCGGGGACGAGATCGGAGGCGACCACCATGGCGACACCGAAGAACGCGCCGTGGGCGAGGGCGGAGAGCACGCGGCCCGCCATGAGGAGCCCGTAGGTGGGGGCGAGGGCGGACAGGATCGTTCCGGCGAGGAAGACCAGCATGAGCCGGATCAGCAGGGTCCTGCGTTCGGTGCGGGCGCACAGGACGGTGAGGCCGGGGGCGCCGATGACGACGCCGAGCGCGTACCCGGACACCAGGAGTCCCGCGGTGGGGATGGAGACGGCGAGGTCCGCTCCGATGTCGGGGAGGATCCCCGCGATGATGAACTCGGCGACTCCGATGGCGAAACCGCTGAGGGACAGGGCGATGACGGCGATGGGCACGGGTGTGCTCCTGGGGTGGACTGCGGCTGAACGGTGGGAGGGCGGGAGGGCGGCCGCGGCCGCGGTCAGGGCCTGAGGTCTCCGGGCAGGTCCCGGTCGCCGGCGATCGCGCGCATGTGCCAGTACGGGTAGGGGGCGGGCCGGTCGCTCGCCGCGTCGAGGCGCTGCCGCTCCTCGGTGGTGAGTTCCCACTCGACGGTGCCGAGGTTGTCCTGGAGCTGGCCGGGGCGGCTGGCGCCGAAGACCACGGACGTCACGGCGGGCTTGGCGAGCACCCAGTTGAGGGCGACCTGGGCGATGGAGACACCGCGCTCGCGGGCGATGCCGTCGAGCACTTCGACCACGTCGTAGGCCTGCTCGCGGTCGGTGAGCGGGGCGATGGAGGCGGGGCCCTCGTGGGCCAGACGGAAGTCCGCGGAGACGTCCTGGCCGCGCCGGTACTTCCCGCTGAAGAATCCGCCCGCGAGCGGGCTCCACACGGTGATGCCCACGCCCTGGTCGGCGGCGGCGGGCACGATCTCGTGCTCCAGTTCGCGCGCTCCCAGGTTGTAGTAGCCCTGGTAGGCGGAGAAGCGGGTGAGGTTGCGCCGGTCGGAGATGTCGAGTGCCTTCATCAGCTGCCAGCCGGGGAAGTTCGAGCAGCCGATGTAGCGCAGCTTCCCGGCGCGCACCAGGTCGTCGAGGGCTGTGAGGGTCTCCTCCAGGGAGGTTCGCGGGTCGGTGCCGTGGAGGTAGAGCACGTCGATGTAGTCGGTGCCGAGGCGGCGCAGGCTCGCCTCGACGGCGCGCACCAGGTGGTGGCGGGAGGAGCCGGCGGCGTTGATGTCGTCGGGGTCGGTGCGGAAGCGGGCCTTGGTGGCGATGACGGCCTTGTCGCGGCGGTCCTTCAGGGCCAGTCCGAGCAGTTCCTCGCACTCGCCGTCCCGGTAGACGTCGGCGGTGTCGAAGAAGTTGACGCCCGCGTCGTGGCAGGCGTGGACGAGGCGGACGGCGTCGTCGCCCGCGTTGACCCCGAACTGGGACCAGTTCGCGCCGGGCAGTCCGCCGAACGCCCCGGGGTTGCCGAGGGTGGCCGCCCCGAAGGAGAGCTCGGAGACCTGGAGGCCGGTGCGGCCGAGATAGCGGTAACGCATGGGGAGGGATGTCCTTACGTGTGTGGTGGTTCGGGGGGCGGCGGAGCGGCGGGTCGGGGCGGGGAGCCTCAGGCGTCCGCGTGCGGGTGCAGCAGGACGGCGCAGCCGACCGAGCCGTCCGGTCCGACGGAGGTGACGAGGGCGGCCCGTTCGCCGCGGGTGTCGAGGTGAGGGTCGTGCCAGCGGGCGACGACGGCGGCGATCTGGAGGGCGGCGCTCGCCGCGTGGGTCTCGCCGAGGACCTCCTGCACCCGCAGGAGGTGCGGGCCGTCGGGGCCGTCGGGGCCGTCGGGGCCGTCGGGGCCGTCAAGCGCCGCGCGCAGGGCGCGTTCCTCGACGGCCGCCCAGCCTCGCCGGCCGGCCGCACCGGGTGCCACCACGGCGACGTCGGCGGCGCCGACCCCGCTGCGGGCGAGTGCGTTCCGTACGCAGGTGGTGAGGCGACGGCCCACGGCGAGGGGCCCGGCCGCGGCGAAGCCGGTCTCGACGGCCAGGACGAGGGCGAGGGGGCCCTCGCCCGTGGCCCCGTCCGGGTCGGTCCGCAGGGCGAACACGGCGGCGCCCTCGCCGAGTGCGGTGCCCGGTGCGAGCGCCTGGGCCCGGTGCCAGGCCCAGGCGCTCTGGGGCGACAGTTCCTCCACGCCACCGGCCAGCAACCGGCGTGCGTGGCCGGCCACCAGGGTGTTCCGGGCGAACCGCAGTGCGTGCAGGGAGGCCGTCGGTCCGCCGGAGACGGTGGCGTTCGCGTCGGTGAGGCCGTGGCGGATGGCCGTGCGGCCTGCCACCGAGTTCATGAGGGTGCCCGGGAAGGCCGACGGGTTCACCATGTAGGGGCGTTCCTGGACGAAGCTGTCCCGGGTGAAGCGGCCGACGCCTGCGCTGCTGCCGACGGCGCTGCCGAGGACCACGCCGGTCCCGGACCGGTCGGGGACCGGTTCGAGGGCCACGGCGCAGGCGGCCATGCCCAGGTGTTCGGCCCGTGTCAGCCGGTTCAGTCCCTTGGCCCCGAGGAGGTCGGCTGCCGCGAAGTCCGCCGGGCGCAGGGCGAGGGGCGGATAGCTCTCCGCCTCGCCGGCGGCGGGCGGCTCACCGCCGTCCGCGAGGCCCCGCCGCAGGGCGTCGGCGAGCGGTCGCAGTCCCACGCCGGCGGCGCTGATCACCCCGGCGGTGTCCAGCGCCATGGGAACCACCGTCCGCGAGGTGACGGCCGGACGCTGTTGGTCGTCCACGATGCTCATGCGGTGAACTCTCCGAAGATGGTGACGGCGTTGTTCCCGCCGAAGGCGAAGCCGTGGTTCTGCACGATGCGCGGCCGGGCGGCCCGGGCCCGCCCCTGGACGCAGTCGAGATCGGGTCCGAGCGCCGGATCCACCCGGCGGAGCGTGGCGCTCGGCGGGAGGAACCCCTCGGACAGGGCTGCGCAGCACACCAGGGCGCCGAAGGCGGCTGCCGCTCCCATCGTGTGCCCGAGCATGGACTTGATCGAGCTGATCGGCGGCGGGCCGTCGGTGAACACCTCGCGCACGGCGGCCGTCTCCGTGGAGTCGTTGGCCCTGGTGCCGGTGCCGTGCGCGCAGATGTAGTCCACGTCGCCGGGCTTGATGCCGGCGTGGTGGTGGGCGCGCCGGACGCACTCGGCGATCGACGCGGCGTCCGGGTTGGTCATGTGGCGGGCGTCGCAGGTCATGCCGTAGCCGAGGACCTCGGCGTAGATCCGGGCGCCGCGTGCCAACGCCGTGTCGAGGGGCTCCAGGAGCAGGGCCGCCGCGCCCTCCGCGGTGACGATGCCGTCGCGGTGCTCGTCGAAGGGACGGGGCACATCGGCGGCGAGGGCCCCGAGCCGATGGAATCCGGCGTGGGTGGCCCGGTTGGAGGCGTCGGATCCGCCGCACAGAACGGCGTCCGCCTCTCCGGTGCGGACCAGGTCGAAGCCGTAGCCGATGGCGTAGTTGCCGGCGGCGCAGGCGGTTCCGAAGGTGACGGATTCGCCGCTCAGGTCGAGTTCGGCGCTGACGGCGGCGGCGATCCGGCCGGCGTCGGCCCGACCGGCGAGCACCGGGTCGAGCGCGGCGAGGCCGTCGTCCACCCACTGTCGGGTCAGGCCTTCCATCACCTGTGACTCGCCGTTGGTCGTTCCGAAGCAGCTCGCGGTGCGCCCCGCGGACAGCGCCGCCGGATTCACCCCGGCGTCCGTGACCGCCATCCGCGCCGCCGCGGCGGCGAAGCGGCCGCTGCGCCCCCACCGCGCGGGATCGGTGCCGCGCAGGTGCATCTCCGCGTGGAAGCCGCGCACTTCGCCGGCGAGGGTCCGTTCGAAGCCCGTGCCGTCGAACTGTCCGATCGGCCCGATGCCGCTGCGCCCGGCCCGGATCGCCGCGGTGACCGCGCGGGCGCCGAGCCCGAGGCTGCTCACCGCGCCGAGCCCGGTGACCACGACGCGGCGCCCGGTGCCGGAGGCCTCGTCAGACACCCAGCGCCTCCGGGGCGCTGTGCTTCTCGACCAGGCGGTAGGCGCTGGGCAGTTCGTCGAGCTCGGTGAGGTCCTCCTGCGGGATCCGGATGCCGAGGTCGCGTTCGAAGCGCGAGAAGATCTCGATGATCAGCAGCGAGTCCGCGTCGAAGTCCTCGGCGAAGCTGCTCTCGTCGGTCAGGGCGTCCGCGTCCACTTCGAGGACGTCCGCGACGATGGCCCGTACCTGGGCGCGCCGGTCCTCGGATATCGCGATGTCAGTCATCTGATGGCCCTTCGATTCATGGGTCGTGGGAGGCCTGATCGGGGACGTCCATGTGTTCCCGATCCGGCCTGAACCAGCCAATCCCAGGTTCGGAGGCAGCGGCAAGCACTCCGAAAGTGACATGGGCGGTGCCTCCGCCGGGCCCGTGTCGTGCGTGCTTGGGGGTGATCCGCACCGGGCGCGGCGGTTTCGGCCGGCTTTTGCCCGCGCTTTCATCGGGGCGCCCGAGCCTTCCGGCGATGAAGACGATCCGATGTGCGGACAGGTGGTGCGGGCGATGAGACCGACCGAGCCGGTGGGCATTGTGACGGCCGGGCTGTGGTTGCCCGAGGGGCGCTCGCTCGCCTCGGAGGCGGTCGCCTCGGGGCGGTTGCGCCGCAGCGACGCGGCGGCCCTGGGGCACGAGAGCGTTCCGGACGCGGGGGCGGTGGCCCCGCCCGACGCGGCGGTCCTCGCGGCCCGCGGGGTGCTGGACGCGGCGGGCCTGACGGGCGACGGGCTGGATGTGCTGGCGCATGCGTGGATGTACCACCAGGGGCACGACCTGTGGTCGCCCGCGCACTACGTGGCCCGCCGTCTCGATGCCCTGCGGGCCCTGCCGATCGGCATCCAGCAGGTGTGCAACGGCGGCGCCGCCGCCATGGGGCTGGTGATGGCGTGGCTGGCCTCGTCGGCCCCGGACGCCTCGGCGCGGCCGCGGCTGGGCCTGGTGACCACGGGAGACCGCTTCGCCGAGCCCGGTTTCGACCGCTGGGCGGGCGACTTCGCAGTGGCGTACGGGGACGCCGGTACGGCCGTGCTGCTGCGCCGTCCCGCCGCCGACGGCGACGTGCTGTTGCTGCGGTCGATCGCGATGGTCGCGGACCCGCTGCTGGAGGAGATGCACCGCGGCGCGGACCCCTTCTCCCCGGTGGCCCGCGGGCATCGCGACCGGGTCGACATGCGCGCCACCAAGCGGGCCTACCTGCGCACCCACGGAGCGCTGCCGTTCACCTCCTCCAACCGTCGGGCCATCCGCACGATCGTCTCGCAGGCGCTGGCCGACGGGGGCATGGACGGGCGCGACCCGCGCCTGACCCATGTCGTGCTGCCCCGGTTCGGTGCCAAGACGCTGGCCGAGGCGTGGATCCCGGTGCTGGCGGAGCAGGTGGGCGGGGCGCACCTGCTCGACCTCGGCCGGGAGACCGGGCATCTGGGCGCGGGCGACGCGCTCGCGGGTCTCGCCGAGTTGGTGGCGCGTGGTCTGCCCGCGCCCGGGTCCAGTGCCCTCGTGTTCAGCGCGGGGGCCGGCTTCACCTGGTCGTGCCTGCTGGTGGAGTCCCCGGCGCGATGACCTTCGCGCCGTTCACGACATCGGGCGAGCGCCCGGTGTCCCCGTAAGGAGAGAAACACATGTCACGTTCCGTCTTCGTCACCGGCGGCAACAGGGGGATCGGGCTGGCCGTGGCGCGGGCTCTGGCCGCCGACGGCGATCGGGTGGCGGTCGGCCACCGGACCGGTACGCCCCCGGAGGGGTTGTGGGGGGTGCGTTGCGACGTCACGGACGACGCCTCGGTCAGGGCCGCCTTCGCCGCCGTCGCGGAGGAGCAGGGTCCCGTGGAGGTGTTGGTGGCGAATGCCGGCATCACCCGGGACACCCTGTTGTTGCGCATGGACGACGCCACGTTCGACGAGGTGCTGGAGACGAACCTGAAGGGCGTGTTCCGTACCGTGCGGGCCGCCGCGAGCGGCATGCTGGCGGCCCGCCGGGGCCGGATCGTGCTGGTGTCGTCCGCACTGGGGTTCCTGGGGTCCCCGGGGCAGACCAACTACGCGGCGGCGAAGACCGCCTTGCTGGGCTTCGCCCGCTCGCTCGCCTGGGAACTGGGCTCCCGGGGCATCACCGTGAACCTGGTCGCGCCGGGCATCATCGACACGGACATGACGAGCGGGCTGACCGACCGGCGCATGCAGCAGGTCATGGGGATGACTCCGCTCGGTCGGCCGGGTACGGCCGAGGAGGTCGCCGCGGCGGTCCGTTTCCTGGCCTCGGAGCAGGCCGGGTACGTGACGGGCGCGGTGCTGCCCGTGGGTGGCGGCATCGGCATGGGCATCTGACACCGCCCGTGGCGCACGGGCGCCGTTGCCCGGGAGACCGGGTCCGGCGCCCGGCGTCCGGTCCAGGGCTGCGCGAGGGCGGCGCCCGGCGTGCGCCGCCCGGCCGGGCCCTACCCGACGACGGTGTCCGGCAGGGCGCGGGCGTGCCGTATCCCCCGGGGGGCGGTCACGGGAGGGGCGATCAGACCGCGCTGCACCGCCTTGTTGGCCGCCTCCACCCGGGACCCCGCGTCCAGTTTGTCGAAGATGTTGCGCATGTGGCGTTTCACGGTCCCCTCGGCGATGTCGAGTCGGCGTGCGATGCGGTAGTTGCTCAGTCCGCCGGCGGCCAGTTCCATGACCTGCGTCTCGCGGACCGAGAGCAGTCCGGTGTCCGAGGGTGCGGGAGTGGCCAGGCTCCGGGCGGAGAGCGAGAGGGTGACCCGGCTGCCGCCGGCGCACACGTCGCGCACCGTGCCGGCCAGCGACTGGTGGCTCACGGTCTTGTGCAGGAACCCCCGGATGCCGAGCGGCAGCAGTGTCTGGACCAGCACGGGGTCGTCGTGCATGGTCAGCACCATGATCCGGGCTTCCGGCGCGGCCCGACGCAGGTGCCTGACGGTGGCGGCCGGGTCCTCGTTGCCCGGCATCTCGATGTCCAGGAGCACGACGTGGGGCCGCAGTTCGGCGGTCAGCCGCACGGTCTCGGCGGCGTCGCCGGCGACGGCCACCACGTCGAAGTCCTCCTCGGCGTCGAGGAGTTCGGCCAAGGCGTCGCGCAGCAGGGTGTGATCGTCGGCCATCAGGATGCGAATGAGTTCCATGTCTCCCCCGGGTGCGGCGCGTGGCCGCCGGTCAGCGGCACCCACAGCAGCAGCCGGGTGCCCTCCTGCGGGGCGCTGAACAGCAGGCAGCGCCCGCCCATCCGCGTCACCCGCTCGCGCATGGCCGTCAGGCCGCCGCCGTGTTCGCGCGGGGTGTCGCGGGAGAAGCCCCGCCCGTCGTCGACGGCCTGTACCTCGACGCGGTGGGGTGAGATCCGTACACCGATCGTGACGGTCCGCGGATCGGCGTGGGCGAAGGAGTTGCGCAGGAACTCCCCGACGACGAGGACGATCTCCCGGCGGTGGGTGGGCGGTACCCGCGACGCGTCGCCCTCCAGTGTCAGCCGCACGGGAAGTCCGGTCGGGTTGAGCCGGTCCGCGTGGCGGCGCAGCGCTTCCTCCAGGCCTTCCCCGGTGGCGCGGCGGGCGTCGCGCAGTCCGGTCACCAGGCCGCGCGTGAGGGCGGTCGCCTCCTGGAGCGCGTCGTGGATCGCGGTGAGGTGCCGGTCCGTTCCCGAGGCGTCCGTGCCCGAGGCGTCCGCTCCCGGGGCGTCCGTGCCCGCGGTCCGGGACTTGAGGCGGTGGAGCTCCAGGTGCCGGAAGGCCAGGGCGAGGCTGCCGCCGAGGTGGTCGTGGGCGTCGCGGGCCAGGCGGGCACAGCAGTCGTCGCCCGGGGCGGTTCCTCGCGCCCGAAGGTGCGTCTCGTAGCCGTGGGCCGCGGCGCGGGTGTGGCGGGCGCGCACGCGGCGCACGACGTCCGCCGCGGCGGCGCCCGTCTCGCGGCGCGTCGTGTCCAGCTCCGCGAGGAGTGCGTCCGTGAGCCGGTCCATGGCGGACAGGCAGTCGGCGAGGCCGAGTTCGGCTGCGGCGCACCGGGCGCCGAGCGCGTGGAAGGACACCTCCGCGGGCTGGACGGCGTCCAGGTGGCCGCGTGTTCGGGCCCGGCCGGGTGCGTCGAGGGCGCGGGCGCACTCCGCGAGGACCAGTGCGGCCTGGGCGCGGGTGTCCCGCCACAGGTCCGGGAGTTCCACGAGCGGGTGACCCTCGGCCCGCAGGGCGTCCGCGTAGCGGGCGAGCACGTCGGTGGCGGCCCGCCTCAGTCGTGCGCCGGGCCCGTCCGGCGCGCGGTGCGCGCTGTCGACCGTACGGTGCGCGACGGCGTTCTCCGACACAGAGATGGTCCCCACACAAGCCTCCCGAATCGGGCCCCCGTACCGACCGACCGCTGTCGACGGCCATCGGCGTACACCCGCTTGTTCATCTCAGCTAACGATCCGACCGTAGGTGCGAGGTGAGGGGCTGTCAACTAGGATTGGTCGCCATCGCCCTGCTGGTTCACGCTGGCGGACAGAAGGAGTGTTGATGCCCCCCTTGGCCGACAAGGTCGACAAGCTCTTCAGGACCATCCGCACCAACGGCCGGGAGTACACCTACGACGAGGTCGCCCGCGGCTGCAGCCAACTGAGCGGCGGCACGTTCTCCAAGACGTACGTCTGGCAACTGCGCACCGGACAGCGCGACAACCCCACCAAGCGGCACTTGGAGGCGCTGGCGGCCTTCTTCCGTGTGCCCGCCGCGTACTTCTTCGACGACGACACCGCCGAGCGGGTCGACGCGCAGCTCGCCATCGCCTCGGCGATGGGCAACGCCGAGGTCCGCGACATCGCCCTGCGGGCGATGAGCATGGACGACTCCGGCCGCAAGCATCTGGCGCGCATCATCCACGAGGTCAGTCTGTTGCACTCGGCGGCCTCGTCCCGCGGGCAGTCGGGACGCGGCAACGGGACGACCGACGACCCGGAGGGCAGAGACACCGGCGGCACGACGGGCGGCGGGGAGTAGACCTCCGATGCGATTCCTCCAGCGACATCGGCGCCGATCCGACCTCCAGGCGATGCGCCGGGAGAGCCGGCAGCGGCTGGCCTCCTTCGGGCTGCCCGAGTCCTACGACCTCATGACCCTGTGCGATCACCTCAGCGACTCCCGGGGCCGGCCCATCCATCTGCTGCCCATGCCCCTGGACGCGTCCGGTCCGTGCGGGCTGTGGCTGGCCTTCTCGGACGCGGACTACGTCGTCTACGAGCAGCACACCAGCCGGCACCACCAAGAGCACATCATCGCCCACGAGTTGGCGCACATGCTGTGCGACCACCGCAGTGGGAGCGCCGATTCACAGGCCGTGGCCACGCTCTTCCCCGACCTCGATCCGTCGCTGGTACAGGACCTGTTGTGCCGGGACAACTACTCCGACTCCCAGGAGCGGGAGGCGGAGGTGATGGCGTTCCTCCTCGGTGAGGGCCTGCGCTCGCAGCCCGGCACGGCCGCCACCGAGACGGACGGGGTGCTCGGCCGCATCCAGGGCTCGCTCGACTGGCGCCGCCGGGACCGGCCGTGAACAGTGTCCGCTACCCGCTGGGCGCGCTGGTCTGCTGGCTGGCGTTCGCCCTCACCCTCCGGCCGGTCCTCCGGCGCGGACCGCGGCCGGCGCTCGTCGCCCTGTGCGCTTCCTTCGGATGCCAGGGCATGTACCTCGCCATGTCCACGCCCACCCACCTGACCGGGAGGCTGTTCGGCACGGTCACCTGGTACAACGTCTCCGTCCAGATGTGGATCATCGCGGCGATCGCCTGTCAGCAGGTGCTGCTCATCCACTGGTTGCACGCGCCGGAGGTGGCCCGCGTCCGCGCGCGCCGCCGGCTGGCCCTGCTGGCCTGTGTGCCGGTGGCGATGGCCGTCCTCTTCGAGCTCGCCGTCCTGCACGGACACCCCCGGAACACGTTCACGCACCCGCGGGAACAGCCGTACTTCGTGGCCTACCAGGTCGTCTACCTGACGGCCTTCGCCCTCGGGAAGGCCGTGGTGGCGAAGGCCTGCTGGTTCTACGCCCGGCTGACCGAGGACGTCTGGGTGCGGCGCGGGCTGCGGACCGCGGCGGTCGGCGCGTGCCTCGACCTCGTCTACTCCCTGGGGCGGTTCGCGGACGTGTTCCTCGTGCACCGGGGTTGGGATCCGTCCGCCTGGGCGACCGTCACACGGACCTGTCTGACGGTGGGGTTGACCCTGAACACCATCGGCTGGACGGCGCCGTTGTGGGGCTCGCGGGTGCAGGCGGTCCAGGCGTGGTGGGCCGACTACCGCCGCTTCCGGCGGCTGCGCCCGCTCTGGTACGCCCTGTACCGGGCCCACCCCGAGATGTCCCTGCAACCCGCTCCCCGCAGCGACCTCTTCGCCCTGTGGGACCTGCGGTTCCGCCTGCACCGACGGGTGATCGAGATCAGGGACGGCTGTCTCGCCCTGGGCGGGCAGGTCTCCCCCGGGCTCCCCGCCCCGGGGCCGGAGGGGAGCGTCGAGGAGCGGGCGCGGTGGGAGGCGGCGCGGATAGCGGCCGCCCTCGCGGCGCGCCCCGGACAGGACCCGAGGGACGGGGTGGCGGACCGGGTGGACGACGCCTCGCCGGTGTCGGTGATGAACGCGGGCGACCTGGACTTCTCCGCCGATGTGCGGTGGCTGGTCCAGGTGTCCCGGGCCTTCGCCTCAGCCCCCGCCGCGCGGCCCGAGCCCGACCGCGCGACCGTCCCGTGAGCCTCCTCAGCCGGCGAACGCCGTGGGCGTGAGGCCCTGGCCCGCACCGGGCACGACGAAGACGCTGCCCGCCAGCGGTTCGTCGTGTTCGGGCGCACGCCGCGCCGTGGTGACGTAGAGGTCGCTCAGGTCGTCCCCGCCGAAGCCACACGACGTGGTCAGTGCGACGGGGAAGGGGATCTCCCGGTCGAGGGTGCCCCGGGGCGTGTACCGGCGGACCGCGCCGCCGCGGAAGAGGGCCACCCACACGCCGCCGTCGGCGTCGACGCACAGGCCGTCGGGCACGCCGGCCGTGTCGGTCGGTTCGACGAAGGGGCGCCGGCCGGAGGCCTCTCCGGTGGACAGGTCGTAGTCGAGTACGTCGATACGGCGTGTGGGGGTGTCGACGAAGTACATCCGCCGGCCGTCCGGGCTCCAGGCGATGCCGTTGCTCAGTCGGGTGTCCGAGACCGCGCGGTGCGTCACGCCCCGGGTGTCGACGCGTCCCAGCCAGCCCGGGGCGGACGGGCCGGCCATGGTGCCGACCCACAGACGGCCGAGCCCGTCGACGCCCGCGTCGTTGCCCCGTACCCCGTCGGCCGACCAGTCGGCCAGCGGGCGCAGCGATCCGTCCGGGTCGTACAGCGCCACACCGTCGCGCATGCTGAGCGCCAGACCGCCGCCGACCCGGGGTTTGGCGGCGGCGACGGGCTGTTCGAAGCGCAGGACCGTGTCGGTGCCGTCGCGGGGGCACAGCCGGTGCACCTCGCTGCGGTTCATGTCGACCCACAGCAGTGTGCGGTCGACCGGGTCCCAGGTCGGGCACTCGGCGAAGGCGGCCACCGCGCGCAGCGGCACCTCCACGTTCACCGTGCGACCCCTGCCCGTGCGACCCCTGCCCGTGCGACCCCTGCCCGTTCGGCGTCGTCCGCCTCGGACCACACGGCCCGGGCCGCGTCCAGCAGGACCGCCGCGCCGTCGCCGTCCAGGACGTCGGCGACGGGGAGTCCCAGGTGGCGCAGGCGGCGCACGTTGTCCCGACCGCGGGTGGCGATGGCGGCGACGGGGGCGCCACCGAGCGCTTCGACCATGCGGATCTCCGTCTCCAGGTCGGCGAGGGGCAGATGGTCCCAGTGGTAGCGGGAGACGCGCTCGGCGTCGTGCGCGAAGACGACGGCGTCGGGCTGCGAACCCTGAAGGATCGCACTGGCCAGGCCGCCGAACGCCGGGTGCATGACGGACGCCTGCCCCTTGATGATCAGCAGGTCGTGGCGGGCGTCGGCCTGTTGGACCAGATGCTCGACGAGACCGGCCGCCTGGAACACCGGTGTGCGGTCGATGATCGCTCCCTCCGTGCATCCGGCGAGCAGACAGGTCTGGCCGGTGCCCACGTACCCGGCGTCGATCCCGCGGGAAAGGGCCTGTCGGTGTATCTGCAGAGCGGTGGTGCGCTTTCCGACGACACAGTCACTGCCGGCGACGTGAATCAGCTTGGCACGTTTCCTGGGGACCCGTCCGGAATACTTGGGCAGCACATCGTGCGGACGTCTCACGTCGACAATGCGTTGCCCCTCCGACAGCATCCCGGCAAGTTCCGTGTCGAGCAGTCGTAGATGCAGGCAGGAAATCACGTGAAGGCCGCCGCGAACGGCGGTTCGTATCTCCTCCCACCACAGATCCGGAAGGTCGCCGGGATCCCTCGGGTTATGCAGGAACTTACCGTCCAGCGACTCACCGAAATCGGACTCGGTCAGTGCCACCACGAACGCCTCGGGACCGTACTTCATGGCCTCGGCGACGGAACCGACGACCGGGATGTCGGTCCCGGGCAGGACGAATGCCGAGGTCGGGTGGGGGTGGGAGCGGTCGACGACCGCCACGGGGCGCAGCACCGTACTGTGCCGGATCACCCCCTGGATGGTCTTTCCCTCGGGATGGGCGAATACTCCGTCGGCGAACAGAACAGCGGGGAGCGGCAATTGCGAGAATTCTGAAAGAAGCACCGTGTCATCCTAACTACCGCGCCGGGACGGATTGCCCGATCAAATCCCTTGCCGTCGAGTGGAGTTCGTCACGGAACGGGTCGCTCAGCGCGTCGATCGTTCCGTCGGGCCGGACGAGAACGGCACACGGACGGTTCAGTCCCAGCAAGGAATGGCCGAGATTGTTCGCATCGGAAATCACGGTGACCCGGATGCCCTCGTGTGTCTTCCGGAAGATGTCGGCCACGCCCTCGACGTCCCTGCGGCGCCTTCCCGTTCCGGGGAACAGCAGCAGCAGCGGGGTGGGGGCGGCCAGCTCCTCCCGCAGCCAGCGCCCGCGTTCCGCGTCGAGTGGTACGTCCGGCAGACGCATCCCGGTCCGCAGGTGGCCGGCCTGCTGCCGCGGCCCCGGATGGGCGAACGACAGCTGCGCCTGGCGCGGCACGACGATGCGGTTCAGCACGCCGCTGCGTCCCGCGATCCCCAGCGCCGCGTCCCGGGCCCGCGCCCGCCAGCCGCTCATCATCCACATCCGCGTCTGGAGATCGGTGTCGGAGACCACGGCGCGAGCGACCCTGAGCCGCTCCTCTTCCCACCGGTCCAGCGCCTCGTCACCCCACCGGCCCTCGCACACGCCGGCGAGCCGCCAGGCCAGCGAGGCCGCGTCCTCGATGCCGGTGTTCAGCCCCTGACCGCCCGCCGGGCTGTGGATGTGCGCGGCGTCACCGGCCAGCAGCACCCGACCGACCCGCAGCCGGTCGACCACCTTGGCATGCACTCGGAACACACCGGTGCGCTGCTCGCCGATCAGCTCGATCGGTACCGGGCAGCGCTCCGAGGCCGCGCGTTGCACGGCGTCCCGGGGGTCGTCCACCGCCAGGTCGGGGGCGGCGCTCACGAACGTCCGGTACATGCCGCCCGGCAGTCCCACGACCACCAGCACTCCGGCGGCCGACATGAAGTAGTGGACCTCGTCATGGGCCAGCGAGGTACGCGCCGGCCCGTCGGCGAGCAGGAACCGCTGCGGGTACGAACTGCCCCGGAAGGGCACTCCCAGCACCTCGCGGACCCTGCTGTGCGCGCCGTCGCAGCCGACGACCCAGCCGAAGCGTGCCGTCGCCCGGCCGCGCGCCGTCTCCAGCTCGGCGCTCACCCCGGCGTCGTCCTGGGTGAAGGAGGTCAGGGACGTCCCGAACTCGATCGTGCCGCCCAGCCCGCGGAAGGTGTCCCGCAGGACCGCCTCCGTCTCCTGCTGGGGAATCGACAGGGCGTACGGGTAGCGTGTGCGGCGCATTCCGCCGAACGCCAGGCGGGCGACGCGCTCCCCCTGTGAGTGGTAGTTCTGGGCGCGCAACACCACGCCGCGCCGGTGCAGTTCGTCCGCGGCACCGAACCGCGCCAGGGCCTCGATGCCCCGCGGCCACAGGGCGATCGCCTTGGAGTGGGGATTGGGACGTTCGGAGCGGTCGATGACGCGCACCGGCACACCGCGCCTGAGGAGTTCGATCCCCGTGACGAGCCCCACCGGGCCCGCTCCGACGATGAGCACCAGCGACGATTCGGTCATGATTCCACCTTCTGTGCGGATGTCTCTTTAGGCGCAGCCGTGCGCTTCTTGCGGGGCAGAGCCGCCGGACACGGCCCGCGTGCGTGCTTGTATTCCAGCCGGTGAACGGCGATGCGCACGGTGTCGCCGGCGTACTGACGGAGGTGCTGGCAGCAGTGGCCGGCCAGATCTGTTTCTCGGTGCTCGGAGCCCTCGGCGTCTCCACGGGCACCACTACCCACACCCTGCGCGGCCCTATGGTGAACAAGGTGATGGCCCTGCTTCTGCTGAGGGCCGGACAGGTGGTGGATGTCGATGCGTTCGTCGACGAGCTGTGGGACGAGCGGCCCCCGCGGTGGGCGCTCAGCACCCTGCGCACGCACGTCTACCACCTGCGCCGCCAGCTCGACGAGGTGTTGGAGTTCCCCGCCCAACAGCTGTTGCACACCCGCCGGTCCGGCTATCTCCTGGACATCGACCCCGAGCAGTTGGACGCCACGCGGTTCACGCGGCTCTTCCGGGACAGCGAGCGGCTGCTCGCCCGGGACCGGCCGGACGAAGCCGTCGCCGCCTGCCGTGAGGGACTGGCACTGTGGCGGGGCCGGGCGCTGTCCACGGTGGACCCGGGGCGGGTGCTCAGCGGTCACGTCCAGTACCTGGAGGAGCTGCGCATCCGGGCCCATCAGGTGCGCGTCGAGGCGGAGATGCGGCGCGGCCGCCACACCCACCTCGTGCCCGAGCTTCGTGACCTGGTCGCCTCGCACCCCTTCAACGAGTGGTTCCACCACTCCTTGATCGAGTCCCTGCGGGAGTCGGGGCGACGTGGTGAGGCGCTCAGCGCCTTCCAGGCCCTGAGGACCATGCTCCGGGACGAGCTGGGTCTCGAACCCGCCGACGGGCCGTCGTGGAGCGTGCCCGCGTGACGGGGCACCCGCGCACCCTGTGGACATGGACTTCCTCCTCGCTCCGCCGCCGCCCGAAATCGTCTGTCCGGTCTCCCGATGGTGGGGCGCCGCCATGAAAGCCCGATAAAAGCGGAGGGGAACGAGAGATGGGCGACGTCCACCTCCTCGGCGGAAGGGCCGACTCCTCCTCCGGAACGACGGGGATACGGGTCTTGGCCGTGCGCCCCGCGCGGGACGTGATCGCCGTCCTGCGGCGGGCAGGCGCCGGCGGGGCCACGGAGGCGCACACGGACGGGTCCGGGTCCGGGTACGACATGCATCCGGCGGAGCGGGAGCTGGTGCGGGGAAGCTCACCGGCCCGGCGCCGCGAGTTCGCCGCCGGGCGCGCCGCGGCAGCCGACGCCCTGCGACTGCTCGGCCGGTCCGGGCCGGTCCTGCGCGAGGCCCGACGCCCCCGCTTCCCGGTCGGGGTACGGGGGTCCATCAGCCACTGTCGAGGCGCGGCCGCCACCTGCCTGGCCACCACCCGGCCGGACGTGTCGGCCGTGGGCGTGGACGTCGAACGCGTCGGCCGGCTCTCACCGGAGACCGCCGCGCTGGTCTGCACACCGCCGGAGCGCGCCCTGCTGACCGACGACCACGCGGGCGAACGACTCCTCACGGTGATGTTCTCGGCGAAGGAAGCCTTCTACAAGGCGGCCGGCGCCCTCGACCTCCCCCGTGAGCCGGTCTTCCACGACCTGGAGGTCGTCCCGTACCCCGGCCGCGCGAGGCGCGACGCGAGCGATCCCGGGAGCGGAATCGGCACCGGCAACGGGCTGCGCCTCAGCCCCGTCCCGGGGCTCCTCCCCGACGGATGCGTCGTCCGGGGCCAGGTCCGGTCCGTGGGGCCGTACGTCTGGACGACGGTGCTGTTGCTCCGGGTCGGCGGCGCCCCTGCGGCAAGTCGGACATTCCGGTTCGCATGATCCTCCGGATCGGCTCCGAGGCGGAGAGGGAGAAGCCTGCGAACACGGTGGCCCGTGCCACGGAGCCTCCCCGCCGCGCACGACGGGCGGACCTGGTGATCGGGACCGTTCACGTCGCGTCCGCGGACACCGCCTGATGCCATCAACAGCCGTACTGAGCAGGGGGGTTGCTGAAAGCCGCCGGATCGCGCGCGCGGGGACCGGCCCCGCCCGACCGGCTCCCTCCAGCGGTCCGTCCACGTGGACCACCACCGCGCCCGCGGGGAGCTGTCGCGCACTCGTTTGCTTGCGGCCCTGCGAGCGTGCACACTTGCGCGAATTCCGGTACGGGCGCAGTGCCGCACCCTCCTCATGACGGATGTACCCGGAAGCCGCCTTGCGGGTCATCAGCAAGCCGAACGGGAGCACGTGTTGAGCACACCGGGTACTGGTCGTCCGCAGCATCTGCGAAGCCTCACCGACGGGGAGCTCTGCGCCCTGCTGCGCGGGCACGACTCGGAGTCCGACGCCGGGGTCGAAGACGTGATGGCCGAGGTGTTCACGCGTCACCATTCCTCGGTCCTCGCCTACGCGCGCACGTGCTGTCGGGACCTGTCCACCGCCCAGGACCTCGCCGCCGAGGCCTTCGCCCGTACCTACCGGGCCGTCGCCTGGGGTGCCGGGCCCGAGCACGCCTGGCGGCCGTACCTGCTGACCTGCGTGCGGCGCCTGGCGGCCGCATGGGCGCGGGAGAGCGCCCGTACGCGGCTGTCCGACGACTTCGAGGAATGGGCCGCGCAACTCTCGGACGGCCAGGACGCCGAGGACACCGTCTTCTCGGCGGAAGAGGGATCGCTGGTCCTGCGGGCGTACCGGTCGCTGCCGGAGCGCTGGCAGGCCGTGCTGTGGCACGCCGTCGTCGAGCACGAGCCGGCGGCCGAGACCGCCGGCCGGCTCGGGATATCGGCGGGAGGCGTCGGCTCGCTGGTCGCGCGTGCGCGGGAGGGCTTGCGGGAGGCGTACCTGCGCGCACACCTGGACCAGAGTGCGAGCGACGAGTGCCGGCACTACGGCGGACAGATCGCCGCCACGCTCCGTCGGCCGGGCAAGCGCCGTACCCGGGACCTGGGCCGCCACCTTCAGGGGTGCGCCGACTGTGCGCGGGCCGAGCGCGACCTGCGCGACGTCAACGGCCGGTTGGGGGTGCTGTTGCTGGGCGCGATCCTGTTGTGGAAGCCCGCCGCCTTCCTGGCGACCTTGGGCGAGAACGGTGCCCATCTCGCGGCGGGTGCGGGAACGCTGAACGGAACCCAGCTCGCCGGGGCCAAGGTCGGTACCGTGAAGTGGGCCGCGGCGGTGGCCGTGGTGGGAACCACGGCGACCGTGGTCGCCCTGCTGCCGGCCGAGGCCGAGGACAACAGGTCCGGCCGGGCCGCCGTACCCGCCAGAACGGCCGCGGCCCCGGGAGAGCCGCTCCCGGCGGTGACACCCGTCGTGGCCATCGGTACGGCCGCGTCGGCGTCGGCCACCTCCGCCTCCGCGACACCCCGCCCCTCCGCCTCGACGTCCGCTTCCGCCTCGGCCACCACCGCTCCGACCTCGGCATCGCCCTCGCCGAAGCCCGTCGGAAACACCCTGGTCAACGTGGGTTCGGGACTGTGTGTCGGCGTTGGCGGCGGCCGTTCCGGCGGCGCGGTGCAACTGGAGAAGTGCTCCGGCAAGGCCTCCCAGGGATGGCAGCGGCTGCCCGCCTGGCGGAACACCCACCAACTCCGCAACGCCGACACCGGCACCTGCCTCGACGGAACCAGCGGCGGCGGGAACCTCACCGAGGTCACCCTTCGCCCCTGCCGCACCGGGGCGGACCGCATGACCCAGCTCTGGCGGTTCGAGCCGGACGCGCGATCCGGCGCGTACCGCATCTGGTTCGTGCCGAGGGTCCCGCGCAGCGATTACCCCGACCATCTGCTGGGCCCGAGGAACTGGCCGAAGGCCGACCCGCCGCGTCCGGGCTCGGAGATGGTGCACCTGCCCAACTACTACAACTCGATCAACCTCGTCTTCGCCCTGGGCTGAGCGCCGCCCGCGGATGCAGAAGCCCCGCGGTTCCCCGACGCGGACACCGTCGCCCTGTTCGGGAACCGCTGGGCTCAGACGACCAGGACCCGGCGCCCCCGGCTGTGGCCGGTGCGGCTGTCGGTGTGCGCCGCCGCCGCCTCGGTCAGCGAGTACGCCTTCTCGACCGGGATGTGGAGCGTGCCCCGGGAGGTGACGTGGCGGCCGAGGCCGACGTGGCCGTCACCACCGTCTTCGCCCACTTCGCCTCAAAGGAGGCGCTGGTCTTCGAACGCGACCAGGACTTCGAGCAGCGCCTCACGCGAGCGGTGACCGACCGGCCCCCGCACGAGCCGCTCATGCCGGCCCTGCACCGCGAGGTCCAGGCTCTGGTGCGGCACTGCACGGCGGAGGGCGGTGCCCCCGTCCGACGCATGATCGAGGGGTCACCCGCCCTGCGGGAATACGAGGAGTCGATGAGCCTGCGTCACGCGCAGGCGCTGGCAGCGGCGCTGGCCGCCGATCCCCACCTGTCCCGGAGCGCGACGGCCTGCCGGGCGACCGCGCGGTTCGCCATCGACGCCTTCGCGCTGGCCTGCCAGGCGGACGATCCCGGGGCGACCGTGGACGAGGTCTTCCGGATGATCACGGCGGCCTGGGAAGCCACCGCGCCCTGAGTCGCAGACGCCGGCGCGCGGACGGGGCCGGGGGCGGGGGCCGGGGCACGTCCCCGGAGAAGGCCGGCCGTCAGGCCGCCCGCTTGTGGGAGGACTCCCCCGCGGCGGGCGGCCGCAGGGGATCCCTCGTCGTCCGGCTCCCCGCCTGATCGGCGGGACAGCTCCTAGAAGACCGTGTTGAAGCCGGCCGTGTCCAAGTCCGAGTACACGGACGAGGTGACGGGGGGCTTGAACGGGGTGGCCGCGTCGCCGGTGCCCGCGTAGAGCTTCGAACCTCCCGGTCCGACCGCGTAGAGGTCGCCGCGGCCGTCGCGGTCCGCGTCACCGACGCCGACGAGGTGGGTGAAGGCGCCCCAGCCGCCGCCGAGCTTCGCGCGAGGTCCGAAGGTGCCGTCTCCCTTGCCCTCGTACAGCCACAGGACACCGGAGGCGTCGCGGGCGAGAAGGTCTCCTGCGGCGCTCGCGGTGATGTTGCCCACGGCCGTGAGCTGGTTGTAGATGCCCCAGCCGCCGCCGAGCTTCACGCGTGCCGCGAACGGCGCGCTCGCGTTCCCCGTGCTCTTGTAGAACCACAGGGTGCCCGCCGTGTCGGTGGCGAGCAGGTCGGACCTGCCGTCGCCGTCGAGGTCGCTGCCGCCGGTGAGCCGGCTGTAGCCGCCCCAGCCGCCGCCGATCTTCGTACGGGCGGCAAAGTTGCCGTCGCCCTTGCCCTCGTACAGCCACAGGACGCCGTCGGCATCGCGGGCGACCAGGTCGGCGGCGGCGCCTCCGGCGATGTCGCCGACGGCCTCCAACTGGTTGAAGACCTGCCAGCCGCCGCCCATCCGCACCCGTTCGGCGGAGTACGTGTCCGACGAGAGCGGCGTCTTGACGGTGTCGTCGCGCCACAGCACACCCGAGGCGTCCCGGGCCAGCAGGTCGGGGCTGCCGTTGTCGGTGTAGTCGTGCATGTTGGTCGCGCGGACGACCTTGAAGGTGCCGGACTCCTTCAGGCTCGGGCCGATGCCGTTGAGCGGGGCGGCGTCGAGCTCCCACGTGTAGTCGCCGCCGGGAGCGAGTGCGCCGTAGCCCTGGGCGTTGGGCAGGAGCCCGTCCCAGCGGAAGGTGACGGCGCCGGTGCCGTGGGGCGTGTTGAAGTCGAACGTGAACTGCCTGCTCTGCCCCGTACGGACATGGCGCAGCGTCACGGACCCCTTGGCGTTGTACCGGGAGAGCGTCCAACTCAGCGTTGCCGCGCCGCCGTTCTTGTCGAGTTCGGCGACCTGGGGGACGTCCTTCCCGACCAGCGTGAGCGCGGTGGACTCGCCGGTGCTCGCGATGAGCGTGGCGTTGGGCGCACCGTTCGCCCCGAGCGCGATCCGGTAGCTCCCCTCGCCGTGGGCGAGCGTGCCGCCGCGCACCAGGAGCGCGCCGTCGGGGGTGGAAACGGCGGACGTCGCGTGGTCGAGCAGCTTCACCGTCGTCTTGTCGACGACGTTGACGGCGTTGAACGCGAACCGCTCGGACGGGTACGTGTAGTTCAGCGCGTAGGGCAGAGGGGCGTACGCCACCCAGTCGCCCAGGAGGCTGACATGGGCGTCGCCGGCGTTGCCCAGGTCGGCGAGGGTCACGGCCGGAGTGCTGCCGTTCCCGCCACGGTCGGCGTACTTCAGCTCGTAGCCGCCCGCCGGGGTGCCCACCACCCAGGCCAAGCGGTTGCCGGAGGCGGCCGCGTCCACGTCGGACGGGGCCTTGCCCAGCTCGCGGTGCTCGACGACGGAGGCGGTCGCGAGGTCCACGACCGCGAGGTGGGAACTCTTGGTACCGGGACCGCCGACGAAGTAGCGGACGAGCATCTGGGTGGTGGAGACGGGCTCCATGGTCTGGAACCGGAAGTCCGCCGGGAGACCCGTCACCTGCCGGTCCGAGCCCGCCTGGTTGCCCTCGCCGATGAGACGCAGCTGACCCTTCTGGGTCGCCTCGTCCCACGAGGAGAAGGCGAGCGTCCTGCCGACGATGCCCCTCCACAGGAGACGGCTGTCCGTCTGCTCGATGAACTTCGGGGAGCTGCCGGGCGAGGACATGTCGTGGAGGGCGTAGCGGCTCGTGGCGTCCTCACGGGTCGCGACGGTGTCGGAGCCGCCGACGTGGTAGCCGTTGTACCGGTCCGGGAGATCCGTGGTCACGCCGGTCGCGGTGTTCGTCCAGCGGAAGACCGTCTTCTGCTGTCCCGTCAGGATGTCGGCGGACAGGAACCCGCTCTCCCCGGCGCCGACGATGCGCGAGGTCCGGGGGATGGAGATGACGCCGTCCCGCGCCTTGGCGGGGGCGGCGGTCGTCGGTGCCGCGGTCGTCGGTACGGCGGTTGCGGGGGCTGCCGTCAGCGCGGTACCGGCGGTCACGGCGAGGACGGCGGTCACGGCGGCGGCGAGTCGGCGGCGCGGGACGCGGGTGACGGCGGCGCGGGCAGCGTCCGCGGCGTCGACGGCGACTTCGGCTGTGGCGTTGGCTTCGGCTTCGGCTTCGGCTTCGGCTTCGGTAAAGCGGCGACGAGCGATGGCTCGGTCGTGGAACACGATGGGTCCTCCCCCAGAGAGACCGGGCGCACCCTGCGCCACGCCTGGTCAGACTCATGATCACGAGGGAGGGTTGTACACACGTTCGATGGTTGTGTGGTGTTCTCGTTCCGTGGCCACACCGATCACCCAGGCACCGGCGGCCGGGACACTGGCCGCCGGTCACTGGTCACCGCCTTCCCCGAGCACGCAGATCAGAGCGACGAGTACGAGCAGGATCGTGGCGAGCCGCTGAACGTCCCGGGCCGCCCACCCCTCGTTCAAGGCGAGGACGAGAACGGCGGTGACGGCGTACGGCCACGAACGGCGCGGCGGCCGGGCGAAGTTCGACATGGGCGCTCCAGGTTCGACGATCGGCTGAAGACCCAGGCTGCTCCGTGGTCAGATTGTCCGGCCGGGCCCGGCGACGCGGTGCAGGTGACGGGCGGGGCATCGGTGACAACGCCGGGTTGTCTGCCGGACAAGTCGGGGGGCGGGGTGCATGGCACGGCCTCTGGGCGAGTTGCGGGGCACGACGGAACAGGCGAATGAACTGGCGCGCTGGCTGCGAAAGATCACGAACGGAGTCGGTGTCCGGCAACTGGAGGCGGACTTCCCGTACAGCAAGTCGATGTGGACCCAATTCCGCAACGGCAGCCGTCTCGTACCGAAAGAACTCCTCGGCCAGGTGGTGAACCGCTACCTCCGCGAACCGGCCATGCGACAGCGCCAACTCGACCTCGGGCTCCGGCTTCTGGACGCGGCCCGACAGAGTGCCGCGGCCCGGACCCCGGGCGAGGGGAGCGAGCTCACGCGCGCCGCCGCCCGTCCACGGCACCTGGACTCCTTCGCGCAGGCCGTACTCCGGCTCGATGACGCGCGGTTGCGCCAGATGGAGGCGATCCGCCGGCTGACCGCCTCCGAGCGCCGGTGCGAGCAGTTGCAGGATCTGGTGTCCGCGCTGGAACAGCGCTGCACGCTGTTGGAGCACGAACGCGATCGGGCGCGCGACGAGGTCCGCGCGGAGCTCCAGCAGGCACTGGAGATGTCGGTGGAGTACCGGCGTCAGGCGAACCACAAGCTGAAGCGGGCACGACGTGCCCGCATCGAGGCGTACGAACTGAGGCTGGCCGCCGAGGCACAAGTGACCCGTGCACAGTTGGGCATGAGCCGGGACAGCGCGGTCCCGGACGAGATGGGCACCGCTCTCGTCCCGCCCTCGGCGACCGCCGGGAACCTCGCCTCGTTGGAGGGACTCGCCCCCGCACTGCATGCCATGGACGACGAGTTGGACGAAGACGATCAGGGGAGGGACGAGCTCCGCACGGCGCTGCGGCTCCCGGCCGTCGACCGTCCGGTACACGACGCGACGCTCCTGCGCGGCACGGTGGAGGAGTCCCCGGCCGAGCCCCCGCTCTCCCCCTCCCCCTCC
>NZ_JAPNLK010000005.1 GCF_026627505.1 Streptomyces sp. H27-H5 | reverse complement strand
CTCATCGCCAAGATGGACGACTACATGATCAAACGGAACGAGACCGCCCGCCCCTTCAAGTGGACCTACGCCGCCAGCCCCCTCCAGGAAGCCTGAACCCCCCTCCACGAACTTTCGCGGAGCAGCACTAGCCGCGCGATCACGGGCCCCCGACCGTCGACTTCCTGTACAGTTGTCCAGGAAATCAACCAAGGGAGACAGCCGTGCACACGGTCGCTCAGGTCCTCATCGGCGTGGTCGCCGCACTGCACGTGTATTTCCTGGTCCTGGAGATGTTCCTGTGGCAGCGCCCGCCCGGCCGGGCCCTGTCGGGGTTCGACGCGGACACCGCCCGCCTCACCGCACCGCTCGCCGCCAACCAGGGGCTCTACAACGGCTTCCTGGCCGCGGGGCTGGTCTGGTCGCTGGTCATCGACTCGCTCGCCACGCAGGTCTTCTTCCTCGTCTGCGTGATCGTCGCGGGTGTCTACGGCGCCGCGACCGCCAACCGCCGGATCCTGTTCGCCCAGGCCCTGCCCGGCGCCCTCGCCCTCGGCGCGGCGCTGTCGGCCGGGTGAACCCCGCGTGAGCACACAGGACTCCGCCCCGGGAACCGGCGCCGAGCGGCCGGGCACGAAGGAACCGCGCGCGCAGGACCCGCGGACCGCGCGCACCAGGGCGCGGCTGCGCGAAAGCCTGCTCGCGGCGTGCGCGGACCGGCCGTTGGCCGAGGTGGGCGTCTCGATGGTGGTCCGCCGGGCGGGTGTCGGGCGCGCGACGTTCTACCTGCACTACGAGGACCTCACCGCGCTGGCGGTGGACGCGTGCGCCGACGTGGTGCACGCGGCGGTCGACGCGCTCCACGCCTGGCAGGGAACCCCGGGGGCGCTCCCCCCGGCCAGGCCGCCGGCGGCCCTGGCCGAGTTCCTCGCGGACGCGGCGGCCCGCGGTCCGCTCTACCGGGCACTGCTCCTCCCGGGGGGCGGCGGCCCGCTGGGCGACCGCCTGCACCGGGAGCTGCGCGCCCGGGCCCGGGCCGAGCGGGAGGCCGTGGGCGCCCCGCGCCCCGACCTCGTCGCGTCCGCGGTGGCCGCGACCTTCACCGGCGTCCTCGCGGACTGGCTGCACGAGCGCATCCCGGGCTCCGACCCGGTGGAACTCGCGGACCGGCTCTGGCCGCTCCTCATGGCCCTGCACCGGGCGGGGTAGGCGGACCGGGAGCGCCTCCGGGTACGCGTCAGCCCCGCCGGAGGAACCGGCGGGGCTATCGCCCGCGGGCGATCGGCCGCGTGAAGCGGTACTAGAGGGTGGTCACCTGCTCCGCCTGCGGACCCTTGGGGCCCTGGGTGACGTCGTACTCGACCTTCGCACCCTCGGCCAGCTCCTTGAAGCCGGTCGTCTGGATGGCGGAGAAGTGCACGAACACGTCGGGGCCGCCGTCGTCCTGCTGGATGAACCCGAACCCCTTCTCGGAGTTGAACCACTTCACGATGCCAGTTGCCATCAGTACTGATCCTTCACAACGTTCCACTCGGGCCGCACGTGCGGCCGTCTCGATAGTGCCCACCCGTCAGGGTCGACACACTCCAGGCGCGGCCAACCGGGTCGGCTCGAACTTCTGGCCGAGTTGTCCGTGGCGGGAGTGAGCGGCGCCGGACCGTGCGGTCAGGAGCCGCCGTCACCGGCGGACAACGACACGACCGGTCGCCCCGCGAGGGCGCCCGCGGCGGCCCGCCGGGGTCCGGCGGCCCGGCAGCCCAGGCAGTTCGCGTGCCCGGTGCGCGCGGCCGTGTCGCGGACCCGCCAGTCCCAGTCGGACTCGGGGCGCGGCCCGCTCGGCTTGCCCCAGCCCGCGAGGTGCAGGAGCCAGGTGACGAGTCCCGCGCCCGCGACCAGGGCGAGCCCCAGCCAGACGCCCGGGGTCCATGCGGCGCACAGGGCGGCGCCCGCTCCGGTGGTGCCCAGCAGGGCGAGGGTCGTGCCGGTCCAGCCGGCCACGGTGTGGCCCATGTCTACGTGGCCGTGGGCGCTCATGATTCTCCCGGTGGAAGGGGCGGCAGTAGGCTCGGAACAGGATGACTTACCTCACGAAGTAAGCATCTCACGAGCTAAGTTACTTAGATGCTAAGGAGAAATCGCGTGCAGGGCAAGCCCCGCCCCCCGGCCGCGGCCGGGGAGGCGATCTCGCGCATGGACCAGTACGTCGCCCTCGGCGTGATCGGTCAGCAGGAGGTGGCGCAGCTCCTCGGGATCAACGTGACCGACCTGACCTGCCTGGGCCACGTCCTGGGCGCCGGGGAGACCCCCCTGTCCGCCGGCGAACTGGCCGAACTGACCAACCTCACCACCGGCGCCGTCACCGGGGTGCTCAACCGCCTGGAACGGGCCGGCTACGCGCACCGGCGACCCGACCCGGGCGACCGGCGCCGCGTCCGGGTGGTGCCCGATCCGTCGGCGGCCGCCCGGATCTTCGCCGTGTACCAGCCCTTCTACGACCGCCTCGGCTCCGTGTTCGCCGAGTACACCCCCGACGAGGTCGCGGTGATCGCGGACTGGTTCGAGCGGGCGGCCGTGGAGGCCCGCGCCCATCTGGCCCAGGTCCGGTCCGGGGAACTGGCCCCGCTCACCCCATAGGACCGACTGGTAAAATGGGCGGGAAACGTGAAGCGCGGGCCCTTCGCCCGGTGCGGACGTGCACGACGAGCCGGGGCCCGTACCGAGGGGTACGGGCCCCGGCTCGTTGTCGTCCGCCCTCACGTTCCCCGCTCGCGTTGTGTTCTCTTCACGGAAGGTTCTGCATGAAGAACCCGTCGGCTCATGGGCGTTTCGGCATCAAGCCCGGCGCCAGGACAGGCAGCAAGTCCGGGGCCAAGGGCTCCGGCAAGGCCCCTCGGACCCTCGGTCCGCAGGGTGAGTTCTCGATGCCCAGGACCGTCAGCCCGGCGCTCCCGCCGGTGACGTCGTTCGCGGAGCTCGACCTGCCTGCCGAGCTGGTGAAGACGATGGCCGACCTGGACGTGCGCGAGCCGTTCCCGATCCAGGCCGCCACCCTCCCCAACTCCCTCGCCGGACGGGACATCCTCGGGCGCGGCCGGACCGGGTCCGGCAAGACCCTGGCCTTCGGTCTGGCGCTGCTGGCGCGCACGGCCGGACAGCGGGCCGACCCGAAGCGGCCGCTGGCACTGATCCTCGTACCGACCCGCGAGCTGGCCCAGCAGGTGACCGAGGCCCTCGCCCCGTACGCCGAGGCACTCTCGCTGCGGATGGCCACCGTCGTGGGCGGCCTGTCCATCGGCCGGCAGACGGGCACCCTGCGCACCGGCGCGGAGGTGGTCGTGGCGACCCCCGGACGCCTGAGCGACCTGATCGGGCGCAAGGACGTACACCTGGAGCGGGTGCGGATCACCGTTCTCGACGAGGCCGACCAGATGTGCGACCTGGGCTTCATGCCGCAGGTCACCGAGCTGCTCGACCAGGTGCACCACGCCGGCCAGCGGATGCTGTTCTCGGCCACCCTGGACCGCAACGTGGACCAGTTGGTGCGCCGCTACCTGAAGGACCCGGTCTCGCACTCGGTGGACCCGCAGTCGGCCTCGGTCGGCACGATGGACCACCACGTGCTGCACATCCACGCGGCCGACAAGGTCGCGGCCGCGACCGAGATCGCGGCGCGGGACGGCCGGGTGCTGATGTTCCTCGACACCAAGCACGGCGTCGACCAGTTCGTGAAGCACCTGCGCGCCATGGGCGTGCGGGCCGAGGGGCTGCACAGCGGGAAGTCCCAACCGCAGCGCACCCGCACGCTCGGACAGTTCAAGGACGGGCTGATCGGCGTGCTGGTCGCGACCAACGTCGCCGCCCGCGGCATCCACATCGACGACCTCGACCTGGTGGTCAACGTGGACCCGCCGGCCGACAGCAAGGACTACCTGCACCGGGGCGGCCGGACGGCCCGCGCGGGCGAGTCCGGCAAGGTCGTCACCCTGGTCACGCCGAACCAGCGGCGGGACATCGTGCGTCTGATGGCCGACGCGAAGATCCGCCCGACCATCACCCAGGTCCGCTCCGGCGAGGCGGCGCTCAGCCGGATCACCGGCGCGAAGGCACCGTCCGGAGTGCCGCTCGCCGGCGCGGCGGCGACCGACGCGAAGGGCCGGCCCAGCGGGACGGACCTCGGTTTCCGGGGCATCGGCACCCGCCCCGGCCGACCCGGCAAGGGCAAGGAGTCCCGCAAGACCATCGAGGCCAGGCAGCAGGCCGAGGCCCGGCGCGCGGCCCGGGTCCGCAAGGGACTCTGACCCGACGCCGGCTCCCCCGCCGACACGTCACCCCGACCGAGCCGGCGGCCGGGGTGACGCGGGTCAACTCTCCGGCAGCTTGCGCAGGCGCTGGGCCGCGGCGTTGCGCACCCGACGGGTACGGGCGGCCGAGGCGAGCAGGCCGAGGGCCGCGCGCGAGGTGAGCAGCGCGACGGCGGTCCGCTGGCACCAGTCGGAGGCGCCGGTGAGTTCCTGCGACGACCAGGGCGTATCGACGGTGATCGACCTCAGCAGGTTCCATTCGCGGAGCCTGCGCGCCGGGAAGTCCCGGCCGCTCAGCACGTCCTCCATGGCTCGCGCCCAGGCGGGGAAGCCCTCGGCGTCCAGCAGGTGCGCGGCCCTGCGGTCGAGGTGGGTGACCACCGCGCTCTCCGCCATGACGCGGTCCGCGTCGCTCAGCATCGCGGCCACCGCCCCGGCCTCCGACCGCCCGGCCGCGGCGGCCAGGGAGCCGAGGTGGCGGGTGTACGACCGGTACTCGGGCGCGGTCGACTCCTCGATCCGCTGTGCGGGGACGGCTCCCGGCGCCCCCTGCCTCTGGTTCTCGGCTCTCCCCATGACGTCCATTCCACACGACACCCGCCCGCTCCCGGTGCCCAGGGTGGCGCCGGCGGCCTGGAGCGGCGGTGGAGTGTCAGCGGGCCGCACGGGCGGCTTCGGGGGCCAGGAGCAGCGCCTCCGCGCCGATCGGACGGTATCCGGCGGCCTGGAAGGCGCGGATGCTGCGGGCGTTCCCGACGGCCTGCTGGGACCAGACGGGCGTCCCGTCCGGGACCAGGTGACGGGCGGCGAGTGCCAGGGCCCGGCCGAGGCCCTTGTGGCGCACGTCCTCGTCCACCTCGATCGCCGCCTCCCAGCGGTCGGCGATCCCGCGACCGAGGACGAGTACGCCGCCGTCGGCGGACCAGACCCGTATGTCGTGGCGTCGGCGCCGGGCCCGGCGGACCCGGGGGTGGTCCGGGTCGACCATCTGGGACAGTTCCAATGGCGGCGGGCCGGCGAGCGGACCGGCGACGGTGAGCAGGTCGATGGTGTCGTGGCCGCGGCCGGTGCGGTCCAGGAGGGCGGCGAGGAAGCGCGGGTTCATGGTGGCGGCGAGGCCGTCGCAGGTGAGGGCGGCGAGGGTGGAGCGGACCCAATCCGGATCCTCGTCGGTGAACACCACGGAGTGGGCGGTGAACGCGATGACGCCCGCGTCGCGACCACTCTCCTGCGGGACGACGGTCGTTGCGCCGTCGGGCGGTGGGAAGTGCCCGACGGCCGCCGCGTCGAGTATCTCCGTCAGGCTGGGACCCATGGTCGCGCTCGCTCTCCGGCCCGTCAGACCTGTTGTCAGCGGAAGGACTTGACGGAGATCATGTCAGGGGCCACGCGGGCGGGGCGGGTCGGGGCGCCCGGCGTCGGCCCGTCCGCGCTCCGGTCCCCGCACCCGGTCAGCGTTCGTGGGCCTCGTGTCCCCCGGCTCCCTGCCCGCCCTCGTGTCCCGGCTCGGGCAACGGCGCTCCCGTCTCCAACAGGGTCTTGAGGCTGGAGGCGAGCATCGGCCAGGCCCGGCCACACATGCCGATGAGGGTGCTGCCCGGTGCGAAGCCCCCGTGGCGGATGGTCAGGCGCGTGAGGGTGTCCCCGACGGGCTCGATCTCGTAGGTGACCTCCGTGCGCGGCTCGCCGGCCAACTCGGCCCGCAGTTCCTCCCCGACGCCGGCGGAGGCGGCCCACTGCGGGGTGAAGGTGTGCCAGGTGTAGGAGAGCCGGCGGTTCGGCACGCAGTCGAGGACCACCTGGGCCGGATCGCTGGTGCGGGCACCTCGCTCGATCCAGTCCATCGTCGAGCCCACCGCCCAGTCGGTCTGGAAGCTCAGGCCCCAGTAGCGGCGGGTCAGGGCGGGCTCGGTGAGGGCCTGCCAGACCCGGTCGGGGTCGGCCTGGATGTAGAGGGTGTAGGTGATCGCGCTGTCGCTCATGTCCCCATGCTGGGGGACCGGGTGCCTTCGGGGGCGGATTTCCCGGACCCGGGGCCGGGCGGTCACCAACGGATGCCCTCCGGGGGGAGTTCCGTGGGCGGGGTGCGCGGCGGGGCGGGCAGGCACAGATGGGTGCGGGCGGCATGCACGGCGGCGAGTTCCTCGTGGCCCGCGGGGCCCCAGTCGCTGAGCTCGCGGACCTGTTCGGGCGTGGCCAGGAGCCGGGCGTACGCCGGGTCCCGGCTCGGGAGCACGGCCGTGAGGCGGGCCGCGCCGCGGGCGTGGACGCCCTGTTCGTCGTAGCGGTACCCGATCGGGACGGGCGCCGGGGCGGGTTCGGCCGCCGGGGTCGGCAGGTGGGCCGCGCCGGTGGCCCGGGCGATCAGCAGCAGGACCCGGCCGTCGGGGGCGAACAGCCAACCGGCCCGGTCGCGCACCGGCAGCCCGCCGGGGACCGGGCCGCGGTGCCAGGTTCCGTGCAGCCGGGCCCGACGGGTGCGCAGCGCGCCGAGCCGGTCCAGCGCGGTGGGGTTGGTGGGGCGGCCCGCCTCCAGCAGCGCGGGGCCGCCGCCGTTGACGCGGGCGCGCAGGGCGGACAGGGCGCGGCGGGCGTCGCCCGCGTCCATCAGGGCGGGCAGGTCGGCGGGTTCGGCGAATTCGATGCCGGTGATCTCCTGGGCCGGGAGGCGGACGGCCCCGATGCGCTCGGGGCTCCAGGTTCCACCGTCGTAGACGTGGAGGATCTCGCCGGGGAAGCGCATCTCGGCGGGGAAGCCGGGGGTGTCCGCGGGGATCCAGTCCACGGCGAGGCCCTGCGGATAGCGGCCCTCGACCCCGAGTTCCTCGCGCATCTCGCGGGCGGCCGCGGCCGCCGGTGATTCCCCGGCGTCGACCGCGCCGCCGGGCAGCATCCGGTCGGGACGGTAGTCGACGGTCTGGAGGAGGATCCGTCCGTCGGGGTCGGTGACGAGCACGACGGCCGCGGTCCAGAGCGTGGCGCGCGAGGCCCCGTACTCCGCGGGTGTCATCCAGGTACCCGCGCGCTCGGCGTCATCGGTCAGCTGCGGCATCGGAACTCCGTTCACCGTGGGTGGGCCCGCCGGTTGTGCAAACAGCGGGCGCAGCCCCCGGGTTACGACGCCCCGACACCCCGGCCTGCCGGATGGCTCGATTCCGCTTTACTGAATCCATACCTTCTTATTACCTGATTATGTCGATCTTGATAGCTTCCGTCGTGCGGACCGGCCGTGTGAAAGCCGCCGGTCCGACCACTTCACCGGATCGAGGAGAACCAGCCGACATGCGACGCGCTTCCCGTACCGACCCCGGAACGGCCGACGGGAAGCGGTGGACCGCACCGGTCTTCGCGGGTGTCGCGGGCGGCGTCGCGGTGCTCGGCTTCGGCGGCCTGTACGTCGCCGGACTGCTCCTGACCGGAAGCGACATCGCCGCGGGCACGAAGGTGCGCGGACCAGGGAGAACGGCTTCGTCGACGGCATCATGATCAACAACGGGGTGTACGAGAAAGCGGCGGGCGGCGGGGTCTCGGCCGTCGCCGCCACCGTCTTCAACGCGATGTTCTTCGCGGGCGTCAAACCCCTCGTATACGGGGCGCACTCCTTCTACATCGAGCGCTACCCGGAGGGCCGCGAGGCGACGGTCGCCTGGGGCAGCCTGGACCTGCGCTTCGCCAACGACACGGGGCGGGCCCTGTACATCCAGGCGACGGCCACCGACACCCCGGTCACCGTCACCTCCCTCGGCACCGGGAAGTACGACGAGGTCAAGGCGGTCAAGGGCCCGCGAAGCAACGTCAAGGCACCGGCCTCCCGCACCGGCGGCGGGCCCCAAGTGCGAGACCCAGTCCCCGCTGGAGGGCTTCGACGTCGCCGTCGACCGGATCTTCGTGAAGGGCGGCCAGGAGGTCAGGCGCGAGACGATGAAGACCCGCTACTCGCCGCGCGACGCCGTCACCTGCGGGGCCTGAGCGGCCACCGCGGCCCCGCTCACCCGTCCGCGTGACGACGGGCGCGGAACGGGGCACGGGTACGGCAGGGTGGGCGGATGCAGCCGTGCCGGATTCCGCCCCTGCCCCTGGCCCTCGCCGTCCTCGCGCTCGCGCTGACCGCCGGGTGCGTGACGGTGCGGCCGACGGGAAGCACCGGGACGGCGCCCCCGCCGGTGCCCGCCGCGGTCCCCGCTCCCCCGCAACGGGCCGTGGAGGCATGGCCGTTCTGGGCCGCCCCCGCTCCTTCCGCGCCGGCCGCGCCCGCCGCCGCGACACCGGACGCCGCCCCTTCGCCCCGGCGGGACGGGCCCGGGCGGGCCGCGCCCCCGCGTACGGTCCCCGGGCAGGCGGCCGCGGCGCGCCGCGCGGCGCGGGCGCCTCGGCACGCCGCGCCGGCCCGCCCGGCACACCGCGCCCCCGCCGCCAAGCCCCGCGGGCGGGAGGCCGTACGGCCCGGGGCCCGGCCCGCGCCGGGGCGCTCGTACGACATGGCGCCGCTGTGCGCGGCGGCCAAGGGGACGGTGTCGCCGTCCATCGTGGCCCTGTGCCGCTGATGACAGTGCGGGCGCATAGCCTCGGACGACACGTCGGGCATCGGGGCCGGCGGGCGGACGACACGGGGAGTGTGGCTGGCCGGCTTCGTCGAGCGGCTCGCGGAGGACGGCGAGCGACCCGCACCCAGGGCGTTCGTGAAGGCCGTCCCCAGCGTCGCGGGGGCGGAGGGCCCGGACACCGGACTCGCCGCCCTGGTCGGTCGCGGGGACCCGCTCACCGACCTCGTCGACCTGCGGGCCCTGCCCGAGTACCCCTGCGGGGTGGGCTGGGAACCGTACTTCTCCACCCTCCACGGCACCGCCGACACCAGCGGCAGCGACGTGCAGTTCCGGCTGGTGGGCGACGGCCGGGCGCTGCTCCTGCGCAGCGTGGTGAGCGGGGACTTCCTGGGCCGTCCGGTACGCCGGCACGCGTCGCCCGAGGACGCCCCGCACCGCGCGGTCGCGGAACTGCGCGCCCTGGCGGAGGAGTTCCCCTCGTACGTCGCGCTCGAAGCGGGCAGCGCGGACTCCGTCATGGACGGCTGGTCGGTGCCCGTCCCCGAGGACGTCCGGGTCGTGCTCCGCGAGATCGGCTCGGTGGCCGTCACGGGCCTGCCCACGCTGTGGCTGCGGCCGGGCGTCGCCGAGCTCGACGTGGACCCCGAACTGCACCGGATGCTGGGCGGCGACGGGACGTACTGGCCGCTGGCCGGGGTGCGGTACGGGCGGGGCAGCGCCCTCGTCCAGATCCGGATCGACCCCGGGGTCGGGCAGTGGGGGTACGCGGTCTCCGTGCCCGCCGATCCGGCTGCGCTCCGGAAGTACCCCGAGGTGAAACTCCTCGCGGAATCACCCGCCGACCTGCTGCTGGACCTCGTGCGGCGGGTGCGCCGGGCCGCCGCCGGGCCGGACTTCGCGGCGCGGATCACCGGCGTGACGCAGTGGCTGTTCCCCAACACCGGCGAACCGTGGCCGCGTCCGACCCCGGTCTCCGCGTGGGCGGGCTCGACGGATCCGCTGCTCGCGGCGGCCGTGGCGGAGCTGCCGGACGGGGCGTACGCCGCCGACCTGCGGGAGGTTCCGCTGCCGAGCGACCTGTGCTTCCACCGGGTCCGCGAGTGGCCGTACACGGCCAGGCTGGACCGGCTGCACTTCCCGGCGGGCGGACGACTGGCGGCGGCGGTACCGGTCCCGGGTTGACCCGTACCGGGCGTCGCGGCACCCCGCCGGCGGCGCGTCATCCGACTGGCTCCGGCCCGGCTTCCGGGCCGGAGCCGGTCGGGTTCGGTTTCATGGGCGGGCGGGCCCGCACGGGGCCCCTGAACCCAGGGAGCGGGCATGGCCAGGATCGCCCTGTTCGGCGCGACCGGCACCATCGGCGGTCGGGTGCTGCACGAGGCACTCGGGCGCGGTCACCAGGTCACCGCGGTCGTACGGGACCCGGAGCGGCTCCCCGACCCGGACGGCGCGGCGGTGACGCGCGGCGACGTCCTCGACCCGTCGTCGGTGGCCGAGGCGGCCGAGGGCCACGACGTGGTGGTGAGTGCCTTCGGGCCGGGTTCCGGGGACCCGGGCACCATCGTGGCCGCCGCGAAGTCCCTGATCGGCGGCGTACAGACGCTGGGCGGCGACGAATCGTCCCGGCCCCGGCTGGTCACGGTCGGCGGGGCGGGCTCGTTGCGCACCGCCGGCGGCCGGCAGGTCTGGGACCAGGAGGACGTCCCGGAGCCGGTCCTGGCGGTCATGCGCGCCCATGGTGAAGCCCTCGACTTCCTGCTCACCGTGCCGGTGGAGGAGGTCCGCTGGACCAGCCTCAGTCCGGCCGCGCTGATCGCGCCGGGCGAGCGCACGGGGACGTACCGGTTGGGGCTCGACGACCTGATCGTGGACGCCGAGGGGCTGAGCCGGATCTCCACGGAGGACTACGCCGTCGCCCTCGTGGACGAGATCGAGCGGGACGCGCACGCGGGGCGCCGGTTCACGATCGGGTACTGAGCGCGGGCACGGGCCTGCGTTCCGCCGACGGGCCCGGGTGCCCAGCGCGGGTTCGGTTTCGGGCGCGGGCGCGGGTTCGGGCGCGGGTGCGGGTTCCGCCGACGGGCCCGGGCTCGGGTGCGGGCGTTCGGCTGCCGGGCGCGGGCGGCGGCGCGCGGCCCGGTCAGTCGACGCGGCGCCCGGGGGGCCGGTCGGCCTCGGCGTCGGCCTCGGCGCCGTCGGCTCCCGGGGGCCGTGCGTCGTCGGCGTAGAGTGCGGTGAGTTCGGCGCCGGTCCGGGCGAGCGTCCGCCGCACCTCGGGCGGTTCCAGTACCTCCACGTGTCCGCCGAGTCCGGCCAGGCTCGCGGCGATGGCCCGGTGCGCCGGGCCGTCGACCCACACCTCGGTCCAACCGTCGGGCAGCGGCTCGCCGACCCGCAGTCGGCCGCCGAGCAGTCGGCCGAGGAGGGGCAGGACGGACGGTTCGACGCGGGCCCGGGCCGTGACCGCGTACATCCCGCCCTCGATCGTCTCGGCGAGCGCGCGCCACGCCGTGGCCAGGTCGAAGTCGGGCGGCCGGACGACCGGCTCGCCCGTCGGCTCGACGGAGACGACCCGGCTCAGCCGGAAGGTGCGCAGGCCCCGTTCCGTACCGGCCACCAGGTACTCCGCTCCCGCCTTGGAGACCAGCCCGAGCGGCTCGACCTCGCGCACCCCCGCCGGTTTGCCGACTCCCTCGTATCCGAGGCGGACCCGGATCCCGTCCACGACGGCGGCCTGGAGCGCGGTGCGGTGCGTGGTGTCCGTCGTGGCGGGGTTGCGGGACCAGTCGGTGGTGTCCGTGACGCCGGCACGCGAGGCGGCCTCGGCGTCCGCGCGCAGCGTGGCGGGCAGGGCGCGCACCAACTTGCGCAGCATGGTGCGGAGTTCGGGGGTGACGGCGAGGGGGCCGGTGGCGAGGAACAGGGCCCGGGTCTCGTCGGCGGTGAGTCCGGTGAGGTTGGTGCGGGCTCCGCCCACCAGTGACCAGCCACCGCCGCGGCCGCGCTGCGAGTAGACGGGCACGCCGGACGCGGCCAGCGCCTCCAGGTCACGACGGGCGGTGCGCTCGGAGGTCTCCAGCTCCGCGGCCACTTCGGAGACGGTGACGCGACCGCGCTCTTGGAGGAACAGCAGGATCGCCACCAGACGGTCGGCTTTCATGGGGTCATTGTGCTCCTGAAACAGGCCACAAGATGGCCACTTTGGCGATCAGGATGGCGTGCATGACCACACACACCACGTCGTTCGAGCAGACCCCTTCCACCGAAGCCGCCGCGACCACCGCCGCCGCAAGCGACGCACTCGACCCGCGCGACGACCTCGCGACGGCCATCGCGCTCGCCGGCCGCGCCCTCGCGGCCGTCCGCCCCGACCAGTACGACGCCCCGACCCCCTGCGAGGACTTCGACGTCCGGCGGCTGTCGAGCCACCTCGTCGCCGTCCTGCGCCGGATCGCGGTGATCGGGCGCGGCGAGGACCCCTTCAGCGTGCCGTCCTTCGCCGACGAACTGGCCGACGGGGCCTGGGCGCGGGCCTGGGAGTCCGCCGCTCGCGAGGCGGCCGACGTCTGGGCCGACCCGGCCATCCTGGGGCGCGAACTCCGGCTTCCCGTGGGCCGGTTGCCGGGAGCGGCCGGCGCGCTCATGTACAGCCACGAGCTGACCGTCCACACCTGGGACCTGGCGCGTGCGACCGGGCAGCGACCGGTGTGGGACGAGTCCCTGGTGGAGCGCGCGCTCGCGCTCGTGCGGCGGGTCCTGCCGGCCGAGGCGCGCGGCGGGCCGATCCCCTTCGGGCCGGTCACGGACGTGGACGCGGACGCTCCCGCGATCGACCGGCTCGTGGCGTGGGCGGGCCGCCGCCCCTGAGCGGGCGGCTCCGGAGCCCCCGAGTCGGGTCCGCAGTGCGGGGCGTCGAGCGCCCGTCGGTACGGGCGGCGCCGCGTTCACCTGGGGAAATCGGGTGGATCCGGTCGCCTCCGGCTCCCTACAGTGACGGGGCACCACGTCGTCGAGCAGGAGCGGATCATGCGCACGCACTACCCCCGTACGGCGCATCTTCCCTGGTCTCCCGGGGCGAGCGCGGACGATGTCCGCAGCTCCGGGCTCTCGGCACTGGCCGGACGCGAGGTGGTGGTCACCGAGAAGCTCGACGGGGAGAACACCACCCTGTACGCCGACGGCTCGCACGCGCGCTCGCTCGACTCGGGGCACCATCCGTCGAGGGCGTGGGTGAAGGCGCTGCAAGGCCGGATCGGGGCCGGGATCCCGGCGGGTTGGCGGGTGTGCGGCGAGAACCTGTACGCCCGGCACTCCCTCGCCTACGAGGACCTGGACAGTTGGTTCTACGGCTTCTCCGTCTGGGACGGCGATTCCTGCCTCGACTGGGACCGCACCGTGCGGTTCCTGCACGGGATCGGCGTACCGAGCCCGCGGGTCCTGTGGCGCGGGGTCTTCGACGAGCGGGCGCTGCGCGGGCTGCGGCTCGACACGAACCGCCAGGAGGGCTACGTCGTCCGCACGGTGGACGCGTTCACGCGCGCCGACTTCGGGCGGTACGTCGCGAAGTGGGTCCGCGTGGGGCACGTGCGGACCGACACGCACTGGATGTACGCGCAGGTCGTGCCGAACGGGCTCGGGCCGCGGGCCCCGTTGTGGGCGGTCCGGTCGGGTTCCGAGCCGGACGTCGCGGCGCTGCTGGACGCGGTCGGGGCGGGTCCGGCGGCGCACGCCGAACCCCCCGTGCCCTCCGTCGACCCCCCGGGGACGTCCGCCGCTTCGACGGAGGAGGTCGTCGCGGAGGTGACCGCCCGCCTGGACGGGGCCGGGCGCACCGGCGAAGCACGACTGACCGGGGTACTGGCGGCCGCGCTGCGCGGTGAGCGGCGGGCGGCCCTGGGGGCGCGGCTCGCGGCCGGGCCGCTCGGGATGGCGACGGCCCGGCGGGTCGCGGACCTGGTCGGGCTGTACCCGGCGCTGCGACGGCCGTTCCCGGACGAGGAACGGCGGGCCGGGCTGGTCCGACTGGCCGCGGCGGCCGACCTTGGGGTGCTGCACGCGCTGGCCGGGGCCGCGGCGGACGGGGCCGCCCGGGAGTGCGTCGAGTGGTCCGCGCTGTACGCCGAGGAGGCGGGGCTGCTCGGACCGGACCCCCTGGGGGCGCTGCGGTCGGGGCTGCGGGACGGCGTGGCCGGCGTGGACCCGGACGCGGCGGACCGCTGCTGGGCCGAGGCGCGGGAGGCGTTCGCGCGGGGGAAGGCACACACCGCCGAGGAGGCGGTGGCGGCGACCTGGCGATGGCGCGACGGGGCGTTCCCCCGACTGGTCCAGCTGTGCGGGCCCTCGGGCAGCGGCAAGAGCACCTTCGCCGGGTCGCTGCCCGGCGTGAGCGCGTACGTGAGCCTCGACGAGCTGCGGGCCGCCCGGGGTTCGCGCGGCGACCAGAAGGACAACGCGGACGTGCTCCGCGAGGGCCTCGACCGGTTGAGCCTGGCCCTGGCCGCCGCCACGCGCACCGGTGGCACGGTGGTGTGGGACGCGACCTCCCTCAACGAGCAACAGCGCGGCCTGGCGGGCGCCGTCGCGCGCCGCCGGGACGCGTTGGTCACCCACGCGGTCGCCTGGGTCGCGGAGGCGGAGCTGGTCCGGCGCAACACGGTCCGACCGCATCCCGTGCCGGCCGCAGTGCTGGAATCACAGCTGCGGCGGTTCGCTCCGCCGTATCCGGGCCGGGCACACCGGACCTGGTACATCGGCGCGGGCGGCACGGTCGAGGACACGGCCGGTACCGTCACGGAACGGGACGCGGACCTCTGATGCGTACCAGCGAGGAGCTCTACCACCAGGTCCGCTGGGACCCGCGGTTCGATCCGGCGCGGTTCACGCTCGGGCTGCGCCGCCGCGGGGCCGCCCCGAAACGGGTGCCCCTGCCGTCGTTCGTGCCGGGCGGCGACATCCCCTGGCACCGGGTCCTGTTCGTCGAGGCGGACGGCGAGTTGGTGTGGGACCGGGCCACCGGCCTGGACGTCATCGACGGCACGCACGCCGGTCGGATCGAGGAACCGCGACTGCTGGACGCGCCGTTCTTCACCGCGCGGATCCCGCACGCGTGGGACCCGGCGGGCGAGGGCGCCTGGCGGCCGGCCGCACCGGACCCCGACGCCCCGCCCGTGGACACCGTCCGGCTGGTCACGTGGAACACGCTGTGGGACCGGTACGACGCGCCCCTCATCTCCACCGCGCTGCGCAGGCCGATGCTCCTGGCCGACCTGGCCCGGGCCGACGCCGACGTGATCGCGCTCCAGGAGGTCGAACCGGCGCTCCTGACGATGCTGCTCGCGCAGCCGTGGGTGCGGGAGCGGTACACGGTGGGCGCCGACCCGCGCGGCCGGGACGTCGCCGAGTGCGGGCTGTTGATCCTGAGCCGGCTGCCGGTGCGGGAGGCGGGCCTGCACGAGCTGCGCCCGCACAAGGCCGTGATCGCCGTCACGGTGGACACCGCGGCCGGACCGCTGGTGGTCGCCAACACCCACCTGACCAGCGACCACAGCGAACACGGCGCCGACCGGCGAACGGGAGAACTGACCTCCCTGACACACGGCCTGGGCTCCGTCGACGCCGCGATCGCCCTCGTCGGCGACTTCAACGACGGCCGGACCGGGGCCGAGGGCCCGGCGGCCGCGCTGGAACTCCGGGACGCCTGGACCGAGGTGCACGGGGCGGCGGACGACACGCCGACCTTCGATCCGGCGGTGAACCCGCTGGCGGCGGTGGGCTCGCTCTCGGGACGGTCCGCGCGACTGGATCGGATCCTGCTGCGGTCGCCGGGCGTGGTGCGCTCGGCGGCGCTGCGGGGCGATGTCCCCGGCCCGGACGGGCTGTTCGTCTCGGACCACTTCGGGGTGGAGGCGACGCTGGGGTTCGGGGCGCCGGACGAGGGGCCGGCGCGTCTGGACGTGGCGGCGACGGCGCGCACGGCGGTGGCCTGGCTTCCGCCGGCCGACCCGGCCGTGGACGCCCTTCGAGGTGCCCACGATCCCGGGGTCGACCGGTGGCCGGCGCACGTGAACCTGCTCTTCGGCTTCGTTCCGGAGTCGGCGTTCGAGGCGGCGCTGCCGCTGTTGGCGCAGGTCCCGGCGGGGACGGCCCCGTTCACGGCCCGTCTGGAGGGCGTACACGACTTCGGGCACCGGGAGGACGCCATGCTGTGGCTGGACCCGGCCGCCGACGGCGCGGCGCCCTGGCAGGAGCTTCGACGGGCACTGGTGGCACGGTTCCCGGGCTGCCGGGGCCGCGCCGAGGGCTACACCCCGCACCTGACGCTGGGACGCGGCGGCGATCCGCGGCGGGCGGCGGCGGAGTTCGGCGCCCGGCTCGGCGGCGGGACGCGCCGGGCACGGGTCGGCTCGCTCGCCGTGCTGTCGCGGCGCGGGGACGGACCGATGGAGGTCCGGGCGACGGTGGAGCTGGGGACGGGCGAGGTCCGGTGGGTACCGGAGACCGGCCCGTCGGTTGACCCGTCGGCGCGGTCGTCGGCCGACCGGGGTGGTCCGGATCCCGGGCCGGTCCTCGCCCGGATCACGGGGGCGTTGGGCGAGGGCGTGGTGCACGTGGCGGGGTCCCGACGGATGGGCTGCGCGTTGCCGGACGCGGACCTGGACCTGGTGGCGGCCTTGGCGGGCGAGACCCGCATCGAGGAGATACGGGACCGGGTGGCGGCGGCGCTGCCGGCGGCCGAGCGGCTGCGGTCGGTACCGGGGGCCCGGGTGCCGGGGCTGCGGTTCCGGGTGGCCGGGCTGGACGTGGACCTGGTGGTGGTCTCCACCGGCGCCATGGATCCGGCGCGGGCCGTGGCCGGACGGGCGGAGCTGGGCGAGGCGGCGCGGATCGCGCTGAGCGCGGTCGGCGACGCCGACGCGGTACGGGACTTCGTGGGTCCGGAGCACGCCGCCTTCGCGGTGCTGGCCCGTGAGGTGAAGGCCTGGGCGCGGGCGCGGGGCCTGGATTCGGCGCCCTTCGGCGGGCTGCCGGGCCTGGCTTGGTCGGTGCTGGCCGCGCGGACGGTGCGCGAGGCGTCGGACCTGGCTCCCGCCGCGCTGTTGCGCGCGTTCTTCGGGACCTGGGCGGCCTGGGACTGGCGCGAGCCGGTGTCCCTGGGGACAACGGGACTGGCGGCGGAGCAGCGGGCGGAACAGGGGCCCGGGGCGGGGCTCCCGTCCGCGCGCGGCCCGGGCGGGAGCGACCGTGACCCCGTCACGGTGCTCACCCCGTCCGATCCGGTGCGCAGTTGCACGACGCAGGTGGGGCCGGGCACGCGCGACCTGTTGGTCCGGGAGCTGTACACGGCCTGGGAGGCGTTGGAGGCCGGAGCGGACGGCCCGCTCGCCGCGGCCGGACCGCCACCGCACCGACGGCACGCCGCCTTTGCGGTGGTCACCGTACGGGGCGACGCCGGGGAGTTCGAGGACCGGCTGGGCCGCGTGCGCGGCCGGTTGCGTGCGTTGCTCGGCGCGCTGGAGGAGGCCGGTGTCGGGGACGCCCACGCCTGGCCCCGCCCGTTCGCCTCGGGTGACACCTCGGCCCGCTACGCGATCGGACTCGGGGCGAACCCGCCGGCCGCGGCCGACCTGTCCCCGCTCGTCGCGCGCTGGACGGCGGGCCTGCCGGGAGTCACGGTCGAGCGGGTGGACGGCGGAGCGGTTCCGACCCTGGCCTGAGCCCCGACGGCCGCGGCGGCCCCCGGCGCGACGGTCGGGGCGGCCCCCGGCGACGACAAGTAACGAACGCACGGGCATGAACACCTTCCTGCCGGCCTCACTGTCCGAACGTGGTCGGTCGACCACCCCGCCCTCCCCGTGCGGCGGGCTCGGCGGGCAGTACGGAACGGAGCGGTCAGGAGCCTCAGTAGAGTGCGGGCGGCTTTTTTCGTCAACACTTTTCACAAGGATTGAAGAAACCCCAAGTTCACGGGCCTGAAGCGCAATTGACACTCCGTTTGATCTTCAGTTCATGAACGCTCAACCCCTTGACGCCCCCGGCGCCGGGCAGTTCACTCACGCTTCGATCCCCCCGGATCCTTGACGTCAGGAGTGCCCCGCATGCCCCTGCTCCACGATCGCCCGCCGAGACTCACCGTCGCGGCCCTCGCCGCGGCCCTGGTCGCGGCCCTCCTCGTGCTGCTCCCCGGCGCCACCGCGAGCGCGGCGCCCACGCTGCTCTCCCAGGGCAGGCCCGCCACCGCCTCCACCGTGGAGGGCGGCGGCACCCCGGCCTCCGCGGCCGTGGACGGCGACACCAACACCCGTTGGTCCAGCCAGTTCGCCGACCCGCAGTGGATACAGGTCGACCTGGGCGCCCCGGCGCAGATCAGCCAGGTCGTGCTGCGCTGGGAGGCCGCGTACGCCAAGGCGTACCGGGTCGAACTGTCCACCGACGGGACCAACTGGTCCACCGCCTACTCCACCGCGGCCTCCGCGGGCGGGGTCCAGACCCACGACGTCACCGGCACCGCCCGCTACGTCCGGGTGTACGGCACCCAGCGCGCCACCGGATACGGCTACTCGCTCTGGGAGTTCCAGGTGTACGGCACGGGCGGTACCGGTCCGACGCTCCCCGGCGGGGGCGACCTCGGCCCCAACGTGATCGTCTTCGATCCGTCCACGCCGAACATCCAGGCCAGGCTCGACCAGGTCTTCGCGCAGCAGGAGTCGGCCCAGTTCGGCTCCGGCCGCTACCAGTTCCTGTTCAAGCCGGGCACGTACAACGGCCTGAACGCCCAGATCGGCTTCTACACCTCGATCTCGGGTCTCGGCCTCAGCCCGGACGACACCACCATCAACGGGGACGTCACCGTCGACGCCGGCTGGTTCGGCGGCAACGCTACGCAGAACTTCTGGCGTTCGGCGGAGAACCTGGCACTGAACCCGGTCAACGGCACCGACCGCTGGGCCGTGTCCCAGGCCGCGCCGTTCCGCCGGATGCACGTCAAGGGCGGACTCAACCTGGCCCCCAACGGCTACGGTTGGGCCTCCGGCGGGTACATCGCCGACTCCAAGGTCGACGGCCAGGTCGGCAACTACTCTCAGCAGCAGTGGTACACCCGCGACAGCTCCATCGGCGGCTGGTCCAACTCCGTCTGGAACCAGGTGTTCTCCGGCACCCAGGGCGCGCCGGCGCAGAGCTTCCCCGAGCCGCGCTACACCACGCTGGACACCACCCCCGTCTCGCGGGAGAAGCCCTTCCTGTACCTCGACGGGAACGAGTACAAGGTGTTCGCCCCGGCGAAGCGGGTCAACGCCCGCGGCACCTCCTGGGGCAACGGGACCCCGCAGGGCACCTCGATCCCGCTGAGCCGGTTCTACGTGGTCAAGCCGGGTGCGAGCGCCGCCACGATCAACCAGGCGCTGGCTCAGGGCCTGCACCTGCTCTTCACCCCGGGCGTCTACCACGTGAACCAGACCATCCAGGTGAACCGCCCCGACACGGTCGTCCTGGGCCTGGGCCTCGCCACGATCATCCCGGACAACGGGGTGACCGCCATGAAGGTCGCCGACGTGGACGGCGTCAAGCTCGCGGGCTTCCTGATCGACGCGGGCCAGGTCAACTCCCCCACCCTGCTGGAGGTCGGTCCGGCCGGCGCGAGCACGGACCACGCGGCGAACCCGACGACCGTCCAGGACGTGTTCATCCGCGTCGGCGGCGCCGGTGCGGGCAAGGCCACCGCCGGCATGGTGATCAACAACCACGACACCATCGTCGACCACACGTGGATCTGGCGGGCCGACCACGGCGACGGGGTGGGCTGGGAGACCAACCGCTCCGACTACGGCTTCCGTGTCAACGGTGACGACGTCCTGGCGACCGGGCTGTTCGTCGAGCACTTCAACAAGTACGACGTGGAGTGGAACGGCGAGCGCGGCCGGACGATCTTCTTCCAGAACGAGAAGGCGTACGACGCCCCGAACCAGGCCGCGATCCAGAACGGTTCGATCAAGGGCTACGCCGCCTACAAGGTGGCCGACTCGGTCAACACCCACGAGGGCTGGGGCCTGGGCAGCTACTGCTACTACAACGTGGATCCGACGATCCGTCAGGACCACGGATTCCAGGCACCGGTGAAGCCCGGCGTCCGGTTCCACGACCTGCTCGTCGTCTCGCTGGGCGGCAACGGCCAGTACGAGCACGTCATCAACAACACCGGCGCCCCCACCTCGGGGACGTCGACCACCCCCTCCACCGTGGTCTCGTTCCCCTGATCCACCCCTGACCCCCGCAGGACGCGGGGCGGCCCGGCGGCCGCCCCGCGTTTTCCGGGCCGTGTGAGAGAGCGCTCTCCCATCCACCCCGAAGGAGCCGCACGATGAGAATCCGCTCGCGGACCCTGTCCGCACCCCTGGTCTCGGCGGCGTTCGCCGTGACCGCCGCAGCCGGCCTCGGCGCCTCCGCGCTGACCGCCCAGGCGACCCCGGACTCCGGCGCCGGCGCGCACGCCGGCATGAACCACGCCGCGGTCGCCCCGCTCGCCACCGGCGACGACCCCGACGGCGACGGCTACATCCCGGCCGTTCCGCAGGTCACCGGCGTCACCCCGTCCGACCGGGAGCCGGCCCCGCGCTACTTCCACGAGTTCCAGGCCAACTGCGCGGTCACCCGGACCGCCCCGGACGACCCGATCGTCTTCGCGGGCCGGCCGGGCGCCTCCCACGACCACACCTTCATGGGCAACACCACCACGAACGCGTTCAGCACCACCTCCTCGCTGAGCGCGGGCGGCACGGCCTGCAACGCGGTCGGCGACCTGTCGGGCTACTGGATGCCGACGCTGTACAACGGAAACCAGGCCGTGCTGCCCACCGGACCCCAGGTGATCTACTACAAGGCCGGGGTCACCGACTACACGAGCGTGCGTCCCTTCCCCAAGGGCCTGCGGTTCCTCGTCGGCAGTCCGACCCAGACCGCGGCCGAGTTCCGCGCGCACAAGGGCTGGGTCGAGGGCTGGGAGTGCGGCGACAGCTTCAAGAACGTCGAGTTCCCCGCGAACTGCCCGGCCGGCACCCAGCTCAACATCCGTTTCCAGGCGCCGAGTTGCTGGGACGGCAAGTACCTCGACACGCCCGACCACAAGGCCCACATGGCGTATCCGACGGTGAAGGCCGGCACCAACAACAACGTCTGCCCGGCCGACCACCCGGTGGCGCTGCCCATGGTCGAGTTCAAGATGGCCTTCCCCGTCAGCGGGAACATGTCGCAGGTCAGGCTCTCCAGCGGGGCCGGCCACACGTTCCACTACGACTTCTTCAACGCGTGGGACGACCGGACCCTGAACGCCCTCGTCGAGCACTGCGTCAAGGGCGGCCTCCAGTGCAACGCCCGCGGCTACGACGAGACCCACCCCGAGGCGGGCGCCGTCCTCGGTCCCGACTACCGGCTCCCGTAGGGCGCGTCCTCGCGTCCCCTCCCCGCTCCCCCCACTCCCCCCGCTCCCCCCACTCCCAAGGAGGCTCAGGCATGCACTCCCGCATGCGCGCCCTCACCGCGGCCGCCCTGCTCGCGGGCGCCGTCACCGTACTCCCCGCGGCCCCGGCGCAGGCAGCCGGCAGCGTGGTGAAGGTGACCGGCTCCCAGGGCAACTGGCAGCTCAGCGTGAACGGTTCGCCGTACCTCGTCAAAGGCGTCACCTGGGGTCCGTCCCCGGCCGACGCCGCCCGACTCCTGCCCGACGTGAGATCGTTGGGCGCCAACACCGTCCGCACCTGGGGCACGGACGCGAGCAGCCGCCCGCTGTTCGACGCGGCCGCGAACAACGGCATCAAGGTGGTCGCCGGGTTCTGGCTCCAGCCGGGCGGCGGCCCGGGCAGCGGCGGCTGCACGAACTACGTCACGGACACCGGCTACAAGAACACCATGCTCGCCGAGTTCTCGCGCTGGGTGGAGACCTATCGCGACCACCCGGCCGTGCTGATGTGGAACGTCGGCAACGAGTCCGTGCTCGGCCTGCAGAACTGCTACTCCGGAACCGAGTTGGAGAACCAGCGCAACGCCTACACCACCTTCGTCAACGACGTCGCGAAGGCCATCCACCGGATCGACGCCAACCACCCCGTCACCTCCACGGACGCGTGGGTGGGCGCGTGGACGTACTACAAGCGCAACTCCCCCGACCTGGACCTGTACTCGGTCAACTCCTACAAGGAGGTCTGCGGGGTCCGGCAGGCGTGGGAGCAGGGTGGGTACACCAAGCCCTACCTGATCACCGAGACCGGTCCGGCCGGTGAGTGGGAGGTGCCGAACGACGCGAACGGCGTACCGCTGGAGCCGGGCGACAAGGCCAAGGCGGACGGTTACACCGGTGCGTGGAACTGCGTCACGGGCCACCGGGGGGTGGCGCTGGGCGCGACGGTCTTCCACTACGGCACGGAGTACGACTTCGGCGGGCACTGGTTCAACCTGACCCCCGCCGGGGAGCGCCGACACATGTACTACGCCGTCAAGCGGGCCTACGGCGGCAGCACGGTGGGCGACAACCTGCCGCCCACCGTGGCCGTGCCGTCGGTGGCGGACCCGGGGGCGGTCCCCGCGGGCAAGGAGGTGACGGTCCAGGCTCCGGCGACCGACCCGGAGGGCGATCCGCTCGCGTACGAGGTGCTGTGGGGCGGCAAGTACGTGGACGGCGGCGGCGGGCTGGTCTCGGCGCCGTCCACGCACCTGGGCAACGGCACCCTCAAGGTCACGGCGCCCGCCAAGACCGGTGTGTGGAAGCTGTACGTCAAGGCGAAGGACGGGCGGGGCAACGTGGGCGTCGAACAGCGCTCGGTCCGCGTGGTGCCGCCGCCGGTGGCCGGCACGGACGTGGCACGGGGCCGGCCGACCACCGCCTCCACCTACCAGAACGACGGGTACGGCGGCTGCCCCTGCGCCCCGCAGTTGGCGACGGACGGGCGCGACGACACCCGGTGGGCGACGACCTGGGCCGATCAGCAGTGGCTCCAGGTGGATCTGGGGTCGGTGAAGCAGCTGAAGCACGCGCAGCTGGTGTGGGAGAGCGCGTACGGGAAGGCGTACACCGTCAAGGTGTCGGACGACGGCCAGAACTGGCGGACGGCGTACGCCACTTCGTCCGGTGACGGCGGGATCGACGACTTCGACGTCGCCGCGTCGGGCCGTTACGTGCGGCTGGAGCTGACCCGGCGCGGCACGGGGTACGGCTACTCCCTCTTCCACTTCGGCGTCTATGCCTGATCGGCAGACCTGACCCTGCCGCAGGTGCCGCGCGCCGTCCGGTCGACCACCGGGCGGCGCGCGGTCATGTCCGCGGCAGGCGGCTCGGAGGCCGTCAGACCTCCAGGATGATCTTCCCGGCGGTGTGTCCGTCCTGGCTGAGCTCGAAGGCGGCGGCCAGCTCGGAGAGCGGGAAGGTCTTGGCGACGGTGACGCCGAGCCGTCCGGTGTCGGCGAGCCCGCCCAGGGCGGCGAGGTCGTCGCCGACGGGGCGCACCCACATCCACTGGCCGTCGGCGCCGAGCACGTCGGGGTCGGCGATGGAGGCGTGCCGACCCCCGGGGGCGAGGACTGCCTTGGTGACGTCGAGGACGCCGCCCACGAAGTCGGCGACGACGCTCACCCCGTCCGGGGCCAGTTCGCGGACCCGTTCGGTGAGGCCGTCCCCGTAGGCGACGGGTTCGCAGCCCAGCTCGCGGAGCCGGTCGTGGTTGCGCGGGGAGGCCGTGCCGATGACGCGGGCGCCGAGGGCGCGGGCGATCTGGACGCCGAGGGAGCCGACGCCGCCGGCCGCGCCGTGGATGAGGACGGTGTCGTCCTGGCCGGTGTCGAGGCGGGTGAGCAGTTGGTAGGCGGTGAGGCCGGCCAGCGGCAGTCCGGCCGCCTCCTGCCAGCTGAGCGAGACGGGCTTCGGCGCGAGGGCCCGTACCGGCACGGTGACGAACTCGGCGAAGGTGCCGCCGTGCACGTAGTCCTTGCGGGCGTAGGCGATGACCTCGTCGCCCGCGGTGAACTCGGGGGTGTCGATGCCGACGTACTCGACCGTCCCGGCCACGTCCCAGCCGGGGATCACGGGGTACACGACGTCCATGAGGCCGTCGAGGCCACCCGCCATGATCTTCCAGTCGACCGGGTTGACCGAGGCGCACCTGACCCGGACGAGGACCTCGCCGGGCCCGACCTTGGGGACCGGCAGCCGGGTCTCGGTGAGCACCTCCGTCCCGCCGTACGTCTCGTACACCATCGCCCGCATGGTGCCCTCGTCCTCGACGTTCAACGACATGCGTCTCACCTTTCCGCGAGCGGCTTAAATCATCTGTTCCGCATCCCATCACGAAAGGCCGTGCCCGCCCCGGGAAGCGGGGCGGGCACGGCGCGGGAAACTGCCGGGGCTCAGAGTCAGAGCGCCCGGTGGGCGGCGATCAGGTCGGCGTAGTGGGCTCCGCTGGTCTTGACGGTGCGTTCCTGGGTGTCGTAGTCCACGCGGACCAGACCGAACCGCTTGTCGTAGCCGTACGCCCATTCGAAGTTGTCGAGCAGGGACCACGCGTAGTAGCCGGCCAGGGGCGCGCCGCGGCGGGCGGCCCGGGCGCAGGCGGCGAGGTGGGCGATCAGGTACGCGGCGCGTTCCGGGTCGTGGACGCTGCCGTCCGGGCCGACGGTGTCCGGGTAGGAGGAGCCGTTCTCGGTGACGTGGATGCGTCGGGCGCCGTACTCCTCGGCGAGTCGCATGAGCAGCGTCTCGATGCCGTTCGCGTCGACCTCCCAGTCCATGCCGGTGCGCGGGACTCCGGGCAGGTCGATCTGGCGGGCGTGGGGGGCGGGTCCGGTCGGGTCGGCGACGACGGTCTGCGGGAAGTAGTAGTTCAGGCCGATCCAGTCGAGGGGGGCCGCGATGGCGTCGAGGTCGCCGGGGCGTTCGGGGAGGTCCACGCCGTAGACCTCGCGCATGTCGGCGGGGAAGCCTCGGCCGTGGACGGGGTCGAGCCACCAGCGGTTGACGTGTCCGTCCATCCGTACGGCTGCCGCCCGGTCGGCGTCGCTGTCGGTGGCCGCCTCGACGGTGGAGAGGTTGTTGACGATGCCGATCCGCGCGCCGGGGGCGGCGGCGCGGATGGCCCGGGTGGCGAGGCCGTGGCCCAGCAGGAGGTGGTAGGAGGCGCGGACGGCGGCGGTGAGGTCGGTGAGACCGGGGGCCATCTTGCCCTCCAGGTGACCGATCCACGCCGAGCAGAGGGGCTCGTTGAGGGTGGTCCACTGGGTGACCCGATCGCCGAGGCGCTCCGCGACGACGTGCGCGTACGAGGCGAAGGCCTCGGCGGTGGCGCGCTCGGGCCAGCCGCCGCGGTCCTGGAGGACCTGGGGCAGGTCCCAGTGGTAGAGGGTGACGGACGGGGTGATGCCGGCGGCGAGCAGGCCGTCGACCAGCTGGTCGTAGAAGTCCAGGCCCTTGGCGTTGACCGGCCCGTCGCCGCCGGGCACGACGCGGGGCCAGGCCACGGAGAAGCGGTAGGCGTTGGTGCCGAGTTCCTTCATCAGGGCGATGTCGTCGCGCCAGCGGTGGTAATGGTCGCAGGCGGTGTCGCCGTGGTGGCCGCCGTCGATGGTCCCGGGGGTGTGGGAGAACGTGTCCCAGATGGAGGGGGAACGGCCGTCCTCGGCCACCGCGCCCTCGATCTGGTAGGCGGAGGTGGCGGTGCCCCAGGCGAAGTCGCGGGGCAGCGCGCCGAGGTCGACGGCGCCGTGGGCGGTGGCGTGCACGGTGTCGAGGCGGGTTTCGGAAAGGGTCATTTGACGGCTCCTGCCGTGAGTCCGGCCACCAAGTACCGCTGGAGCAGCAGAAATCCGGCGACGACGGGGATGCTGACGACGAGCGAGGCGGCCATGATCTGGTTCCAGTACACGTCGTTCTGCGTGGAGTAGCCCTGCAGTCCGACGGCCAGGGTGCGGGTGGTGTCGTTCGTCATGACCGAGGCGAAGAGGACCTCTCCCCAGGCGGTCATGAAGGCGTACACGGCGACGGCGACGATGCCGGGGACGGCCGCGGGGACCACGACCCGCAAGAGCGCCCCGAGGGGCCCGCAGCCGTCCACGGTGGCGGCCTCGTCGAGGTCGCGGGGCACCGAGTCGAAGTAGCCGATGAGCATCCAGATGGAGAAGGGGAGGGAGAAGGTCAGGTAGGTGAGGATCAGCCCGCCGCGCGAGCCGTAGAGGGCGACTCCGGTGGTGTTGCCGATGTTCACGAAGATCAGGAACAGCGGCAGCAGGAAGAGGATGCCGGGGAACATCTGGGTCGACAGCACGGTGACGGTGAACAGGCGCTTGCCGCGGAAGCGGTAGCGGCTGACGGCGTACGCGGCGAAGACGGCGATGACCACGGAGCAGACGGTGGCGGCGCCGGCCACGATCAGCGAGTTCAGGAAGTACTTGGCGAGCGGGACGGTGTGCCAGATGTCGATGTACGGGCGGACGGTGAGCTCGCTGGGGATCCACCGGAAGGCGCCCGCGACGTCGCCCAGCGGCTTGAGGGAGCTGGTGATCATCACATAGACGGGCAGGGCCACGAAGCCGGTGAGCAGGGTGAGGAAGACGGCCCGGATCACCTTGAAGGACAGGGGCGGGTCGAGCGCGGACCGGGTGCGCGCCCGGGGGCGGTGGTCAGGCATCGGCGTCCCTCCGGCCGCGGCTGGTCAGGAACAGGTACACGGCGGTGACCAGCAGCAGGAAGAGCAGCAGCAGGACGGACATGGCGGAGCCGGTGCCGAAGTTCCAGGTGACGAAACTGGACTGGTAGATGTGGATGGAGATCAGGTCGGCGGCCTCGGGGGCGGATTTGCCGAACAGCACGAACGGCGTGTTGAAGTCGTTGAAGGTCCACAGGAACAGCACGAGGATCAGCACCTGGTTGACCGCGCCGACCGAGGGCAGGGTGATCCGGCGGATCTGCTGCCAGATGCCGGCGCCGTCGAGGGCGGCGGCCTCGTACAACTCCTTCGGGATGTTCTGGAGGGCCGCCATGACGATCAGGAAGGCGAACGGCCAGCCCTTCCACACGGAGACGATCAGCAGGGCCCAGAAGCTGTTGTCGCCGAGCAGCCAGAAGGTGTGCTCGGCGCCACCGAGGCCGAGTTGGTCGTGGATGACGTGGTTCACCAGGCCGTTGTCCCGCTGGAACATGAACGCCCAGGTGATGACCGCCGCGTAGACGGGCAGGGCGTACGGCACCAGGAACAGGGCGCGCAGGAAGCCGCGGCCGCGGAAGTTCTCCTGCATGAAGACGGCGGCCGCGGTGCCGAGGAACCAGCACAGGGCCACGGAGAGCAGGGTGAACAGGCAGGTGGTGAGGAAGGAACCCAACAGGGCCTCGCCGACCGGGCGGTTGACGTCCACGGCGAGGTCGTAGTTGTCGAAGCCCGTCCAGGGGGCGCGGGACCAGTCCCGGATGAAGAACTGGGTCAGTTCCCGGAAGCTCATCAGGATGCCCATCACCATCGGGACGAGGTGGATGAGCAGTTCGAGGAGGAGGGCGGGCAGGAGCAGGAGGTAGGGCAGGGCGGCGCGGCGCACGCGACCGGTGCCGCGCACCCGGGTCGCGGTGCGCCGCAGTCGTCCGGCGCCTTCCGTGGTCACGGAGGTCATCGGGCGGTGCTCACTTCGACATCTGCTGCTGGGCCTTGGTGAGCTTCGCCTTGACCGACTCGGTGGTCACCGGGTTGCCCGCGGCGGCCTCGGCGAACAGCTCCTTCACGGCGGTGCCGACGGCGGTCTCGAACTGGGACTCCTCCGGGACCTGGGGCAGCGGGGCGGCGCTCGTGCCGAGGGTGTTGCGCAGCACGGTCAGGTCGTCGGTGGCGAACGCGCCGTCGGTCTGGGCGGCCTTGACCGGCGGGATGGATCCGTAGGTCTTGTTGAGGATCTTCTGCTCCTCGTCGCCGGTCATGAACTTCACGAACTTCAGCGCCCCGTCGATGTTGTCGGTGTTCTTGAAGACGGCCATGTTGATGCCGGCGACCATGGAGTTGGTGTTCTTCCCGGCGCCGGGCGCGCCGCCCGCCGGGACGGGGACGGGGGCCACGCCCCAGTCGCCCTCCTTCATCCCGTTGGCCTTGAAGCTGGTGGCGGCGCTCTGCCACAGGACCATCGCCGTCTTGCCGTTGGCGAAGTCCTGGAGGGACTGGTTCTTGTCGTACTCGGCGTTGCCGGGCGCGATGATCTTGTCCTTGGCCATCAGGTCGACGTACTGCTTGACGGCGTCGACGTTGCCGGGGCTGTCGAAGGTGGGCTTGCCGGCGCCGTCGAAGAACTCCGCGCCGTGCTGCTTGGAGAACACGAAGGCCTGGTGGATGTTGTTCGACAGGTTCGAGCCCTCGGCCCCGAGCGCCCACTTGCCGTCCTTGGACAGCTTCCGGCCGATCGTGACCATCTCGTCCCAGGTGGCCGGGGGCTTCTCGACGCCGGCGTCCTGGAACATCTTCCTGTTGTAGTAGAGCGCGTACGACATCGAGTACAGGGGGACGGCCGCCGGGTCCTTGCCGGTCGCGCCGGCGGAGCCGATGGCCGAGGCGACGAAGCGGTCCTTGCCGCCGATGGCGTCGAAGTTCTTGGCGTCCCAGGGCAACAGGGCACCGGTGGCCTGGAGGGAGGAGGACCAGGTGTTGCCTATGTTGAGCACGTCCGGTCCCTGGCCGGAGGCGGTGGCCGCGAGGATCCGGTTGAGGAGGTCGGACCAGGGGACCACCTCCAGCTTGACCTTGATGCCGGTCTGCTGCTCGAACTTCTTCAGCTCCGGGCCGAGGGTCGCCTGGTCCGCCGCGATGTCGGGGCCCTGGTTGGAGGCCCAGTAGGTGAGCTCCTTCGGGGCGGTGTTGCTGCCGCCCCCGCTGTCCGCGGAGCCGCCGCCGCAGGCGGTGGCGGCGGCGAGGAGGGAGGCGGTGACGGCGACGGCTGTGGCGGCTCTGGTTCTGCGCATGGCGGATCTGGCCCTTTCGGGAGGGTCGGGAGGAGGCCTGCGAGTGGCGAACGGCGAATGACACGTGGTGCGGGGGCGGGGCGCCGTACGGCATCGTCCGTGCCGTGCGGCGCCTCGTGGTGGTGCGCTCGGCGCCTTGTGGGCACCCGTTCCGTCCAGGCCTTAATTTAGGACGTGAGTTAAGCCCCGTGAAAGGGTCGCGTCAAGGGGTCGCGCGGGGGTATGTTGCGCTGGATGTCACTGCGGAAGGGACCGGATGACCACAGGGCGTAGCGGACGAACAGTGCGGGACCTGCGGCGCGGCAACCGCAGCGTGGTGCTCCGGCAGCTGTACTTCGGCGGCCCCATGAGCCGTCAGGAACTGGGCCCGGCCACGGGACTGAGCTCCGGATCCGTCAGCAACGTCGTCGGCGAGCTGGTCGCCGACGGCCTGCTGGAGGAGGCCGGGATCGTCGACTCGGACGGTGGCCGCCCCCGGACCCTCCTCAGGGTCGCGCCGGGCAGCGCCCACATGATCGGCGTCGACGTCGGCGAAACCCGCGTCCGCGTCGAGCTGTTCGACCTCACGCTCACCGAACTCGCGCGCACGGAACTCCCGTTGCAGCCGCGCGGCTGCTACGACGTCGGCCCGATCGTGGACCACGTCCGCACAGGGATCGCCACGGTGCTCGCCGAGGCCGGCATCGGGACGGACCGACTGCTGGGCGTCGGCGTGGGCGTGCCGGGGATAGTGGACCGGGACGCCCCGGGCGGGACGGTGGTGCACGGTCAGACCATCGGCTGGGACGCCGTGCCGCTGGAGGCGTTGCTGCGCGCGACCAAGGCCCTGCCGGAGGAGGTCCCGTACATCATCGACAACGGCGCCCGGACCCTCGGCCAGGCGGAGATGTGGTTCGGGGCGGGACGCGGAGCCCGCGAGGCCGTGGTGGTCCTCTTCGGCTCGGGCGTCGGCGCGAGCCTGATCACCGATGGCGCGGGCACCGCACTGGAGTGGGGACACCTGACGGTCTCGGTGCGCGGGCGGCGCTGCCGGTGCGGGGCCCGGGGCTGTCTGGAGGCCTACACGGGCGCCGAGTCGGTGCTGGCCCGGTGGGCGGAGCGGGACGGGGGCGCCGGGGAGGCGATGGACGCGGTGGACGAGGAGGAGGCGCTGTCCGCCCTGCTGGCAGCGGCCCTCGCGGGGGACGCGGTGGCCGTGGACGTCCTGGAGGAGACGGCCGAGTACCTGGGCGCGGGCCTCTCGGACGTCATCAACCTCTTCCGCCCGGAACGCATCCTGATCGGCGGCTGGGCGGGCCTGCTGCTGGGCCCGCACATCCTCCCGTCGGTACGGGAGCACGCGACGCGGTACTCCCTGCGGCACCCCGCGGACCGGGTCACCATCGACCTGGGGTCCCTCGGCCCGGACGCGGTGACGGTGGGCGCCGCGACGCTGCCGCTGTCCGCGTTCTTCACGGCGGGCGGCCGGCGCAGGCTCCCGGAACCGCCGGCCGAGCAGCCGGGCTGGCAGACGGCCCTGGAGGTCCGGGGCGGTTCGGCGGGCCGCCCGGGGTGAGCGGTCCCCGATCGCGGGGCCGGCCGGTGCGAGGGTGACCCGCGATCGGCCGGCGGCACGGGCGGCGGGAGCGCACGGCGCGGGCGGGGCCGATCGGTCCCGAGGACGGCTCGGCTCGGGCGGCCGGTACCCAGGGCGGCCGGTCCTGCGGGGCTCGGCGCGGCCCGGCGGTGCGGGCGGCGTCAGGCCGAGTCGCGGATCACCAGTTCGCCGTCGAACAGGACGACTTCCGGCTCCGTGCGGTCCGGGGCCCGGTCCAGCAGCAGCCGGACCATCTCGGCCGCCATGTCCTCCACCGGCTGCCGCACCGTCGTCAGTCTCGGCCGGGACGCCGTCGCCGCGCTGGAGTCGTCGAAGCCGATCACCGCCACGTCCTGCGGGATGCGCCGCCCGTGCTCGCGCAGCACCAGACAGGCACCCAGCGCCATCAGGTCGTTGGCCGCGAACACCCCGTCCAGATACGGCTGTTCGGCCAGCAGCATGCGCATGGCGTGCTCGCCGCCCTCCACGGTGAAGTCGGCCTCCACGACCCGGACACCGCCGGCGGCCGCGCCGACCGCTCCCCCGCCCCCGCCCAACGCGTCCCGGAACCCGGCCACCCGCTCCCGGCTCGCCGCCACGTCCGCGGGCCCGCCGATCGCGGCGAGCCGGCCGCGGCCCCGCGCCAGCAGGTGCCGGGCGGCCAGCGCACCGCCCTCGCCGTGACGCAGGTCCACGCTGTCCAGCGGCAGGCCGGCCGTCGCGGGGCGCGCGAAGAGCACCGCCGGCATGCCCGCTTCCGCGAGCATCGCGGGCAGCGGGTCGTCTCCGTGCGTCGTGACGAGCAGCGCACCGTCCGCGCCGCCCCGACTCAGGTGGGCGAGCACCTCGGCCCGGTCCTGCGCCGAGTCGGCGAACAGCAGCACAGGGTGCACGCCGCGCGGGCGCAGCGCCCGTACGACGCCGCCGACCACCCGCCCGAAGAAGGGGTCCTGGAACACCTCCGAGGTTTCCGTGCCGGCGCCCGAGACCACCAGCGCCACCGCCCCCGAGCGGCGCGTCACCAGGGACCTCGCGGCCCGGTTCGGCACGTACCCGGTCGCGGCGACCGCTCGCCGCACCGCCTCGGCGATGGCCGGGTCCACGTTCCGGACGCCGTTGACCACCCGGGACACCGTCGCCCGTGACACTCCGGCCACGCGGGCCACGTCCTCCAGGGTCGGGGCCGTGCCCGTACCCGTTCCGCTGCTCCCCCCACTGTTCATGGCCGCACTGTAGCGGCCGCCCGTCAGACGTCGAGGGTCGCCCGCAGGGGCAGGTCCCCGGCGCTGCGGCCGGCGAGCAGCGTGAACCGCCCCGGCTCGGTTACCCAACCCCGAGGCTCCGGTGACCAGTACTGGAGGGCGCGCTCGGGCACGCGTACGTACGCCGTCACCCGCTCCCCCGGTCCGGCCTCCACGGCGGCCCATCCGGCGAGCCAGCGCACCGGCCGCTCCACCGTCGACTCGGGCCGTGACACGTACAGTTGGACCACTTCACGACCGCGCCGGGTGCCGGTGTTGCGCAGGACGACGGGAATCTCGTGGCCGCCGGGGGCGGATTCGGGGCGGCCCACCTCCTCGTACGCCCAGGTGGTGTATCCCTGTCCGTGGCCGAACCAGTACGCGGGCTCGGTGCCCGATCGCAGCCAGGCCCGATGCCCGATGTGCAGGCCCTCCTCATACGGGAGGACGCCCTCGACGGGGCGCGTCTCGCGGACCGGGGCCTCGGCCAGTGTGGCCGGCCAGGTGGTGGGGAGCCGGCCGCCCGGCTCGACCCGGCCGAGGAGCACGTCGGCCAGGGCGTGCCCGCCTTCCTGTCCGGGGAACCAGGTGAGGAGCACGGCGCCGGGGTCCTTGCGCCAGGGAAGCTCGACGGGCGCGCCGCAGTTCACCACGACGACCGTACGGGTGTTGGCGCGAACGATCTTGTGTACGAACTCCTGCTGTGTGGCGTCCAATTGGAGGGTGGTGCGGTCCAGTCCCTCGGACTCGTCGCCCTCCGTGGTGCCGATGACCACGACGGCGACATCGGCGGCCCGGGCGGCCGCCACGGCGTCGGCGCGGGCGCGTCGGGGGTCGGGCTCGGGCCCTGCCGCGGTCAGCACGGTGGCCCGGCCGGTGCCGGGGGCCAGGGTGCGGCGGGCCACGATCCGGGCGGGACGGCCGGCCGTGAGGTGGACGCGGGCGGTGTGCTGGGGCGGTCGCACGTGGACGACGGCCGGGTCGTCGGTCTCGGCCTGGAACTCCCCGTCGAGCAAGGGGGTTCCGTCGGCGGTGACGCTGAGGTGCCCGAACCCGCCGATCCCCAGGGTCCACGGCCCGGTCATGTCGGGGTGCAGGTCCGCGGCCAGCTCGACGGTGTGCGCGCCGGGCGGCAGTGTCGGCTCCAGGATCCTGCCGGAAGGTTGGAGCGAGTGGTGCAGTACGGCTCCGTCGGCGTCGAGCACGCGCAGCCGCACCCCGGGAGCCCCGCTCTCCGGGTCCCGGGCGTGCCGGGGCCCCAGCGGGGCGGGCCCGGCGCCGGCGGCGGGTCTCGGGCCCGGCGCGTACACCACCCGGACCCGTTCGGGCAGGGCCGCCCGCAACCCGTCCAGCGGGGTGACCACCCTGTCCGGGAACACCTCGGAACTGCCGCCGCCCTGCACCCGTGGTTCGTCGGCGTGCGTCCCGATCACGGCGACGCTCCCCAACGCCGCGACGTCCAGGGGCAGTACCCCCCGGTTCTCCAGCAACACGAACCCGGCGGCGGCCGCCTCCCGCACCACCGCCCGCACCCGGTCCGCCGGCCACGACGGGCCCAGCCGACCCGAGGCGGCCGGCGGGTCCGACGGGTCCGGTCGGTCGAGGGCTCCGACCCTGGACGCGAGGCGCACCAGGCGACGCACCTTGTCCTCGACCGCTTCCGGCGGGACCCGGCCCTCGTCCATCGCCTCGACCAGCGCCTCGCCCCAGGGCCCGCCGGGGCCCGGCATCACCAGGTCCTGTGCGGCCCGCGCCGCCTCGACGTTCGCGCGGACCGCGCCCCAGTCCGAGACGACCACACCGTCGAACCCCCACTCCCCCTTCAGCGGGTCCGCGAGCAGCGGACTCTCGCTCATGGTGGTCCCGTTGACGCTGTTGTAGGCCGACATCACCAGCCAGACGCCGGCGCGCACGGCCGCCTCGAAGGGCGCGAGGTACAGCTCGCGCAGCACCCGCTCGTCGACGCGGACGTCGACGGTCAGCCGCTGCGTCTCGGAGTCGTTGGCCACGTAGTGCTTCGCGGTGGCGGCGACACCGCGGGACTGGATGCCCCGCACGAGAGCCGCCCCCGTGCGGCCGGCCAGCGAGGGATCCTCGGCGAAGCATTCGAAGTGGCGTCCGGCGAGCGGGCTGCGGTGCAGGTTGAGGTGGGGCGCGAGGAGGACGTGCACCCCCTTGCGGCGCGCCTCGTCCCCGAGCAGTTCCCCGAGCAGCCTGACCCGGTCCTCGTCCCAGAGCGCGCCGAGGGCGCCGGCGCAGGGGAGCAGGGCCGCGGTGGAGCGCTCGTCCCAACCGGGTCCACGCACTCCGGCCGGTCCGTCGGAGAACACCAACTCACCCATCCCAATGGCGCGTTCGGCGGGGGTGCGCCAGGTGTCGGCACCCGTCAGCAGGCGCACCCGCCGGTGCGGGTCGAGCTTGTCGACGAGCCGTTCCACGTCGTCGCCGTCTCCGTCGCCCATGGCGTCCCTTTCGTTCCGACTGCCGAACGAGGCTCGGGGAGAGCGCTCTCCCACATGATCCGGGCGCCCCTGACCGGCTGTCAACGGCCAGCGCCGCGCGCTCACTCGTACTCGGTGCCTCCCTTGCGGGTCAGGTACGCCGGGCTGACGGCCTTCGCGATGGCCCGCCCCCCGACGACCGGGCTGTACCGTTCGGCCGCCGGACGGATGACGACGCCCTCGCGCAGGTGGACGGCCCGGCCGGACACGCTCTCCCGGCCGGTGGCCACCTCCAGGACGGTGTCGAGGTCGTACGGTCCCTCGTACAGCCGTGGAACCAGCGGGAGTTCGTCCGTGATCAGGTCCGCCGGATCCAGCCAGCGCACCTGTCCGTCGATCTCGGCGGACAGGTCGAAGACCGCGTACCCGGGCGGCCCGTCGGCCGTGCGCGCGTCCGTCCCGTAGGCCAGGTCCTGTACGCCCGAGCCGTACACCTCGCCGAAGACGCCGATCCTGCTCGCGCCGAGCCGCTCGGCCAGCCGCGCCGCTGCCTGCGGGACCCGGTGGCCGCGGACGGCCCGCCAGTACAGGTTGCGCTCGTCCTCCTTCAGCGCGAGTCCCTTCGCACCGAAGCCCTTGGAGGAGACCAGGACGCGCCCCTCTCCCGCGACGTACGTCAACAGGCAGGCCGTGCCGTGGAGTTTCTCGGTCAGGACGACGGGTTCGCCGAGCTCGAAGATCCGCGGGTAGCGCTGGAGGTTCTCGATGTCCACCCAGGGCAGCAGGTCGGGGGCGGATTCCACGTCGCCGCTCATCGTCGTCGGAATGGGAGGGGCCCACTTGGTGATCCCGAGGACCTCCGCGAAGTCGGCGTCCTCCTTCGACGCCACCTCCAGATCCACCCCGGCGAGCGCGGCGGGCCGGCACACCAGGCCCTGCGACAGTTCGCCCCGCAGCCGCACGGCCTTGACCCGGTTCGCCGCGCCGCCGGCCAGCCGTCCGGTGAGGCCCAACTCCGCGATCAACACGTCGGGCAGGACGGCCTGTTCGGGGATGTACACGGCGAAGTCCCCGGTGCGGTAGGCGCCCTTCGCGACGACGGCCCGGTAGAGGCCGACCTGCGCCAACTCCAGGGCGTCGGCGTTCGGATGCTCGTGGACGGTCAGTTGCTCGGCGGTCACGCGCAGAGTGGACATGGCTGCCTCCTCGGGATGCGGGTCGGTGGTCGTGGATGTCGCCGGGCGGGACGGCGTCGGCCCGGCGACATCCACGGCCACTCTCCGCCGCGCCATTTACGCTGGTCCAGCGGTTATCGCGGTGTTAGCCTGCCGCGCCGGCGAGGATCCGTCGTCACCGATCGTTCGTGGGTCGAGGGCGCGGCCCGCGCACCACGCCACACCGGAGGCTCGCATGTCACTTCGTCCGGTCACCGTCGTGACGGGAGGCAGCAGGGGCATCGGAGCGGCCACCTGTGTACGGCTCGCCGCCGCCGGCCACGACATCGCTCTCGGCTACGCCCGGGACGACGCGGCCGCCGAGTCCACCGCGGAGCGCGTACGGGCGACCGGGGCACGCTGTGTGACCGTACGCGGTGACACCTCGACCGAGTGCGCCGTGGAGCGGCTCTTCGACATCGCCGGGGCGGAACTCGGCGTCGTCACCGGCCTCGTCAACAACGCCGGGGTGACCGGACCGCTGGGCCGGCTCGCCGACGCCCGGACCGAGGACCTGCGGCGCGTCGTCGAGGTGAACCTCCTCGGCTACCTGCTCTGTTGCCGCAGGGCCGCCCGGGACATGGCGGAGACCGGAGGGGCGATCGTGAACGTGTCCTCGGCGGCGGCCACCCTCGGCAGTCCCGGGGACTACGTCCACTACGCGGCGACGAAGGCCGCCACCGACGCCCTCACCCTGGGCCTGGCCAAGGAGCTGGGGGCGGACGGGATCCGGGTCAACGCCGTGGCCCCCGGCATCATCGAGACGGACATGCACGCGGCGATGGGCGACCCCGACCGCCCGGCCCGGGCAGCGGCCGGGATCCCCCTCGGCCGGGCCGGACTGCCCGACGAGGTGGCCGGGGCGATCGCCTGGCTGCTGTCCCCCGAGGCCTCGTACACGACGGGAGCCGTCCTGCGGGTGTCCGGCGGGCGCTGAGCCCCGCGCCGGCCCGCCCGTCCAGCCCGTCCAGCCCGTGGGAATGGCGGGCTCGTGGGGCGGTCGGGCCTGTGGGGCGGTCGGGCTGTCCGGCCCGCCCGGGTCGCTCAGTCGAAGGCCGCCCGGGTGGCGGGGCCGTAGATGCCCCGGGGGTCCCCCGTGATGCTCCGGTCGCTCTGGAGTTGGGCGACACCGCGCCGGGTCTGTTCGTCGTACACCCCGGTCGTGGAGACGTACGTGAACCCCTGGCCGTGGAGCCGCTCCTGCAACGCACGGACCTCCGACCCGCGATCGCCCGGCTTCAGGGTTCCGGAGGTGCCGTTTCCTGGTGACGCGGTCGGCGGCCGTCTCGGCGACGCGGGGGCGGTGGTTGCCGCCCCCCGCCCGGGCGGGATGGAGGGCGCGCCGGCTCCCCTTCCGGTCGCACCCGACGCCGAGGCGGAGGCGGACGGCACGGCGGGGCTGACGGGTGCGGGCGGCTGGGAGCCGTCCTCGTCGGGCCCAACGTCCGGGCTGCGGGCCGGGAGCACCGGTACGGACAGCCCGGAAGGCGGTGCGACCCTCGGCGCCGAGATCCCGTCGACCGCCGGCCCTCCGACGAGGGCGCCGGCCGCGATCGCGAAGTTGAACGTGGCCACCATCAGGGAGGAAGCCGCCTCGGCCGCTTCGGGCGCCGCCTTGATCATCCAGGTTTGCAGGCTGACGGAGACCCCTCCGTACGCCGACCCCCACACCAGCAGCAGCGCGGTCCCCGCCACCGCTCCCGGCAGGACGGCGATCAGCGCCGGCACCGCGGCGAGAGTGGTGCTGACCACGAGGATCGTGCGGTGGGCGTCACGGGCCCCGGCGGAGAGGAAGGCGGACACGGCGGCGGCGCGGGGTTCCGGGGGTCGCGCCTCCCCCGTCGCGGGCCCATCCTGCGACCGGGTCGGGTGTTCCGGGCCGCCCCGGGACGAATCGATTCGGCAACGGGAGCGTCCACCCGCCGACGCGAACCGCCCGCCGACGCCCCGTCACCCGGACGCGTGAGCAGTGGAATCCGGCCCGTCCGGGGTACGGCATGGTGGACACATGCAGTTACGCCGGGCCGCCCTGCCCCTCTCCCTCCTCGCGCTCCTCGCGACCGCCGGCTGTGTCTCCGTGGGCCCGGAGTCCTCTCCCCCGGGCCCGGGCCGGGGCTCCGTACCGCCCGTCGGCGCCCCGGACGCCGCGGCCGACCGGGAGGCGTCCGACACCCCGCCGACGCTGCCGCTCTCCCGCGCCCTGCCCCTGGGCCCGCTGCCGGCCCGTACCGACGAACCGGCACGGGCCACGGACGCGGACACGGCCTCGGGCAGGGCGCCGGCGCGCGCGGCCCGACCGACCGCCGCGCCCGCGCGGCCCGCCGCGCCCCGGCGCGTACGGCCGCCCCAGGCCGCCTCGCCGCACCTCCCGCGTCGGTCCGCGCCCCGGGCTCCGCGCGGCGACGAGTTGTGCGCGGCCGCGGAGGGCGCCGTGCCGCCGTCCATCGTGGACCTCTGCGTGCGTCAGTACGGCCGCTGACCGGCCCCGATTCCCCTTCCCGCCCGCACGGCGTCGGGTCCCCGCCCAGCCGTGCTTGACTCTCCCCCCGTGTCAGGGCCTGCACTGGGAGACATCGTGTTCACCATCGGAGACTTCGCCAAACACGGCCGGGTGTCGGTCCGCATGTTGCGTCACTACGACGCGCTCGGGCTGCTGCGCCCCGCGCGTGTCGATCCCTCGACCGGCTACCGCTTCTACGAGGCCGAGCAACTCGCCCGCCTCAACCGTGTCATCGCGCTCAAGGATCTCGGCTTCAGCCTGGAACAGGTCGGGGCGATCCTGAACGAGCGGTTGGGCGCGGACGAGCTGCGCGGCATGCTGCGGTTGCGGCAGGCGGAACTGGAGGGCGCCATGGCCGCGGCCGCGGCCCGGCTGCACCAGGTCGAGACGAGGCTCCGGACCATCGAGAGCGAGGGAACCATGCCCACCGACGAGATCGTCGTGAAGAGCCTTCCGCCCGTCCGGCTCGCCGAACTGACCGGCGTCGCGGCGAGCTACGCCCCGCAGGACATCGGCCCGGTCATCGGCCCGCTGTACGACGACCTGTGCCACCGGATCGGGACGGCCGGGGTGGTCCCGACCGGACCCGGTCTCGCCTACTACGAGGCCGCGCCGGACGGCGGACCCGGATCGGTTCTGGTGCACGCGGGGCTCCCGGTCCCGGCCGCCGTGCGCGCCGAGGATCTCGGGGGCGCCGTACGGATCGTCGAACTGCCCGGCGTGGAGCGCGCGGCGACGCTGGTGCACCGGGGCGCCATGGACGACGTGCTGCCGGCCGCGCAGGCGTTGGCACGCTGGATCGACGCGCACGGCCACCGCTCGGCCGGGTATGCCCGCGAGCTGAACCTGGACTGCCCCGAGGACCGCGCGCAGTGGGTCACGGAACTCCAGGAGCCGTTGGCCGACTGACTCCTGGCGGGCCGCCCTCTGGCGGGCTGACCCTTGGCGCGCCGACCTCTGGCCGGCTGACCCCTGGCCGGCCGGTCGTGGGCGGCATACGCTCCGCTGGTGCAGCGCGTACTCGTCGTCGGCATCAGCGGAACCGGCAAGTCCACCCTGGCCCGGGCGTTGGGTCGGCGGCTCGGGCTGCCGTATCACGAGGTGGACGCGCTCCATTTCGGCGGTCCGGGGTGGGCGGTCAGCGAGACGTACGTCGCCGACATGCAGCGGATCGCCGCGACCGGGCTGTGGGTGCTCGACTCCTCCGGCCCGGCGGCGGTCCGGGACCTGCTCTGGGCGCGGGCCGACACGGTGGTCTGGCTGGACCACCGGCGTCCGGTGGTCATGCGGAGGGTGCTGCTGCGGTCGTTGCGCCGGAGCCTGTCGCGGGAACGGTTGTTCAACGGCAACCGGGAGGCCTGGCGGGAGTGGTTGCGGTCCGACCATCCCGCGTGGTGGGCCTGGTCCCGGTACGCCGACCGGCGGGCCGAGATCGGCGGCCTGGCCGCCGACCCCCGCTTCGCCCCGCTGCGCGTGGTCCGCCTGCGCACGCCCGCGGAAGCGGACACCTGGCTCCGGACACGGCGGGCCGGCTGAGGGTCGCCGCGATCGTCGGTCAGGGCCGGGCCGTGCGGTCGGGCAGGTGTCGTCCGCAGGCCTGGGCGCAGCGGCGGGCCGTGTGGGCCGTGCCGTGGCGGGCGGAGCGCAGGCGGGTGATCGCCTCGTGCCGGCGGCGGCTCCACTCGGCGCGGGGCAGGCCCGCGCGCCGGCCGCCGCCCGCGATCAGGGCGTTGACCGGGGTGTAGGGGTCCACGGCCATGGCCTTGGCGAGCAGCACGCCGACCACGAGGGGTACGAGCGCCACGGCCAGCGCCGACCCGGCGGTGGTCACGTGCCGCATGCGCGGGTGGTGTGCGCTCTGCGCGGCCTCTGAAGTCATGTCCCCATTCGACCAGCGGGAGCGCGCCGGGGAATCGGGGCGGATACTCAGGCCGTTGGGCACGAGGTACTCAGACAGGGTGGTGTGCGGTGACGGAAGGACCGGGCGGGCAGGGCTTCGAGCCCGCGACCGGCGACGAGATCCGGGCGGAGTCGGCGGCCGGCGGGCCCGGGGAGTCGGGCGCCGACTCCGCCCGGGCCGCCGAGTTGCGCACGGCGTACGAGGGGATGTTGCAGATCCGCCGGCTGGTGAACGGTTCGGGCGTCGCGTCGGTTCCCGCGCCTTGGGAGGTGCGCCGCATGCCGCGCGCGGTGGCCCTGGCCCTGGAGGCGGCGGGTATCGCGGCGTCGGCGGTGGACGAGCGGGGTCGTCGGATCCGCACGGGGTACCGGGTGGCGGCCGGGGCCGAGGCGGGGCGGGTGGAGGTCACCTGGCTCGGCCCGGCCGGAGGCGGGGCGGCGGAGGAGGAGCAGGAGCGGCTGACGGCGTGCGCGGCGGTGCTGGAGGCGCTCGGATGGGTGTGCCTGCTGTACCGGGGGCCTCGCCGGCGCCGCTTCCTGGAGGTGGAACCCCCGCGCCGGACCTGACGGAACGGATCGGGTCCGGACGGATACGGGCGGGCCGGAACAGAACGGGCCGGGCCTGACGGGGGCTGCGGGCCACGGGGTCGGCGGGCCGGCGCGGTTCATCCGTACAGGTCCGCCAGCGCGGCGGCCGTCTCGGCGAGGGCCCGGCGCAGTTCGGGCGGACCGAGGACCTCGACCTCCGCCCCGAGGCCCAGCAGGTCGCCGACCGCGACGGCGGTCGTCTCGACGGTCAGGTCCACCCGGGTCCAGCCGTCCGCGTCGGCGTCCTCCTCCGCGGCCTCGGCGGCGGCGAGGGCCCGCGTTCCGGCCGCCCCGAACCGCATGGGCAGCAGGGTCCGGCCGCGGGGTGAGAGGCGCAGCCGGGCGGTCTGCGGGTTCAGTGCGGCCCGGAGGCGGTCGGAGGTTTCGGCCCAGTGGGCGGCGAGCACGAAGTCGTCGGGCCGCTCGAAGGTGTCCGCGAGGACGTCCACGGCGAGGAACCGGCCCACGCGGTAGGTCCGCGGGGCTTCGCCGGACCGTGCTTCGCCGGACCGTGCGACGAGGTACCAGATGCCTCCCTTGAGGACGAGGCCGAGCGGGTGCAGTTCGCGCCGGACCGGCCCGGACGGTCGGCGGTAGTGGGCGTCCAGGACGTTCTGGTCCCACACGGCGCGGGCGATCCGCCCGAGGTGCGGGACGGGGTCCACTTCGCGGAACCAGGCCGGGGCGTCGAGGTGGAAACGGGCCCGGATCCGCTCGGCGCGGGCGGCGAGTTCGGCGGGCAGCGCGGCCCGGAGTTTGAGCTGTGCGGCGGCCAGGTCGGCGCCGAGGCCCAGTTCCTCGGCGGGTCCCGGGGCGCCGGCGAGGAAGAGCGAGCCGGCCTGGGCGTCGGTGAGTCCGGTCAACCGGGTGCGGTAGCCGTCCATCAGCCGGTATCCCCCGGCGGGCCCCCGGTCGGCGTGCACGGGCACTCCGGAGGCGCCGAGGGCCTCGACGTCCCGGTAGACGGTGCGGACCGAGACCTCCAGTTCCGCGGCGAGTTCGGGCGCGGTCATCCGGCCGCGGTTCTGGAGCAGGAGCAGCAGCGAGAGGAGACGGTCGGCGCGCATGGCGCCATTGTCGCGGCATACCTGACAGAGGGTGTCAGGTATGCCGTCGATGCTGCTCACACGTCGGGCGGAGGTCCTGCCCGACCGCAGAGAGTCGGGAGCCCCGCATGCCCACGTCCACGACCGGCACCTTCACCTTCGCCGACTGGAAGGAACTTCCGGTCGGCCCGGCCGACGCGACGCCGCGCCTGGCCCACGCCACCGTCACCAACGCCTTCTCCGGGGGTGTCGAGGCCGCCGCGACGACCTGCGACTACACGGTGGCGTACGCGTCGCCGACCACGGGCGGCTTCGCCGGCATGGAGGTGGTGGCGGGCCGGGTGGACGGGCGCGCGGGCACGTTCGTGCTGGAGGAGCGCGGCACCTTCGACGCCGACGGCACCACGCGTTGCACGTTCTCGGTGGTCCCGGGCAGCGCCACGGGAGAGTTGGCGGGCCTCTCGGGTTCGGGTTCCTTCACCGCCCGTCACGGCGAGCCGTCCGTCGCGTACGCGTTCACGTACGACCTGGGCCAGTGACGGCCGGGGGCGGTCCGGGCGGTCGCGGGGCGGCACGCGAAGGGGCGCGGACCCGTCGGTCCGCGCCCCCACCGGTCCCGCTATCGGATCACGGTGCGCCGAAGGTCAGCGTCAGGCGCGGTGTCCCCTCGTTGGCGGCGGCCTCCGAGGACCACAGCCACAACGCGTCCGTGCCCGCGCTCGTCAGGGCCAGACCGTGGGAACCGCCCAGCGCGCCCGCGACGGTGGCCGTGTCCAACCCGGTGCTGTGCACCGCCGAGCCGTCCGGGATGCCCGGGAAGCTGCCGAGCGCCGGGGTGCCGAGGGCGGGGCGGTTGGTGTAGGTGGTCCCGCCCTCGGTCCACGCGCCGGTGATCGGGACCACCGAGACCGTGTCGGTGGTGCCGGCTCCGCTCATCGTGCTGGTCTTGACCGCGAGCGTGGCCGACTTGAGCACCGTGCCCGCGGGCGCGGCGGGCAGGTTGAAGCGCAGGTAGCTCGCGTACAGGGCGGTGCCGCGTACGGCGAGGGAGCCCGAGGTGCCGTAATTGGTGCCCGGGGCGCCCGCGTTGGCGTAGGTGTCCTCGGCCGCCGTGACCTCGACGACGGAGTCGGCGGGCGCGGAGGCGAGGGTGTGGTGGTTCTGCACCTGCGCGGCGCTGAGCACGGTCGGGTAGACGGCGCTCTCGTCGAGTTGACCGGCCCAGAAGTCGCTCGTCGGGCGGTCCGGCCATCCGTTCAGGTTGTCCGCGCCGACGTGCCAGAAGCCGGTGTAGTTCTCGTGGGTGGTGACGTTGAGGGTTCCCCTCTGGACGCCGTCCACGTACAAGGCCATGCCGCCGGGGCCCTGGGTGCCGACGACGTGGTGCCACTGGTTGTCGTTGTAGCTGCCCGGGGTCGTGATGGTGCGGGTGGCCCCGGTGTAGACGCCGTACACGAGCCGGCCGTCATTGGTCATGTAGATGTGCTTGTCGTACTGACTGCTGTTGCGGTCCTGATTGTTCCCGAACCCGAGGAGCTTGCCGCCGCGGGTGGTGTTCGTCTTGAACCAGGTCTCGATCGAGTAGCTGCCGCCGATGCTCTGCCGCTTGTCGCCGTACACCTGTTGGTTGGTGCCGTTGAATCCGATGGCCGTGCTCGCGCCGGTGACCGCGCCGGGCGTCTGGCGCAGGGCCGGGCCGTTCAGGTGAATGCCGCTCTGGTTCCCCCCGTCGGAGGAGTCCGCGACGAACGGCGCGGCCGATTCGTCGTAGCGCCAGTACTGCTGGGCGCCGTCGGTGCGGACGGCGTTCGGGTACGCGTCGACGGACGTCGGCACCGTCACGGTCGAGGTCCCCGACAGGGCGCTGGTGTTGCCGGCGGCGTCCGTCGCCGTCACCCGGTAGGTGTACGACTGGCCGGGCGAGGCCGTGGTGTCCGTCCAGGAGGCCTGCGGGCGCCTGAAGAACAGCGAGTCCGCGGTGACCGTGCCGATCGCAACGGCCGCCCCGTTGCGGTAGATCTTGTAGGTCAGGGCGCTGTCGTCGAGGTCGAGGCTGGTGCGCCAGCGCACCTGGACCTCGCCCGGCTTGAAACTGACGGCGCTCGCGACCGGGACGGTGGGCGCCCCGGTGTCCCCGGTGGAGGAGAACCGCGTCAGGCTCTGCTGCGCGGCCCCGTTGACGGTGGTGAACTCACCGCCGACCCACAGGTACTGGGCGCCGCCCTTCGAGCCGATCGTCATCACCCGCGGGCCGATGCCCTCGCCGATGCCGTCGTTGGTGTCGGGGGCCCATCCGAGCTTGCCCACGCTCGCCGTCGGCTGGGCGAGGAGGTGGTGGCGCTGGCCGTCGGGGAACTCCCCGACGCTGGAGCAGTCGTGCGCGTGCGAGGCGCTGTACAGGACGCTCTGGTAGGGCAGTACGGCCTGGGTGGCGCCGAGGCAGGTGTCGCGCCACCGCTGGTTCAGGTCGCTCAGGTCGAGGGCGATGCGGCCGTCGAAGACGCCGCCGCCCGTGCCCTCGTTGGCGGTGTAGAAGCCGGTGGCGTCGGTGGCGATGTCCTTGACGACCGAATTGTTCTCGATGAAGCCCGGGTAGGACCTGGTGAGCGCGCCGCTCGTGGCGTCGACGACCGCGAGGGCGTGGCTGTTCGTGCCGTTGACGGTGAAGAAGTCGCCACCGAGGAGGACGTTCTCCCCGTCGGGGGTCACCTCGACGGCGCGGCCCGGATCGTCCGCGTCGGCGGTGAAGGGACGCAGTGCGCCGTCGGCCGTGGCCACGGCGGCGAACCGTTGGCGCGGCTGTCCCGCGACGGTGAGGAAGTCGCCGCCTGCGTAGACGGTGTCGCCGGTGACGGCGAGGGCGCGCACGGTGGCGGCGAAGGCCGGACGGAAGGAGGTCTTCACCGTGCAGGTGGCCACGTCGATGGCGGCGACGCTGGAGACCGGTGTGCCGTTGACGGCGCCGAAGTAGCCGCCCGCGTACAGGGTCTTCTTGTCCGGGGAGAGGGTGAGCGCGCGGACGGTCGCGGTGCCGCCGCCGACGGTGAAGTCCAGCTCGCAGGAGGTCGGGGCGCCGGTCGCGGCGTCGAGCGCCACGAAGTTCACCGCCGACTGCTCGCTGCCGCCGCCGCCCGAGGGGGGACGTACGGTCGAGAAGGTGCCGCCGACGAAGACCTGACCGCCGGTTTCGGCGAGGGCCCAGACGACGCCGTTGGGCTGCCAGGTCGACAGCGCGTCGGCGGTGAAGGCCACGGGCGGGGTGACGGCCGCGGCCTGCGGGGCGAGGCCGAGGCCGATGGCCGTGCCGGTGCCGGCCAGGGACAGGGCGAGAGCGATCGCCGTCCCTCTGGATCTACGCATGAACCCCCCAGTTCGATGTGCGGTGTGCGGTGTGGCCGAAAACAGCCTTTGAGCCGTCCTCGGTCGCGGGTATGGGCGCACCCTAGGGCGATTCACCGGGCCGGTCATCACACTTGACTTATTTGATGCAGATTGACCCGGGGAGCCCGCGATCGGCGGCCGGCCGGATGCGACGACCCGGCGGAGTCCGGCGCGGGGGCCGCCGAGCGGCTGTGCGACCGTTCCCGCAGGTCGCCGGGGTGTCTTCGGCGGGCTCACGCTCTGCTCCGGCACACCTGCGGGCCGGGACGCGCGCCCGGCTCGGAGCCGAGCGCGTGTAGCACCATGGGCGCATGAACAGACGTACGAGCAAACGCCTTTCCCGGCAGCTGGTCGAGGCCGCCGGACACGGCTCGACGGCCCGGGTGGAGGCGCTGATCGGCGCGGGGGCCGATCCCGACGGCAGGGACGCGGACGGCACCACCGCCCTGTACGTCGCCTCGGTCCAGGGGAACCCGGACAGCGTCCGGGCGCTGCTCGATCACGGCGCGGACCCGAACGCGCACAGCGGTGGCCCCACGGACGGCACGCCCCTGTGCGCGGCGGCGTGCTGGGGGCATGTGGAGACGGTGCGCGCGCTGCTGGCGGGTGGCGCCGATCCGGGGCTGCGCGAGGACGACGGAGAGGGGCTCTCCCCACTGGAGTGGGCGGTGCGCGAGGAGCACGAGGACGTCGCCCGTCTGCTGCGGGAGGCGTTGCCGACGACGGTGGACGGCAGGTGATCGACGCGCGCGATCGGTCGCCGGAGCGCCGGGACGGATCCGCGGCCGGGGCGGGCGAGCCCCGGCCGCGCTGGACCTATCCGGGCAGGGGGCGGCAGAGCAGGGCCGCCGGGCCCTGGCGGGCGGCGGCGCGGGTGGTGAAGGCGATGCCCGCCGCGTACTCGGTCGACTGGCACTGGCCCTTGAGGTGACCGTGGGCGTAGTCGCCACCCGGGTCGCCCGGAGGCCGGGCGTCGCCCCGGTCGAACCAGACCGTACGGCCGGTACCGGCCGGGAGGGCCGTACGGGCGGGCGCGCACAGGCCGGCCGAGACCCGGGCCCCGCGCAGCGCGTACCCGATGAGGAACTGCCCGCTCGGGCACTGGAACTTCGTGTACCCGGAGGCCCAGTCACCGCCCGGCGGGACGTGCCGTTCGTCCCGGACGACGGTGTGGCCGCCCGCCGCGGCGCGCAGGTCGGACGTGGCGCACAGGCCCCGGCCCCCGGTGTGGCTCAGGCCGGCGAGCCGGGAGCCGTCCGGGCACACCGCCTTGCGGGCCCCGCCGTCCCAGTCGCCGGCGGCCCGGGTGAGCAGCGAGGCGTTGTGGTCCCGGTGGTCGGTGGTGAGTTGGTACCAGGCGGGGGTGACGGGAACCGGTCCCGTGCGCCCGGGGGCGCCGAGGAGCGCGGACCAGGGCCCGGTGCGCCAGTCGCCCGCGTCGAGCGCTCCGCTGCGGCGGCCCGTGTGGTCGTAGCGGAGCACCGCCCAGCTGTCGCCGCCCGGGGCGCCCTGGGCCGTGGTGCTCCAGCCGACCAACGGCCAGTACGCGAAGTCGGCGTCGGTGGCGGTCAGGTGGGAGGTGAGGTTCTCGAACCAGGCGCGCGGTGCGGCGCCGTTCTCGTCGGCGCCGATGCCGAACTCGCTGATCCAGACGGGGGCGGTGAAGTGCTTTCCCGTTTCGGCGGAGACGAAGAACGCCTGGTCGTACAGGGTCCGTTCCAGCTCGGCGCGGGTCATGTCCTGGTAGCGGGGGTCGTGGGTCTCGCCCATTCCGGTGGCGCCGCTGTGGTGGGGGCCGGTGTATCCGTAGAAGTGGGCCGAGTAGACCAGCTTCCCGGACACGGCGAGGGTGTGCGAGAGCGTGCGGACGGGGGTGAGGGTCGGGCGGCCGTGCGCGAGGCCGTCGAGGGGGATGCCGGTCCAGTTGATGCCCTCGATGACGATGAGCAGGTTCGGGTTCGCCTCGGTGAGGATGCGGTCGGCGGCCTCCTGGGCGGCGGCGTGCCAGTCGTGGCCGTCCCCCAGGCCCCAGTTGGGGTCGTCGAGGATGTCGCGGCGCACCTCGTTGTAGAGGTCGGCGCCCACCACGCGCGGGTTGTCGCGGTAGCGGCGGGTGATGAACACCCAGTCGTCCGCCCACTGGCCTGTGGAGCGGCCGCTGTTCCAGCGCTCGTTGCCGTCGAGACCGCAGCACCACCGCGTGGTGCCGGTGTGGTTGTTGAGGATGACGGCGAAGCCGGCGTCGGTGAGCGCGGACACCACGGCGTCGTACACCTGGAGCGGGGTACGGCCGCGCAGGGCCGGATTGGCGGCGACGGCCGCGTCCGGGACGGGGGTGCTCGCGCGGAGCATCTCGTTGGAGAAGGGGAGCCGGATGCTGTTGAGGCCGAGGGCCCGGAAATCGGCGATGAGGGTGGGCAGGGGCACCCGGTCGAGCCCGAGCGGTATGCCGTGGGAGTCCTGGCCGCTGTGGTGGGTGGCGGGATCGCCGCGGTCGCCGGAGCCGGTCCAGGAGCCCTGGGCCCCGTCCCAGTTCCCGGAGCGCAGGCGGAAGCGGTTGCCTTCGGCGTCGACGATGTACCGGCCCCGGGTGGAGAGCGGCGCGGTCCACGCACCGGCCTCCGCCGCCGCGCCGGCCGCCGGTACGGGCGCGGGTCGGGCGGCGTGCGCCGGCGGTGCGGCGACCGCGAGCAGGAGGAGTCCGGGAAGCAGGTGACGGGCCACCCGTAAAAGGCTGTTCATGTCGCTCCCGCCGGATCGGCCGGGCGGTTGACGCGGTCAAGTTACCCGTGGGTCGGGACGGGGGGAAGCCGTTCGGCGGGAGTGATCGCGGCTCTCGGGCGGGCGGAGGGTTCCGGGAGCCCGGGCGGGCCCGGTACGCACGGTCGTCGGTTCGTTTCGTTCGGTCATGTCCGGTTCCTGTCAACAGACGGCATCGCGCGCCACTCGTTTACGCACGCCCACCCCCGTGAAACCGCCCCGCGTCGGGCCCCGCGCCTCTACCGTGCCCTCAGGGGTTGGGCACGACACCGGAGGGCGGGGCGCGGATGGACGACGAAGAAGACATGCGGCTGGCGAGGATGACCCCGGAGATCTCCCGCCGCACCCTCGCGATGCTGCGGGGCCTCGCGGGGCTGGAGCCACCGGAGCAGGTGCCGGAGGACGCCATGCTCGTCGCGGACGCGATCCTCGCCGAGCACGGCACGGACGGCCTGCGGGTGCTGGTGATGACCCTCGCCGCCTGGGCCACGGCGCAGATCGAGAACGTCGCGGAGCTGAGCGAGCGCAGCCACGAGGCGGTGCTGGACGCGATGGAGCTGGCCTGCCTGGAGGCCAATGCCGAGGAGTGAGTCGCGCGGCGGATCGCGGGAACCGGGGCACGTGGATTCGGGCGCATGGGGATCGGCGCCGCCGGAATGGTTTCTTCCGCCACGGATCGGCCGAGGCTGCGAACAGCACGCCGATCCCGGCGGCACACGACGAGAGGAGACCGCGGTCACCCTCGGTGATCGCCGTGCGACGGATCGCCCCGACGGCCCCTCGGCGGGCCCTCCGGGCCCCCGATCCGCCGCGCACCGCGGTCACACCCTGGATCGGCGGAAGTCGGCGACACTGGGGGGAGCAGGAGCGTAGTGGGGGGTCGTGATCGGAGGCCGTCGTGAGCACACCTTCCCCCATCCGGATCGCCGCCGTCTTGTCCACCGAGCACCGTGGACGGCTGATGTCGCACGCCCGCGAGGTCAATTTCCCCGAGAACGCGCGGATCTTCGACGAGGGCACCCGGGCGGACTCCTTCTGGATCGTGCGCTCCGGCACGGTGACGCTAGAGATCCCCGTACCCGGCCGCAGGCCCACGCCCGTCCAGAGCCTCGGTCCCGGTGAGTTGGTCGGTTGGTCCTGGCTGTTCCCCCCGTACACCTGGCAGCTCAGCGCCGAGGCGATGACCCCGGTACGGGCCTACGAGTTCGACGGGACGACCGTACGCATGCTGATGGACGCCGATCCGGCGTTCGGGTCCTCGGTCGGGCACTGGGTCGGACGGGTCCTCGCGGTCCGGTTGCAACAGACCCGCACCCGGCTCATCGACCTGTACGCCCCGCGCACGGGCGCCACGCGCTGAGGCGTCGGGGCCCGCCGCGCGACCCCGGACCCCCGGAACCCCCACAACCGGGGATCCGCGCAACCCGGGATCCGGTGCGTCGTTCCACAGGGTCGAAGGAGACGCCGGCACCGCTCGACGAGGGTGTCGGTCCCGGACACCCGAGGAGCGGAACACGTGCCCCCAGCCCCCGCCGCGCGCCGTCCCCGACGCATCCCGCGCCGAAGCCCCCACCGCGATCCCAGGCGAAACCCGCGACACGCCCCCTCCCGACCCTCTCGGCAACTGCGCACGGTGATCGGCGCCGCGTTCGCCGCCGCCCTCGGGACCCTGTGGCTCGCCGCGACCCCCGTCGGGGCCTCCGCCGACACCGGCCCCCGCCGGGCGTCTGCCCGGTCGCGGCGGGAGGCGCCATCGACGCGGCGAACCACACCGAGGGCGGCCGGCGGTACCTGCTGTGGAAGAGCGACGGCAACTGCTGCGAGACGGACACGTGGATCCACCTCCAGCCCACCACGTGGGACGGGACCCGTACCACCGGCGAGCCCGTCCGGCTGATCCGCCAGGACCGCGACTGGGAGGGCTCGCTGGTCGAGGCGCCCACGCTCGTCAAGCGCGGCGACCACTACGTGCTCTTCTACTCGGCCGACGCCTACGGGGGCGACGGGTACACGATCGGCTACGCGGTGGCGGACGCCCTCACCGGCCCCTACACGAAGGCGGCCGCCCCGCTGGTGACCACCGAGTCGCTCGCCGGCGCGGTCCGCGGCCCCGGCGGCCAGGACGTCGTGACGGGACCGGGCGGCCGGGACCGGATCCTCTTCCACGGCTGGAGCCCCGACGGCCGGGGACGGGTGATGTACCTGGCGGACCTCGTGTTCGAGGACGGCCGCCCGGTCGTGCGCGGCGACCGGGCACGGTGACGGGCGGCCCGATCCCCCAGGCCCTGTCGTCAACGTCTCGCCGGGCCCACCGGCGCCACTTCGACGACAGGGCCCAGCCCGGGCGTCAACCCCACCTCTGATGGTTCGTCCGATCGCAGGCGAGGTCACGCAACCCGGCCGGGCCGTCGTCCAGGCAGGCCCCCGTGACCTTGCTGCGAACCTCGACGGACGCGTCGCCCCAGGCCGTGAGCACCCATTTCTGGGACGCGGCCGCGGCGCAGCCGGAGGTGCGCAGCCCCGCGCCGTCGGCGTCGAGACAGGCCCCGGTGGCGTGGTTGCGCAACTGCCGGGTGCCGTCGGGCGCGCTCTCCACGGTCCACCGCTGGTAGCTCATCCCGTTGCAGTCGAAGGACCGCAGGCCCTTCTCCAGGCTGTCGTCCAGGCAGTCGCCCGTGTTCCGGTTGACGAAGATCCGGGCGTTCTCGGCGATCCCCGGCCCTGATCCCGGGCCCTTGCCCGCGGAACCGGCCCCCGTCGGGCCGCCGGTCGGAGCCGTGGCCTCCCGGGTCTCCCCGGAGGTGTGGCCTGCGTCGACGACGGTGCGCAGCACGAGGACCGCGAGCAGGGCGCCGACCAGCGCCCCGGCCACCGCGCCCGTGGTGGCACAGACCCGTCGGCTGCCCATCCGGGTGCGTACGGCACGGGCGCGACGGCTACCACGCGTACCGGCCCGTCAACATCACCGGCTGATCCTCCGCACGCGCCCCGGCGACCGGCGCCGGGGTTCGACTACCACCCGGTCACCGACGACGATCCGCCGTCCGTGGACCGGGCGTTCCCCTACGTCCTGACCGAGCCGGCCTGGGCCGGCGCCCACGGCTACGGGAGCGCCTTGGAGCGTCGCCGGCGCGATCTGGCGGCGCGCGATCCCAACCGCGGCTACTTCGCGTCCCTGCCCGCGGAGCGCAAGGCGCTCGCCCTCCTCGCGGCGAACGGCCCCGGCCCCGACGGGGTGCGGGCCGCCCTCCCGACGGGCGGTGTGGTCCGGCGCAGCGACCGGGGGTGGGCCCGGTGCATGCGGGAGTCGGGACACCGGTACCCGGACCCCGCCCGTACCCGGGCGGCGGCCCTGTCGCCCGCCGCGGCGATGCCTCCGGGCCGTGAACGGGCCCTGGCGCGCGCCGAGGTGCGATGCGCGGAGCATCTCCCACGGGACCACGATCGGCACCCGGACGTCGAGGAGGTGGAGGGCGCCCCACACGCCCCCCAGGTTCAGGGCGGCGACCAGGCCTCCGACGACCGCCCCGGCCAGGACGACCAGCAGCGCCTCCCCCGCCACCAGGCGCAGCACCTGTCGGCGGGTGGCTCCGGCGAGCCGGAGCGCGGCGAACTCGCCGACCCGCTCGGTGGTGGCCATGACCTGGGTGTTGGCGAGGCCGATGCCGGTGTAGAGGAGGGCGATGCCGAGGACGAGCAGCAGGCCGAGCCGGGTGGTGCTCTTGGTCCCGGGGCGACTGGCCTGCACCCACTGGTCCCTGGTGAAGACCCGGCCGCCCGACGCCTCGGCGACCCGGGTCAGGGCGGTGGCGACCGCGGCGACGTCGGCGCCGGGGACGGTCCGCGCGTCGATCCGGTCGACGTGCGCGCCGGGGGCGTTGGCGGGGGTGAGGTAGACCCCGTTGTCGCCGGTGCCGACGCTGAGCACGGCGGCGATCCGGAGGGTCTTGCGGGCGCCGTCGCCGAGCCGGACCTCCACGGTGGTTCCGACGGTGTGCCGGTCCCATTCCTCGTTCACGATGATGGAGTCGTCGTCGAGGTCGGTGACCTCGCCCGCGACGACGGGCAGTGTCATGGTCCTGGCGAGCAGGGCCGGATCCGCGGCGCGGGCCTCCGAGCGGACGAGCGCGGTGCCCTCCTCCAGGACGTGCACGGCGGTGGCGGAGGTGGCCGAGAGGTCGGCCCCGGGTACGGCGCGCAGCCGTTCGACGGCCGCCGGGTCGAAGTTCCCGGAGAGGACGAAGGGGGCGGTGGTCCGCTCCCGGATCTCGGTGGCCTTCGCCTCGTTCAGGGTGGCTGTGGTGCCGAGGAGGGATCCGGCGAGGGCGACGGTGACCAGGACGGGCGCGGCGACGGCGCAGGTGCGTCGGATCCCGGTGGCCGCGTTCTCCCGGATCAACATCCCGCCGGCGCCCGGCAGTCGGGCGGGAAGCCAACCGACCAGCCGGATCAGCGGTTTGACGGCCAACGGGAACAGCAGGGCGCACGCCGCGATGAGCGGCATCGGCCGGGTGAGGTACGTCTTGCGGTGGAGCAGTTCGGACGGGTCGTCGAGCAGCCCGTACAGCAGGATGGCGAGGGACAGGAGCACCAGTGCGGCGCCGGAGATCCCGCGCCCCCACGTCATGGTCCGGGTCTCCGCGGCGGCCTCGCGCAGCGCCTCGGTGGGGCCGACGCGGCCGGCGCGCCAGGAGGCGGCGACGACCCCGCCGAAGGCGACGAGCAGACCGGTCCAGAAGGCCAGGTGGTAGGGCCAGGAAGCGCTCCCGATGGCGAACCAGCGGGGTGCGAGACCGCCGAGGGCCATGGCCCGGGCGAGGATCGGCGCCCCGTACGCCCCGAGGACGCAGCCGGCGGCGGCGGCCGTCACCCCGAGCAGCAGCGCCTCGACGAGGACCATGCGGCGGATCTGGCCCGGGGCGGCGCCGGTGGTGCGCAGCAGCGCGAACTCCCTGCGGCGTTGGGCCACGGCGAAGGCGAACGTGGAGGCGACGACGAACACGGAGACGAAGCCGGTGATGCCGCCGGCGGTGCCGAGCGCGGCGTTGACGGCGAGCAGGGCTTCGCGGTCGCGTTCCGGGTCGGGGTCGGCGAGGTGCCGGTCCCGGCCGGTCAGGACGCGAACGTCCACGCCGTCGGCCGCGGTGGCTCCGCCGGGGCCGTCCCGGTCCGCGAAGGCTTTCACGGCGGCCCGTACGGCGGCCGGGTCGGCGGTGACGACGACCTGGGGGACGGCGGGTGAGAGGCGGGCGGCGAGTCGGCGCGTCAGCGCGGGGTCGATGCCGCGGGAGTGGGCCAACACGGCCGTGTGTTCGCCGGCCGCGGTCGTCACCCGCAGCGTGTCGGCGCCCTTGACCACGACGGGGGCCTGCGCGAACCGTTCGGGCTGCCGCTGCGGCGCGTCGAGGGTGGCGGCGAGGCCGAGGCCCATGGTGGCGATCAGGCCGACTCCGAGGGACAGGGCGAGGAAACTGCCGACGAGGGTGATCCAGCGGGTGCGCAGGGTGCGCAGGGCGACGCTCAGCACGGCAGGGCCGCCGACTTCGTCATGTGGGCGGCGATGTCCTCGGCGCTCGCGCCGGTGAGTTCGGAGCCGACCCGGCCGTCGGCGAGGAAGACGACGCGGTCCGCGTGGGAAGCGGCGACCGGATCGTGGGTGACCATGATCACCGTTTGTCGTTCGGTGTCGACCATCGCGCGGAGCACGGCGAGGACCTCGCGGCCGGTCACCGAGTCGAGCGCGCCGGTGGGCTCGTCGCCGAAGAGCACCTCGGGGCGGGTGATGAGCGCGCGCCAGCGCCACGCGCTGCTGCTGGCCGCCGGAGAGTTCGGTGGGCCGGTGTCGGGCGCGGTCGCGCAGGCCCACCCGGTCCAGTGCCTCCCGTACCTCCGCCTTCGCGGGGCGTCGGCCGGCCAACCGCAGCGGGAGGGCGACGTTCTGTTCGGCGGTCAGTGCGGGAAGCAGGTTGAACGCCTGGAAGACGAACCCGATCCGGTCCCGGCGCAGGTGGGTCAGGCGGGTCTCGCTCAACCCGCCGAGTTCGGTGTCCCCGATGGTGACGGAGCCGGAGGTGGGGCGGTCGAGGCCGGCGGCGCACTGGAGCAGGGTGGACTTCCCCGACCCGAAGGGGCCCATCACCGCGGTGAAACTGCCCCGGGGGGAAACCGAGGGTGACCTGGTCGAGGGCGGTGACGGTGTGGTCGCCGGAGCCGTGGATCCGGCTGACCGCGCGGAGGTGGATCGCGTCGTTTTCCATGCCTCCACCCAACCGTCCGCGCGCTTCGGAAACAGCGGGGCAGGGGCGAGTCCCGAGGGTGGGGCCGGCCCTACCCCGAGGCCTCGTTCCGTGTGTTTCAGGGATGTTTCAGGGGCGTCTTCGGCCGATTCGACGGTGCGCTCACCCACAGGTCAACACCTCGACACCGCTGCGGACTGCACTCATGCGATCACGATCAGTGACGTAAAACAGCGGTACGAACGGGCGTTCCCGCCCCTCATGGGCAAGACTCACGTCCGCTATCCGAAGCAACCACCCGAGGAGTGTTCGAAATGCGGTCCATCACCAGGAATCTGGGACTGGCCACCGGCGCCATGGCGCTCACCGCCCCCACCGCACTGGTCGGCTCAGGAGTCGCCGACGCGGCGCCCGCCGGCACGGAGAGCATGTACGCGCCCTCCGCGCTCGTGGTCAGCGTCACGGCCGGCGCGGACGCCGACCAGGGCACGGTGCTGCGCGCGGTGACGCTGGTGTGCGCGCCGCGGCCGAGTGGCACGCACCCGGACCCGGTCGCCGCCTGCGCCGAGTTACGGGCGAACGGGCGTGCGCTGGACGCACTCGCCGAACCCCGCGCGGACGCCGCGTGTACCAGGGAGTGGAACCCGATGACGGTCACCGCCGACGGGGTCTGGGAGGGGCGCCGGCTCAGCTACACGTACACGTTCGGCAACCCGTGCGGTCTACGGAACAGCACCGGCGTCCTGTTCGGCATCTGAGTCCCGGTGCCCGGTCCGGGCGGCGTCGTGCGACCGCCGCCCGGCTCACAGGGGGCTCTTGCCGTCCATGTTGAAGGCGTGACCGGCACGGAACATCCGCTTCGCGAAGAAGTGGCCGTGCTCGGCGGCCATCCTGAACCACGGCTCGGCCTCCGGGAGTCCGTCCCGGAGGTCGACGAGCCGGCCCATGTCCCACATGGCCTCCACGTCACCCAGCTCGATCGCCGTGCGGAGCAGCCGCTCCGCCTCGGCGTGGTCATCGCCCAGTTTGTGGATCGAGGCCAGGGCCCGCATCGCCCGGGGATCTCCCGCCTCGGCGGCGGCCCGCGCGTGCTCCACGGACGCGAACTTCCGGCGGTTGCGCCACCATCGCAGGAGGAGCAGGAGGATGCCGATCAGCCAGACCACCCAACCGGCAGTGCTCAAACTGTCGTTGTCGCCGATCCACCCGAGGATGCCCAGCACGGCGGCGACGAGCAGGAGCAGGAACGACACGGTGTCTCCCTCGGGCTACGCTCTGCGGACCCGCGCAGCCTAGGCGAACTCCCCTTCGCCGTCAGCCCAGTTCGAGACTCGCGACACCGTACAGCCCCGGCAGGTCGACCGTGGGCGCCGTCCCCGTGTACATCCGGGCGGCCTCGAAGGTCGGGACCAGCCCCAACGCGGCCAACAGGGCGGTGGCCGTCGGGTTCGCGTCGGGCACGTCCACGGCGATCTCCCCGCCGGGGACGTGCTCCGCGAGCCGCCGCAGCAGGGCGGCGGCCACCTCGGGCGTGGCCGCGTACAGGGGTCCGACGCGGGAGGCCCCGCTGCACGGCCGGACCACGCCGAGCCCCTCGACGCGACCGTCCCGGACGGCGGCGAGGGCCGTGCGGCCCGGCAGTCCGGTCCACGCGGACAGGAAGGCGTCGCGCGGTTCGGGGAAGAACCGCCGGTCGTAGGCGGCGAGTAGGGAGAAGGGGAGGCCGGCGGCGTCCACGACGCGCACCCCGCCGTCGTCCCCGGCCCGCGGCACGCCCTCGTGGCGGACGTTGTTCCACGCCGGACGGAACCCGGACCTGCGGTAGTTGTCCTGCTGCTCGACCACTCCGTCCAACCCCACGAGGCGGCCGTCGAGTCGACTCATGCCGGCCTTCCACAGTCGGATGCCGTAGCCCTGCCCGCGGACGTGTGGGCGGGCGATGTAGAAGCCGATGAAGCCGAAGCCCGTGCCGTAGCGCACGGCGGAGACGCAGGCCACCGGTTCACCGTCGAGCCGGCCGACGAGGAAGCCGTCGGGATCGGCGACCGCGAAGGCGAAGCGGTCGGTGTCACCCGGATTCCAGCCCTCCTCGTCGGCCCAGGCGCGGATCATTTCCATGTCGGCGGCGCTCGCGCCGCCGATCTCGAATCCCGTCATGCCCGGTGTTGTACCAGACAGGCGCGGGGGTCAGCCCGCGCAGATCACGTCATCGAGCCGGATCGGCTGGGAGTCGAGCCGTACGTACGCGGTGAAGGTGTCGGTGTGCTCGGTGTCCCAGCCGGTGGTGACGGTCGCCCAGCCGACCCCCGCGGAGGCGGCGACCGTGACCGGGCCGACGGCGATGCTGCGGGGCTCCCCCTGGGCGCAGAGCAGCACATCGCTCTGGGGGCTGTCCCGCTGCTTGTCCTTCAGCACCTGCGAGACGCGATGGTCCCGGCCGTACCGGGAGGGACCGTGCTTGCCGTAGAAGACGGTGAGGAAGCCGCTGATCTCGGCGGCCGAGTGCCGGTGCGGCCCGGCGGCGACGGCCGGGCCGGGGGCCGGGGCCGGCGCGGGGGCGGCGAGGGCCGGAGCCGGCAGTGCGAGCAGGGAGAGCAGGAGGGCGCCGGTGAGGCGGGGGGTGAGCGTCATGTCCGGTTTGTAGCCGCCCGTCCGTGCCCACGCGGAGGGACGCGGCCGGACCTCACCCCAGTGGGGGCCGGATTCGGCCGAGAACCGCCCCTTTCGGCCGCAGGCCGGGCCGCCGCCCCGGCCGGGTATGGGGGGGGGAGGGCGGCCGCGCGGAATCCGGTCGCGGCGGGGGGTGGGACGTACGTAGGGTCGCGGCCTGGGGAAATCGCTCGTCGCCGTGTTCAGCGGGGCAGGAATGTCCACCGATTCCGGGATTCCGGACTACCGGGGACCGCAGGGTCTAAGGGATGCGACGTGTTCATCGCGGTCGGCTCGACGCTCCAGGTGCAGCCCGCCGCCTCGCTGGCCGGGATGGCGGCGGAGGCGGGGGCCCGCCTGATCATCGTGAACGCGCAGGAGACGCCGTACGACTCCCTCGCCGACGAGGTGATCCGCGAACCGATCGGGACCGCCCTCCCGGCGCTCCTGGCGCGGATCGCCACCCGCTAGCCCACTCCCGCTACCCGGCGTCGGCCGCCCGCCGCATCTCCGCGACGTCGAGCTTCTTCATCCGGAGCATGGCGGCACTGGCCCGGGCGGCGCGGCCCGGGTCCGGGTCGCTGATCAGGTCGATGGCCTCGGTGGGGGTGACCTGCCAGGACAGGCCGAACTTGTCCTTGACCCACCCGCAGGCCGACTCCTGGCCGCCGTCGCGCGTCAGGGCCTCGTAGTAGTAGTCGGCCTCCGCGTCGTCGGCGCAGGGGATCTGGAAGGAGACGGCCTCGGTGAAGGGGAACTGCGGTCCGCCGTTGAGGCCGATGAACCGTTGGCCGTTGATCTCGAACTCGACCACCATCACCTCGCCGACGGGCCCGGGTCCGGCCTCGGTGTAGCGGCCGATCCGGCCGATCCGGCCGTCCTTGAACACGGACAGGTAGAACTCGGCGGCCTCTTCGGCCCGGCCGTCGAACCACAGGCACGTGGTGAACGGGTTGCTGGTCATGACTGCCTCCAGAGTCGTGCGGTGAGGGACACCGTCCCGCACATACAGACCGCCACCGCGCCCGAAACTCATCGGTGGGCGCAGGACGGGTTCACATCGCTCCGGATCTCACTCCTGTGGGCCAGGTGCCGCCGGGGCGGACGGCACCGTGCCGCGCCGTCCGCCACCGCGCCGTCGCGGCCTGCCGAGGGCCCTCAGATCTCCAGTTCGGCTTCGATCTTCTTCAGTTGGTGCCGGGCCATGGCGAGGTTCGCCCGACCGCGATCGAGCGCGAGATAGAGGAAGAATCCGCTGGAACCCCTCGCCTTCATGAGTCGGATCAGGTGGTACTGCCCGCCGAGGGTGATGAGGATGTCCTCGATCTCGTCCTGGAGTCCGAGCATCTCCATCGTGCGCACCTTGGCGCGCACCACGTCGGTGTTGCCCGCCGCGGCGACGGCGAGGTCGAGGTCCTTGCCGCCGCCGATGGTGCCGAGCGCCATGCCGCTGCCGTAGTCGACCAGGGCCGCTCCGAGCGCGCCGTCGATGACGGTGGTGGCTTCTTTGAGGGCGGTTTCCACAGTGGCCATGAGAGGTTCCTCTTTCTTCGGTGACTGTCCGGGGTTCTGCTGGTCTTGTCAGTGGTCGGTGGGGTGGTGCGGCTCAGGTCGACGGAGCCTGGGTGGGCATCGGCGGCGCCACCGGGCCTCGTCGACCGAGGCTGTGCTCGATGAGCTCGGTGATGCGCAGGCTGGAGCGGCGGGCCTCCAGGTGGAGCCGGCCGACATTGACGCGTGGTTCGGCGATCAGCGTGAGGACGGCCGCCTCGCCCGCCGCGTAGGTGGCGATGTAGCCGGATTCGCCGCGCACGAGCAGTTCGCGGAATCCGCCCTGGCCGGTGCTGTCGCTCAGTCGTCGGGCGACGCCGAGGGCGGCCGCGGTCAGGGCCGCGACGGACTCGGCCTCGGTGGCGGCGCTGTCGTGGGCGAGCACCAGGCCGTCCACGCTGGCCGCGAGGGCACCGGTGAGTTGCGGAAGGCGGGCTCTCAGCCGCCGGAGTTCGGCGAGTATCTCGGCCTCGGCCTCGGCGTTCACCATCGCCGTGCTCATGTCGGCCTTCCTCCTTTCGGGCTGTCTCCGCTCGGAGCGGTCGGTGCGCAGAACCGGTCGCAGCGGGAGCCTCACAGGCTTGCCTCCAGTGCGTCGCGTAACCGGCGGAGCAGGGCCACGTCCGGGGATTGGGCCTGGGTCATCCAGTCGGGCAGGGGTGTCTCGGCCATGGGTATCGGGGCCGGTGCGTGCGGGGTCTCGACGAGACCGGCCGCCGCGAGTCTGCGTACGTCGAGCAGGGTGTGGAAGGCCGGTCGGCCGAGCACCCACGCAAGGTCGGCGGGGGTCCGTCTGCCGTCCGCCTGGTGGAGCAGGAGGCGTTGCCGGGCGGTGATGGTCTGGCCGGGTGCGGCCTGACGGGGTATCACGGGGGCGGTGTCCAGCAGCGGATAGGGCCAGACCGCGTCCAACAGTTCTCGGCGGCGGCGGGTCTCGCGCTCGACGGCGGCCGCGGGTACCGAGCGCACGGAACCGATCCAGTGGGTGGCGCCGCGGCGGAACCGGGACGGGCCGCTGCCCGGCGACAGTGCGAAGAACGCGGCGTCGAAGATCGCGGCGAGGTGGCATATCTCCAGCTCGCCGCCCGCCAGACCGCCGCTGTCCACGAGATAGCGGGCGACCTGGCGGCGGGCTCCGGCCTGGTTCACGGCGTCGTTCCAACGCTCGGGGGCGAGGCCGCCACCGGTGGTGAGCAGTACCTCGAGACCGGGGGTGGAGGGGCTTTCGGCGTGCACGACGCGGCCGTCCTCCAGGAACAGGGTGCCGCGGTCGCGGAGCAGGGCGCCGGTGGCGCGTTCGGCGGCGAGGCGGGTCAACAGGGGGGACACTTCGACGGGGTTGGCGGGGAGGGTCGGGGCGGTCATCTGAGCACCAGCCCTTCGGCCAGTGCGCGGAGTCTGTGTCGGGCGAGGGCGAGGTTGCCGTCGGCGCGGTCGAGCCAGAGGTGCAGGAACACGCTGCTGTCGAAGCTCGTCTCGACGAAGCGCAGCACGTGGTAGCCGCTGCGGGTGGTGACGATCAGGTCCTCGACCGGCGGGCCGGCCGGGTCTCCCGGGCCGGCTCCCCCGGCCTCGGGGGCGAAGGATTCGTACTCCGCCGCCGCGCGGGCCAGTTCGGCGGTCTCGGCGGCGGTGGTCTCGTGGTCTCCGACCGGCGAATCCCCTGCGGTGCCGAGGGCCAGTCCACTGCTCCAGTCCACGAGGGAGGCCCCCCGTGCACCGGGCAGGGCCATGGCTTCGAGCAGACATTCGTCGATCCCGGGCACGCGGGCTCCCCTCCCGGCCAGACGTGCTGGGTGCACGGTCGTACGGCGCGACAGGAGGGAACTTACTCAAGTTCCACACTGCGAAAGGGGGTTCTGGCATTTTCCGCTGGAACATGCGCGATAGCACGTGACGGCATGGCCGGAACGCGTCGCATTCTGATCAAGAAGCGAACAGGAGAACGTCAATGCGTCGCACGACGCCATCCTCGCACCGCCCACACACCGCGGTCAGTCCGTCGGCCGACCGGACCGGAAGCAGACCCTCCTGACGGACACGGTGCGCTCCGGGCCCTCCCCAGCGGCCCCTCCCTCGTGTCACCCTGCCGGTCATGGAGCGGATCATCGAGGAGATACGCGAGGACCTGGACCGCCGGATCGCCGTGGCGGCGGACCGGCTCGCCGACCGCACGCCGAGCGAGGACCCCGCGTACGCCGTCCTGCCGGGGCGGACCGCGTTACGCGACCGGATCCACCATCACCTCCGTCAGGCCGTCGACGGCCTGGTCCGCGCGTCCCGAGGCCTCCCGGTGGACCTCTCCGACGCCCGGGCCACCGGCACCCTGTGGGCCGAACAGGGACTCCCGCTCGCCTCCTTGCTCCGCGCCCACCGGCACGGCGGCCGCCTGCTGTGGCAGAGCCTGACCGAGGCGGTGGCCGCGCACGACCGGGCCGCGCTCCCCCGACTGCTGCCGGGCGCGGCCGCGCTGTGGGACGTACTGGAGCAGATGGCGGACGCCGCCTCGGACGCGTACCGCCTGGCCGAGTCCCCCCGCGCCGAGCGCGACCGAGAGCTGAGGGCGTCCCTGCTGGACGCCCTGCTCGACGGCACCGGGGCGGCCGCGGAGGCGGCGGCCCGGTTGGGGCTGCCCGCGCGGGGCCGGTTCGCGGTGGTCGTACTGGGGCCGCCCGGTCTCCCGGCGGGCGGCCCGGAGCCCGGCGCGCCGCGCGTGCTGTGGCGCAACCGCGCCGACGGGGAGACCGGCCTCGTGGAACTGGGCCACCATCCGCTGGAGTCCGTACGGGAGCTGCTCGCCCCGTCGGGCGTGCGGGCCGGGGTCAGCCCCGTCGTGGAGGGGGCCGCCGACCTGGCCCGGGCCCGCCGCCTGGCGGTCCTCGCGCTGCGGGCCTCCCCCGCCTCGGCCGGTCCGCTCACCGTGCTGCTGGACGAGCGGCTCCCGGCGGCGCTGGTGGCGGGCCAGCCCGAACTCGCGGGCCGGCTGCGGCAGGTGGTGCTGGGACCGGTACTGGCCCTGCCCCCGGAGGACCGTCGGGTGTTGCTGACCACGCTGGGCACGTGGCTGACCTGCCAGGGCTCGACCACGTACGCCGCCCAGCGGCTGTACTGCCACCGCAACACGGTCTCCAACCGGCTGCGTCGCCTGGAGCAGCTGACCGGCCGCTCGCTCTCCGATCCGGCCCAGGTGGTGGAACTGGCCTTGGCGCACGCGGCGGTGGTCCGGCACGCCCAGGCGGAACCGGAGCCGCCGCGCTCAGCGGGGCCGCCGGGCCTGAGCCGACGCCACCGTGACGACACCCCCGCCTAGGCCGGTTCGGCGGGCGCGGTCTGCTTCGCCGACTCCAGGAGGTACGGGACGTCGATCACCGCGACCCCCGGTGTGAACAGCAACCGGGCCTTCAGCCGGAGCGCGTTCTGGTTGTGCAGGGGTTGCTCCCACCAGTGCCCGACCACGTACTCGGGGATGACCACGGAGAGCATGTCCGTCCCCTCCGCGGCCGCCAGCTCCTGCACGTACTCCAGGACGGGACCCACCACGTCGCGGTACGGCGAGTGCAGCACCTTGAGCGCGATCCCCGGGTCGTGCCCGGCCCAGGCCTCGCGCAGGGCGTGCGCGTCCTGCGCGTCGGCCGCGACGGAGACGGCCGTGAGGCTGTCGGGCCGCAGGGCCTGCGCGTAGCCGAGCGCCTTCAGCGTCGGGGCGTGCACGGAGGAGACCAGCACCACGACGTGGTGGCGTGAGGGCTTGCGGGGCTTGACGTCGGGGGCGACGGCCACCTGGTCGGCGACGGTGTCGTAGTGGCGCCGGACCCCTTTCATGCCGACGAACAGCAGCGGCATCGCGATGACGACCAACCAGGCGCCGTGCGTGAACTTGGTGAGGAGGACGATGACCAGCACCAGGGCGGTCATGGCGGCGCCGACCGCGTTGATGGCGAGCCGGCGGTGGATGTGCACCCGCTCCCCCCTGGGTGTCTCGGGCGAGTCGAGTGCGCGCCGCCAGTGCCGGACCATGCCCGACTGGGACAGGGTGAAGGAGACGAACACCCCGATGATGTAGAGCTGGATGAGGCGCGTCAGTTCGGCGTCGAAGGCGACGATCAGGGCGATGGCGGCCAGCGCGAGGAGCACGACGCCGTTGGAGTACACGAGCCGGTCGCCGCGGTTGAAGAGCTGGCGCGGCGCGTACCGGTCCTTGGCGAGGATCGAGGCGAGCATCGGGAACCCGTTGAAGGCGGTGTTCGCGGCGAGGATCAGCACGCCGGCGGTGACGGCCTGGAGCAGGTAGAAGAGGAAGTGCCAGCTGCCGAAGGTGGCCCGGCCGATCTGCGCGAGCGCGGTCGAGGTGGGCGTTCCGGGGGCGAGGCCCAGTTCCGTCGGGTCGGCCGCGACGTGCACCTGGTACACCATGGCGAGGACGGTGATCCCGAGGAACATGGTCACGGACAGGACGCCCATGACGGCAAGCGTGTTGGCGGCGTTGCGGCTCTTGGGCTTGCGGAAGGCGGGGACCCCGTTGCTGATGGCCTCGACACCGGTGAGCGCCGTACAGCCCGAGGCGAAGGCGCGCATCACGAGCAGCACCAGGGCCAGGCCCGTGAACGTCTCGGTCTCGATGATGGGCAGGGAGGCGGACTCGGCGCGGATGGTGGCGCCGGTCGCGATCCGTACGGCGGCGACCGCGAACATGACGTAGATGACGAGGACGAAGCCGTAGGTGGGGATGGCGAAGATCCGGCCCGATTCCCGAACGCCGCGCAGGTTCATCAGGGTCAGCAGCACCACGAAACCGACCGACAGCACGACTTCGTGGTCGCTGAGCGAGGGGATGGCGGAGGTGATGGCGGCGACGCCGGAGACCACCGAGACGGCGACGGTCAGCACGTAGTCGACGAGGAGCGCGCTGGCGGCGGTCAGCGCCGCCGTCGGGCCGAGGTTCTCGGCGCTGACGATGTAGGCGCCGCCGCCGCCGGGGTAGGCGTGGCAGGTCTGCCGGTAGGAGGCGACGACCACGATCATCAGGAAGACGATGGCGGCGGCCGCGTACCAGGTGAGGTGGAGCAGCGTCACGCCGCCGAGGGCGAGGATCAGCAGGATCTCCTCGGTGGCGTACGCCACCGAGGAGAGCGGGTCGCTGCAGAAGATGGGCAGCGCGAGCCGCTTGGGAAGCAGGGTCTCGCCCAGGCGTGCGGTGTCGAGCGGTTCACCGACCAGCACGCGTTTCGCATTGATACGCCTCATTCAGGCATGATCGGTCAACCTCTGTCCGGTTCGCCCGCTCTGGGGGCTGTGTCGCCTGCCGTGCTCACATCTTCGCGGCCGCGCCGCGAATGGCCTCACGGATGCGGAAGTAGGTTCCGCAGCGGCAGATGTTGGCGATGGCGTCGATGTCCTCGTCGGTGGGGTCGGCCGTCCGCCGCAGGAGCGCCACCGCGGCCATGATCTGGCCGGGCTGGCAGAAGCCGCACTGGGCCACATCCTGTTCGAGCCAGGCCTCCTGCACCGGGTGCAGGTCGTCCCCGTCCGCCAGGCCCTCGATGGTGGTCACCGTCCTGCCGGCGCAGGCGGACACGGGCACCACGCACGGCCGGATGTCCGTGCCGTCGAGGTGACTGGTGCAGGCCTTGCAGACGTCCACGCCGCAGCCGTACTTGGGGCCGCGTACGCCCAGCATGTCGCGGAGCACCCACAGCAGGGGCAGATCGTCGGGCGCGTCGACGGTGACGCTCCGCCCGTTGACGATGAAGGTGTGCGAGGGCACGGCGCGGCGCTCCTGGGGTGGTGTCGAGAACGATGGCGGGGGGAGGAAACGGGATCGGGGTGGCCTAGCGGGGGTAGGGGGTGAAGTCCACGTCGAAGTCGAGCGGGAAGCTCCGCGGCTTCTTCCCGGTGGCCCGGGCCCAGGCGTTGGCGATCGCCCCGACGGCGGCGGGCACCCCGAGTTCGCCGGCGCCACCCGGTTCGGCGCCGGTGGCCGGGAGCACGAAGACCCGTACGTCCTGGGGGGTGTCGCGTTGCGTCGCCCAGTGGAACTGGCTGTAACTGCCCTCCAACGGCAACCCGTTGTCGAGGTGCAGGCCGGCGCGCAGGGTGGTGGAGAGGGCGTCGGTGAGACCGCCGATCATCTGGGCCTCCAGCCCGCGCGGGTTGACGGGCAGGCCCACGTCCACCGCGATGACGGCCTTGGTGACGCGGACGTGCTCCGGGTCGCGGGTGTCGATCTCGACCAGGCAGGCGGTGCGGGACTTGTACTCCTCGTGGAAGGCGATGCCCTGTGCGCACCCCGCCGGCATCGGTCGCCCCCATTCCCCCTCCCGCGCGGCTTTGTCGAGGACCGCCCGCTGGGCGTCGGTCTTCAGGAAGGTGCGGCGCAAGCCGTACGGGTCCTTCCCCATCCGTGCGGCCAGTTCGTCGACGACGATCTCCTCGGCGCCCCGGGTGTTGGCGGAGTACACCGAGCGCCACGAGCCGGTGGGGACTCCCGTGGGGACCTCGGTGAGCGCCTGGGTGGTGAGCCCGAAGTGGTACGGGGACTTGATCGTGGTGAGGAACAGCGTCTGGGCGAGGGTGGCGTTGCCGAGGCCGAGCGGCAGGTTCGCCGCGGTGGCGGTGATGATCTCGCCCAGCCCGTGCCGGAAGTCCGTCTCGGCGGCGACCACCCGGTGTTCGAACGTGAGCACCTCGCCGAGGGCGTGGGTGGCGCGGATCTTGTGGTGGGTGGCCGGCCGCATCCGACCGTGACGGGTGTCGTCGACCCGGGTCCACATCAGGCGCACCGGGCGGCGGCAGGCCTTGGACACCCGGGCGGCCTCCAGGGCGGCGTCGAAGAAGAGGCGCCGCCCGAAGGATCCGCCGGCCTGGACCACGTGCACGGTGACCTTGTCGAGCGGCAGCCCGAGGTCGGCGGCGATGGTCTGACGGGCCACGATCGGGGACTTGAGCCCGGACCAGATCTCGGCCCGCCCGTCCCGTACGTCGGCCACCGCCGAGTTGGTCTCCATCGGGGCGTGGCTGACGAACGCGAAGTCGAACTCGGCGTCCACGTACGGGGTGAGCAGCGGCGGCACCAGCAGCGGCGGGGTGGCGGCGCGCAGCTTCGTCCGTACCTGCGCGTCCGTGAGCCGGTCGGCGGGGCCGGGCCCCCAGGCGACCTGGAGGGCAGCCTTGGCGTCGAGTGCCTGCCCGAAGGTCTCGGCGACGACGGCGACGCCGGTGGGGATCGTCACCACGTGCAGGACTCCGGGCATGGCCTGGACGGCGGCGAGGTTGGTGACGCCGCGGACGCTGCCGCCGAGGGTGGGCGGTCGGCGCAGCACGCAGGGTTTGGCACCGGGTACGTCGAGGTCGAGGGTGTAGCGCAGGGCTCCGGTGACCATGGCGCGGGCGTCGACGCGGCTGGTCGGTCGGCCGACGAGGGTGTGCCGGGCCGGGGGTTTCGGGGTGGCCCCGAGGACGACCAGGCCGGGCGCGGCGGCGGCCGCGGCGAGGCCGCCGTAGTCGGCGGTGCGCCCGTCGGGGGCCCGGACGACGCCGTTCGCCGTGGTCAGGGCGGAGGCGGAGAGGTTCCAACGGGTGGCGGCAGCGGCGACGAGTCGGGCCCGGGCGGTGGCGGCGATCTGCCGGACGGGTCCGTAGAGGGACCGGATGGCGTTGGAGGAGCCGGTGAGCTGGTTGAACAGCAACTCGGCCCGGGCATCGTCGAGTTCCACCCGGACGTGGGCGAGCGGGGCGTCCAGTTCCTCCGCGACGAGCATGGCCACGGCGGTGGTGAGGCCTTGGCCGACCTCTTCCCGGGGCAGTCGGAAGCGGATGGTGCCGTCCGCCTCGACGGCGAGGGCCAGCAGCGCGGACGTGGGCGCCCCTGCCAGGATGAACAGGTCTCCGAGGTCCACGAGGTCGGCGATCGCGGGCAGGCTCGGGATCACCGCGTGGGCGGGCTGCGGGGCGAGGGCGTCGACCGCGACGCGCGTGACGAGGGCGAGGGTCGGCGCGGCGACGAGGTGGGTGAGGAACGAGCGCCGGCTCGGTGCCGTGTCGTGGCGTTGCCCGGCGTCGCCGCCTTGATCGTTCATGTCCCCGTGGCCCCCGCTCCCGCGCGGTCCGCGGAACGGACCTCCCCCGACTCATTACCGACACGTAGCGTAGCGATCACCGGGAGCGGGGGGAACCCGCTCCGGGGGCCCCAGCGGACGCATCTGTCCGCCGCCGGCGGCGGGGGTCCTTCGTTCGGAGGTACCTCGCGCGTCACGGCGAACGGAGGCTCGCGGGGGCACAACGGCCGCTTTCGCTCGCACACTTCGGCCGCACGCTCGACCGGGCCCTTCCCGGGGGCCGGTTTCCGGCCGGGTCACGCCGCGGGGGCACGGCCCCTCGGATGGGGATCTTCCCCGGGGGCGCCGGTAGAGGTGACCGGATTCGTTCGCACGGCCTCGGAGCGTCCGGGAGGCCGCGAGCATATGCCCCGGGCAAGCCTCCAACAGATGTTGCCAAACCGCTTACGACCCTCCGCCGGCTGTGCCACAGTCGATTCCGGTCCTTCTTTCAGACCTGGCCGTGCCGCGCCTGTATCGGAGTCCTCATGCCGTCCCATCTCTACGCGGACCGTCCCGCGCAGCCCCCCGAGCCGGGACCGGTGGACGCCCTGATCTCACAGACCCGGCGACTGCGGGGCGAGGTGAACGCGGTGCGCCGCGACGCCGTCGCGGACGACGACGACGCGCGGGGCCGCTGGCAACGGGCACTGTGCGACCTCGCCGTACACCACCTCGACGACCTCGGCCGGCACCTCGGCCAGCTCAAGGAAGGGTTGCCGCCCGCCCCCGAGGAGCTCGTCGAGCTGCCGCACGGGGCCTGCGACACCCTGTCCGACGAACCACCGACCCGGGTCGGGAGCGCCGAGTGGAACCTGCTCACCGACGCGGTGACCTGGTCCGAGGAACTCTTCCAGATCTTCGGCCGGTCCCCCGAGGCCGGCCCGCTGCCGCTCGACGAACTGGGCTCGACCCTGTTCTCCGAGGACCAGCCGGCCCTGACCGCGATGGTCACCGACTGCCTGGTGGACGGCAAATCGATCGACGGCGAGTTCCGCATCGTCCGGGCCGACGGCCGCGTCCGGACGTTGCACATGAGGGGCGAGCCGGTACTCGACTCCGACGGTTGCACGGCCTCCATGTGGGCCGTGCTGCGGGACGTGAGTGAACTGCGCCGAAGCCAGCGCGCGGTGCGCGAGTCGCACGACTCGTTGCAGCGCCGCCGGGACATCGCGCGGACCGAGCACCGGCTGTCGGTCGAGCTGCAGGAAGCCGTGCTCCCCCCGTGGCGCGGCTCCCTGCGGTTCCCGCACGACAACACCGGCGCGCTGGACGTCGCCGCGCACCACCTGCCCTCCGCGACCCGCGCGCCGATCGGCGGGGACTGGTACGACGCACTCGAACTAACCGACGGTCGCTCGCTGTTGACGGTCGGCGACCTCACGGGACACGGGGTGAGCGCCACCTCCGGGATGGCGATGCTCCTCGGCGCCCTGCGCGGGATGGCCATGGCCGGCATCGAGCCGGGCCCGCTGATGGGTTGGCTCAACCAGCTCCTGGACACCTCCGCGCAACCGGCGCTCGGCTCGGCCGTCTGCTGCCACTACGATCCCGCCCGCCGGCTGCTGTCCTGGGCCCAGGCCGGACACCCGGCGCCCCTGCTGTTCCGTCGCGGTCGCGGCCGCTCCCTGCAACCGCCGGAGGGCGTGCTGCTGGGGGCGACCTCCGGCGCCGTGTACGGGCAGGCCGAGGAGCGACTGGAGCCCGGCGACGTACTGATCCTGCGTACGGACGGACTGACCCCGCGCGGTTTCGGGATCGCCGAAGCGGACGGCACCGAGCGGCTGTTGGCGCTCGCGCCGGAGCTCGCCACGGCCCGGTCGGCGCAGGAGTGCCTGCGGATGGTCACCGAGGAGTTCGACGAGAACGAGCGCGGCGGCGACGCCTGCGTGCTGGTCGCTCGGGTCGGATCGTAGGGGCGGCCGGACCGGGGCCTCCTTCTCGTTCTCATTCCTTGAGGGCCGCGCCCGGGGCGCGGCCCTTCCCGCATGTCCGCGGAGGTGGGTGGACCTCGTACGCCGGCCCCGACGCCGGCGGCGCGGGCCTCACACCGGCCTAGGCGCCACGGGGCTGTTGGGCAGGGCCGACTCGATCTCCTGGCGCAGGTCCTCGATGCGCGCGTAGCCGGCGTACTGGCCGGTGAGGCGGTACATCTCGCGCAGGCGGTCCCATGTCCGGTGCGAGGAGGTCTCGTTCATCGACACCAGGGCCAGGCGGGCGTAACGGTCGGCCTGTTCCGGGTCGTCGGCGATGAAGCAGGCCGAGGCCATGGAGAGGTAGTCGAAGATCTGGGACCGTTGGTGCCCCTGCGCACGCAGCCGCAGCGCCTCGTGGGCGTGCCGCTGGGCGATCGGCGCGACCGAGGGGTCGTGGTCGGCGAGGGTGCGGAAGGCCAGGGCCTGCATGCCGTGCAGGTCCGCCTCGTCGAAGTGCTGCATCCACGACGGCGGTGGCACGTCGCCCTTGTCGGAGACGAACAGGTCCTCGGCCTCGCCCAGGGTGCGGCGCATGGCCTGCCCCTTGCCCATGGCGGCCTGGGCCCAGGCCTCGATGGTGTGGAGCATGGCGCGCGTGCGCGGCAGGGTCTGCTCCCCGGAGCCGGACTGCGCCAGCTTCATCAGGTCGAGGGCCTCGTTCGGCTTCCCGAGGTGCACCATCTGGCGGGCGGCCCGGGACAGGGCCTCGCCGGCGCGCGGCCGGTCGCCGCCCTCACGCGCCGCGTGGGCGGCGATCACGAAGTACTTCTGGGCGGTGGGTTCGAGACCGACGTCGTGCGACATCCAGCCCGCCAGGACCGCCAGGTTGGCCGCCACCCCCCACAGCCTGCGCTGGAGGTGGTCGGGGTGGCGGTAGGCGAGCATGCCGCCCACCTCGTTGAGCTGGCCCACGACGGCCTTGCGCTGGAGTCCGCCACCCCTGGAGGCGTCCCAGGCGCGGAACACCTCGACGGAGCGCTCCAGGGCCTCGATCTCCTGGGAGCCGATGGGGGCGGCCTCGTAGCGGTCGTAACCCGCCTGATCGGCCTGGTAGGCGTTGTCTCCGAAACGCTGCGCGTCCTTGGCGGCGGCGGGATCGGTGTGCAGCCAGTCGTACATGGCGTTGCTGAGGGCTGAGCCTGCGGTGAGCGCGACTCCCGCGCCCATCAGGCCGCGACGGTTGAGCATGAGGTCCATTCCCGTGAATTCGGTGAGGACCGCGGCTGTGCGTTCGGGCGCCCAGGGCACTCCGTCGGGGTTCTCCTGCGCCCCGTCGGGCTGCCGTTTGGAGGTGCGCCGCTGCCGTACGAACCCGAGGTCCTCAATGGTCACGACACGACCGAGCCGCTCGGTGAACAGTGCTGCCAGTACCGTGGGCACCGGTTCGCGCGGGGTCTCCCCCATGTCGATCCAGCGCCGCACCCGCGAGGTGTCGGTGGCCAATTGGTGGTGACCCATGGCCCCCGCCTGCCGGTTGACCATCCTCGCCAGTTCGCCCTTGGACCAGCCGGCCAGGCCGAACAGGTCGTTCAGACGGGTGTTTGGACCTTTGCTCACGTCAAGCCCCCAGGTTCTCGGCTGAGTTGACAGTAGCCCCCCGTCAGATGCCCAGCGACTATTCGCCAGGCTTCGCCAGGGCACGCAAGATGGTCCGCCACCCACGGTCGGGTGTCAGGTAGGAATGCGCCTCCCCGACCCGGTCACCGACGGAACTCCCCAGGGTGAAGCACGGGATCCGGCGGGGCGGCGTACGCAACTCGTCGGCGCACGAAGGGAACTGTAAACGCCATGTACGCAGCAACGACCTCCGTGTCCGCACCGGTCCGGCCGCACCGTACGCTCCCGGCCGGTGGCGGCCCCTACCTCGAACCCGGTCGCCCGGCGAACCTGCCCCAGGGCGCCCTTCGGACGCGGCGGATGCCGGGCACCGGAACCCAGCCGCCGAGCGGAAGAATCGACCTCTCGGGGCCGCAGGGGGCGCAGTTGCGCACCGCGCTCGCCTCGGTGCAACGGATCTGTCCGGAGTTCGCACCCGTGCAGGTGCTGCGGCGCAGCGGCCGCTCCGTCCTCCTCGTGGGCACCACCGGACGGATGACGGCCGTCGCGAAGGTGTTACTGGACCATTCGCCGGAATGGCGCGAGCGGTACCGGCACGAAATAGCTGCGTACCGGACCTTCGTCCGCAACCGTCCGCCGGTCCGGGTGCCCCGCCTGATCGCCGCCGACCCGGAGAACTGCGTACTCGTCGTGGAGCGGATGGCGGGCCGGGTCGCCGCGCTTCAGCGGCACCCGGTGGAGGCCCCGCCGCGGGCCGACGTCCGGGCGGCGCTCGGGGCGGTGTGCCGGGTCAACCAGTGGCGTCCGGCGCCCGAGCTGTTCGGGCACCCGATGGACTACGCCCGGCGGATCAACCGCGACCACGAGCTGGGGTTGCTGACCGACCGGGACTACGGCGACCTGCAGAAGCTGCTGCACGGCCTGAAGCTCGCCGGCACCCCGTGGCAGTTCAACCACGGTGACGCCCTGCTCTCCAACCTGCTGCTGTCCCCTGCCGGCCCGGTGCTCCTCGACTGGGAACACGCGGGCTGGTACCTGCCGGGCTACGACCTGGCGACCCTGTGGACCGTGCTGGGCGACGCCCCGGCCGCCCGCGGTCAGATCAGCAGGCTGGCGCAGCAGCAGGGACCGGCGGCGCGGGACGCCTTCCTGGTGAACCTGATGCTGGTGCTGACGCGGGAGATCAGGATGTCCGAGACGGCGGTGCAGCGCTCGATGTCGGCGGCCGCCCCCGCTCCGTCGACGCCGGCGGGCTCCCTGTCCTCGGGCGAGGAGCAGCGCCTGCTGCTGCGACGGTTGCACGACGACTGCGGGATGGCCCGCAGGGCGGTGCGCGCTGCGGTCGGCACGCGCTGACGCGGACGGTTCGCGCGGAGGTCCCATGGCGGTCATCGCCATGGGACCTCCGCGCGTCCGGGGTCGGCGGCGGGACGCGGCCGGGTCGGTGGCGGGTCCGGTGGGAAGCGGCGGCGCCGGATGCCTTGACTTCACATGATCCCCCGAAGACCTTTTCCGACTCGGCATCAGACATGCCGGACACGCCCGCTTCCCCGACCCGCTGGAGCCTGCCATGTCCGCGAGCCCCGATCCCGCACGCCCCGCCCTGCCCTCCCGCCGGACCGTCCTCGCCGGGACCGGAGCCGGCGTACTCGCCGCCACCGTGCTGCCGGGGGCCGTCGCGCGGGCCGCCGACGGCGACCCGCTCGGCGAGTACGACGTCGTCGTGGTCGGCTCCGGCGCCTCGGGAATGACCGCCGCGCTCACCGCCGCCGGGCGGGGCCTGAGTGTGCTGGTGGTCGAGAAGGCCCCCACCTTCGGCGGGTCGGCCGCCCGGTCGGGGGCCGGCATCTGGTTGCCGAACAACTCGGTGATCCTGCGCGCCGGTGTGCCCGACACTCCGGCGAAGGCCGCCACGTACCTCTCGGCGGTGGTGGGGCCCGACGTACCGGCGGACCGGCAACAGGCCTTCCTCGCCAACGGCCCCCGGATGTTGGACTTCGTCATGGCGAACAGCCCGTTGAGGTTCCGCTTCATGGACGGCTACAGCGACTACTACCCGAACCTGCCCGGCGGGCTGCCGAACGGCCGTTCCATCGAGCCCGACCAGATCGACGGCAACGTCCTCGGCGCCGAACTGGCCCGTCTGAACCCGGCGTACATGCCGGTGCCGGCCGGGATGGTCGTCTTCAGCCAGGACTACAAGTGGCTCAACCTCGCGGCCGTCAGCGCCAAGGGCCTGGCGGTGTCAGCGGAGTGTCTGGCGCGCGGCACGAAGGCGGCGCTGCGCGGGGAGAAGCCGCTGACCATGGGGCAGGCCCTCGCCGCCGGACTGCGGGCCGGCCTCCAGCGGGCGGGGGTCCCGGTGTGGCTGAACAGCCCGCTGGTGGACCTGGTCCAGGAGGGCGGGGCCGTCACCGGCGTGGTGGTGGAGAAGGAGGGCGTACGGGGGACCGTGCGGGCGCGCAAGGGCGTGATCATCGGCTCGGGCGGCTTCGAGCACAACGCGCAGATGCGGGCCCAGTACCAGCAACAGCCCATCGGCACCCAGTGGTCGGTCGGCGCGAGGGAGAACACCGGCGACGGGATCCGCGCGGGGCAGCGCGCCGGCGCGGCGCTGGGGCTGATGGAGGACGCCTGGTGGGGGCCGTCGATCCCGCTCCCCGGCGAGCCGTACTTCTGTCTGGCCGAACGGACCCTGCCGGGCGGGCTGATCGTCAACGGGAACGGCACGCGGTTCGTCAACGAGGCGGCGCCCTACAGCGACGTGGTGCACGTGATGTACGAGAAGGACCGGGGCGCGGTCGGCTCCCACATACCGGCCTGGCTGATCGTGGACCAGAACTACCGCAACAAGTACCTGTTCAAGGACATCCTGCCGACCTTCGTCTTCCCCGACTCCTGGTACGAGTCGGGCGCGGCGAAGAAGGCGTGGACCTGGGACGCGCTGGCCCACCAGATCGGGGTGCCGGCCGGTGCGCTGCGCTCGACCCTCAACCGCTTCAACGCGCAGGCGTGGAGCGGGAACGACGCCGACTTCCACCGGGGCGACACGGCGTACGACCACTACTACACGGACCCGAACGTCCAGCCGAACTCGTGCCTCGCGCCGATCTGGGCGCCCCCGTTCCACGCCTTCAAGATCGTGCCGGGGGACCTGGGGACGAAGGGCGGCATCGTCACCGACGCCCGGGCGCGGGCGCTGCGGTCCGACGGTTCGGTGATCCGGGGCCTGTGGGCGGCGGGCAACGCGAGCGCGGCGGTGATGGGTCACAGTTACGCGGGGGCCGGATCGACGATCGGCCCCGCGATGACGTTCGGGTACGTGGCGGCGAACGACATCGCGGACGCCTGAGGCACGGGCCGGCGCCGCCCGCCCGCTCACGCCTGCCCGCTCGCGGCCGCGCCGGTCGCGCGGCGGGCGGCCGGGCGGAGGGTCAGCCCTGCTGGAAGAGCTCGGCCGGGAGCGGCTTCAGGAGGGCGTAGAGGTCGTCGGTGATCGGGCGGTCCCAGCTGGCGATGGTGACCAGCACGTTGTCGCTGCGGTCGAACTGGACGCAGGAGATGCGGGACTCCGAAAGCTTGACCTTGCGGACGATGAGGAGGTTGTCGCCCTGCATGACGGGGCAGTCCTCGACTCCGGTGACCTCGACGTCCTCGTCGTTCTCCAGGGCGTCGAGGAGCTGGGCCACCTCGAAGGGGACCTGCTTGTCGGCGAGGTCCCGGGCCGGCGAGCCCTCGGGGAGATTGCCGATGATCATCGCGGGGCCGCGACCGCCGAACAGGTCGTAGCGCAGGAAGACGCCCTGGCAGCTGCCGTCGGGGGCGGGGAGCAGCCCGGCCCCGAGGTTGCCCGGCCAGTCCCCCGGGTCCATGGCCAGGACGTCGAAGTCCGGGCCGGCGGGTGTGGCGGCGCGGTGGCGGCGGAGGAAGGACATGCCGCCATGGTACGTGGCCGGGACCCTTTTCCGGCCCGGGCCCCCTCATCCGACCCGGCCCCGCGCCCGCCGCCCGGGGCACCGCGAGCCGTCGTCCTGTCCGGTACCGTCGCCACCCCTTCCGGTTTCCCGCGTCGGACCGGTCGGTCCCTTGATCGACCGCCCCGGCGCGCGGTGGTCCGTCGCGCATCCGCCGGTGGCCTTCGATCCGGTATCGGGGGCCGGCCGGGATGGATCTTGCGTTTTCAACGACTTACGCTTGGCCGCGAAGCGCACATCGACGATCGGCCGCTGGTCCGAGGAAGGGCAGGCAGATGGCCGACCCAGACCCGTCTCCCGCCGTGACGCCCGCTCAGCCGTGTGCGGGCACCGGACGCCGGGCCCCCGGGCGGTGTCACGGACCGGTATCCATCCTTCCTCGGGGGGATGCCCTCGCCCCGAGGAGGGGGACACTGCTCCTCGCAGCCTCCACCGCGTCGTCGTCGGCGGTGTTCGGGGTGTCCACAGGGGAGGGCGGAGTATGAGCGTGGCCCGGTCCATGCGCAAGCTGTGCAAAGCGCTGACCACCTCACTCGACGTGGAGTCGACCGCCGAACCGCACGCCCTCTTCCGAGCGCTGTGCGACAACATGAGCGCGCTGCGCGGCGGGCGGCCCATCCTGCTGCGCTTCGAACGGTTCCCGCCGGAGCTCACCACGTCGGGGCTGTGGCTGAACATGGAGGACTACGACATCGTCGTGGTGGAGAAGCACACGACGCCGGATCACCAGCTCGTCATCCTGGGGCACGAGCTGTGGCACATGCGGGCCGGGCACGGCAGCGTGCACGGCCTCGGTCCGGCCGCGGCCGCCAGGTCGCTGCCGGGCAACCCCGACCTGACGTACGCCACCGTCGCGGCGCGTTCCCACTACGAGGACGCGGACGAGATGGAGGCCGAGAGGTTCGGACTGCTGCTCGGGGACCGCTGCCGGGGTTGGCTGGCCTCCCCGGGCACCGCCGCCGGCGCCGCCCGGCGCGACGATGTCGCCGGACGCATCGGCAACGCCCTCGGCGGTCGCGGACCGATCGGGTTCCGCTGACGTCCGACACCTTCTGTGGCCCCTACCGCACCGTCGCCTGCGTGATCACGGTCTCGGTGCCGTGGAGCCGGCTGTGGCAGGTCGTGGGATGGCCGCGCGCGGGACTGCCGGAGCCGGCGCCCTGCACGGGTGTCCGCTCAGCGGGTGGCGCGGTCGTACGCCTCCAGCGCCTCCGGCAGCCCGGGACGGTCCGTGCCGAGCTTGCGGTACGCGGCGGACAACTCCCGTGTCGACGGGACCGGGTGCCCGGCGACCACGGCCCGGGCCGCCTTCAGCTCCTCCTCGGTCGGCGCGGCCTGCCAGGCCGTGTCCCGCGGCACGGGGCCGCCCCGTTCGAGCAGGGTCCGCGTCGCGGTCCGCTCCAGGCCGTCGGCCCCGCACTCCCGGGCCGTGAGCACCGCTCGCGCGAGCGTCTCCACGTCCCCGGTGTGGGCGCCCAGGGCGGCCAGCGCGCAGGCCAGCTCGTATCCGGCCGGGGAGGCGGACAGGACGGACACCGCCTCGGTGAGCGGCCCGGTGCGGTCGGCGGGCTCCGCGACCTCGGCCGCCACCCGCAGGGCCTGGCCGATACCGGACGGGGCGCCGAAGGCGCGGGCACGTCGGACCGCGTCGGAGGCGAGCGTGCGCGCCCTGGTCGGGTCCTCGGCGGCGACCGCCCGGGCGAGGAGGAGCTGCCACGGGCACCAGGACGGGTTCTGGATGCCGCGCGGGGTCAACCGCCGGTCGACGGACTCCAGTTCGGCGACTGCTGCCGCGGTGTCGTCGTGGGCGAGCAGGAGTTCGGCGTACACGGTCTGGGAGTCCGGGAACACGACGGCCGCCGGGAAGGGTTCGGCGTACTCGTGTTCCCGTGCCAGCTTCCAGGCCTCGTCGGGCCGCCCGCGGGCGAGCAGTGTCGTGACGAGGATGGCGATGGCGTACCAGTGCACGGGCGTGCGCCGCCCGACGCGCTCGGCGAGCCGCAGCCCGGCGCGGGCCAGTTCCTCCGCCTCCACCAACCGCCCGCGCCGGTACCGGATGTACGCGCGCAGGCTGTACGCGAAGGACAGGTGGGCGCCGCGCCAGCCCTGGCGCTCGAACTCGGCGGTGCCGGCCTCGAACAGTTCCTCGGCGCGCCACGGCCGGTCGGCGTACATGTGGACCATGGCGGTGAGCACGGGAACCTCGAAGCCCCGGTCCTCGTGGGCCCAGCTGAAGTGGGTGGTCAGGGCCCGGCCGGCGTGGTGCAGGACCACGTCCACGGGTTCTCCGCGCAGGCAGGCGTCCCAGGCGCGCAGGCCGATGACGTAGCGCTCGGTGAGGTCGCGGCCCGTGAGTCGGTCGGCGAGCCTGGTCAGGCGGCGCGAGCGGGCCGGCGAGTCGGGTTCGGCGGCGTTGAAGGCGTCCCACATGAACTGCTCGGACTGCAGGCGCAGTCGGGCCCGGAGTTCGTGCGTGTGCGGGATCTCCCGGGCGAGGGAGTCCGAGGCCTCGGCGAGCCGGTCGCTGTGCGAGAGCACCTGGGCGAGCCGGATGACGATGCCCTGGCGCAGGGCGGGGTCGTCGAAGGGCTCGGCGAGGGCCGCGCGCAGGTGGTTGACGGTGTTGGCGGGCTCGGTGAGCAGGGAGGCGCAGCCGAGTTCGTAGAGGACGGCGGCGCGCTCGTCGAAGTCCGGGGGTTCGCGCAGGGCGCGGGCGAGTTGGCGGCGCGCGGCTTCGGGGGCGCCCGCGCGGAGGTTCTCGCCGGCCGCCTCGCGCAGGGTGCGCACCACCCAGGGGTCGCCTTCCGGGTGGGTCTCCAGGAGGTGGCGGGCGGCGGCGGAGGGGCCGAGGCCGGCGTCCACGACGGCCGCGGCGGCCTTGCCGTGCAGGGCGACCCGCAGGGCGTCGGGGATGGCCCGGTAGATGCCGGTGGCGATCAGCGGGTGGACGAACTCCAGCCCGGTGAAGGGTTCTTCGCCGCCGACGGGTTCGGCCGCGCCCGACAGGATGCGGGCGTCCCGCAGTCGTCCGGTGGCGTCGACGGCCTCCTCCGTGCCGAGGCCGGCGACCCGGGCGGCGATGTCCCGGGGGATCGCGGTGCCGAGGACGGCGCAGGCCCAGGCGAACCGGACGGTGGAGGGGCCCAGGTTCTGCAGGCGGGCGACGAGTCCGCTGCCGCGTTGCGCGGCGGCGAGGTCGGCCAGCAGCGGGGCGCTGGCCCCGACGGGGGCGAGGCCCTTGTCCCGGACCCGGGCGGTGAGCTCGACGGCCTCGAAGGGGTTGCCGGTGGTGACGGCCCAGGCCTCGTGGCAGAAGACGTCGTCCGCGTGGTCGCCGACGGCCTCGCGGATCAGGGTGGAGACGGCCGCGGCGCTGAGCGGGGCGAGGGACAGCGGACGCTGTCCGGCCCGGCCGGGCAGCGTGCGGAAGGCTTCGGCGTGGGCGGGGAGTTCGTCGGGGCGGTAGGCGACGACGAGCAGCAGGGGAAGGTGTTCGGCGCGGGGGGCGAAGGCGGCGAGCCAGCCGAGGGACTCGGGGTCGGCCCAGTGGGCGTCGTCGAGGACGAGGACGACGGGGGCGCGCTGGACGGTGAGGTGGGTGAGGACCCAGTCGAGGCCGTCGCGCAGTCCCTGGGGGTCGGGCGGGGCGCCCTGTTCGGGGGCGCAGAGGCCGAGGGCCGGACCGACGATGGCGTACCAGCTGCCGAGGGTTTCGCGCAGTTCGGACTCGGTGTGGCCGGCCAGCCGGGGCTGTATGAGCTGGCGGGCGACGTGGAAGGGCTGGCTCTGTTCCTGCTCGCCGCCGCGGGCGGCGAGCAGGGTGCAGGAGCGGGTGTGGGCGCGGCGGCGCACCTCGGTGAGCAGGGTGGTCTTGCCGAGGCCGGCCGGGCCGGAGAAGGCGAGCAGGGCGCCGCTCGCCCCGCGTCCGTCCGTGCCCGGTGCGGTGAGTTGCTCCAGGGCCTCGTCCACGGTGGCGAGTTCCGCTTCGCGTTCGAACATCGTGCGCCGTGTGCGGGTCCGGCGGTCCGTCATGGCTGGTACCCCCCAGGCCTGTTCGGGGCATCAGAGTACGCCCGCGCGCACGTGGTGACAGGTCGATGGTCGGGAAAGATCGGAAACTTTTCCGACCCTCCGGGAGGCGCCCGTTCAGTGTGCCGAACGGACCGCCAGGCCTTCCAGCAGGGCGACCGCCTCGGCGGCGCGCTCGGCGGCCACGAACAGATGGTCGTGGTGGTATCCGGCGATGACGTTGCAGCTGAGGCCGTGTGCGGCGAGTTCGGCGGCGAAGGCTCCGGTGAGGCCGACCGCGTCGAGGGCGGAGTGCACGCGCAGGGTGATCCATCCGGCGGTGTAGTCGTAGGCGAGTCCGGCCGCGTCGGCGTCCTCGCGGCGCAGGACCAGGGTGAGTCCCTCGGGTTCCAGGACGGTCGCGACGGGGGTGACCCCGTCGGGTGCGGTCGGGCCCGGGACCGTGCAGAAGACGTAGGCCCCCTCGTTGAGCTCCGGTCGCATGCCGCTCAGCAGTTTCCGCAGGTCGCTCTCTCCACTCATGGACCCACCCTACCTATCATCCCCATATGACCGATTCGGCGCCTCCGGCGGAGAACGAGCAGAGCGAGCGTCACGCCTCCTGGCTGGAGCTGTTCTTCGACCTGACGGCGGTGGCCGGCGTGGCCCAGCTGGCCCATCTGCTGCACGGCGGTCCCGCGTGGGCCGATCTGGGTCTGTACGCGGTGATGTTCCTGGCGTTCTGGACGGGCTGGATGCTGTTCACGGTCTACGGCAACGTCACCCGCGACCAGGTCCGGGTGTGGAGGGTGCTGGCCGGCATGTTCGGGCTGGCCGTGATGGCGGCCGCGGTGCACGGGGTGCGGGAGGGGGAACAGGCCGCCGCGTTCGCACTCGCCTACATCCTCGTGCGGTCGCTGGCCGGGAAGGCCTGGGAGCGCCGCCGGGAGTACGTGGCGGATCTGCCGATCACCCGCCTGGGGTTGGGGCTGACGCCGTGGGTGGTGTCGATGTGGTTCGACGGAACGGCCCGGTACGCGCTGTGGGCACTCGGGTTGGCCATCGACCTGGTGGTGATGTTCGCGGTGTCCACCAAGTCCCCGGCGGGCCGGGCGGCGGACGAGGACGCGGCGGTGTGGACGGGACACCGGCCGCCCCGCAAGCTGCGGGCCGCGTACACGGACGCCCCCCATCTCGGGGAACGGCTGGGCCTGTTCGTGCTGATCGTGTTGGGCGAGGGGATCGCCCAGACGGTGTCCGAGGCCTCGGAGGTGGAGTGGGACTCCGCGCTGTACGCGGTGGGGACCGGCGCGTTCCTGTTGCTGATCCTGCTGTGGTCGCTGTCGCTGCGGCACGGCTCGGACGGGGTGCCGCTGCTGGCCCCGGGCGCCGTGCCCGTACGGCTCGCGCTGCCGCTGCACTGTTTCGTGGCGGGGTCGGTGGCGGCCCTGGCGGCGGCCCTGGGCGACTCGGTCGCGTACACCGACACGGCCGTGCCGGAACGGGTGCGGTGGTTGATGTGCGGGAGCCTCGCGGTGTACCTCGTCATCGCGGGCGCGGCGGTGGCCCGCTCGGGGCGGAGCGCTCCGTGGGCGCTGCTGTTGACGGGTCCGCCGCTGGCCCTGGTCCTGGTGGTGGGCCTCACGGCCCGGGAGGCCCGGGCCGGGCACCTGGTGTGGCTGCTGGTGCTCGCGTTGTGGTGGCCCCTGGTGTGGCGGCTGCGTCGACCCTCCGGGGCCCCGGCCCCGCTCTCCCCGTAGGGCCGTCGGGGGGCGACGGCTCCGCCCCCCGACGGCTGTGCCTACGTCAGGTCGAACTCTCCACCGCGCGCGTCCAGGACGAACTTGCGCCACTCGTCCGGCGCGAAGATCAGCGAAGGGCTGTCGGGCCGACCGCTGTTGCGCATCGCGATGAACCCCTCCACGAAGGCGATCTGAACGTCACCCGCTCCCCGGCTGCTCGACCGCCAATCCGCCCCGCTGAGATCGAGGTCCGGCTTGTCCCAGCCTGCGAGGGGCTGCGAAGTCATGCTCTCGGCCACGTGCGTGCTCCTCCCGGTACGTCGTCCGAGGGCAACACTAACCACGCCGGCGGGTGCCGCACAGGCCGCGACGGGTCACCGCCGGCCGGCCCGACACCCCGCCCGGAGATCGGATTCCGTTCAGCCGGTGGGCTCTTCGGCCCCGACCAGCCACATCGCGAAGAACTGCGCCCCGCCGCCGTAGGCGTGCCCCATGGCCCGCCGGGCGTCCGCGACCTGGTGTTCGCCGGCCTGGCCGCGGACCTGGAGCGCCGCCTCCGCGAAGCGGATCATGCCGGAGGCGCCGATCGGGTTGGTGGACAGGACGCCGCCCGACGGGTTGACGGGCAGGTCGCCGTCGAGTTCCGTGACCCCGGCCTCGGTGAGCTTCCAGCCCTCGCCCTCGGCGGCGAAGCCCAGGTTCTCCAACCACATCGGCTCGTACCAGGAGAACGGCACGTACATCTCCACCGCGTCGATCTCCCGGCGGGGATCGGAGATGCCCGCCTGCCGGTAGACGTCGGCGGCGCAGTCCTTGCCCGCCTGCGGGGACACGAAGTCCTTGCCGGCGAACAGCGTCGGCTCGCTGCGCATGGCGCCGCCGTGCACCCAGGCCGGCGGCCTCGGCGACCGCGCGGCCCCCTCGCGGTCGGTGAGGATCATCGCGCAGGCCCCGTCCGAGGAGGGGCAGGTCTCGGAGTAGCGGATGGGGTCCCACAGCATGGGCGAGGCCTGGACCTTCTCCAGGGTGATGTCCCTCTCGTGCAGGTGTGCGTACGGGTTCTTCAGGGCGTTGCGCCGGTCCTTGTAGGCGACGAGCGAGCCCACCGTGTCGGGGGCTCCGGTGCGCCGAATGTACGCGCGCACGTGCGGGGCGAAGAACCCGCCGGCTCCCGCCAGCAGCGGCTGCTGGAAGGGCACCGGAAGGGAGAGTCCCCACATGGCGTTGGACTCGGACTGCTTCTCGAACGCCAGGGTCAGGACGGTCCGGTGGACGCGGGCCGCCACCAGGTTCATGGCGACCAGGGCGGTGGATCCGCCCACCGAACCGGCCGTGTGGACGCGGAGCATGGGTTTGCCGACCGCGCCGAGGGCGTCCGCCAGGTACAGCTCCGGCATCATCACGCCCTCGAAGAAGTCGGGGGCCTTGCCGATGACGACGGCGTCGATGTCCGCCCAGGTCAACTCGGCGTCCTCCAGGGCGCGTACGGCCGCCTCCCGGACCAGTCCGGCGATGGACACGTCGTGTCGGGCGGCGACGTGCTTGGTCTGGCCGATGCCGACGACGGCCACGGGCTCCTTGCTCATGTGCGGTCCCCTTCCAGGACGGCGACCAGGTTCTGCTGGAGGCAGGGACCGGAGGTGGCGTGGGCGACGGCCCGGTCGGACTCGCCGCGGTGGATGCGGGCGGCGGCCTCGCCGATGCGGATCAGGCCGGCGGCCATGACCGGGTGGGCGGCGAGCGCCCCGCCGGACGGGTTGACGCTCACCTCGTCGCCGAGCCCGAGCGCCTTGCGGAGGACCACCTCCTGGGAGGAGAACGGCGCGTGCAGTTCGGCCGTGTCCACGGGCCCCTCGAAGACCCCGGCCTGCTCGGCGGCGATCCGGGTGGACACGGAGTCGGTGAGGTCGCGCAGCCCGAGGCCGTGTGCCTCGATGCGGTGGTCGATGCCCGTGATCCAGGCGGGCCGCTCGCACAGCCCCCGGGCCACGTCCCCCGCGGCGAGGATGACGGCGGCCGCGCCGTCGCCGACGGGCGGGCAGTCCCCGGTGCGCAGCGGGGCCACCTGGTACGCGCCCTGGGGTACGACGCCCTTGAGTTGGGCGTGCGGGTTGGTCTCGGCGGAGGCCCGGCTGCGGGCTCCGATGGCGGCCAGGGCGCGCTCGTCGGTCTCGCCCGCGTCGATCAGCGCCCGGGCCTGGAGGGCGGCCAGGGCCACCGAGTCGGGCCAGAGCGGGGCGAGGTAGTACGGGTCGAGCTGTCGGGTCATGACGTCGCGCACCGATCCCGGCGAGGACTTCCCGTACGCGTAGACGAGCGCGGTGTCGGTCTCGCCCGTTTGGATCTTGACCCAGGCCTCGTAGAGCGCCCAGGCGCCGTCCATCTCCACGTGCGACTCGGAGATCGGCGGCCAGGCGCCGACCCCGTCGAGGGTCATGGTGAAGGAGAAGGCCCTGCCCGCCAGGTAGTCGCTGGAACCGGAGCAGGTGAAGCCGATCTCGCCGGCCTTCAGTCCGGTCCGGGCCAGCACCCGGTGCAGGACGGGCATGACCATCTCGACTTCGCTGAGCTCGTCGGTGTTGCGCCGGTGGTCGCTCTGCGCGAAGGCGACGACGGCCACGTCGCGCGCGTGCCTGCTCGTCCTGGCCATCAGATGAGCTCCTTGTACACGTCGTAGTCCGCGTCCGGTTCGCCGGTGGGTCGGTAGTGGTCGGGGTGGCGCCCGCCCTCGCTCCACACGGGTTCGACGCGCAGGCCCATGCGGACCTGGTCGTAGGGGAGGCCGCCGATCCGCCCGTGGAGGGCGAGGTCCGCGCCGTCGAGCGCGATGTGGGCGTAGACGTAGGGGACTTCGATGTCGAGATTGCGTGCCTTGATGTTGACGATGCAGTACGTGGTGACCGTTCCGGCGGGGCCGACCTCGACCCGGTCGGTGGTGGCCACTCCGCAGGTCGGGCAGGCGCCGCGCGGGGGCACGTACACCTTGTGGCAGGAGGGGCAGCGCTCGCCGACGGTCCGCCGCTCGGAGAGGGCGTTGATGTAGGCGGTCTGGGCGCGGCCGGGGCTGTACGTGTAGTCCAGGCGGGCCTCGGCGACGATGCCGGTGACCGCGTCCGCGAAGATCCCGTCGTGCGGGGCGGCCTGCGGGAAGGCGGGGTCGGCCGGGGCGTCGGCGGGTTCGAAGCAGGCGATGTCGGTGATGGCCCCGACGCGGTCGGTCGCCCAGCGGATCCGGACCCGCATGCCGGTGGCCACCGACTCGGGGTCGGGTGCGTCGAGGGCGTGCAGGATCGCGGTGTCGGCGCCGTCGAGGCGGACGAGGACCCAGGCGAAGGGGGTGGCGAGGGGCTGTTGCGGGCGCGGATCGCCGTTCCAGGCCCAGGTGGTGACGGTCCCGGTCGCGGCCACCTCGACCAGGTCGCGGATCTCGTCGGCGGTGACGGGGTCGTATTCGACGGGCGGGACCATCACCCTGCCGTCGGACGTCGTGACGCCGAGGACCACGCGTTCGCGCAGACCGGTGAGGAAGGCGCTCTGGACGGGTCCGAGGGAGCGGGTGAAGGGGAACTCGACGACGAGGGGTGCGCGCAGCACCTCGGGTGGGGACGCGGCTGCTGTCATGGAGGGGTCTCCGTTTTCTCCGGGGCGGTGGGGACGGTGGACGTGTCGGCGTCCGGCGCGTGAGGGGTCAGCCGCGCCTGTAGACCGGAGGTCGTTTCTCCGCGAAGGCCCGGGCCCCTTCTTTCGCGTCGGCCGTGTCGAAGATGGGCCAACCGCGGGTGAGTTCGGCGGCCAGCCCTTCCGTCTCGGTGAGTTCGGCGCTCTCGTAGACGGAGGCCTTGACGGCCTCGACGGCCAGCGGCCCGCAGGCGTTGATCCGCTCGGCGATCTCCAGGGCCGCGTCCAGCGCCGTGCCGTCCGGCACCACCCGCCCGATGAGCCCGATCCGCGCGGCTTCCTCGGCGGGGTACGGCCGTCCGGTGAGCAGCATCTCCAGCGCGTGCGTGCGCGGGATCTGCCGGGGCAGCCGCACCGTCGAGCCGCCGATCGGGAAGAGGCCCCGTTTGACCTCGAACAGCCCGAAGGTGGCTCCCGCGCCGGCGACCCGGATGTCGGTGCCCTGGAGGATCTCGGTGCCGCCGGCCACGCAGTACCCCTCGACCGCGGCGATCACCGGTTTGCGCGGTCGGTGGTGGCGGAGCATGGCCTTCCAGTGCAGGTCGGGGTCGGCCTTGAGGCGGTCCCGGTACTGGTCGCCCGCCATGCCCTTCCCGGCCAGCGCCTTCAGGTCCATGCCCGCGCAGAAGTCGCCGCCCGCGCCCGTCAGGACCACGGAGCGGATCGCGTCGTCGGCGTCCGCCTCCAGCCAGCCGTCGTACAGGCCCACCAACAGCGGCAGCGAGAGCGCGTTCTTCGCTTCCGGTCTGTTCATGGTGAGCACCAGCGTGGCTCCGCGGCGTTCCACGGTCAGGTGTTCGGTCCCACCCATTGCCGTCCTCCCGTCTCAAGACCTAGAACAGGTTGCAGGAGGGGCGAGTGCAGTTCAATAGTTTTCTGACACACAGTCAGTTTTCTTGTCCTGCGCCCTTCCCAGTTGGCATGAGCGGCGCTCTAATGACCGCCGAGCAGCCCACCCATGGGATTTTTCGGGTCAGGAGGAACGGTGGAGTACAACCTTGCCGACCTGTTCGAGTCGGTCGTGGACGTCGTCCCGGACCGCGAGGCCCTGGTGTACGTGGACCACCCCGGGACCGGCGCCGAGCACCGCCTGACGTACGCGGAACTGGACGCGGCGGCCAACCGCATCGCGCACCACCTGCTCGACAGCGGGCTGAGGGCCGGCGAGCACCTGGGGCTGCACCTCTACAACGGGGTCGAGTACCTCCAGACCGTACTGGCCTGCCTCAAGGCCCGACTGGTCCCGGTGAACGTCAACTACCGGTACGTGGAGGAGGAACTGGTCTACCTCTACAACGACGCCGACCTCGCCGCGCTCGTCTTCGAGGGCGAGTTCACCGAACGGGTGGCGGCCGCGCTGCCGCAGACGACGCGGCTCCGGCACCTGATCCGGGTCGGCACGGCACCCGAGGGGGCGCCCGAACCCTCGCTCGCAACCGTCCCGTTCGCGGACGCCGCGGCGGCCGGCTCCCCCGAACGCGGTTTCCCGCCGCGCTCCCCCGACGACCTGTTCATCATCTACACCGGCGGCACGACCGGGATGCCCAAGGGCGTCATGTGGCGGGCCGAGGACCTCTTCTTCGCCGGGCTGTTCGGCGGGGAGCCCTCCGGTGAGCCGGTCAAGCGGCCGGAGGAACTCGCCGAGCGGGTGGCCGCGCGCGGCGCCGGGCTCACCTTCTTCCCCGCTCCCCCGCTGATGCACGGCACGTCCACGCTGACCTCGTTCATCGCCTTCAACTACGGACAGCGGGTGGTGATCCACCGCAAGTACGCGCCCGAGGAGGTGCTGCGGACGATCGAGAAGGAGAAGGTCTCCAGTGTGTCCCTGGTGGGTGACGCGATGCTGCGGCCGCTCATCGACGCCCTGAACGGGCCGCTGCGGGGCACCGACCTGTCGTCCCTCTTCAGCGTCTCCTCGTCGGGCGCGATCATGTCGGAGACCGTGCGGGCCGAGTTCCAGCGGCTCGTGCCGCACGTGATGCTGCTGAACAACTTCGGCTCGTCCGAGTCCGGGTCGAACGGGAAGGCCACGAACGACTCCGGGCCGGAGAACGGCTTCCGCCTGGAGGTCAACGACCGTACGCAGGTGGTGGATCCGGTGACGCACGAGCCCGTGCCGGTGGGCGAGCCGGGACGGCTGGCGCAGCGGGGGCACGTTCCGCTCGGGTACTACAACGACCCCGCCAAGACCGCGGAGACCTTCTTCCGCAAGGGCGAGGAGCGGTGGGTGCTGCTCGGGGACATGGCCACCGTGGACGAGCGGGGCATCGTCACCGTGCTCGGCCGCGGCTCGCAGTGCATCAACACCGGCGGGGAGAAGGTGTATCCGGAGGAGGTCGAGCAGGCGCTGAAGTCACACCCGGACGTGTACGACGCGCTGGTCGCCGGCGTGGCGGATCCGAGGTGGGGCAGTCACGTGGCGGCGGTGGTCCAGATCCGTGAGGGGGCGGGCGAGCCGACGCTGGACGAGATACAGACCCACTGCCGCACCAGGCTGGCGGGGTACAAGATCCCGCGCCAGCTGGTCATCGCCCCGGCGATCCAGCGCTCGCCCAGCGGCAAGGCGGACTACCGCTGGGCGAAGACGGTGGCCTCGGAGGCGAACGCGGCGGAGGCGACCCCCTGATCGCTTCGGGCCGGGCGGATCCCCGCCGGCGGGGACGATCGCCCGGCCGGCGGGTCGCGGTCGACGGTCAGGGCACCGGGTGGCCGTCGTCGTCGGTGCGGTCGGCCTGGGTGGAGAACTTCGACAGGAACACGTCGTACTGCCCGTCCTCGCGGCGGGTCATCGTCGCACCGTCCTGCCAGGTCCCGTTGTCGGCCCACCACTGGCTGCCGTAGGGGTCGCCCTGGTTCTGGTGGACGTTGTGCACGCCGAGGCCGCCGTGGGAGAAGGGTTCCCCGAAGACGAGGATCGACCTGCCCGGCACGAGGATCGGCTCCAGCGCCCGCGAGGCCTCCAGATGGGAGCCGACGACCCATGGGCGCGGCGGGCTCAGCCGGTCCAGGAGCGCCCGGAGCCAGGCGATCCCGAACCCGGTCCGGGGGCGCAGCGCGGGGTGGCGCAGGTAGTCGACGGCGCCCGAGCCCGAGGTGCGGGCGAGTTCGTGGAAGCCGGGCGGCAGTCCGGACGCGGGATCGACCACCGAGGCGGCGAGGGTGATCACCTTCCATCGCACGCCGGTGTCGGAATCCTTGCTGTCCACGTCGATCGCGCACCGGTGGCGACCCTCGGGGGTGTCGACCTCCAGATTGACGTGGAACCAGCGTCCCTGGGTGTCGGGTTCGTCGCGGAAATGGCGATGGAGGGTCCCGGACAACACTCCGTAGTCTTCGAGCGGCATGCCGCCAGTGAACCACCCGGTCCGCCGGGTGGTCCGCCGCGCGGTCGGCCCCGGACGCCGTTCGGGCGGCTACAGCTGGGCGCGCAGTTCGGCGGCGAGTTCGCGGGCCCAGACCGCCAGCTCGGCGCGGGCCGTGCCCTGGCCGAGCGCGGCGGCCTGTTCGTCGGTGAGCCGGAGCGGGTCCGGGTTCTCCAGCAGGTGGGCGACCTCGGCGAGCAGCCCGACCAGGCGGCGGGCGCCGGGGGCGCCGAGTCGTACCGATACCGCGGGGTCGATGACGGCCATGCCGTCGCCTCCCTTCGTGCCTCCCGGCCGGGGGCGTGCCTCCTCGGCCGGGGCTCCTGATTCGACCGTACGCCGCCGGCCGGCGCGCCGCCCGCGCTCACGCCCCCGGGCCGGGTGCCCGCGTGGACTGCGGGAAGCCCGTTCCCGGGCGGCGCCGCGCGGCCCGCTCACACCGTCGCGGCCCGGCCCGCGTCCGCCTCGCGGTGCATGCCGGTGCACAGCGCCCAGATGACGAGGAGGTTGACGGCGATCAGCACAAGGGCCCACAAGGGGTAGTACGGCAGCCACAGGAAGTTGGCCACCACCCCGAGGCTGGCGATGGCGACGCCGAAGTAGCGTGCCCACAGGGCGCCGCCGATCACGGCGCATCCGGCGATGACGAGGGCCACGCCCAGGATGATGTGGACCCAGCCCCAGCCGGTCCGGCTGAACTCGTAGACGTAGTGGCGGGTGACGACGAACAGGTCGTCGTTGACGACGGTGGCGATCCCTTCGAGGATCGCCATCGCCCCGCCGATGATCATCAGGGCTGCTGCCAGGACGGTGGTACCGGAGGCGGGCGCGTGCGTGGGGCTCGTGTGCACGTGGCCCGCCCGGTGTCCGACGGGGTCACCAGACATCTCGATCTCCTAGGTCGCGGCGTCGGCCCGGTGTGCCAGGACCGGCGAGAACCCCTGTTTCAGCGTGGCACGGCGGCTCCCCGTCGGCACTCCGGCCGGCGCGTCGGTGCGCCGGGTGGGCGGCGGGGGCGCTCGACGGGTGCGGGCACACGCCGCGGGAAATCAGGCGATCACTCGTTCGAGTCATTGATTTAACCGCCGGAGGCCTGGCACTCTACCGAATGATCGGTCGGTTGGCAGGCGATGAGGTGACGGCATGACAGCGCACGCGGACATCCATGACGAGGGCGAGCGGTTGAGCGGCGACGAGCTGGCCGCTCTCCAGCTGAGGCGACTGCGCGCGACCCTGCACCGCGCCTACGACCACGTGCCCCACTACCGGCAGGCGTTCGACAAGGCCGGCCTCCATCCGGACGACTGCCGGTCCCTGGCCGACCTCGCCCACTTCCCGTTCACCACCAAGTCCGATCTGCGCGACCAGTACCCCTTCGGGATGTTCGCCGTGCCCCGCTCCGAGGTGCGGCGCATCCACGCCTCCAGCGGGACCACCGGACGGCCCACGGTCGTCGGCTACACCGAGGGGGACCTGTCCACCTGGGCCGACGTCGTGGCCCGGTCCATCCGCGCGGCGGGCGGCCGCCCCGGCCAGATCGTGCACGTCGCCTACGGCTACGGCCTCTTCACCGGCGGCCTCGGCGCGCACTACGGCGCGGAACGGCTCGGCTGTACGGTCGTGCCCGCCTCGGGGGGCATGACCGACCGCCAGGTCCGCCTGATCCAGGACTTCCGGCCGGAGGTCATCATGGTGACCCCGTCCTACATGCTCACGCTGCTGGACGAGATGGAACGCCAGGGCATCGACCCGCGCTCCACCTCGCTCCGCACGGGGATCTTCGGTGCGGAGCCGTGGACGGAGGGGATGCGGCGGGAGATCGAGGAGCGGCTGGACATGGACGCCGTGGACATCTACGGCCTGTCCGAGGTGATGGGACCGGGCGTGGCCCAGGAGTTCGCGTCGACCAAGGACGGCCTGCACATCTGGGAGGACCACTTCTTCCCGGAGGTGGTCGACCCGTTGACCGGGGCGGTGCTGCCGGACGGGGAGCCGGGCGAGTTGGTGTTCACCTCGCTCACCAAGGAGGCCATGCCGATCATCCGGTACCGGACCCGGGACCTGACACGGCTGTTGCCCGGAACGGCCCGGCCCGCCTTCCGCCGGATGGAGAAGATCACCGGCCGCAGCGACGACATGATCATCCTGCGGGGGGTGAACCTCTACCCCACCGCGGTGGAGGAGATCCTGCTGCGCGTCCCGGGCCTGGCCCCGCACTTCCAGTTGCGGCTGACCGACGAGGGCCGCCTGGACACCCTGACCGTGCGGGTGGAGGCCCGGCGGGACACCGATCGCGACCGCCGCGAGGCGGCGGCCGCCGAGGTGGTCCGCGCCGTCAAGGAGGGCGTCGGGGTGTCCGTCCGTGTCGAGGTGGTGGACCCGGAGACCCTGGAGCGCTCGGTGGGCAAGATCAAGCGGGTACGGGACCTGCGCACCAGACCGTAGGCACCGGGACGGCTCGGCGCGGGGCCGCGCGGCCCCGTCAGCCGCGTGGAGGCCGGAAACCACCCCTTCGGGCCCACTTGCGGGTGCGCGCGGGAGGGCCCCCGGTCCTCCCGGGTAGGCCAGTGTGCGTGACCCCGAAGCCCCGGCCGCTGCACGACCGCCTCCAGGCCTCCCTCGCCGGTCTGGCCTGGAGCCGGGGTCGTCAGATGGAGCTGATGCACCGGGCGATGGGCTTCGCCGCCCTCGGGTTCCTCACGCTGGTGCCGCTGCTGGTGGTCGTCGCGGCCGCCGCCCCCGGCAGTGGTTACGGCTTCGGCCGCTGGCTGGGCCAGGCGCTGGGCGTGACGGCTTCCTCGCGGGCCCGGGTCGAGGTGCTGTTCGGATCCGCCGATCTGGCACTGGAGCGGACGACGGCCTTCGGGCTCGCCGCGCTCGCCGTGTTCGGCCTGACGTTCGGCTCGGCCGTGCAGACCGGGTACGAGAAGGTGTGGGACCTGCCCACGGCCCGCTGGCACACCATGTGGCGGCACGTGGTGTGGCTCGCCCTGCTGGTCTGCTACCTCGCGATGCTCGTCGGGATCCCCTCCCCGCCGCACGACGTGCTCGGCAGCCTGGTCGGCACGATCACCGACCTGGCGGGCACCGTGCTGTTCTTCTGGTCCTCCCAGCGGCTCCTGCTGGGAGGACGCGTCCGCTGGCGCGCCCTGCTCCCGGGAGCGGTGGCCACCAGCATCGGCCTGCTCGGTCTCCGGGTCTTCTCGCAGCTGGTGTTCTCCCCGCTGATCGCCTCGAACGCGGTGACCTACGGCCCCTTCGGCACCCTGCTCGTCGTCCAATCCTGGCTGGTCGGGGTCGGCTTCGTGGTGTACGGCGGCGCCCTCGTCGGCCGCCTGCTCCACGAACGCCTCACCCTGCGCCGGCTCCACCGCTCGGGCCTTCCGCCGGAGTAGACGGCGTCCGCGCCGCGGCCCCCGCCGCGCCCCTCCCTGCGGCGTGCCCGGCGGGCCCGCACGCAGCGCGGCAGGCTCGTGCCGCCGTAACCGAGCAGCCAGGGCAGGACCGCTGATCGCGTGCGGTGTGCCAGGGCCACGCGCCCCGCCCGCCGCCCCGTCCGTCGCCCCGGCCCGCCGCGCGCCGGCCGTCAGACGCCCTGGCCGCCGAAGCGGTCCCGGAGTTCCCTCTTGAGGATCTTGCCGCTGGCGTTGCGGGGCAGCGCGTCCACGAAGAGCACCCGCTTGGGGGCCTTGAAGTGCGCGAGCTTCTCGCGGGCGTACGCCATCACCTCCGCCTCCGTGACCTCCCCGCGCGGCACCACCACCGCCGTGACCGCCTCGATCCACCGCTCGTCGGGCAGGCCGACGACGGCCGCCTCCGCCACCCCGGGGTGGGTGTACAGGACGTCCTCCACCTGACGGGAGGCGACCAGCACCCCGCCCGAGTTGATGACGTCCTTCACCCGGTCGACGACGGTGAAGTAGCCCTCCGCGTCCCGTACGGCGAGGTCCCCGGAGCGGAACCAGCCGCCCCGGAAGGCCTTCGCGGTCGCCTCGGGGTCGTTCCAGTAGCCGAGGCACAACTGCGGCGAGCGGTAGACCACCTCGCCCGCGACCCCGTCCGCGACGTCGGCTCCGTCCTCGTCGACGACCTTGGCCTCGACGTGGCGCACGGGTCGCCCGCACGAGTCCATCCGGCCCTCGTGTTCGTCCGGTCCCAGCACCGTGGCCAGCGGGCCGATCTCGCTCTGCCCGAAGCAGTTGTAGAACGCGAGCCCGGGCAGTCGCGCCCGCAGCCGTTCCAGGACGGGCACCGGCATGATCGAGGCCCCGTAGTAGGCCTTGCGCAGCGCGCCCAGGTCCCGCCGGTCGAACCCGGGGTGGTTGGCCAGCGCGATCCACACCGTCGGCGGGGCGAAGACACTGTCCGCCCGGCCCGTCTCCACCAGGTCGAGGATCTCCTGCGCGACCGGCGCGTCGAGGACGGTGTTCTCCGCGCCCACGGCCAGGTAGGGCAGCAGGAACACGTGCGTCTGCGCCGAGTGGTAGAGGGGCAGCGAGTGCACGGGCCGGTCCGTCTCGACCAGGTCCAGGGCGACGATGGCGCTCTCGTACTCGTGCGCCAGCGCGCGGTGGGTCATCATCGCGCCCTTGGGCAGGGCGGTGGTCCCGGAGGTGTAGAGCAGTTGCACCACGGCGTCCGCGGTCCGGTCCGGGACGAAGGGCAGCGGCTCGGCCAGGTCCGCGAGGAAGGAGTCCGGGGTGTCGCGCAGGGCGCGCACGGCGTGTCCGGCGGGGATCCGGCCGGCGAGGTCCGGGTCGGCGAGCACGAGCGCGCTCGCGCAGTTCCCCAGGATGTACGCGAGGTCCTCGCCGGTGAGGTTCTGGTTGACGGGGACGTGCGTGAGCCCGGCACGTGCGCAGGCAAGGAAGGCGAGGACGTAGGCGTCGCAGTTGTGGGCGTAGGTCGCGACCCGGTCGCCGGCGGCCAGGCCGTACCGCTCGCGCAGCACGGCGGCGCCGGTGGTGACGGCCGCGTCGAGTTCCGCGTACGTCCAGGTCCGCTCGCGGTAGCGCAGTGCCACCCGGTCGGGGACCCGCAGGGCGCTGTCGCGGAGCAGCCCGTCGACCGTGTTCTCTCGGATCGCTCGCCCCGACCCCCCGGTCGTCGCGGCATTCGCGGCGGTCGAGGCGTCCCCCGGCGTCACGGCCCCGTCCGGCGTCATGGCTCCCTGTGGCGTCATGGCGCGATCCTTCCCCCTCCCCCACCCGAGGTCAACAACCGGGATACCAAACGGGACGTTGACAGATCGTCGGGTGGCCTGCATGAGTGTGGGGGCACGCAAGCACCGCCTGTTTCACGGGCAATCACGCCCCAGCACAGGCCACTTGGGAGGTACGTTGCACATCCGCACCCGTCCCTTACGTCGTCGCGTCGCCCTCGTCGGGGCCGCGCTGCTCGCCGCCGCGGCCGCGTTGCCCCAGGCCGCGGCCGCGGCCTCGGCCGACGTCGAGCGCGGTCCGTCCGGCGGCGGTCTGTCCGCCGTCATCCGCTACACCGAGAACGGCATCCCCCACATCCTGGCCCGGGACTACGCGCACCTCGGTTTCGGCACCGGTTGGGCCCAGGCCGCCGACCAGGTCTGCGTGCTCGCGGACGGGTTCCTGACCGTGTCCGGGGAGCGCTCGCGCTGGTTCGGCCCGGACGCCGTGCCCGACGGCTCGCTGTCCTCGGCGACCACGAACCTGACCGGCGACCTGTACTTCAAGGGGGTCCGGGACTCCGGCACCGTGGAGAAGCTGTTGGCCACCCCGGCTCCGGCGGGTCCCGGCAAGGAGGTCCGGGAGCTGATGAGGGGATGGGCCGCCGGGTACAACGCCTGGCTGGCCCAGAACAAGATCACCGACCCGGCCTGCAAGGGCGCGGGCTGGGTGCGCCCGGTCACCGCCACCGACGTGGCCGCGCGCGGTTTCGCGGTCTCGGTCCTCGGCGGCGAGGGGCGCGCCGTCGACGGCATCGCGGGGGCGAGGCCGCCCGGCGCGAGCGCCCGCGCGCAGCCCGGACCGGAGGTCGATCCGGCGTCCGCCGCCGAGGCGGCGCGCCGGTTCTTCGACACCGGCCGGTACGACATGGGGTCCAACGCGGTGGCCTTCGCCGGTTCCACGACGGCCTCCGGGAGCGGTCTGCTCCTGGGCAATCCGCACTACCCCTGGCAGGGCGGCCGACGGTTCTGGCAGTCGCAGCAGACCATCCCCGGCGAGCTCAACGTCTCCGGTGCCTCGCTGCTCGGCAACGCCGTGGTGAACATCGGCTTCAACGACAAGGTGGCGTGGAGCAACACCGTCGCCACCGGAACCCCGGTCAATCTGCACCAGTTGGCCCTCGACCCGGCCGACCCCACGTCCTACCTGGTCGACGGCGAACCGGAGAGGATGACCGAGCGGAAGGTCACCGTCCCGGTCGCGGGCGGGGCGTCCGTCACCCGCAGCCAGTGGTGGACCCGGTACGGGCCCGTCGTCGCGGACCTCGGCGCGGGACTGCCGCTGCCCTGGACGAGGACGACGGCGTACGCGCTGAACGACCCCAACTCCCGGAACCTGCGCGGCTCCGACACCACACTCGCCCTGGGCAAGGCCCGTTCGGTCGCCGGGATCCAGGACGCCCTGAGGCGCACCCAGGGGCTGCCCTGGGTCAACACGATCGCCGCGGACTCGGCGGGCGGCACCCTCTTCACGCAGAGCCAGGTGCTGCCGCGGATCACCGACGAACTCGCCGCGCACTGTTCCACCCCGCTCGGCCGGGCCACGTACCCGTCCTCGGGGCTGGCCGTGCTGGACGGCTCGCGCGGCGCGTGCGCGCTCGGCTCGGACCCGGACGCGGTACAGCCGGGGGTGTTCGGCCCGGGCCGGGCGCCGACGCTGCGTGACGCCCCGTACGCCGAGAACTCCAACGACAGCGCCTGGCTCGCCAACGCGGACCGGCCGCTGACCGGGTACGAGCGGATCTGGGGCACGGCCACCGGTCCGCGCTCGCTGCGTACGCGCGGCGCGCTGGAGGACGTGGCGGCGATGGCCGCGAAGGGGCGGCTGACGGTGGCCGATCTGGAGCGGCAGCAGTACGCGAACCGGGTCCCGGCCGGCGACCTGGCGGCGGCCGAGGCGGCGAAGGCGTGTGCGGCCCTGCCCGGGGGCACGGCGAGGGGAAGCGACGGTGCGGCGGTGGACGTCTCGGCGGCCTGCGGGGTGCTGGCGGGCTGGGACCGCACGGCGAACAGCTCCAGTCGGGGCGCACTGCTCTTCGACCGGTTCTGGCGCAGGCTCACGGCGAGCACCCCGGCCAGGGAGCTGTGGTCGGTGCCGTTCTCGGTGGCCGATCCGGTGCGCACGCCGCACACGTTGAACCGTGCGGCGCCCGGTGTCGGCAGGGCGCTCGCGGACACGGTCGTGGAGTTGAGGACGGCGGGGATCGCCCTGGACGCCCCGCTGGGCGAGCACCAGTTCGTGGTGCGCGACGGCCGCAGGCTGCCGGTCGGCGGCGGCACCGAGGCGCTGGGGGTCTGGAACAAGATCGAGGCGCCGTGGAACGCGTCGGGCGGTGGCTATCCGGAGGTCGCGCACGGCTCCAGCCACATGCAGGCGGTCGGTTGGGACGGCAGTGGCTGCCCGGTGGCGCGCACGCTGCTGACGTACAGCCAGTCCTCGAACCCGAACTCCCCGTACCACGCGGACCAGACCGCGCTGTTCTCGCGGGAGCGGTGGGTGAAGGCGCGGTACTGCGAGCGGGACATCCTCACCTCGCCGGGGCTGAGGGTGGTGTGGCCGCGCGAGCGGCGCTGACGCCCGGAGATCCGCGCGGCCCCCGGGACGGTGTGTCCGTCCCGGGGGCCGCGGCACGCGCGGACCGGTCAGGGGCTGACCGCGAGGAACAGGTACGCGGCGAGCAGCACGATGTGGACGCCGCCCTGGAGTAGGGTGGCCCGGCCGGGCACGATGGTGAGGGCGCTCACCACCACGGTGAGGGCGAGCAGCACCATGTGGATCGGGCCGAGGCCGAGCAGCAGCGGCCCGGAGAGCCAGATCGAGGCCAGTGCGATGGCCGGGATGGTCAGGCCGATGCTGGCGATCGCGGAGCCGTAGGCGAGGTTGAGGCTGGTCTGTACGCGGTCGCGGCGGGCGGCGCGGACGGCGGCCAGGGTCTCGGGGGCCAGTACCAGCAGGGCGATGATCACACCGACGACGGCGTTGGGCAGTCCGGCGTTGGCGACCCCGCGCTCGATGGTCGGGGAGACGGCCTTGGCGTCCCCGACGACGGCGACGAGGGCGACGAGGAGCAGACCGAGGCTGATGAGGGCGGCGCGGGAGGTGGGCGGGGCCGCGTGCTCGTCCTCCTCGCCCGCGGCGGCGGCCGCCGCGGCCTGGGCCGCCTCCGCCCGGCGGCGCTTGGTGTCCACGGGCAGGAAGTAGTCGCGGTGACGGACCGTCTGGACGGCGACGAACAGGCCGTAGAGGGCGAGTGAGGCACAGGCCGCGAAGGTCAGCTGGGCGGTGGAGAACTCAGGTCCCGGCTTCGAGGTGGTGAAGGTGGGCAGCACGAGGCTGAGGGTGGCGAGGGTGGCGACGGTGGCGAGGGCCGCGCCGGAGCCCTCGGCGTTGAAGACGGCGACGCGGTTGCGCAGTGCTCCGACGAGGAGGGACAGGCCGACGATGCCGTTGCAGGTGATCATGACGGCCGCGAAGACGGTGTCCCGGGCCAGGGAGGCGGTCTTGGGGCCGCCGTCGGCCATCAGCGTGACGATCAGCGCCACTTCGATGACGGTGACGGCGACGGCGAGGACCAGGGAACCGAACGGTTCGCCCACCCGGTGGGCCACGACCTCGGCGTGGTGGACCGCCGCGAGCACGGCGCCGCCGAGGCAGAGGGAGACGAGCACCACGGCGAGTCCGGGCAGATCGCGTCCCCAACTGAAGACGAGGGCGATCAGGGCCACCACGGGGACCACGACGGTCCAGTCGGTCAGGGGCGATCTGTGCGTTGCCGTACTCATATCAGCCAAGTTGCCAGAACTGTCCGCCCGGTGCGGCCCAACCCCTGCCCTCAGGGCCTTGACGTGGCATTTCTCACGAGATCCCCGGGCGTGGCGAGCAACCGTACGGCCGCCCCCGGCGCCCGGCCGACGCCCGGGGACGGTTCGCGGCGGCCAGGGGCCCGGCGGACGGCTCCGACGGTTCACATCGCGCGCGCCTGGCCCTCCCAGTACGGGTCGCGCAGCCGGCGCTTGTACAGCTTGCCGTTGGGGTCGCGCGGCATGGTCTCGATGAAGTCCACGCTCTTGGGGCGCTTGTAGCCGGCCAGTTGCCGCTCGCAGTGGTGGAGGATCTCGGCGGCCAGCGCGTCACCCGCCTCGAAGCCCTCGGCGGGTTCGATGACGGCCTTGACCTCCTCGCCCCAGTCCGCGTGCGGGATGCCGAAGGCGGCGGCGTCGGCGACGGCGGGGTGCGTGAGCAGGGCGGACTCGATCTCGGCCGGGTAGATGTTGACGCCGCCCGAGATGATCATGTCGATCTTGCGGTCGCGGAGGAAGAGGTAGCCCTCCTCGTCCATCAGGCCGAGGTCTCCGACCGTGAAGAAGTCGCCGATGCGGTTCTTGCGCGTCTTGCCCTCGTCCTTGTGGTAGCTGAAACCGCCGGCGTTCATCTTGATGTAGACGGTCCCCAGTTCGCCGGGGGCCAGCCGCCGCGCGTCGTCGTCGAAGATGGCGAGTTCGCTGATCGGCCAGGCCTTGCCGACCGTTCCCGGCCTCTTGAGCCAGTCCTCGGCCGTCGCGAAGGCGCCCCCGCCCTCGCTGGCCGCGTAGTACTCCTCCACGCACCCGCCCCACCAGTCGATCATCGCCCGTTTGACGTGGTCGGGGCAGGGGGCGGCGCCGTGGATGGCATGCCGCATGGAGGACACGTCGTACGCGTCCTTGACCTCCTGGGGCAGTGCGAGGAGCCGGTGGAACTGGGTGGGGACCATGTGCGTGTGGGTGCAGGCGTGGTGGTCGATGAGCCGCAGCATCTCCCGCGGGGTCCACTTGTCCATGAGGACGAGCGGGTGCCCGATGTGCAGGGAGGCTCCGGCGAACTGCAGGACCGCCGTGTGGTAGAGCGGCGAGCAGACGAGGTGGACGTTGTCGTCGAAGGGACGGATGCCGAAGATGCCGAGGAAGCCGCCGAGGTACGTCTCCTCCGGGAGCTTTCCGGGCAGCGGCCGGCGGATGCCGCGCGGGCGACCGGTGGTGCCGGAGGTGTAGTTCATCACCCAGCCGAGGGTGCGGTCCGACGGGGGTGTTCCGGGCTGCCCGTCGAGGAGGTGCGCGTAGGGGCGGAAGCCCTTGACGGTCCCGACGGCGTAGCGCCCGCTCGCGGGCAGGCCCGCCTCGTCGGCCGCGGCGGTGGCGGCGTCGGCGAAGCGCTCGTGGGCGATCAGGACCTTGGCGCCGGAGTCGGAGACGATCCAGGCGATCTCGGGGCCGACGAGGTGGTGGTTGACCGGGACGAGGTAGAAACCGGCCTGGGAGGCCGCGAGGTAGGCGGTGAAGAACTCGACGCCGTTGGGGAGGACGACGGCGAAGACGTCGCCCTTCTCCAGGCCGGCCGCGCGCAGGCCGTGGACGAGCCGGTTGACGTCGGCGTGCAGGCGGGCCGCCGTCCACGTCTCGCCCTCGGGGGTGATCAGGACCGTGCGGTCGGGGTCGGCGGCCGCCTGGGCCCAGAAGCCGTTGGGGGGTTGTCCGTCGCTCATGCTGCTGCTCGCTCCTCTCGGGCGCCGCGCGCCTCAGGCCCGGCCGGCGATGCGGTTGATGCGGTCGATGGCGCGTTCGAAGCCGCGGGTCAGGTCGTCGAAGACGGCCTGGACACTGCGTTCCGAGTTCATCCGGCCGACGATCTGGCCGACGGGCGTGCCCAGCAGCGGCTGGACCTCGTACTTCTGGATGCGGGACACGGCCTCGGCGACGAGGAGTCCCTGGAGGGGCATGGGCAGTGCTCCGGGGCCGTCCGGGTCGTCCCAGGCGTCGGTCCACTCGGTGCGCAGTTGGCGGGCGGGCTTGCCCGTGAGGGCGCGGGAGCGGACGGTGTCGCCGGATTCGGCCGCCAGCAACTTCTCGGTGAGGGCGCGGGAGTGCAGGTCGGCCTCGGTCGTGGTGAGCCAGAGCGAACCCAGCCAGGCGCCCTGGGCGCCGAGGGCGAGGCCGGCGGCGATCTGTTCGCCGCTGCCGATGCCTCCGGCGGCGAGGACGGGGAGCGGCGCGACGGCGTCGACGATGTCGGGGACCAGGACCATGGTGGCGATGTCGCCCGTGTGCCCGCCGGCCTCGTAGCCCTGGGCGACGACGATGTCGATGCCCGCCTCGGCGTGCCGGCGTGCGTGTTTGGCGCTGCCGGCGAGGGCGGCGACGAGGACGCCGTGGTCGTGGGCGCGCTCGATGACGTCGGCCGGCGGGGATCCGAGCGCGTTCGCGAGGAGTTTGATCGGGTAGTCGAAGGCGACGTCGAGCTGGTTGCGGGCGACCTGTTCCATCCAGCCGGTGATGCGCCAGCCGGAGGCCTCGCCTTCGGCGAGTTCGGGTACGTGGTGCTTGGCGAGGGTGTCGCGGACGAAGGCCCGGTGTCCGGCGGGGATCATCGCCTCGATGTCGGCCTCGCTGATGCCGTCGACGGCCTTCCTGGCCGGCATGACCACGTCGAGGCCGTAGGGCCTTCCGTCGGTGTGGTCCTGCATCCAGTCGAGGTCGCGCTTGAGGTCGTCGGGAGCGGTGTAGCGGACCGCGCCGAGTACCCCGAAGCCGCCCGCCCGGGTGATGGCCGCGGCCACCGCCGGGAAGGGCGTGAAGCCGAAGATGGCGTGCTCGGCTCCCAGTTTCCTGCTCAGCTCCGTCTCCATGGGCGTGAGGATGCCGCAGCCTGGCGGACGAGGGAAGAGGTTTTCTGATGCTGTGTCAGATTCTTTGCAGGGCGGTCCGTGCGGGGGGTGCGCGGCGGGCGGGCAGATACTTCGTGAGGGTGCGACGGCGGACAGGAGGACCGGTCATGAACGAGCTCACGGGGGCGGTCGGCGGTGGTGGCGCGAGCGTCGCGGAGGACGACGCGGGCGAGGGCACGAGCGGGGTCGCGCGCGAGAGCAGTGGCGCGAGGGGATGCGGGAGCGGCGGCGCGAGCGCGAGCGGTGGGCCGAGTCGGCGGCGCCTGGGTGCCCGCCTCCTCGCCCTCGGCGGGGTGCTCGTCCTCCAGGCGGCGCTGCCCGGGGCCGCGGGGGCCCACGGGAACCCGGTCGAACGGCGCGCCCTCCAGGGACTGCGGCTGCGCTACGGGTCCGCCCGTCAGGCCGGACTGCTGGAGAGGCACCTCGAAGGAGTGGCGGACGAGGCGCGCAGGTTCCTGGGCCCCTCCCCCGAGCATCCGTACTACGCGGGGGCGGTGGTCCTCGCCGGTCGCGGCCGGACCGTGGCGCTGCACCGGGCCATGGGCGACGCGGTCCGGTACGCGGACTACGACGGGCGCCTCGACCGGGTCAGGGAGTACCCGGCGGCCGAGCGGATCCCGATGGCGGAGGACACGGTCTTCGACCTGGCCTCGCTGACGAAGCTGTTCACCTCGCTGCTGGCCGTGCAGCAGATGGAGCGCGGCCGACTGGAGCTGGAGGCCCCGGTGGACCGGTACCTGCCGGAGTTCACCGGCGGGGGCAAGGAACTCGTCACGGTCCGTCAGTTGTTGACCCACACCTCGGGGCTGCGGTCCTGGGCGCCCTTCTACCAGGAGTCCACGCGGGAGGGCCGGCTGCGACTCCTGTGGTCGGTGCGGCCACAGGACACGCCCGGGACGGTGTACCGCTACTCCGACCTGAACCTCATCGCGCTGCAACTGCTCCTGGAACGGATCACCGGTCGCACTCTGGGTGTCCTGCTCCACGACGAGATCACCGCTCCGCTCGGGATGCACCGCACTCGTTACAACCCACCGCTCTCGTGGCGCCGCGTCACCGCCGCCACCGAGATCCAGCGGCCGCCCTGGTCGGGGCTGGACCGGGGGTTGGTGTGGGGCGAGGTCCACGACGAGAACGCGTACGCCCTCGGCGGGGTCGCCGGTCACGCGGGCGTCTTCGGGACCGCCTGGGACCTGGCCGTCCTGGCTCGCACCCTGCTCGACGGCGGGGTCTACGCGGGTCGGCGCATCCTGCGCCCCGCCTCCGTGGAACTGCTGTTCACCGACTACAACACCGCGTTCCCCGGCCACGACCACGGCTTGGGCTTCGAGCTTTACCAGCACTGGTACATGGGGGCCATGGCCACCCCGCACTCCGCCGGCCACACCGGGTTCACCGGCACGTCCCTGGTCCTGGACCCGTCCACCGACTCCTTCCTGATCCTGCTCGGGAACTCCGTCCACCCGGTGCGGACCTGGCGGGCCGGGAGCGCGCCCCGGGTCGCGGTCGGCAACCGGTTCGCCCGCGCCGTGCCCGTCCGTACCCGGCACGGCGGCGCGGCCTGGTTCTCGGGGAACACCCCGGGCGCGTCGGGCACCCTCACCCTGCCCCCGCTCACCCCGACCACGGCCTCCGCCCGGCTGCGCTGCGCGGTGTGGTGGGACACCGTGCCAGGCGAGGGCGCCTTCCATCTGGAGGCCTCGGCGGACGGGCAGAGCTGGGAACCGGTGGCGTTCAGCACCGTGCGGTCCACCGGTGGTGCCGCCGAGCAGTGGCCCCGGGGCGCCGCCGGCGGGTGGTCGGGCCGTGTCTGGCACCGCCTGGAGGCCCCGTTGACGGCCTGGGCCGGCCGCGAGGTCCGGCTGCGCGTGCGCCACGAGGCGACCGGCCGCTACGTCGGCCGGGGGGTGTACGTGGACGTCGTCCGGGTCGCCGAACCCGCCCGCCTGCTCTTCGCCGAGGACCGCCCCGACGACGCCGGCCGCATCGAGGCCGAGGGGTGGACGCGTTCGACCGACTGACCGTGCCGGGCCGGCGCGGGCCGCCGCCCTGCCGGGATGGTCCGCCGCCGCGCCCCGGGCGGGCCGTCCGGCGGGCGGGGCGCGAGCGGATCAGGTGAGTACCGCGTCGATCATCCGGCGTGCCACGGCGGTCAGTTCGGCGGTCTCGGGGGCCGGTCGGGAGCGGGCCATCGCCCCGACCAGCCGGTCGTACAGCAGCCCGTCGGTCCAGGCGACGAGCAGTTCCGCGGACTCCTCGGGCCGGCGCGCCCCGAGCGCCGCGAGGATGCCCGCCGCGCGGGCCCGCGCGCCGAGTCCGGCGCGGTGGAACTCGCTCTCCAGCTCCGGGTTGCGAGCCGCTTCCAGGCTGAGTTCGAAGCGGGCGAGTTGGCGGGCGCGGCCGGTGGTGAGCCAGCGGTGCAGCAGTGCGGCGAGCGCCGCCGCGACGGTGTCCCGGTCCGGGCGGCCCGGGAGGGCGGGGGCGGCCCCGCCGTCGAAGTCGGCGAGGTCCAGCTCGGCGAGGCGCGCGTAGCAGGCGCCGATCAGCGCGGTCCGCGTGCGGAAGTAGTACGAGGTGCTGCCCGCCGGAAGCCCGGCCGCGCCGTCGACGGCCCGGTGGGTCAGGCCGCGCAGGCCGCCGTCGGCCACGAGGGCGATCGCGGTGTCGGCGATGAGGGTCCTGCGGTCGGCCGCGCGTTCGGGGGTGGACATGGCCCCACTCTACAGCTGTAGAGTGGGGCCATTCCTCTACAACTGTAGAGGGTTCGGTACGGAGAGGTGTGCCATGACGGACAGCGGGCGTCACGTGGTCGTGGCGGGTGCGGGCATCGGCGGGCTGACCGCGGCGGTGGCCCTGCACCGCAAGGGATGGCGGGTGACGGTCTGCGAGCGCGCCCCGGGGCCGTCCGCCGTCGGCGCCGGGATCGTCCTGGCACCCAACGCCCTGCGCGCCCTCGACGTCATCGGCTTCGACGCGGGGCGGGCCGCGGGCCGGACGGTCGCCGCGGCGATGGGCGTGCGCCGGCCCGATGGAAGCTGGCTGAGTCGCGCCGACACCGCCGCGATGGCGGCCCGGTACGGGCGACCCCCGCTCGCCGTGCACCGCCGATCCCTCACGACGGCCCTGGCCGCCGCCCTCCCCGCCGGCACGATCCGGTACGGGACCGCCGTCACCTCCGTGGAGCAGTCCGACGGGAACGCGACGCGGGGCGGGCACGAACGCCCCGTGGTGCGGACCGCCGACGGGGCGGAGCTGCCCGCCGACCTCGTCGTCGCGGCCGACGGCATCCACAGCCCGCTGCGCCGCCGGTACTTCCCGCACCATCCCGGGTTGCGGTACAGCGGGGAAACCGCGTGGCGCACCGTGTTGGCGGCGGCGCCCGACGGCGTGCGTCCCGTCGCGGACGCCGTGGCGGCCGAGACCTGGGGGCGCGGCGAGCGCTTCGGCACGGTCCCGCTCGCCGACGGCCGGGTCTACGTCTACGCCACCGCCGTGGTCCCCGAGGACCGGCGGCCGACGGACGTCCGCGCGGAACTCCTGCGCCGCTTCCGCACCTGGCACGACCCGATCCCGGCGCTGCTGGAACGGATCGACCCGGCGGCCGTGCTCCGGCACGACCTGTACGACCTGGCCGCCCCGCTCCCCCGCCACCACCTGGGCCGCCTGGTCTGGATCGGCGACGCCGCGCACGCCATGACGCCCAACCTCGGCCAGGGCGGCTGCCAGGCGATCGAGGACGCGGTGGTGCTCGCCCACCTGTTGGACGGGCCGGACGTCACGGCCGCCCTCGCCGCCTACGACGCGGCCCGCGGCGCCCGTACCGACGTCCTTCGGGTGCGGGCCCGTCGCGCCGGACGGATCGCCGCGCTCACCCACCCGCTCGCGGTGGCGGCACGCGACCTCGCCGTGCGCGCCACTCCGGCCCGCGTGGCCCGGCGGGCGCTGGACGACCTGTTCGACGGGTTCACCCTGCCGGAGCTTCCGGCCCCTGCGCGTGCCCCGTTCGCGGCATGAAAGCGTGCCCCGGGCCGTTGGCAGTCGTTGTTGAGGTTCGATCACCGTTCGACACCGAAGGCAGGACAGCCCCCATGAGCGACATCGACTGGGACCACCCCAACGACCCCAAGCCCGGCTGGCAGCTGGACCACGTCAAGCAGTACGTGGCCTCCCGCGGCGCCGAGGGCCGGTTCTGGAACGGCACCCAGACCCTCCTGCTCACCACCGTCGGCCGGGTCTCCGGCGATCCGGTGCGCACGCCGCTCATCTACGGCGAGGATGCGGGGCGTTACCTCGTCGTCGCGTCCAAGGGCGGCGACACCGCGCACCCGCTCTGGTACCGGAACCTGACCGCCCACCCCGAGGTGCGGATCCAGGTCGGCCCGAAGATCGTCCAGGGCATCGCGCGCACCGCGACGCCCGAGGAACGCGCCGGGTTCTGGCCGCTGATGGTCGGGCACTGGCCCGCCTACGACGAGTACCAGGCCAAGACGGACCGGGAGATCCCGATCGTGGTCATCGAGCCCGTCGCCCCGTAGCGGGGGTCAGCGTCCCAGCACGGCCATCGCCGCGTTGTGGCCGGGGACCCCGCTGACCCCGCCGCCGCGCACCGCGCCCGCCCCGCACAGCAGCACGTTGGCGTACTCGGTCTCCACGCCCCACCGCCCCGCCTCGCGGCCGTCCTCGTACGGCCAGGACAGGTCGCGGTGGAAGATGTGACCGCCGGGCAGGCGCAGTTCGCGTTCCAGGTCGAGCGGGGTCTTGGCCTCGATGCAGGGCCGCCCGTCCGCGTCGAGGGCCAGGCATTCGGTGAGCGGCTCGGCCAGGTGCGCGTCGAGTTGCGCGAGGGTGCCGGCCAGCAGCACCTCGCGCGTGCCCCGGTTGTCCTTCTCGAACAGCCGGGCCGGGGTGTGCAGGCCGAAGAGGGTGAGGGTCTGGTAGCCCCGCTCCACGAGGTCCCGCCCCAGGATCGTGGGGTCGGTCAGCGAGTGGCAGTAGATCTCCGAGGGCGGTACGGAGGGCAGTTCGCCGGTGGCGGCCTCGGCGTAGGCCCGGCCGAGCTGCTCGTACCCCTCGGCGATGTGGAAGGTTCCCCCGAAGGCCTCGCGCGGGTCCACCGACGCGTCGCGCAGCCGGGGCAGCCGGCTCAGCAGCATGTTGACCTTGAGCTGGGCGCCTTCCGCCGGCGCCTCGACCGGGGGCCGGCCCAGCAGTTCCGCCAGCGCCCGGGGCGAGGCGTTGACGAGCACGGTCGCCGCGGCGACGGCTCCCTCCGACGTCGCGGTCCGGTACCTCACCTCGGCCGGCCCGGCGCCGTCGGTGTCGATCCGCAGGGCCTCGTGGCCGGTGGCGATCTCGGCGCCGGCCGTCAGCGCGGCCTCGGCCAGGGCGTCGGTGAGCGCGCCCATGCCGCCGACGGGCACGTCCCAGTCGCCGGTCCCGCCGCCGATGACGTGGTAGAGGAAGCAGCGGTTCTGCGCGAGCGAGGGGTCGTGGGCGTCCGCGAAGGTACCGATCAGTCCGTCGGTCAGCACCACGCCCCGCACGAGGTCGTCGGTGAAGTTCCGCTCGACCGCGACACCCAAGGGTTCCTCGAACAGCATCCGCCACGCGGCGTCGTCACCGACCCGGGCGCGCAGTTCCTCCCGGGTGGGGAGCGGCTCGGTCAGGGTCGGGAACACCGTGCGGGCGACCTCCGCCGTGGTCCCGTAAAAGGCGCGCCAGTTGTCGTACTCCCGGTCGGAGCCGGTCAACCGCGCGAAGGACTCCCGGGTACGGGCCTCGCCGCCGCCGACGAGCAGTCCGCCCGGCCGGCCGGCGCGCTCGACCGGTGTGTACGAGGAGATCGTGCGGCGTCGGACCTCGAAGCGCAGCCCCAGCTCCCGCACGATCTTCACCGGAAGCAGGGAGACGAGGTAGGAGTAGCGCGAGAGTCTGGCGTCCACGCCCGCGAAGGGGCGCGTGGAGACGGCGGCACCGCCGATGTGTCCGAGGCGTTCCAGGACCAGTACGGACTTGCCCGCGCGGGCCAGGTAGGCGGCGGCCACCAGGCCGTTGTGCCCGCCACCCACGATCACCGCGTCGTACACGGCCCGCCGTGGGCCCTGCCCGATGCGCTGCCCGTCGCCCTGTCCGTCGCCCTGTCGGAAGCCCGCGGAGGTGGTCATGGTTCTTGGTAGCACACCTGGCCGAGCCGCTCCAGACAGTGTGCCTCGTCGGCGTGGGCGAGCGCGGTGTCGGGGTGTTCGTCGCCCAGGGACCGTTCGCGGATGCCGGAGAGTTCCCGGTAGATGGGCAGCGCCTCGTCCCATCGACCCAGCCGGCCCAGCCCGACGGCGAGTTCCCGCCGGCTCACCAGCGTGTCGGGATGCTCGGGGCCGAGGCTCTCCGCGCGCGCCCCGCCCACCTCGCGGGCCTCGGCCACCGCCTCGTCCCAGCGTTCCAGCCGGCCCAGGTTGACGCCGAGGACGTGCCGGGCGCGCAGGGTCTCGGGGTCGACCGCCCCGTAGGCACGGGTGCGGTCGCGGACCAGGGTCCGCAGCAGTTCGACGGCGTCCGCGGGGCGTCCGGTGCGGCCCAGCGCGATGGCGACCTCGTAGCGGGCGGCGAGGGCGTCGGGGTGGTCGCGGCCGAGGACGCGTTCGCGTACCGCGGCGACCTGCCGGAACGCGGCCAACGCGTCCTCCCAGCGGTCGAGGCGGCCCAGGGCGTAGGCGACCTCGTAGCGGGTGAGGAGCGTGTCGGCGTGCTCGGCTCCCAGGACCTCCGCGCGGTCGGCGGCGACCTCGGCGGCGATCCGGTGGGCGTCCGCGTACCGGCCGAGGGCGCCCATGGCGCAGGCCAGGTTGTGGCGGCAGCGCAGGGTGTCGGGGTGGCGCGGGCCCATGGTGCGGGCCCGGGCGGCGAGCACCGCGCCGTAGACCTCGTACGCCTCGCGGTGGCGTCCGAGCCGGCCCAGTTCGTACGCCTCCTCCTGGCGGGCGGCGAGGGTGTCGGGGTGGTCGGGGCCGAGCGCGCGGGCCCGGCCGCGGGCGACGGTCGCGTACGCGGCGAGCGCCTCCTCGGGCCGGCCGGCGCGGCTGAGGGTGAACGCGCGGGTGTGTCCGGCGGCCAGTACGTCGGGGTGGTCGGGGTCGCCCGGCTCGGGTGACGGGGCGCGCGGGAGCCCGTAGGCGGCGGTGAGCCGCGGGTCCGCGGCGGCGTCGGGCCGCACGATCGGCCGGGTCCCGTCGGCGCGGATCGCCGTCCAGGAGCCGGTGAGCACGGCCCACTCCCCGCTCGCGCGGCGGGCGTCGAGGCCGGCCTTGCGCCCGGCGGTCATCCCCGCCGCCCACGCGGGAAGCGGGGCCGGGGCGCCCACCGTCCCACCGGGGCCCAGCCGGGCCTCGACGAGCCGGCGGTGCAGGTGGCGTGCGTCGCCGGGCCGGTCCTCGGGACGCTTGGCGAGCAGGTCGAGGACCAGCCGCTCGAAGTGTTCGGGCAGCTCGGGGCGGTGCTCGCGCAGCGGGACGGGGAGGGTGTCGCGGTGTCCGACCAGCACGGACCAGGAGTCGCCGAGGTCGAAGGGCGGGGCGCCGGTGGCGATCTCGTACAGGACGCAGCCGAGGGAGTAGAGGTCGCTGCTGTGGTCGACCTCGCCGCCCGCGATCTGCTCGGGCGACATGTAGTGCGGGGTTCCCATGGCCATGCCGCCGCCGGTCAGCTTGGCCGTGAAGCCGATGTCGTGGGCGAGGCGGGCGATGCCGAAGTCGCAGATCTTCACCGTGCCGTCGGTGAGGCGCATGATGTTGGCGGGCTTCAGGTCACGGTGGACCACGCCCTGGTCGTGGGTGTAGCCGAGGGCCGCGGCCATCTGTTCCGCGACGTCGAGGACCACGTCGACGGGGAGCGGACGCGCCTCGTTGTCCTCCAGCAGTTGGCTGAGGTTGCGCCCCTCCAAGAGTTCCATGACGAGGTAGAGGGGGCCGCCGGCGGCGCTGTCGTCGCCGAAGTCGTGGACGACCGTCACACCGCGGTGCTGGAGGGAGGCCGCCACCCGCGCCTCGCGGCGGAAGCGCTCGCGCAGCACCTGCGTGAAGTGGCCGTCCTGCTCGGGCCCCGGGGGCTTGAGGCACTTGACCGCGACCTGCCGCCCCAGCGACTCGTCCCGGGCCCGCCAGACCTCGCCCATGCCGCCGCGACCGATCAGGTCGAGCGACCGGTACCGGCCCTGGATCAGTCTGGACTCCGCCATGTCTTGAAGCCGCCCCCGTGTGTCGTGCTACGCCCTCCCCGGCCAGTCCAGTATGGCCGCTGACCTACGCAGTGTGTACGCCGAGGGGCGGGTATCGGGGCCCATGCGACGCATCGCTTTCAAGATGTGACCTGGTGGGAGTTGCCAACGCAGACCTGCGGGAATGCCGCGCAGGACGCGTCCGGTGAGACGCAGGTGACGGGTGACGACTCGTGGGGCGGGGGCGGGTCTGCCGTACAGCCGGTGCGCGTATCCGGGGAGCGATCCGTAGGCGAGCCCGGCCAGGGGGCGCCACAGCAGGTTTCGGCCAGGCACGAGGAGGGGATGGACGGGCGGGCCCCGCAGGAAGTCGTCCACGGCCCGCGCGTCGGGGCCGGCCGCGAGTTCCGGCCGGATCCGTTCGAAGTAGGCCGCGAGGGCGGTGGTGTCGGCGGGGACCTCGGCGGGGTCCAACCCGACGAGGCGGGCGTTGACGCGGTTCTCGTCCACGTACCGGTCGGCCTGGTCGGCGGTGAGGGGAAGGCCCGAGCGGCGCAGGACGTGCAGGAAGCTGTCGATCTGCGCGCAGTGCACCCACAGCAGCAGCCCCGGGTCGTCCACCGGGACCCGCGCGCCGGTGGCGAGGTCCGTGGCGGACAGTTTCCGGTGGATCCCGCGCACCCGGGCGCCGGCGTGCTCCGCGGCCTCGGTGGTCCCGTAGGTGAGGGTGCCGACGAAGTCGGCGGTGCGCAGCAGCCGGCCCCACGCGTCCCGCCGGAAGTCGCTGTTCTCCATGACCCCGCGGACCGCGAGCGGGTGCAGGGCCTGGAGGTACAGTGCGCGGACCCCGGCGATCCACATCATCGGGTCCCCGTGGCACTGCCAGGTGACGGATCCGGGGCCGTACAGCCCGGGATCGGGTGCGCCGCTCGTCGCCATCTCGACACCTCCGCCGCTCGTCGTGCGCGAGAGTCTCCTCGTGGAACGTCCGTCCGCATCATAGGACGCGGGCCCGGGCGGGGGCTCAGCCCGCGAGCGGGTACATGACCCCCCGCCGCCCCTCCGGCGACGTCAGCCAGTCCAGCTTCTCCGCCGTGGCCGCCTCCGGCAGCGGGGTGTGCAGGACGATCCCCAGGTCGGGGCGGGCCGGAACGCGCAGTTGGGTCGACTCGAAGAAGAGCGCGCCCACGACGGGGTGCTCGATCTCCTTGCGGAGCAGTCCGCCGGGCCGGATGTCCCGCCGCTCCCACAGCTCGGTGAACTCCGGGCTGGCCTCCTTGGCCTCCTCCACGACCGAGCGGAACCCCTCGTCGTCGGGGCACTCCGAGCACGCCGCCCGGAACTGGGCGACGACGTGGCAGGCGACTTCCTCCCAGTGCTTGGAACGGGCCCGGTAGAGGGGGTCGGTGAAGAAGGCGATCAGGCAGTTCTGCACGATCTCCGGGCGCATGCCGAGCACCAGGGCGGCCGCGTCGTTGTACATCACGGTGTTCCAGTAGACGTCCATGATGTGCGCGGGGAACGGCATCCACGCGTCGATCAACCGCTTCAGCCCGTGGCACATGTCCCGGTCGGCCGCCGCCACTTCGAGAACGGGCGGATTGAGCCCGGCCAGCACGTACAGGTGCCGGCGTTCGGCGCTGGTCAGCCTGAGGACCCGGGCCACCGCGTCGAGGACCTGAGGGGAGACGGTGATGTCACGGCCCTGCTCCAGCCACTGGTACCAGGAGACCCCGACCCCGGCGAGGACGGCGACCTCCTCCCTGCGCAGCCCGGGGGTGCGGCGGCGGGCCCCGCCGTCCGGCAGTCCGGCCACCGCCGGGGTGATCCGGGCCCGCCGGCTCATCAGGAACTCGCGCAGCTCGGAACGGCGGTGCTTGTCGAACGGTGTGGCCACGGACTCCCCCTGTCGGCACCCTGGTGGTGCCACCAACAGGATAAGTTCCCACTCTCCACGGGCATTCCCGGGCGGCGAGGGTGTGGTCATGGCAATCGACACACACACCACGCTCACCGGGCCGCAGTCGGCCGCCGAGGGGAGCGACCGGCTCACCGGCCGGGCCAGACTCGTCCTCTTCGTCCTGTGCGCCGCCCAGTTCATGGTGGCGCTCGACTTCTCCGTGCTGAACGTCGCCCTGCCGGTCCTCGGCAAGGACCTGGGCCTGAGCCCGTCCGCCTTGCAGTGGGCGGTCACCGCGTTCGCGCTCCCCTCCGGGGGCTTCCTGCTGCTCTTCGGCCGGATCGCCGATCTCCACGGACGCAAGAGGCTCTTCCTCACCGGGCTCGCGCTCTTCGGCGCCGCCTCGCTGCTCACCACTCTCGCCTGGGACCCGGCGTCCTTCCTGACCGGCCGCGTGCTCCAAGGCCTCGGCGCGGCGGTCATCGTGCCGACGGGCATGTCCCTGCTGACGACGACCTTCCCCGAGGGCCCGCTGCGCGACAAGGCGCTCGGCATCTCCGGCACCCTGCTCTCGCTCGGCTTCACGGTCGGCATGGTGCTCGGCGGCGTCATGACGGACACGTTGGGCTGGCGGTCCACGATGGGGCTGCTCGCCGCGGCGTCGGTCGTCGTGCTCGCCGTCGCCCCGCGCCTGCTGCCCGAGTCCCGCACTCCCGAGCGGCCGCGCCTGGACGTGCCGGGGGCGGTCACGGTCACCGGCGGGCTGCTCGCCCTGATCTACGCCCTGTCCACGGCCGCCCAGCGTGGTTTCCACGGCGCGGACGTCTGGGTGACGCTGATCGCCGGTCCGCTCCTGCTCGTCGCCTTCGTCGTGGTGGAGTCCAGGTCCGCCGCCCCGCTCGTCTCCCTGCCGATGCTCAAGCGGCGCACGGTGGCCTGGGGCAACCTCGGCGGGCTGGTGACCTTCTCGATGATGTCCACGGTCGTCTTCGTTCTGACCCTGTACCTCCAGGAGACCCTGCACCTGTCGGCGTTCCTGACGGGTCTGGTGTTCGGGGTCCAGGGCCTCGCGTCGGTGCTCGCCGGCTCGTACGCGCCCCGGGTCATCGGACGGTTCGGCGCCCGACGCACGCTGGTCGCCTCGCTGTTCGGGCAGGGCGTGTTCACCGCGGCGCTGCTCGCCGTGGGCACGGGTTCGGGCGCGCTGTTGGCGACCGTCGCCGTATCGCTGGCCAGCATGTGCCACCTCGGCGCGATCATCTCGTACGGGGTCACCGTGACGAGCGGGGTGCGCGACGCGGAACAGGGCCTGGCCACCGGCCTGGTCACCACCACCCAGCAGGTCGGGATCACCATCGGGATCCCGCTGCTCGGCGTCCTCGCCACCACCGGTCCCTCGCTCTTCGACGGAACCCGTCTGGTGCTCGCGGTCGACGCGGCGATCGTCATCGCGGCGGCGGTTCTGGTGGCGCTGGGTCTGGGCCTGGGCACGAAGGCCGCCCGTGCTTCGGCTCTGCCGGGTCCGGCCGGTCCCGCCGCGTGAACCACGCCGGGCGGAGTCGGAGGGCGGCCCGGCGGCCGCCCCTTCCGGCTCTCCTCGATCGCGGGGGGCAGGGGCCGTGACCGGGATCTCCGCGGGACCGCCGCCGACCCGGACGCGGTTCTCCACCCGTTCCCGGCCGCGCGGCGGTCCGTGCCGTCGGCACGGGCCGGCTTGGCTCAATCGCCTGGGTAAGGCTAACCTTACTTCGACTGTTCCGCCGGGGGTCCGCGACGATCCGGCGTCCTGGACTCCGTCCGGACGCCCCCAGACCGCGCACGGCGGAACCGAGGAAGGAACACCTTGCCCACGGCCACGCTGCCCGCCGCCGCGCCGTCGCCCCGCGCCACCGCCACCCGGCGCCGCGACGCCCCCGACTTCTCCGTACGACCGGCGCACCGGGACGAAGGCCCCGAACTCGCCGCCCTCTCGTGGCCGTTCGTCCGCGCGGGGGCGCTGCGTGAGCGCCCCCTCTCCCTCTACCTCTCGCGGGCGTCCGACTTCCTCGTCGCCCAAGCCCCCGACGGGACCCTCGAAGGCTGCCTCGCGCTGCGTGAACACTCCGCCGCCGGCGTGTTGTACAACTTCTGCGTCGCGGGCCACCGGCAGGGCACGGGCATGGGTGCCCGCCTGCTGCACGCGGCGTTCGCCGCGGCGCGCGCCCGCTCGATGGCGACGCTGTTCACGGCGACGACGGGCAGTGGCCGTCTCTTCCTGCGCCACGGATTCGTCCCGACCAGCCCGAGCCTGGCGCCGACCGCCTGGGCGCGATCCCTGGACCCCGGACGCAACGCGCACGTCCTGTCGCGCGCCCTGTAGGCACCGGCGAGATCCGCAGCCGGTACGGGACTTGGCGGCTGCCGTGCCGGATGACGGCGTACGGACCGCTCCGGAGATGGCGGCGTCGAGGTGTGGGGCCCGGATCGGCACACGCGCGGTGTGGTTCGAGGCGGCGGTCCGGGCACGCGTCTCCTGGCGTGGATGCCGGGCGCAGTGCCTGGAGTTGCACCTTCCGTAGCGGCATGTGGTCCGGTGGACTCGTGTCCCGCCCCACCGAGGAAGGCCCCGCTCATGTACTCGTCCTTCATCCCGCCGCGCCAGGTGAAGATCGGCGACGCGGCGGCCTTCGTCGGCACCACACCGCGGGCGATCCGTCACTACCACGAGATCGGTCTGCTCCCCGAGCCCGAGCGGGGCGGTGACGACCGCCGCCGCTACGGCTACGACGACATGATCCGGCTCCTGTGGATCCGCAAGATGGCCGACGCCGGGGTTGCCCTGGACGACATCCGTGACGCCTTCGCCGACACGGCTTCCGCAGGTGCCGCCGGCGACCACGGCATCGCGCGCATCCTGGTGCGGCTGGAGGAGGCCCTCGTCGCCCAGGAAGCAGAGCTGCGGCGGCAGCGGACCGCCGTGCGGCGCATGCGCGTCGAAGGCAGCAGGATGGGCCTGCTCTCCGACTTCGTCACCGGCCGCCTCAAGAGCCTGCCCGAGGGCTCCCTGCGCCAGGCGGACCTGGACAGCCTGCTGGTCACCGAGCGGATTTTCGGCCCGCTCGGTGCGGCCGTCCAGGCCACCCGTTTCATCGCCCTGGCCACCCACCCGGAACTGCGGGAGGAATCCGACCGTGTGGATGCCGCCGAGGAGGCACTCGACGACACGATCGACGTCGATGACCCCCGCGTGTCCCGGGTGGCTGCCGAACGGCACTCCTTCGAAACGGTGCTGCAAGCCGTCATCGAGGATTCCGGCCTGGCGCGGAGCGACGATGCGCTCTTCGACTCCTGGGACGCCTTGCACCCCGACCCCGACCCCGCTACCGCTGATGAGGGTGAGGACGAGGACCAGGACGGCCACAGCTCTGGCAGGGGGCAGGGGTCCATGAGCGCATTCGAAGCCATCGGAAAGATGCCCTACGACTTCTCCCCGGCCCGCCTGCGCTGCATGGAACTGGCCGAGGAACTCACCGCCCGGGAGTCACCCGCTTCCGGGGACAGGCCCTAGTCGGCGTGGTACCGGATCAGTCAGGTGCCGGTGGGTGCCGGGTGGTCGTGGTCGTACGCGGCGTCGAGGATCGCGGGCAGTGCCGCCACCAGGGCATCGGCCCGCTCCTCGGGCAGGGTCAGGGCGGGCGCGAGCCGTACGACGTCCGCGCCGGCCGCGTTCACGAGGAACCCGTCGTCCTGCGCCGCCCGTTGGACCCGTGCGGCGACCGGCCGGTGGAGGGCGATGCCCAAGAGCAGCCCGGCGCCCCGCACTTCTCGGACCAGCGGGTGGGCGAGTCCCTCGATGCCGCTCCCGAGCCGCTCCCCCACCCGTACGGCATGGGCGAGCAGCCCCTCCTTCTCGATGGTGTCCAGGACGGCGAGTCCGGCGGCGCAGCAGATCGGGTTGCCGCCGAAGGTGGAACCGTGCTGACCGGGGGTCAGCAGCTCGGCGGCGGCGCCGAAGGCTACCGTGGCGCCGATGGGCAGACCACCGCCCAGGCCCTTCGCCAAGGTGATCACGTCGGGCTCCGCTCCCGGCTCGGCCTGGTGCGCGAACCAGTGGCCGGTGCGGCCGATCCCGGTCTGCACCTCGTCCAGGACGAGCAGGCTGCCCGTGGCCCGGGTGATCTCGCGGGCGGCCCGCAGGTACCCCTCGGGCGGCATGACGACTCCGGCCTCGCCCTGCACCGGTTCGAGGAAGACGGCCGCGGTGCGCTCCGTGACGGCCGCGCGGAGCGCCGCCGTGTCGCCGTGGCGGACGTGCGTGACCTCGGCGGGCAGGGGCAGGAACGGGTCCCGCTTGGACGGCTGGCCGGTGAGCGCCAACGCGCCCATGGTGCGCCCGTGGAACCCTCCCTCCGTCGCGACCACGTGTGTCCGACCGGTCCGGCGGGCGATCTTGAAGGCGGCTTCGACCGCCTCGGCGCCCGAGTTCGCGAAGAACACCCGGCCCGGCCTGCCCAGCAGGGCCAGCAGCCGTTCCGCCAGGGCGACGGGCGGTTGCGAGACGAACAGATTCGACACGTGGCCGAGTCGTTCGACCTGGTCCCGGACGGCCGAGAGCAGGGCCGGGTGGGCGTGTCCGAGGGCGTTGACGGCGATTCCGCCGGTGAAGTCCGTGTAGGCGCGGCCGTCCTCGTCCCACACCGTGCTGCCCTCACCCCTGACGAGGGCCAGCGGGGGCGTGCCGTAGGTGTCCATCATCACCGCGCTCCAGCGGGCGGTGAGCCGGGTCGTGCCGTCGGCGGTCACGCGCCGTCCTCCTTGCCGCCGGACCCCTCGGGCCCGCGTCCGTCGTCCGGCACCACCGTGGTGCCGGGTCCTTCCTCCGTGAAGACACCGCGCAGCAGTGCGTGGGGCACCCGGCCGTCGATGACGCGCGCCTTGGCGACGCCGTTGCGTACGGCACGCAGGCAGCCCTCCATCTTCGGGAGCATGCCGCTCGCGAGTTCGGGCAGCAGTGCGTCCAGTTCACCGGCCGTCAGGCGATCTATCACCTCGGCGCTGTGCGGCCAGTCCGCGTACAGCCCCTCGACGTCGGTCATCATCACCAGCCGCTCGGCCCCGAGGGCCACGGCCAGGGCCGACGCCGCCAGGTCGGCGTTGACGTTGTAGACCTGACCGTCCTCGCCGCGCGCGACGGGTGACACCACGGGGATGCGGCCCTGCTCCAGCAGCGCGCCTATCGTCGCGGCGTCCACGGCCACCACGTCGCCGACCAGGCCGATGTCCACCGACCGGCCGTCCACCCAGGCCGGACGCCGCACGGCGGTCATGGTGTGCGCGTCCTCGCCGGACATGCCCACGGCGAACGGCCCGTGGGCGTTGATGGCCCCGACGAGTTCGCGCTGGACCTGGCCCGTGAGCACCATGCGCACGACATCCATCGTCTCCGGTGTGGTCACGCGCAGCCCGGCCTCGAAACGCACCTCCAGACCGAGCCGGTCGAGCAGCGCGCTGATCTGGGGTCCGCCGCCGTGCACGACGACGGGCCGCAGGCCCGCGTGCCACAGCTCCACCACGTCCTGGGCGAACGTGCGGTGCAGGGAGGGATCGATCATGGCGTTGCCGCCGAACTTGACGACCACCGTCCGGCCCTGGAGCTCCTCCAGCCACGGGAGGTCCGGGGAGACCGACAGGGCGGCCGGTGTCTTCATCTCCGTCATCTCCGCCCCGTTCACGAGCTGTAGGCGCTGTTCTCGTGGACGTACCCGGCCGTCAGGTCGTTGGTCCAGATGGTGGCGCGGGAGTCACCGGAGCGCAGGTCGACGGTGACGGTGATCCGGCGGTCGGACAGGTCGACCTTGTCGCGCGGCTCGCCCTCGGATCCGTCCCGGCACACCCGGACACCGTTGATCGCCACGTCCAACAGGTCCGGGTCGAAGCGGGCCGACGTCGTGCCGATCGCGGACAGCACTCGGCCCCAGTTGGGGTCCTCGCCGTGCAGCGCGCATTTGAGGAGGTTGTTCCGGGCGATGGAGCGGCCCACCTCCACGGCGTCCGCCTCCGAGGCCGCGCCGACGACCTCGACCTCGATCTCCTTCGAGGCGCCCTCGGCGTCCGCCACCAACTGGCGTGCCAGGTCCTGGCACACGGCGTGGACGGCAGCGGTGAGGTCGGCGGGGTCGGGCGTGACACGCGAGGCTCCCGAGGCGAGCAGCAGCACGGTGTCGTTGGTGGACATGCAGCCGTCCGAGTCCACCCGGTCGAAGGTGGTGCGCACCGCCTCGCGCAGCGCCGAGTCGAGTACGTCCGCGCTCACGTCGGCGTCCGTGGTCAGGACGACCAGCATGGTGGCGAGGCCGGGGGCGAGCATGCCGGCGCCCTTCGCCATGCCGCCGACCGTCCAGTCGGCGCCGGCGGCGACTGCCGTCTTGTGGACGGAGTCGGTCGTCTTGATCGCGACGGCGGCCTCTTCGCCCCCTTCGGGGGACAGTCGTTCGGCGGCCGCGGCGATGCCGTCCGTCACCCGGTCCATCGGCAGTCGGATGCCGATCAGGCCGGTGGAACACACCGCCACCTCGTCCGGGACCGCGTCCACGGCCCGCGCCGTGCGCTCGGCCATCTCCCGGGCGTCCTCGGTACCACCGGGTCCCGTACAGGCGTTCGCGCCACCGGAGTTGAGGACGACGGCGGAGAGCCTCCCGTCGGCGAGCGCGTGGCGGGACCAGCGCACGGGCGCGGCCTGCACACGGTTCGAGGTGAAGACACCAGCGGCGGCGCGCGACGGTCCCCGGTTCACCACCAGGGCCAGGTCCGGATCACCGGATTCCTTGATGCCGGCGGTCACTCCGCTGGCGAGGAATCCCTGTGCGGCGGTCACGCTCACGGAGCCACTCCAATTGTGGGCAGGCCCAGCCGTGTCGGCAGGCCGAGGGCAATGTCATGGTGCGCACCGCGCCACCGGGGGTGCCTTCGTCGGGTGTCGATGGCGCACGGCCGGTTCAGCTCACTTAGCTTAGCCTAACCTAATGCACATGGGACTCGACCTGCGCGACCCCGTCAACCTGGCGTGTACGGAAGCCTCTTGGGCGCCCCGAGTGAGGTGCCCGGCCATCCGGCGAGGGCGGGGGGCGGCGTTCGGGCGGGAAGTCGCGCGGACGCGGCGGCCATTCGGGAGTGGGGGGATCCGACCCTTCGGGCGGAGGGCATCGCGCCGTGGTCGGCCGATGGCGATGCGGGACCGGCGGCCCTTATCCGAGGGCGGCGCGCCGGTGATCGCGGGGCTGCGAGGCGGGCGATCGGCCCGGGAGATCGACCGGCGTCCGGCGCGGTGTGGTCGATCCGCCACCGCGAGGCCCTCCGACGGGCAGGGCGGGAACGGGCGGTGGGCCCGGCCCGGCGGAGCGGTGTCCGCCGGGTGGGCCGCATCGCGCCGCGAAGCCGGCCCGCCCCGGCGAGGAGGCCGCCTCGACCCGGCGGCGCGGGCCGGCTCCGGGCGGTTCGGTCAGGCGTCGACGGCCGCCGCGAGGGACCGGGGGCGGAGGTCGGTCCAACGGGACTCGATGAACTCCAGGCACGCGTCGCGGGTGGTCTCCTCAAGGGCGATCACCCACCCTCCGGGCGCCTCGGCGAAGGAAGGCCAGAGGGAGTGCTGGCCCTCGTCGTTCACCAGGACCTGGAAGCGGCCTTCGGCGTCATCGAACGGGTTGGTGCTCATGGTGGGGTTCCTCCTGGAGCCCGATGGGACCGACGGGTGCCGTCGGGGCGTGCGGCGCGCAGCCCGGCGGCGGGCGCCGTGCCCGCGGGGAGAATCGGTCGAGAGTGAGCAGAGCTTGACTTAGGTTAGGCTCGCCTAATTCTAACCTTAACGTTTCCCCTTCCCCCTCACAAGGAGGCACCGATGGGTGCACGCGAACGGGTCCGCACCGAGGACGGCGCGGACCGATTCTCCGGTGGACCCCTCCGGACGGTACGCGGCCGCAAGGGAGTTCGGTCATGACGGAGCTCTCTCACGGTTCCCCCGTCGACCCGGAGGCACCCTTCGCCGCGTTCGGTCTGCACGACGCGCCCGGCACCGACGCGTTCTGGGCGGCCGCGACGCCCGCGTCCGCGCCGTTCGGCGAGGGCGATTGGGTCACCCTGTTCCTGTGGCGCGGCGGCCCCGCGGTCGTCGAGTTCGAGAGCTGGTCGGAACCGGTGCCGTTGATCCGGTGGCGTGACACCGACTGCTGGTACGCCGAGGTCCCGATGCCCGCGCGGCTCCGGGTCACCTACCAGTTCCTCGCCGGTGACGCGTCGTACGCCGATCCGTTCAACCCGGTCGGCGCCGGCGGTGACCGGTCCATCGTCGCCACCCCGGACGCTCCCCCGCAGCCGCACTGGCCGGCCGTCGACGCCGCCGACGTGCTGCCCCTGCCCCGCGCCCGGATCCGGTGGGCCGGCGGACTCCTCGGCGGGCGGCGCACCGTGCGGGTCCACCCGTCGGGCGGCGGCGGACCGGTGGTCCTGCTGCTCGACGGCGACGACTGGCTGCACCTGCACCCGGCCATGACCGCGTTCGACGCGGCCGTCGCCGCAGGCGACATGCCCCCGGTCACGCTGGTCTTCGTACCGGCCAAGGACCGGCAGGCCGAGTTCGGGTGCAGGCCGGAACTGTGGGAGGCCGTACAGGACGAACTGCTGCCCCTGGTGGCGGAGTGCGGTGTACCCGCCGACCTGGACCGGTTGGTGGTCGCCGGACAGAGCCTCGGCGGGCTGAGCGCGATGTACGCGGCGACCGAGTTCCCGGAGCTGGTGTCCCGCGTCGCCTGCCAGTCGGGGTCGTTCTGGTGGACGCCGGAGGCCTCGGACCTGCCGGACCCCCTGGGCGGCCCGATCGGCGGCACCATCGCCGCGCGCCTGCGCGAACGCCCCGCACCGCCCGGGCTGCGGATCGCCTTCGACCTGGGAGAGCACGAGACGCGCATGCGTCCCCACTGCGAGCTGGTCGAGACCCTGACAGAACGGTCCGGTGCGACCGTGCGGGTCTCGCGCTCGGCGGCGGGCCACGACCGGGCGGGCTGGCGGCAGGCCATGCTCAGGGATGTCGCCTGGGCGCTGGCCTGACGACCGAGGGGCCCGGGGGCCCGGCGCGATCGCCGGGCCCCCGGGCCCCTTTCGGTCAACGGTCCACCGGATCACCGGGTCCGGGTCACCGGGTCACCGCCAGGCGGTACGCCGGGTCGGTGGCCAGCAGTTCGCGATGGGTGCCTTCCGCGGTGACGACTCCCGCGTCCATGACGAGGACCCGGTCGGCGGCGTCCAGCAGGGCCGGGCTGCTGGTGATGACGACGGTGGTACGTCCCCGGCGCAGCTTCGCGATGTTGCGCGCGACGAGCTGCTCGGTGACCGCGTCCACGGCCGTCGTCGGGTCGCGCAGGACGAGCACATCGGCGTCCGCCGCCAGGGCCCGGGCCAGCGAGAGCCGCTGACGCTGTCCTCCGGAGAGGTTCGAGCCGCGGTCGCGGACCTCGTAGTCGAGTCCCTGCCGGTGCAGGGCGACGACATCGGTCAGCATGGACGCCTCGACGGCCTCGGGCACCGTCCGACTGGTCCCCGAGGGGTCGATGTTCGTCCGGAGCGTGCCCGCGAAGATCTCCCCGTCGTACGGGTTCACCAGCATGTGTGCGCGGACCGCCTCGACCGACAGGTCACCGAGGTCCTGCCCGCCGAGCCGCACCACTCCCTCATACCCGGCCGGCGGCACGTTCACGGCGAGGATCGACGCGAGTTCGGCCGCCGCCCGCGGCTGGTAGACCGCGATCGCCGTGAACTCGCCCGCCGGCACGCGGAACTTCAGCCCCTGGAGGGACTCGTACCGGACGCAGTCGATCTCCAGGTCGCCGCCCGCGTCCGGGCTCGCCGTCCCCGAGGCCGCCACCGGCGGGGCGGACAGCACCAAGGCCATCCGTTCCGCCGAGGCGCGCGCCATCATCACGTACTTGGGCATGTCCGAGAACAGCCTGAGCGGTTCCATGATGAACTGCGCCAGGCCCACGGCCATGACGAGCTCCCCGATGCTGATCTGCCCGTTGAAGGCCAGCCAGCCGGCGATCAGGGTCACCGCGGCCGCGAGGGTCGCGTTGAGCGCCAGCGCGGTGCCCGCGTAGGTGCCGTTGACACCGGCGACGGTGATCGCCTGCTGCTTCGCCTCCGTGCTGACCTTCCGATAGGACCGGAAGGCCGCGTGGTTGCCGCCGAAGCCGTGCAGCGGGCGCAGGCCGGTGATCAGGTCTGCGACCTTCGCGCCCGCCCGTGCCACCCGGGCCTGCTGCTCCTTGGTGCTGGAGCCGATCTTCTTGGACATCACGCTCAGGACCGAGAGGATCGCCACGGTTCCCACCATGACCAGCAGGCCGAGCCGCAGGTCCGCCACGCTCAGCGCGACCGCCGCGATCAGCACGGCGACCGAGGAACTGATCAGCATGGGCACGACCTCGACGATGTCGGCGGTCTGGTCGGCGTCCTCGGTGGCGATGGTGAGCACCTCGCCGGACTTGAGGTCGACGTCCCGGGCCACCGGCTGGAGGCCGCAGGCCGCGACCCGCACCCTCCAGCGGTGGGCCTCGGTCGTGTTGGCCTTCTGCAGGATGCGCATGCCGAACCGCCACGACAGCGACACCGTCGTGATGATCACGGCCAGCGCGGCGATCGAGAGGGCCAGGGCCCCCGGGCTCCGCTCGCGCATCGTGTGGTCGACGATCAGGCCGAGCGCGATGGGGAAGGCGGTCTCACCGGCCTGGTACAGGCCCATGAGCACCGTGCCCCAGACCATGGCGCCGGCGTTGCCGCGGACGGCCGTCCGGAGGATGTCGGACCCCGAGCGGGGCCTCTGCGTGTCAGGAGTTGTCATCGACGTGGTGGGCAATCGCTTCCGGGGTGCGGAGGGTGAACAGATCACGGATGGTGATCACGGGGCCGAATTCACGGCGCAGTAGTCCTACCAGACGTACGGCCAGCATGGAGTGTCCCCCGAGGGAGACGAAATCACTCACCGCGCTCACTTCGTCGTCGTCCAGGTCCAGGGCCTCCGCGAAGAACTCGCAGATCGTGATCTCGGTCTCGGTCTCCGGGCCGCGTTCTCCCGAAGTGGTCAGCGATCCCAGCGGCTTGGGTTCGGGCAGCGCCTTGGTGTCGGCCTTGCCGTTCACGGTCAGCGGGATGGCGTCGACCTGGGCGTAGTGGGTCGGGCGCAGGAAGTCCGGCAGTGCGACGCCCACCTCGGCGGCGACCGTCGCCAGGTCGGACCCTTCGAGCACGAGGTACGCGGCGAGCCGGTAGGCGCCGTCGACCTGCGGGTCGGGCTGGGCGACCGCGGCGGTGAACCGTACCGCCGGGTGCGCGGCGAACGCGGCCTCCACCTCTCCGAGTTCGACCCGGTGGCCGCGGATCTTGACCTGCTGGTCGGTGCGGCCGAGGTACATCAGGTTGCCGTCGGGTCGCCGGACGACCAGGTCCCCGGTGCGGTACATGCGCTCGCCGGGTGCGCCGAACGGCGACGCGACGAACCGGTGCGCGGTCTGGGCCGGCCGGCCGAGGTAGCCGCGGGCGATGCCGATGCCCGAGACGTAGAGCTCACCGGGAACGCCGTCCGGCAGCGGTCGCAGCCAGGGGTCCAGCACGAACACGTCGGTGTTGTCGATGGCCACGCCCACCACCGGGTCCTGGCACTCGAAGGTGCCCACGCCCAGGGTGTTGATGGTGTACTCGGTGGGTCCGTAGAGGTTGTAGCCGACCGTTCCCTCGGTGGTGGCGAGCCGCTGCCACAGGGTCGGGGTGACCGCCTCGCCGCCCAGCAGTACCAGCGCGGGGCGCCGGTCCGGGTTGTCGAGGAGGCCCTCGGCCACCAGCTGCTGCGCGTAGGTCGGGGTCACGTTGACGACGTCGATCCCGTGCTCACGGCAGTACTCGACGAGGCCGGGGGCGTCGCGGCGCAGTTCCTCGTCGCAGATGTGCACCTCGTGGCCGTCGGCGAGCCACAGCAGTTCCTCCCACGACATGTCGAACGCGAACGACACGGTGTGGGCGATCCGGAAGATCCGGTTGCCGTGCTCCGCCAGAACCGGTTCGAAGATGCGGCGCTGGTGGTTGATCAGCATGTTGGTGAGGCCGGCGTACTCGGTCACGACGCCCTTGGGCTTCCCCGTCGAACCGGAGGTGTAGATCGTGTACGCGGGGTGCCGCAGCCGGTTCGGGTCGTCCGGGGCGAACGTCACGAGCGGCTCGGCCTCCGGGAGGGGGCGGTCCAGTTCGATCAGGTCGCCAGTCAGCCGGGGCGACACGGCGCCGACGGTGAGGATGACCTCCGGGCGGGCGTCCGCGACGATGGTGGCGATCCGCTCGTCCGGGTGGTCCAGCTCCAGCGGCACGTACGCGGCTCCGGTGCGCAGCACCGCGAACAGCGCCACGATCCAGTCCAGCGAGCGCGGGATGGCCAGACCCACGGTCTTCTCGGGTCCGATGCCGCGCCCGGCGAGCACGCCGGCCAGCAGGCGGCTGCGGTCCCTGAGTTCGGCGAAGGTCATGCTCCGGCCGTGGGCGACGAGGGCGACGCGTTCCGGCGAGCGGTCCGCCGCCCGGTCGAACCGGTCGACGACCGTGTCGGTGCCGATGTCCGTGCGGGCGTCGGGCTCGGGCAGCGAGCCGAGGCCGCGCAGCGCGCCCACCGGTCCCGTGGAGCGGATCAGGTCCTCCAGGACGCCGATGTAGTCGTCCAGGAGGCGACGGGCGTCGTCGCTGTCGCCGTGGCGGTGTTCCAGCTTGATCGTGAGCCGGTCGCCGGGGGTGACGACCCAGGTGAACGGGTAGTGGGTGGAGTCGTCCGACTTCACCTCGGTGATGCCGTGGCGGGTGTTCATCTCGGAGAGCGCGTCCATGTCCAGGAAGTTCTGGAGCACGAACAGGTTGTCGAACAGGGTGTCGTGGCCGCTGGCCCGCTGGACCTCGCCGAGCCCGAGGTGCTCGTGCTCCATGGCCTCGACCCGGGCGGCCTGTACGGACGACAGGTAGTCGCGGACGGTGTCGTTCGGCCTGGCCCGCGTCCACATGGGCACGGTGTTGAGCAGCACACCGACGATGTCGGACAGTCCCTCGCCCTCGCGGCCGGAGACCGTCACGCCGAACACGGCGTCGCCGCGGCCGGTGTGGGCGCCCAGGAGCAGGCCGAACGCGCCGGTGAGAACCGAGTTCAGCGTGACCCCGTGGGTCTTGGCCGTCTCCCGCAGGAGCTGCGACTGCTCGGCGGAGAGCCGGTGGACGAGTGCGGGCGGCAGGTCGTCCGAGAGGGACGGCGCCGGTCCGGCGAGCAGCGTCGGGCCGGAGAGTCCGGCCAGGTGCTCGGCCCAGAACCGCTCCGAGACGGCCGGGTCCTTGGCGGCGAGCGCCCGGGCGTGGTCCTCGAAGGCCGGCGTGGCCGGGATCGCGTTCGGTCGCTCGCCGGCCAGGACGGCCTGGTAGGCGTCGAACAGGTCCCGCAGCACGATCCCGCGGGACCAGCCGTCCCACAGCAGCAGGTGGTAGCTGAGGAGCAGGCCGTCGCGGCCGTCGGGCAGCCGGACGACGGTCAGTCGGATCAGCGGCGGTTCGGCCGGGTCGAACCCGGTGTTGCGGTCCCGGTCGCGCAGGGCCGCGACCTCCTCGTCGCAGGACAGTTCCACCGTGTGGACGTCGACCCGCCGGCCCGCCTTGAGGGTCTGGACCGGGTTCCCGTCGTCGTCGGTGGTGAAGCCGGCGCCGACGACCGGGTGTCGTGCGATCACGGCGGACATGGCCTCGGCCAGCGCGTCCGTGTCCAGGCGACGGTCGAAGGTGAACCAGCTCTGCGCGACGTAGTGTCCGGCCGAGCCCGCCATCTGGGCCTGAAAGAACAGGCCCCGCTGGAGCGCGGTGACCGGCGCCGTGCGTTCGGCCGTCGTGGAGGCTTCCGCGATGGCTTCCAGTGCGTGCAGCCAGTGCGCGGTGATCTCGTCGGGGATCTCCTCGGCGAGGGTGAAGGTCGCGTGCAGGCTGCCCGTGGCCGCGTCGGTCCAGGCGTTGACCTCCACGGCGTACGGGCTGCCCTGGTCGCCGCCGGTGATGTGCGGCGTCCGGGACTCGCTGCCCCGGCCGAGGTAGTTGAACAGCACCTGCGGGCGGGCGGTCAGCAGCGGTGCCGTCTGCGGGTTGAGGTACCGCAGTCGGCCGTAGGCGGTGTGCCCGGCCTCGTCCGGTTGCCGCTCGGCGAGTTCGCGGGCCGCCGCGACCGGGTCGGTGTGCGCGGTGAGCCGGACGGGTGCGATGGCGGTGAACCAGCCCACCGTGCGGGTGTAGTCGTGGTGCTCCAAGGCCTCGACCCGGCCGTGGCGCTCCAGCTCGATCGCGAGATCGGTGGGCGACGGCTGGATCCGCGTCAGCGCGGTGCGCAGGGCGCCGCAGAGCAGCTCGGTCAGTGCGACGCCGAGTGCGGCGGGGGCGGTGCGCGTCACCCGGTCGCCGGCGTCGGGCTCCAGGACCACGGTGATGTCGCGCAGCCCGCCGACCGCCGGCAGCAGCGGGGGCGCCTGGAGGGTGTCGACCCAGTGCCCGAGGTCGGCGATGTCGGCGGCGGACCGCAGGACGAGCGCCTCGGCGTACTCGGCGTAGGACGTGGTCGCCGGTGCGAGGGTCTCGCCCCGCAGGGCGGTCTCCATGTCGTCGAGCAGGATCAGCCAGGACACCGCGTCGACCGCGATGTGGTGCACGGTGATCACGAGGGTGCCGGTCGCCGCGAGTCGGGTGAACGCGATGACGTCCCCGGACTCGGGGTCGAGTCGTCCGGCGGCCTCGTTGGCGGCGGCCGTGGCGTCGGTGGTGTCCGCGAGCAGGACGGTGGCCTCGCGGGCGGGTTCGGTGCGCAGGGTCCAGACGCCGTGCTCGGCGTGCAGGCGCATCCGCAGGGCGGGGTGGGCGGCCAGTACGGCGTTCGCGGCGCGCTCGATGTCGGCGGTCCCGGTGCCTTCGGCCACTTCCAGCGTCCTGGCCTGGGCGAACCGGGCGAGGGAGCCGCCCAGTTCGCGCTGGCGCAGGATGATCGGCGTCGGTGCCACCGGTCCGTCCTGGCGGCGTACGGGCACGGTCGTGCCCGGGGCGGACGCCGCGGGCTGCGGCGCGCGCGCCGCCAGGTGCTCGGCGAGGGCCCGCGGCGTCTTCAACAGGAACACGTCGCGGGGGGCGATCGACAGGCCGAGGGCCCTGGCCCGGTTCACGACGGTGATGGCGACGATGCTGTCGCCGCCGGCGCCGAAGAAGTCGGTGTCGGCGTCGGCCGCCGGGTGGGACAGCGTGGCGGCGAAGACGCCGATCAGCGAGGCGAGCGCGGAATCGGTGACGGCCACCGGGGTGTCGTGCTGCGCGGCCCGTTCGATCAGGGCCTTGCGGTCCAGCTTGCCGTTGACCGTCAGCGGCAGGGAGTCCACGGGCAGGACGCGGCCGGGCACCATGTGCACGGGCAGCTTCGCGGCGAGGAGGGCGGGGAGGTCGCCGGGCAGTCGGCCGACGACGTGCGCGACCAGGTGGTCGCCGCTGTCCGCCACGGTGACGGCCACGTCGACCACGCCGTCGAGGTCCCGGAGCGCGGACTCGACCTCGCCGAGCTCGATGCGGAAGCCCTTGAGCTGTACCTGGTCGTCGGCGCGGCCGGCGAACTCCAGCTCGCCGTCGAGCGTTCGGCGGGCCAGGTCGCCCGTGTGGTACATGCGGGAGCCGTCGTTCGCGAACGGGTTCGCGACGAACCGGCCCGCGGTGAGGCCCGGCCGGCCCAGGTAGCCGAGGGCGACCTGGTCGCCCGCCACGTAGATGGCGCCGACCTGGCCCGGCGGCACCGGGCGGAGCCGGTCGTCGAGCAGGTGGGTGACGAGGCCGGGGATGGGACCGCCGATGGGGCTCACGTCGTCGACGCCGGGTCCGAAGTCGGCTTCGGTCAGGACCCGGTGGGTCACGTGGACGGTGGTCTCGGTGATGCCGTACATGTTGACCAGCTCGGGCGCCGCGGCACCGTGCCGCTCGACCCAGCCGCGCAGTCGTCCGAGGTCCAGTGCCTCGCCGCCGAAGATGACCCGGCGCAGTGCGGGGAGCGGCTCGCCGGCGTGCCGGTCGGCCTCGACGAACTGGTAGAAGGCCGACGGGGTCTGGTTGAGGACGGTCACTCCATGCTCGCGGACCAGCCGGTGGAAGTCGACCGGGGAACGGGTCAGACCGTAGTCGGGGACGAGCAGCTCGCCACCGTGCGCCAGGGCGCCCCACAGCTCCCAGACGGCGAAGTCGAAGGAGTACGAGTGGAATTGGACCCACACGTCGTCCGGGCCGAAGCCCATGTTCGGCCGGGTGTTGGCCAGCAGGGTCACCACGCTGGAGTGCGGGACGACGACGCCCTTGGGGCGGCCGGTGGAGCCGGAGGTGTAGATCACGTACGCGGGGTCGTGCGGGCCGACCGCCTGCGCCGCGGCGACCGCGGCGTCCTCGGGCACCTCGTCGCCCTGGACGAGGACGCGGGCGGTGACGCCGGCCTTCTCCAGCAGGGTCGTGAAGCGGTCCCGCTGCCCGGGGTCGACGAGGACGACCTGCGGCACGGAGTCCGCGAGGACGTACTCCAGCCGCTCGTCCGGGTAGGCCATGTCGAGCGGGACGTACGCGCCGCCCGCGCTGACGATCGCGACGAGGGCGACGACCTGCTCGATGGTGCGCGGCACGGCCACGGCCACGCGTCGGCCCGGGCGGACACCGGACGCGCGCAGGGCGGCGGCCAGTTCGTTCTTCGCGGCGGCCAGTTCCCCGTAGGTCAGGGACCGGGTGGCGCCGTCGAGCGCGCACTGGGTGACGGCGGTGGCCGCCGGGTCCCGGTCGGCCGCGGCGTCGAAGAGCGCGCCGAGGGTGGTCGGGGCGATCGGTGCGGGCGTGCGGGCGCCCTCCGGCAGCAGGCTCGCGACCGGGGCGTCCGGCCGGGCGAGCAGGCCGGCGAAGGTGTGCGTGAACGTGCGCAGGATGTCCTGGGCGCTGCTCTCGCGCAGCAGTTCGCCGTCGTAGATCAGGTTGAAGCGCGGTCGACCGTCGAGGGACCGCTCCACGACCAGGGTCAGCGGGTAGTGGGGGGCTCCCTCGTTGACGAGGTCGGTGATGGCCAGCGTGTCGCCGGGGCGGCGCAGGGCGGACACGTCGGTCGCCACGTCGAACACCACGAGGGTGTCGAAGAGGGAGCCGACGCCGGCCTGGCGGCCGATCCGTGCCAGCGAGACGTGCTGGTGCGGCAGTACCGCGCCCTGGTGTTCGCGCACGGAGGACAGCAGGTCGCGCGCCGTGGTGTTGGCGGCCCAACGGGCGCGCAGCGGGACGGTGTTGATGAACAGGCCGACCATGTCCCCGATACCGGGGACGTCCGCGTCGCGACCGGAGACGGTGGAACCGAACACCACGTCACCGGAGTGCAGGATGCCGCCGAGGGTCAACGCCCAGGCGCTGTGCACGGCCACGCTGAGCGGCACGCCGGCCGCCCGGGCGGCCGCGTCGACGTCGTCGGCGGGCTCCGCGGAAGTGTCGGCGAACCGGTCGGACGGGGTGTGGTCCTTGGCGACCAGCGAGGGGCCGGGCAGCTCGGCGAGTTCGGCGCCCCAGACGCGGTCGCTCTCGTCGGCGTCGCGTCCGGCGAGCCAGGCGACGTAGTCGGGGAAGCCGCTCAGCGGGTACCTGCTCCCCGGCGCGTGGTACTCGGCGAGCAGCGCGCGGAGCATCGGGGGCACGGACCAGCCGTCGGCGATGATGTGGTGGACCGTCTGCACCAGGACGGCGCGGCCGGCTTCCGCGTCGCGGATCAGCGTGAACCGCATCAGCGGGCCGGTGGCCAGGTCGAATCCGGCGCGGCGGTCCCGCTCGGCGTGGTCGCGTATCTCCTCGTCGGTGATGCCGGGCCGGTCGAGGGTGGTGAAGGGCACCTCGGCCCCGCTCTCCAGTACGGAGACGACACGGCCGTCGGCGAGGGCCGTGAACCGGGCGGCCAGGTTGGGGTAAAGGGTGAGCAGCCTGGTGGTCGCGGCCGCGAGCCGGTCGGCGTCGAGGTCGCCCTCCAGCGTCAGCAGCTGCTGTTCGACGTAGCTGCCCGCGGAGTCGTCGTCGAAGACCGAGTGGAAGTACAGGCCTTCCTGCAGCGGGGTCAGGGGGAGGACGGCGCGCAGCGTGGGGCCGTCCAGGTCGTCGACGTCGGCCTGGGTCAGCCGCACCAGCGGGAAGTCGCTGGGCGTGTGGCCGCCCTGGTCGAGCGCGGCCAGCCCGGCGAGGGCCGCCCGGAAGTATCCGCCGATCGTGTCGATGTCCGTGTCGCTGAACATCCCGTCGGGCCAGGTGATGGTGGTGACGAGTTCGTACTCGCCGGTGGCGGCGGGTTCGGCGATCGCGTTGAACTCCAGGGCGCGCGGCAGGCTCATCCTGGGGTCGCGCTTCTCGCCGAGTTGTCCGGTGGCTCCCGAGAGCTGCCAGTCGCCGGACGCGCCCGCGTCGAACCGGCCCAGGTAGTTGAACAGGACCTGGGGTGCGGGGGTCGTGAAGGCGGCGTCGGCCAGGTATCGCAGGGCGCCGTAGGAGAGACCGTTGCCCGGCACGCGGGCGAGGTCTTCCTTGACCGCCTTGAGGGCGGCGGTGAGGTACTCGGGGGCGGTGAAGTCGTCGGCCGTGCCCGGGTCCACGGACACCGGGAACAGCGTCGTGAACCAGCCGACGGTCCGCGACAGGTCCGGCTCGACGCCGGAGGAACCCGCCACGTGGCGGCCTTCGCGGCCGTGGCCCTCCAGCTCGATGTGCGCGAACGTCTGCTCCTGGCCGCGGTCGCGGCGCCACCGGGCGAGGGTGACGGCGAGCGCGGTCAGCAGGACGTCGTTGACGCCGGCGTGGAACTTGGCCGGGACCTCGCCCAGCAGGGCGGCGGTGACCTCGGCGCCGACCGTGACGGTCCGCTCCCGCTCCCGCTCGACCGTGTCGGCCTCGGTGTGTGCCCGCCTGCCGAGCGGCGCGTCAGGGCCCGGGAGGGGCTGTTCGAAGTGGGCGCGGTCCTCGTCGAACTCCGCGTTCGCGAGGAGCTGCGTCCAGCGCCGGAACGACGTTCCGACCACAGGCAGTTCGATCGTCTCGCCGGCGGAGTACTGGCGCCATGCCGTGGCCAGGTCCTCCATGAGGACCCGCCAGGACACGCCGTCGATCACCACGTGGTGGACGACGAGGACCAGTTGGCGTGCCTCGCGGCGCCACACGGCCCGCAGCATCACGCCGTTGTCCGGGTCCAGCCCCTCGGTGGCGAGGGCCACGCACGCGTCGAGCGGCAGGTCGCTCTCCTGGAGGCCGGCCGGCTTCCCGTCGGCCTCCGGTATGTCGAAGCTCCAGCGGACCCCGCGCACGAGCCGTGCGCGCAGCATGTCGTGTCGGGCCACGACGGAGGTGAGGATCGCGTCGAGGGCTTCGGCGGAGAGGCCGGCCGGGGTGTTCAGGACGACCGACTGCACGAAGCCGTCGATCGCGTCGGTGGTCTGGCCGAGCCACTGGACGATGGGCGATCCCGTGACGGAACCCGTCGCGACGTCGCCGCGGTCCGGGCGGCCCGCGTCCTCGCGGCTCGCCACCGCCGCGAGCGCGCCGAGGACGCTGTTGGCGAAGATCTGCCCCGCGGTGACGTAGAGGCCCGCGTCACGCAGCGCGCTCAGCAGGGAGATCGCGAGGATGCTGTCCCCGCCGAGCATGAAGAAGTCCTGGTCGACGCCGACCTCTTCCAGCCGCAGGACCGATGCGACGGCCGCGCACACGGCGCGCTCGTCGTCGGTGGAGGGCCGCAGGTACGAGCCGGTCACGATGGTGGGCTCGGGCAGGGCGCGCCGGTCGAGCTTGCCGTTCGCGGTGAGCGGGAACTCCGTCATCACGACGACGTGGGCGGGCACCATGTACTCGACCATGTGCTCGACGGCCCACGCCTTGACCTCGTCCGCCCGCAGCGCCTCGCTGCCGGCGGCGGGGATGACGTATCCCACGAGGTAGGTGCCGCCCGCGCTGTTCTTCTTCGCGATGACGCAGGTGTGCCGCACCCCGGGGTGTTCGGCGAGGCCGATCTCGACGTCTTCGAGTTCGAGCCGCATGCCGCGGATCTTGATCTGGTTGTCCGCGCGGCCCAGGAAGTCCAGCGAGCCGTCGGGGGCGAACCGTGCGAGGTCGCCGGTCCGGTACAGCCGGGAGCCGTCGTTCGCGAAGGGGTTCGCCACGAACCGGGAGGCCGTCAGGCCGGGGGCGCCCACGTATCCGCGTCCCAGGAGGAAGCCGCCCACGTAGAGCTCGCCGCCGACGCCGACCGGGACCGGGCGCAGCTCGTCGTCGAGGACGTAGAGCTGGGTGTTGGGGTTGGCCTTGCCGATGGAGGTGGACAGGCGCTCCGCCTCGCCCCGGTAGATGACGTGGGAGACGCCGATGGTCGTCTCGGCCGGGCCGTAGCCGTGGTACATGGGGATGTCGAGGCGGGTGCGGAAGCGCTCGTACAGCTCCGGGGTCAGCACCTCGCCGCCGCACCACACGTGCCGCATGCTGTCGAGGCGGTCGGAGTCGCCGGCGATCTCCAGCAGGACGTCCAACATGGACGAGACGAGGTAGGTGAAGGTGACGCGGTGCTCGGCGATGACGCTCAGCAGGTGGTGCGGGTCGCGTTCGCCGCCGGGCCGCAGGACCACGAGGCGGCCGCCGCACACCAGCGGCAGGAAGATCTCGTTGATGGATATGTCGAACGACAGGGGTGCCTTGAACAGCGACGCGTCGTCGTGGCCGAAGCCCAGGATCTCGTCGACCTGCCACAACAGGCGCTCGCTGATGGCCTCGTGGCGGATCATCGCGCCCTTGGGCCGCCCGGTCGAACCCGAGGTGAAGATCACGTAGGCGAGCGAGTCGCCGTGGACGGTGACGCCGGTGTCCTCGGTGGGCTGCTCGGCGTACCGCCAGTCGTCGAGGTCGACGGCGACGGCGGCCGGTTCGGCGGGATCGTGCTCGCCGGAGTCGTTGAGCTGCACCACGACCTTCGCGTCGTCGATGACGACGGCTCGGCGCGCGGCGGGCCACTGCGGGTCCAGCGGTACGAACGCGCAGCCGGCCTGCAGCACACCGAGCAGGCCGATCACCATGTCGGCGCTGCGGCCCAGCGAGATGCCGACGACCTGTTCGGCGGTGAGTCCGCGTCCGATCAGGTGGTGGGCCAGCTGGGCCGACAGCTCGGCCGCCTCGCGGTAGGTGAGCGACCGGTCCTCGTCGATGACGGCGACCGCGTCCGGCCGCAGCCGTGCCTGCTCGTGGAACATCTCCACGATGGTCGGCCGGACCCGGTCGGCCCGGGTGTCGTTCCACCGGGCCAGGGTGGTGAGCCGCTCCGCCACGCCGGACGGGCTGATGGTGCCGATCGGCCGGTCCGGGAAGTCGGCCAGGTCGTCGAGCGCGAGCTGCGCGTCGGACGGCAGGACGCCCTCGGGGACGCTGATGCCCGTCCCGTCCGGGCCGGCCTCGCCGACCTGCCAACCGCTCGGCGCGGTGCCGCCGTTGTCGACCCATCCGAGGACGTCCGCGAAGAGCGTGCCGGGGACGAGGTCGATGCCGTCGGGGTTGTTGCCCGTCGCCCAGTACGCCAGCGCGATGGCGCAGGCCTCGGCGATGGTCCGGTCGGTGTGTCCGCCGGTGCGCCGGCGCACGTCTGCCAGGCGCGTGGGAGAGATCAGCACGAGACGAGCGCTCGGTTCCATCATTGAAGACTCAACACCCTTCCAAGGTACTGAGGCCAGCCTAACCTAAATTAGGTTTACCTAACTACCGTCTTTCCAGGCCAGCCACAGTCGCGCGTAGCGGCCACCCAGGGCCACCAACTCCTCGTGCGTGCCCTGCTCCACGACACGGCCCGCGTCCAGCACGGCGATCCGGTCGGCCGCCACCGCCTGCGTCAGCCGGTGCGCCACGAACAGCGTCGTACGGCCCTCGCACGCGGCCAGGACGGCCCGTTCCAGCTCCGCGGCGCCCTCGCTGCCGGCCTCCGCGGTCGACTCGTCGAGCACCACCACGGGAGCCCGGCCCAACACCAGTCGCGCCAGGGCGATCTGGGCGACCTTGGTGCCGTCCAGGCGCTCACCGCCCTCGCCCACCGCGGTGTACACCCCGTCGGGCAGCGCCTCGACCCACCCGTCCGCGCCCACGGTGTGCAGCGCGGCCGTCAGTTCGGCGTCGGTCGCCTCCGGGGCGGCCAGCCTCAGGTCGTCGGCGAGCGGACCGGAGAACACGTGTGTCTCCTGGGTCAGGATGCTCACCAACGCCCTCGCTCCGGCCTCGTCGAGATCGGTGAGGTCGGTGGAGCCGACCCGAACCGATCCGGCCTGCGGGATCCCTATGCCGGCGATGAGCGCGGCCAGGGTCGACTTGCCGGCGCCCGTCGCGCCCACCAGGGCCAGCGAACCACCCGCGGGAATCGTCAGGTTGACGTCCCGCAGGACCGGTTCCTCGGCGCCGGGGTAGCCGAACGTCAGCCCCCGCACGGTCACCGGGGACGGCGTGTTGTCCACCAGCGCGGCGGTCGAGTCGCCGACCAGCCGCTTCTCCTCCTCGGACTCGGCCAGCACCCCGACGAGCCGGGTCAGGCTCGCGCCCGACTTCTGGGCCTCGTCGAAGGTGAACATGATCGCGCCCAGCGGGGTGAACAGCCGGTGGAACACCAGCGGCGCCGCCGACACCTCGCCGAGGCTGGCGGAACCGGTCTCCAGCAGGACGTAGCCCACCACGAGGATCAGGACCAGTCCGATGAACTCCGCACGGTTCTCCCGGCCGACGAAACGACCGAAGAAGCGGAACACCTCGATCCCGAGGTCCTTCACCCGCCGCGAGTCGTCGGAGACCTTCTCCCGGAAGGCCTCCTCCAGGCGGTGCGCCCGAACGGTCTCGATGCCGTTCAGACCGCTGATCAGGGCCTGCGCGCGGTCCGCCTGGGCGACCCGCTGCTTCTGATAGAGGGGGGCGGACCGGGGCAGGTACCAGCGCAGGGCCAGCGCGTAGGCCGGCAACGCGCACGCACCCGCCAGGCCGAGCCGCCAGTCGAGCCCGAACATGCCGACGGTGGCGATGGCCACCAGCACGCCCGCGGAGAACACCGTGGGGATGGCCGAACGGATGCCCTTGGACAGGACCGCGACGTCGTCGCCGACCCGGGAGAGCACGTCCCCGCGACCGACCTGTTCGACCCGGGCGCTGGGCATGCCCAACACGGCCCGTACGGCGCCTTCCCGCAGTTGCGCGAGCAGGTCGGCGCCGAGCCGCCCGATCAGGTAGGCCGACACCGCGGTGGCCGCCGCGCCGAGGAGCGCGGCGGCCACCATCAGCACACCGATCGTGACCAGGATCGAACGCGGTTCGCCCCCGACCACTCCGTCGACCACCCGGCCGAGGAGCAGCACGGGGAGCATCTGGAGCGCCGCCCCGGCGACCGTGCTGAGTACGGCGGCGGACGACAGCCAGGGCATCTTGCGGCATTGAGCCGCGACCCATCGGGCTGCTTCCCGTCCGGTCGTCGTACGCAGGGTTGCCGGGGCGACCCGAATGTCAGTGGTAGTCACACCTAGCCGACCGACTTGACGAGCTCGTCGATCGCGTACGGCATGGAGAGCAGGGTGGCCTGCGAGATGGCCGCGCCGGCCGCCGGGCCCTCGCTGTCCAGCAGGTAGGACACCTTGTTGTCCTTCGCGACCTTCAGGTTGGTGAACAGGTCGAACTTCTTCAGTGCGTCCATGTCCGCCTTGTCGTTGATGACGAAGACACGGTCGACGTCGACGAGGTCGGTGCGCTCCGGGGAGAGCTGGGTGTAGAACTTGTCACCCGCGATCTTGTCGATCTCGGTCTGCCCCTTGAAGCCCATGCCGGTCAGGAGCTGGCCGCGCACGTCGGTGGTGGTGAAGGGCGCGACGGAGTCCTTGTACCAGGACAGCGCGACGGCGGTCTGGTTGGCGAACTCGGGGTGCGCCTTCTTGGCCGCGGCGAGCTTGTCCGTGATGCCCTGGACCATCGCCTTGCCCTCGTCGGCCTTGCCGAGCGCCTTGGCGATGTGGAGGGCGTTGTCCTGCCACGGAGCGCTGAAGGGCTCCTTCTCGGCCTTGGTGCGACCCACCGTCGGGGCGATCTTGCTGAGCTTGTCGTAGGCGGCCTGGTCGATGTCGGAGTAGACACCGATGATCAGGTCCGGGCGCAGGGCGGCGATCTTCTCGAAGTTGGGGCCGGTGTCACCGTTGTTCATGATGACCTCGGGCTTCGTGTCACCCCACTTGTCCTTCACCCAGGGCCACTGCGTGTTGATGTCGGGGGTCTTGCCCGCCGGGTTCGGGTACTGGTCGACCATGCCGACCGGCTTGATGCCGAACGCGAGGATCGTCTGGTCGTCGGTGTAGCCGACGGAGACGACGCGCTGGGGGGCCTTCTCCACCTTGGTGGTGCCGAAGGCGTGCTCGACGGTGACGGGGAACGCACCGGCGGCGGCCGGGGTGTCGGCGCCGTCGTTCTTCTGGTCGGCCTTGTCGGCCGAGTCGGAACCGCACCCGGCGAGGAGGCCTACACCGAGGGCCGCGGCAGACACGGTCGCCGCCAGCCGCTGCCAGGGCTTCATACGTGTGGTTCTGTCGAGGAGCATTCGGAAATCCCTTGCTTTCGTGCTGTCCGCTGCGACCCCTCTTGAGGCAGCCAAACCGTACCCCGGGGAAGTGAGGTAAGCCTAGCCTAAGTTACAGGCAACTCATTCCGGTTGCCCGAACTCTGGACGTGGGTGCGGCCGATCGGCACGATCAGCGGCCGGTCGCCCACCGGATCGTCCATCACCTTCGCCCGCAGACCGAACGCCTCTTGTAGCAACTCGGCGGTCACGACGTCGCGCGGATGACCCTGCGCCAGGACCGAACCCGCCTTCATCACGATCAGGTTGTCGCTGTAGCGCGTGGCCAGGTTGAGGTCGTGGAGCACCATGACCACGGTGCATCCCGACTCGTGCAGGTCGTCGACCAGGTCGAGCACGTCGATGGCGTGCGCCAGGTCCAGGTAGGTGGTGGGCTCGTCGAGGAGGAGCAGATCGGTGCCCTGGGCGAGGGTCATCGATATCCAGACGCGTTGACGCTGGCCCCCGGAGAGCGAGTCGACGGGGCGGTTGGCCAGGTCGGCCACCCCGGTCATGGCCAGTGCGCGCTCCACGACGGAGGCGTCGTCGGAGGACCACTGCCGCAGCCAACTCTGATGCGGGTGACGCCCCCTGGCGACCAGGTCCGCCACGGTCAGGCCCTCCGGCGCGACCGGCGCCTGGGGCAGCAGACCAAGCTTCTTGGCCACGTCCCTGGTCCTGAGCCCGGCGATGTCCTCGCCGTCCAGCACGACCGACCCCGCGGTCGGCTTGAGCAGCCGCGACAGGGTACGCAACAGGGTGGACTTGCCGCATCCGTTGGGGCCGATGATGGTGGTCACCACCCCCGCCGGGACCGTGACGTCCAGTGCGTCGATGACGATCCGGTCCCCGTACCCGACCGTGACGCCCTTGGCTGCCAACCGCGGGATGTCATCGATCCCGGTCTCGATCTCGGTGACGCGTTGAACGACCATGCCCTCCCCTAAATTTAGGCTTACCTAATCTTTGTATCACCCGGGCCCTGTCGTCAAAGCGGCGCAGGTGAGGCCCGCGGCACCCGACGCCGCGGGTCCGACCGACGGAATTCGAGGAGACGGCATGGGTCCTGCCGGCGCCACTTTGACGACAGGACCTAGCGGCGGTTCGCCCGCACCAGGAGGTAGACGAGGAAGGGGCCGCCTATCGCGGCGGTGACCACGCCGACCGGCAGGGAGACCGGCAGCGCGGTGCGGGCGACCAGGTCCGATCCGATGAGCAGCAGCGCGCCCGTCAGGCCGGCCGCCACCATCGGCGGTGTCGGGGACTTGGTCAGACGCATCGCCACCTGCGGCGCCACCAGGGCGACGAACGGGACCGGCCCGGCCGCGCTCACCGCGAATCCGGCCAGGAGCACCGCGCACAGCAGCATGACCGCCCGCACCAGTGCGTACCGGACGCCCAGGCCCGCGGCCACGTCGTCGCCGAAGTGCATCGGCTTGAACTGGAAGCCGACGCACACCACGACGGCCATCACGGCGAGCGTGCCCCACAGGGCCACCCCGACCGCGTCCCACGACCGGTTGTCCAGGGAGCCGACCAACCACGCCTGGGCGCGCGCCACGTCCCGGATGTCGGCGGTGACCAGCAGCCAGGTGGTGATCGCCTCCATCACGGCACTGACCGAGAGGCCGATGAGGATGAGCCGGAAGCCGTCGATGCCGCGCCGCCACGCCATGACGTACACCAGCAGCCCGGTGGCGAAACCGCCCGCGAGCGCCGCCCCGGACAGCCCGACGGAGCCGGTGACCGCGGCGGCGGCCCCACCGGACACCGTCACCAGGAACACCGCGACGGCGCTGGCGCCCCCGGTGATGCCCAGGATGTCCGGACTGGCCAGCGGATTGCGCGCGATGGACTGCGTGATCGCCCCGGAAACCCCCAGCGCGACCCCCACGACGAGGCCGGCCGCGGCCCGCGGCATGCGCAAGTCCATGATCACGAACTTGTCGACCTGCTCGCCCCCGCCGAACAGCGTGGCGATGACCCGGGGCAGGGCGAGGGGGAAGTCCCCCACCGCGATGGACAGGCAGAACACCAGGAACGCCGCCACCGCCAACGCCAACGTGACCAGCGCGATCCTGGGTCGCCAGACGAACGACACGCGGCCGAGCCTCAGACCCGGCGTCACCGGCCGCTTCACCACTGTCACGTTCATGCGCTCTTGAACTTTCCCCGCCACACCAGGACCGCGAAGAAGGGGGCGCCGAGGAGGGCGACGAGGACGCCGGCGTCCAACTCCCCCGGCCGCACCACCACGCGGCCCGCGATGTCGCAGACCAGAAGGACGACTGCGCCGAGCAGACCCGCGTACGGCACCAGCCAACGGTAATCGGGGCCGGCCAGGTACCGGGCCAGGTGCGCCACCATGAGTCCGAGGAACGCGATGGGGCCGCACGCCGCCGTGGCCGCGCCCGCCAGCAGGGTGATGGCGAGGATGCCGACGGTGCGGACGAGCGCGATGTTCACGCCCAGTCCCCGCGCGACGTCGTCACCCAGGTTGAGCAGGTTGACGGAGGGCAGCGTGGCCAGGGCCGGCACCAGTCCGACCACGATGAAGAGGGTCACCGGCCAGATGACGTCGAAGTGGACACCGGCCACCGAGCCGGCGTTCCAGAACCGCAGGGCGTTCAGTGCCGCCTTGTCCGACAGCGCGACCGCCGTCGTCATCGCCATGAGGAACACCGTGACCCCTTGGCCGGCCAGGGCGAGCGTCAGCGGATTGCCGGCCCCCCGGCCGATGCTCGACAGTCCGAACACCACGACGCCGGCGATCGCGGCGCCCAGGAAGGCGAACCAGACGTACTGGAACGGGTCGGTGAACCCGAACAGGGAGATCGCCGAGACGACGGCGAACGAGGCGCCGGTGTTCACCCCGAGCAGGCCGGTGTCGGCGATGGGGTTGCGCGTGTAGCCCTGGATCAGCGCCCCGGCGACGCCCAGGGCGATGCCCGCCACGATCGCGAGCACCGTCCGGGGTACCCGTACGGTCTGCATGATGAGTCTGGTGTCCGAGACCTTCTGACCGGGCTCCGGCGGCGTGAACAGTCCGTGCCACACCTCGGCGGGACTCAACGCGCGCGCGCCGACGGCGAGGGAGACCATCGCGACCACCACGAGGACCGCGACGAGGGCGCCCAGACCCACGAGCCTGCGCTGCCGGGCTCCCGCGACGCGGGAGGGCGCCGGCCGTTCAACTGTAGTCGTGGCCATGTCGACGTAGGTTATCCCTTGCATCCGGCGCGGACGCCGGCCGCCCTGGCACCTCGCCCGCGGGCGGGCGGACCGCCGGTGCGGCGGCGGGTACCGGGGGCCCGGCGGACCTTCTTCGTGGATCTGCTGCGTGCACAGTGCTGCCGTGCCTGTCGGTGCGAGGGCACCACAGGCACGGCAGTGGGTGGTGGACCGGGTGGTCAGACGGCCGGCTGGCGGGCGTCGTCGGCGGTCGCCCCGGTGACCGGGCCGGCCTCGTCGGTCAGCGCCTTGAGGCCCCGGTCGAGTATCGAGTCGAGGATCTCGCCGACGCGCACCGCGGTGTTGGACAGCAGGGAGGAGGTGATGCCGTGGGTGTGTTCGGTCCCGCCCTGCAGGTAGATGCCGCAGCGCAGGTCGAGGTCGGTCGCCACGCGGTAGTCGCGCTCGACCCGGACGCGGCCCTGGTCGTCGCGGTGGCACCGGTCGGCGACCTCGCCGAGGAGGCCGAGGCCGTCCGCCTGGAGGTACCCGGTGGCGCACACCACGACGTCGGCGTCGAGCAGGTTCTCCTCGCCGCTGACGAGGGACTTGATGGTGGCGCGGACCCCGTCGGCCGTCTCCTCCACGCCCGTCAGGCGCGAGACGTTCAGGAAGCGGAGCCGCTCGGCGCCGAGCACCTTCTCGCGGTACGCCTGTCGGTACAGGTCGTCGATGAGGTCCATGTCGACGACGGAGTAGTTGGTGTTGGCGTGGTAGCCCATGAGCCGCTGCTTGACGTCCTCGGGCGCCGAGTAGTACTCGCCCACGGCCTCGGGGTCGAAGATGCGGTTGGCGAAGCTGCTGTCGTCCGCCGGGCTGTAGCCGTAGCGGGAGAAGACCGCGCACACCTCGGCCTGCGGGAAGCGGCGGTGCAGGTAGGCGACGTTCTCGGCGGCGCTCTGGCCGGCGCCGACCACGACGAAGCGGGTGGGCTCGTCGCCCTCCAGACCCTCGACCTTCGACAGCAGGTCGGAGTTGTGCCAGACGCGCTCGGTCCGCTCGACGCCTTCCGGCATGACGGGGCGCAGCCCGGTTCCGATGACGAGGTTGCGGGCCCGGTGCACGACGACCTCGTCACCGGAGCGCGCCGTCACGTCGAGGTACTCCACGACGCCGTCCCGCTCCACGGGCTCGACGGAGACGACCTGGTGGCCGTACGAGACCATGTCGTCGACCTTCGCCGCGGCCCACTCCAGGTAGTCGTGGAACTCGACGCGGAGGGGGAACAGGTTCTTGTGATTGACGAAGTCGATCAGGCGGCCCTTGCTCTGCAGGTAGCAGAGGAAGCTGTACTCGCTGGTGGGGTTCCGGAGCGTCACCAGGTCCTTCATGAAGGACACTTGCATGGTGGCGTCGTCGATGAGCATGCCGCGGTGCCAACCGAAGCGGGGCTGCTGCTCGAAGAAGTGAGCGGTGACCGCCTCTTGCCTTCCGACGCGCGCGTTGTGCTCGCTGAGAGCGATCGCCATGGCAACGTTCGAGGGGCCGAAGCCGATGCCGATCAGATCGTGGATCAGTGGTGCGTCGCCAGGAAGAGCCTGTGACATGTCACTCCCATTGGTGCGGGACAGCCGCCTGCCAGGCGTCGTGTCGGGGGTGGGGGAATAGGGGAGTCCAGGGCACTCCGGTGACCGGCAGCCCAGTGGAACTTAGGTAAAGCTAACCTGATCCAGAGTTGCTGTCGACCTGACAAAACGGTCAATCCACCCTCAGTCGGGTCAATCGTGCCCAGAAACAGGCTGGTTGGATCGTTAGGTTAGGCTCGCTTTACTTACCCTGCTCACCTTAGGAGGAACCCCGATGCGGGTCGTCATGTTCGGCTATCAAACCTGGGGCCATCGCACCCTGAAGGCGCTCCTGGACTCCGAGCACGACGTCGTGATGGTCGTGACGCACCCCAAGAGCGAGCACGCGTACGAGAAGATCTGGAGCGACTCGGTCGCCGAGCTCGCCGAGGAACACGGTGTTCCGGTCGTCATCCGCAACCGCCCGGACGACGAGGAGCTGTTCCGGCTGCTCAAGGAGGCCGACCCGGACATCCTCGTCGCCAACAACTGGCGCACCTGGATCCCGCCGCGCATCTACAACCTGCCGCGGCACGGCACCCTCAACGTGCACGACTCGCTGCTGCCCAAGTACGCCGGCTTCTCCCCGCTGATCTGGGCGCTCATCAACGGCGAGCCCGAAGTGGGCGTCACCGCGCACATGATGGACGAGGTGCTCGACGCCGGGGACATCGTCCTCCAGCGCTCGGTCGCCGTCGGCCCGACGGACACGACCACGGACCTGTTCCACAAGACGGTCGACCTGATCGCCCCGGTCACCATCGGCGCCCTCGACCTGATCGCCTCCGGGCAGAGCGAGTTCACGAAGCAGGACCGGTCCCAGGCCACCTTCTTCCACAAGCGGGCCGAGGAGGACATCCGGATCGACTGGACCTGGCCCGCCGAGGTCCTGGAGCGCCTCGTCCGCGCCCAGTGCGCGCCGTACCCGGCCGCCTTCACCTTCCACAAGGGCAAGCGCCTGGAGGTGCTTTCTGCGGTCGTGTCCGAGGGCCTGTACGGCGGCACTCCCGGCCGGATCTTCTACCGCGAGGGCGAGGGCGTGGTGATCGTCGCCGGAGCCGACGCGCGCACGGGCCGCAACCACGGCCTGGCCATCACCCGGGTACGGACCGAGGACGGCCGCGAGCTGCCCGCGTCCGAGTACTTCACGGCCATGGGCGGCTACCTGACGGGCCGTCCCTGACGCCACGGGCAGCCCCTGCCGCCGCTGCGACCCCCGCCCGCCCCGGACGGTCCCGAGCCTGGCGGGCCCCCACCGCCGCACGGATCCCCTTCCCGCGCGGCGGTGGGGTTGTGACGGGTCGGCACTTCGGTACACATCCGGTGGACGACCACACGCCCTCGTGTCGTCACGGGTCTGCTCCCATCTCGGCACCGTCACCTCTCGACTGCGGCGGAATGCCGGGGCGGCCGACGCGGTCGATGAACCTGTTGGAGGCGCGCGGGCGAAGCCGCCTCACCCGGCGGGTGGTGACCGCCGTTCACATCACCAGGGCACTGCGCCGGCGTCGTCGAAGAACTGGCCGGTGGGGCCGTCGTCGGGCAGGGTCGCGAGTTTGATGGCGATCGCCGCGCCCTGTTCGGGGGTGCGCACGCCGCGGAAGCCGTTGAGGTCGGTCGCGACGTAGCCGGGGCAGCCGGCGTTGATCAGGATGTTCGTGCCGCGCAGCTCCCGGGCGTACTGGAGGGTGACGGCGTTCAGGAACGTCTTGGACGGCGCGTACGCCACGGCCACGGGACCCGCCGTCTGCTCGGCAGCGGTTCCCGACTGCCGGGTGAGGGAGCCGACACTGCTGGACATGTTCACGATCCGCGGTGAGGCAGAGCGGCGCAGCAGCGGCATCATCGCGTTGGTGACGCGGATGACGCCGATCACGTTCGTCTCCACGACCGTCCGGATGGTGGCGAGATCGGCCCGGGTGGGCTCCTGCGGCATGCCGCCGGCGATGCCGGCGTTGTTGACGAGCACGTCGAGGCGCCCCGCCCGTTCCTCGATCAGCCGTGCGGCGGCGGTGACGCTCGCGTCGTCGGTCACGTCCAGCGGTACGCCGAACGCGTCGACGCCGGCCGCGCGCAGTTGCTCCACCGCTGCCTCACGGCGCTGATCGTTCCGGGCTCCGACGCCGACGCTCCAGCCGAGGGCGCCCAGGCCCGCGGCGATCTCGTGGCCGATTCCCTTGTTCGCGCCGGTGACCAGACCAATCGTTCGTTCGCTCATGGGAGCCATGCTGCACTCGAACCCCGGCGGGGGGCCAAGACCGATCGGGTAGGCAGCGATACCGTCCAGGTATTGATCCGGGGTAGCGTGGCGGGATGGAGACCCGGGAACTGCGCTACTTCGTCGCGGTCGCTGAAGAGCTGCACTTCGGGCGGGCCGCGCAGCGGCTCGGGATCGCGCAGCCGCCCCTGTCACGGGCGATCCAGCAGCTCGAACGCCGGCTCGGGGTAACGCTGCTGGATCGGACCAGCCGCACCGTCACGCTGACCGAGGCCGGCTCGGTGCTGTTGGCCGACGGCCGGGCGGCGCTCGGCGCGGTCCACGCCGCCGAGCGCCGGACCCGCCGCGCAGGCCTTTCCGCGACCGGGCGTCCCGGCCTGGTCCTGGTGACGAAGGCCAGCGCGTCCAGAGAACTGCTGGCCGAACTGCTCGACGCGTACGCCGCCGAACCCGGCGCGGTCCCCGTCGACGTCATCCTGTGCGGCCCGGCCGAGCAGGAACGGCTTCTGCGCGAGGGCCGGGCCGACGTGGCGCTGTTGCACCGGCCGTTCGACTCGACGGCCGGGTTCGACAGCGAAGAACTCAGCACGGAGGGCCAGGTCGTGGTCCTGCCGGCCGGGCATCCGCTCACGGTCCGGGCCCATGTGCACATGGCCGACATCACCGCCCTGCCGGGCCTGCCCCTGCCACTCTGGCCCGGCCCGGACGGCACCTACCCGCCCGGCCCCGGCCCACAAGTCCGCGACCACGCGCAGTTGTTGCAGCTCGTCGCGCTCGGCCGGGCTTGCGCGGTCTCACCGGAGTCGTGCCGAGCCCAACTGCCCGGTGACCTCGCCGCCGTGCCCGTGCTGGACGCGCCGAAAGTCACCACCGTGATCGCCTGGCCACCGCACAGTCGGTCCCGAGCCGTCGCCGACCTTGTCCGCACTGCGACACGTCTCCGGTAGTTCCCCCATGCCTGGCCAGGTTCCATCCATCGTGGCCCGGCTCACCCGCTGAGACCTGCACGGCATGAACAGCCGGTGCCGGCCATCGCTCCCGAAGTGCCGACTGAAAGGCCTCGTCACAGGGGTTCAGCGGCGGACGCGGGGCATGCCGAGGCCGATCCACGAGATGATCTCGCGCTGGATCTCGTTGTTGCCGCCGCCGAAGGTGAAGATGACCGCGCTGCGGTAGCCGCGCTCCAACTCGCCGTGCAGGACCGCCCCGGCGGAACCGTCCTTGAGGGAGCCCGCCGCGCCGACCACCTCCATGAGCCAGGCGTACGCGTCGCGGCGCGCCTCGGAGCCGTAGACCTTGACGGCGGAGGCGTCCTGCGGGGTGAGGGTGCCGGCCTCGACCGCGTTCACCATCTGCCAGTTGAGCAGCTTCATCGCGTCGAGCCGCGTGTGGGTGCGGGCGAGCCTGCCGCGGACCCAGGAGAGGTCGATCACGCGGCGCCCGTCGGCGAGTCGGGTCCGCGCGGCCCAGCGCTGGACGTCGTGCAGGGCGCGGATGGCCATGGTCCCGTGGGCGGCGAGGGTGACGCGCTCGTGGTTGAGCTGGTTGGTGATCAGGCGCCAGCCCTTGTTCTCCCGGCCGACCCGGCGGCTCGCCGGGACGCGGATGTCCTCGTAGTGGCTCGCGGTGGTGTCGTGCGAGGCGAGCGTGTTGATGAGGGTGCAGGAGTACCCGGGGTCCGAGGTCGGCACGAGGAGCATGGTGATGCCCTTGTGCGCGGGGGCGTCGGGGTCGGTGCGGACGGCGAGCCAGACCCAGTCGGCGGTGTCGCCGTTGGTGGTCCAGATCTTCTGGCCGTTGACCACGTACGTGCCGGTGTCCTCGTCGCCCTCGCGGACGGCCTTGCACTTGAGCGCGGCGAGGTCGGTGCCGGCGTCGGGTTCGCTGTAGCCGATGGCGAAGTCGATCTCGCCGGCGAGGATCTTCGGGAGGAAGTAGGCCTTCTGCTCGTCGGTGCCGAACTGCATGATGGTCGGCCCGACGGTGTTCAGCGCCATGAGCGGCAGCGGCACGACGGCCTGCGCGGCCTCGTCGAAGAAGATGAACTGGTCCACCGGGGACATCCCGCGCCCGCCGTACTCCTCGGGCCACCCGACGCCGAGCCATCCGTCGGCTCCCAGCCGGCGGATGGTCTCGCGGTAGAAGCGCTTCTGCGCGGCCGGGTCCTCGTAGCGGGCGTGGACGTCCTGCGGGACCAGTTCGGCGAAGTAGGCACGCAGCTCGGTGCGCAACCGCTGCTGCTCGGGCGTGTATTCGAGGTGCACGGGCCCTCCGGGAGGTCTCGCGGTCCGTCGTCACTGGCGCAGGGCAGACTAGAACCTGTTCCAAGAATCCGGAAGGGTCCTCGGGTCGGGGTTTGCGGCGACCGCGCCGGACCGCTGACAGCGAGCCCCCGCCTGCCCGACAATGGCCCCTTGGATCAGGGGACTTCGATCGTCCGGGGGGATGCGTGGACCACGAGGCATGGCTACGGGAGATGGGCGGGCGCGACCGGGCTCCACAGCGCCCGGCGGTCGGTCCCGAGGCGGTGACACAGATCCACGAGCCGGGCGCGCTGCCGTTCGAGGAGGAGCAGCCGGGCCGGCAGCAGTGCTGGGACCGCATCCCCGCCGCCACGACCGCGACCCTGCTGGAGAAGGCGGGGAAGGTCCTGACCTGGTGGGCGTACCCCGAGCCGAACGGGCACCCGAGGGCGCTGGTGATCGGCGAGCGGGGGATCTGCCGCGTCGCACCGGTCATCCGGGCGGGCGTGCCCGAGTACCGGGGTGAGCGGGTCCGCCTGGAGCCCGGCTCGCTGCGGCGGCGTTCCTTCGACCACCGGCCCCCGAAAGTCGGCCGCCCCAAGACCCCCGCACCGGCCGCTCCCCCGCCGCCCGGGGTGCCGGTGGAGCGGCTCGACCTCGCTCCGGAGGCGCGCGGGATCCTCGGCCAGTTCCCGTTGGAGGTGCAGGACTTCCTCCAACGGCCGTTCCTGTCCGGGGCCGACCGGCAGGTGAGCGCCGACTGGTACTACGACGAGACGCGGGACGGGCGGCGCGCGACCCTGTTCATCGCGCTGTGCCTCCAGACCGAGCGCGCCTTGGCCGTGGTCGAGGCCACCCGGACGCTGGCCCGGGGCGCGCGCGTGGACCAGGCGAGCTGGCCGGCCGTCGAGTGCCATCAGGCCCGGTTGCTGCCGCGCTGACCGGCGTCCTGCCGGGCAGCGGTGGTCGCCGCCCCGCGAGCGGGGCGGCGGCGCTCAGTTCAGGGCGGTGAGCATGGCGGCGGCGGTCGTCGCCATCGCCGTTCGGGCCGCCGTGAGGTAGGGGCGCGGGTCCGCGGGCGTGAGGTGGGTGCGGATGGCCTCCGTCATCGCCACGTTCAGCGCAGTGCCGATGTTGACCTTGCGGATGCCGCCCGCGACGGCTGCCGCGAGTTCGGAGTCCGGGAGCCCGGAGGAGCCGTGCAGCACCAGGGGCACGTCCACGGTCTTGGCCAGGCGGGCGAGCAGCGCGTGGTCCAGTGCGGCGGTCCGGCTGGTCATGGCGTGGCTGCTGCCGATGGCGACGGCGAGCGCGTCCACCCCGGAGTCGGCGACGAACCGTCGCGCCTCGTCCGGGTCGGTACGGGCGCCCGGCGCGTGCGGGTCCAGCGGCGCGGCCCCGTTCTTGCCCCCGACCTCGCCCAGTTCGGCCTCGATCCACAGCCCGTTGGCGTGGGCCCAGTCGGCGGCGGAGCGAGTGGCCTCCAGGTTCTCGGCGTACGGCAACTGCGCGGCGTCGTACATCACCGACCCGAAGCCGGCGTCCGCGGCCCGGCGCAGCAGTTCGGAGCTCTTGACGTGGTCGAGGTGCAGCCCGACGGGGACGGCCGCCGCCTCCGCGCAGGCGACGGCCGCGCGGGCGATGGGGAGCAGTTGCCCGCCCCGGAACTTCACCGCGTTCTCGCTGAGTTGCAGGATCACCGGCAGGCCCACCTGCTCGGCGCCCGCGATCACGGCTTCGGCGTGTTCCAGCGTGATGATGTTGAAGGCGGCGACGGCGCGGCCGGCCTTGGCCGCGTCCGACACCAGGCCGCCCGCGGGGACGAGGGTCATCGGACCGCCTCCTGGCCCGTGGCGAGGATGACGGAGCGGGTCAGGTTGCGCGGCGCGTCCGGGTCGAGCCGTCGGTGCGCGGCGACGGCGAGCGCCAGCCGGTGGACGCGGACCAGTTCGGCGAGGGGGTCGAGGCGGCCCTCCACCCATGCGGCGCCGGCGCCGCGGACCTGTTCGGCGATGCCGTCGGGGGTCTCGCCGAGGGACCAGGTGAGGGTGCCGGGGCCGGTGACGCTGACGGGGCCGTGCCGGTACTCCATGGCCGGGTAGGACTCGGCCCAGGACAGGGAGGCCTCGCGCATCTTCAGGGCCGCCTCATGGGCGAGTCCCACGCTCCAGCCGCGGCCGAGGAAGGTGTACTGGTCGAGGGTCTCCAGCCCGACCGGCAGCGGTTCGGCGAGCGCGGTGCGCGCGTCGGCGACGACGGCCGGGGCATGGGCGCCGACGTGGGCCCGCAGCAGGGTGAGGGCGGTGGTGGCGAAGCGGGTCTGCACGACGGACCGTTCGTCCGCGAAGTCCAGGACCACGAGGTCGTCCGCGAGGGTCGTCACGGGCGTGGCCGGATCCCCGATGACGGCGGTGGTCGCCACCGCGGCGTCCCGAAGGCCGGCCAGCAGGTCCAGTACCTCGGTGGTGGTTCCGGAGCGGGTCAGCGCCACGACGCGGTCGTAGCGGCGGTGGCGCGGGAACTCGGAGGCGGGGAAGGCGTCCGTCTCGCCCTGACCGGACTCCTCGCGCAGCACGGCTGCGGCCTGGGCCATGTAGTAGGAGGTTCCGCAGCCGACGATCGCGACGCGCTCCCCGTGTCGCGGCAGCGATGTCCGGTGCGTCGTGGCCAGTTCGGCGGCCCGTTCCCAGCATTCGGGTTGTGTGGCCAACTCCTGCGCGACGTGACTCATACGGGCTCCCTGGTACGCGACGGGTCGCGGATGCGTTTTCTTGCAAGATAGCGGGCAGTTTCACGCAACTTCAAGCATCCACGGCGGTGAGCTGCTGGGTTAACCTCGACGCCGGGGCCGCACGAACGGCCCTTCGGAGCACGCACGAGGGGGGCCATGACCATGACCCGCAACGAACGCCGGCAGAAGCTGCTGGACCTGCTGGTGGAGGGCGGCGGGCTGGAGGTGGAACCCGCGGCGGAGGCGCTCGGCGTGTCCGCCGCGACCATCCGCCGGGACCTCGATCAGCTCGCGGAACAGCAGTTGCTCGTCCGCACCCGCGGCGGGGCGGCGCCGCACGGGGTCTCCTACGAACTCCCCCTGCGCTACCGGACCTCCCGCCGCGCCGCCGAGAAGGGCAGGATCAGCGAGGCGGTGGCGGCGCTGATCGCCCCGGGCGAGGTCGTCGGCCTCACGGGCGGCACGACCACCACCGAGGTCGCCCGCGCGCTGGCGGCCCGCGCGGACCTCGCCACGGGCTCCCCCGCCCTGACCGTCGTCACCAATGCCCTGAACATCGCGGGAGAGCTGGTGATCCGACCCCAGTTCAAGATCGTGCTGACGGGCGGGGTGGCCCGCCCCCAGTCCTACGAACTGACGGGGCCGCTGGCCCAACAGGTGCTCGGACAGCTGACCGTGGACACCGCGGTCGTCGGCGTCGACGCCTTCGACCCGGTGGACGGCGCCGCCACCCGGCACGAGGACGAGGCCGCCATGAACCGGCTGCTGTGCGAGCGCGCCCGCCGCGTGGTGATCGCGGCCGACTCCAGCAAGCTCGGCGTACGCGCCTTCGCCCGGATCTGCGCGGCGTCCGCCGTGGACGTGCTGGTGACGGACACGGGTGTGTCACCCGCCGTGGCCGACGCCTTCGCGAGGGCGGGCGTCGAGGTCCACCGCGCCTGAGCGGGGCGTACACCCGACGGCGACGCGCACCCCCGGGATGCCACCGGGAGGGTCCGGCCCGAGCGGACAGTGTGTCGGGCGGGCCTGCACCGGGTGAGTCAGTGCGTCGGCCGGGTCAGTGCGTCGGGACCCGTTCCGCCTCGCGCGACAGGGCCGCCAGCACGGGGGCGATCAGCGGGTGGGACTCGGCGCCCCGGCGGGTGGCGGCGAAGACCCGGCGGGTGGCGGCCGGGCCGACGACCGGGCGGACCTGGACCTCCTTGAGGTCCATGCCGCGCAGGGCCGAACGCGGGACCAGGGCGACGCCGCCGCCCGCGCCGACGAGGGCCGTGACGGCGCGGAAGTCGTCGGAGGAGTGCGCGAACCGCGGCTGGAAACCGGCCAGTTCACAGGCCAGCAGGGTCACGTCGTGGCACGGGTTGCCGGGGTACTGGCCCACCCAGTCGGAGTCGGAGAGGTCCGCGAGCGACACGGTGGGCAGGTCCGCGAGGGGGTGGCCGGCCGGGAGGACCGCGTCGAAGGGTTCCGCGTAGAGGGGGACGATCGACAGCCGGCCGTCGTCCGCGCCCGGGGCGCCGCGGTACTCCACCGCGAGCGCCAGGTCCGCCTCGCCGGCCAGCAGCAGCGGCAGGCTCTGGTCGCCCTCCGCGTCGCGGACGCGGAGCCGGATCCCGGGATGGTCCACCGCGAGGCGGGCGAGCGCCGGGGCGAGCACCTCCGCGATGCCGGTGGCGAAGGCGGCGACCGTGACCTCGCCCGCCGAGCCGCCCGCGTACGCCGCGAGTTCGGCTTCGGCGCGCTCCAGTTGGGCCAGCACCTCGTGGGCGTGCCCGACGAGGATCTCCCCGGCCGCGGTGAGCCGTACGCCCCGGCCGCTGCGGGTCAGCAGGGCGTGTCCGGTCTCCTGCTCCAGCGCGGCGAGCTGCTGGGAGACGGCGGAGGGGGTGAGGTACAGGGCTGCGGCCGCGGCGGTCACCGTACGGTGGTCCGCCACGGCCCGCAGGATACGCAGCCGGCGGGGGTCGATCACCCCGCCATTGTCTCAGGCCACAGCCGTCCCGAGCGCCGCACGGGCCTCGATGAACGCCGCCACCGCGCGCTCCACGTCTGCCGTGGAGTGGGCGGCCGACAGCTGCACCCGGATCCGGGCCGCGCCCATGGGCACCACGGGGTACGAGAAGCCGATCACGTACACGCCGCGCTCCAGCAGCAGCTCCGCCATCCGGGCCGCCTCGGCGGCGTCCCCGATCATGACGGGGGCGATGGCGTGGTCGCCGGGGAGGACCTCGAAGCCGGCGTCGGTCATCTTCGCGCGGAAGAGCGCGGTGTTGGCGGCGAGCTGCTCGCGCAGGTCACCGGCCGACTCCAGCAGGTCGAGGACCTTGAGCGAGGCCGCCGCGATCACGGGGGCGAGGGAGTTGGAGAAGAGGTACGGACGCGAGCGCTGGCGCAGCAGTTCGACGATCTCGGCGCGCGCCGCGACGTAGCCGCCGGAGGCGCCGCCGAGGGCCTTGCCCAGGGTGCCGGTGATGATGTCGACCCGGTCCATGACCCCGTGCAGTTCGGGGGTGCCGCGGCCGCCGGGGCCGACGAAGCCGACGGCGTGCGAGTCGTCGACCATGACCATGGCGTCGTAGCGCTCGGCGAGGTCGCAGATCTCCGCGAGCGGGGCGACGTATCCGTCCATGGAGAACACGCCGTCGGTGACGATCAGACGGCGGCGGGCGTCCTGGGCGTCCTTGAGCCGGGTCTCCAGCTCCGCGAGGTCGCGGTTCGCGTAGCGGTAGCGGCGGGCTTTGGAGAGGCGGATGCCGTCGATGATCGAGGCGTGGTTGAGGGCGTCGGAGATCACCGCGTCCTCGGCGCCGAGGAGGGTCTCGAAGACGCCGCCGTTGGCGTCGAAGCACGAGGAGTAGAGGATCGTGTCCTCCTGGCCCAGGAAGGAGGACAGGCGCGCCTCCAGTTCCTTGTGGACCTCCTGGGTGCCGCAGATGAAGCGGACGGAGGCCATGCCGTAGCCCCAGCGGTCCAGGGCGTCCTTGGCGGCGGCGACGACCTCGGGGTGGTCGGCCAGGCCGAGGTAGTTGTTGGCGCAGAAGTTCAGGACCTCGCCCGCGGCGCCGCCGGAGGTGACGCCGACGGACGCGTTCTGCGGGGTGCCGATGACGCGCTCGGGCTTGTGCAGGCCGGCGGAGCGGATCTCGTCGAGGGTGTTGCGCAGGTCCTGGCGGACGGTCTCGAACATGGCGGGCGTGCTCTCTTTCTCCTGGTGCGGCGGAGGGAGGGGGGCCGGGCCCCGCGGAGGGGGGAGGGTGTGCGGGGCCCGGCCGGAGGGAGATGGTTCGGGGGGATGGCCGCGGGCCGTCCGGGGTCGGGCGGGGAGGCTACGCCGTCCAGTCGAGGATGATCTTGCCGCTGCGGGCGGTGGACGCCTCGTCGAAGGCGGCCTCGAAGTCGGTGTGCGCGTACCGGCCGGTGATGACGGGGCTGAGGTCGAGCCCGCCCTCCAGCAGCACGGTCATCGCGTACCAGGTCTCGAACATCTCGCGGCCGTAGATGCCCTTGATGGTGATCATCGAGGTGACGACCTTCGCCCAGTCGACCGGGAAGTCCTGGGCGGGCAGGCCCAGCATGGCGATCCGGCCGCCGTGCGTCATGTTGGCGATCATGTCCTGCACGGCCTCGGCCCGCCCGGACATCTCCAGACCGATGTCGAAGCCCTCGCGCAGACCGAGGGTGGCCTGCGCGTCCGCGATCGTCGACTCGCGGACGTCGACCGCGAGCGTCGCGCCGGCCTTGCGGGCGATCTCCAGACGCTCGGGGCTGACGTCGGTGATGACCACGTTGCGGGCGCCGGCGTGCCGGGCCACGGCCGCCGCCATGATGCCGATGGGGCCGGCGCCGGTGATCAGCACGTCCTCGCCGACGAGCGGGAAGGACAGCGCGGTGTGCACGGCGTTGCCGAAGGGGTCGAAGATGGCCGCCACGTCGAGGTCGACCTCGGTGCGGTGCACCCACACGTTCTGCGCGGGCAGGACGACGTACTCGGCGAACGCCCCGTCGCGTCCGACGCCGAGGCCGATCGTGCTGCGGCACAGGTGGCGGCGCCCGGCCAGGCAGTTGCGGCACTTCCCGCACACCAGGTGGCCCTCGCCGCTGACCAGCGCACCGATCTCGATGTCCCGCACGTCGGCGCCCAGCGCCGCGACCTCGCCCACGAACTCGTGACCGAGCACGAGGGGGGTCTTGACGGCGCCCTGCGCCCAGCCGTCCCAGGCCCGGATGTGCAGGTCGGTGCCGCAGATGCCGGTGCGGAGCACCTTGATGAGCACGTCGCCGGGGCCGTACTCGGGCTCGGGGACGTCCATGAGCCACAGCCCGGGCTCGGCCTTGTGCTTGACGAGTGCCTTCATGAACGTGGCTCCAGGCATGCGGAGGGGAGCACCTCGGGGCGTGCGGGCCCGTGCGGTGTCTGACGTGCACCAATGTGCCGAGCGGGGTGGTGATCGGTCCATCGAGACTTTCTTAAGCGGGCCGACAGCGCAGCTTCACGCCTATGCTCCTCACCTGATGGGGCAGGGCCGGCCCGGGCAGTGCCGGGGGCGGGGGAAAGGGGAGGTGAGGGGCGTGCCGAGTCTGCGCAGCAAGGCGTTGTCGGTGGCGCTGATCGCGGTGGGGCGTCGAAGACGGTACGCCGGTGCCGAGGCCGTGCGGGCCAAGGTGGCGGAGTCCGCCAGGAGGCCCGCGTCGCATCTGCCGCCGCGTTCACTGGGCCGCGTTGCGGAGGTCTCGCGGGCCTTCGTCGGGGCGTGGCCGGTCTACGACGTGTCGCCGCGGGGCGTCGAGCCCGCGGCGCAGGTGTTGTACGTCCACGGGGGCGCCTACGTGGGCGAGTTGCTCCGGCCCCACTGGTCGTTGGTCCGCACCCTGGTGAAGCGGGCCCGGGCGCGGGTGGTCGTGCCGGCCTACATCCTGGCCCCGCGCGGGACCGCCGACCGGACCGTTCCGGTGGCCGCCGACCTGCTCAGCGGGTTGATCGAGAGCGGCGGGGCGGGCGGGACGGTGCTGATCGGGGACTGCGCGGGCGCCGGGATCGCCCTGGCCGCGGCCCAGCGCCTGCGGGAGCGCACGGGGTCGCAGCCGTCCCGGATCGTCCTGGTCTCGCCCTGGTTGGACCTGAGCGTGAGCCATCCCGGACAGGCGGCCGTCGAGCCGGGCGATCCGCTGCTGAGGCGGCCGGGGCTGGTCGAGGCCGGGCGCCTGTACGCGGGCACCCTCGCCGCCGACGACCCGAGGGTCAGCCCGCTGCACGGCGACCTCGCGGGGCTGGCTCCCCTGACGGTGTTCACCGGGACCCGGGACCTGCTGACCACCGACAGCCACGAGCTGCTCCGTCGGGCGCGGGACGCCGGCGTCGAGGTGGAGTTCCACGAGGCGGCGGGGCAGCCGCACGGCTACCCGTTCCAACGGGTGCCGGAGGGCCGGGCGGCCCGTGAGCGGATCGTGGCGTTGACCCGGGCGGTCGCCGCGCCGTGACGCCCCGGGCGGTGGGGGCGTGAGGGGCAGGTCTCGCACGGCCGGTCGTCCTCAGGCCACGCAGGTCATCAGCGAGCTGACCGGCCGGGCCCGGTAGGACGCCCAGAAGGCCTCGTCCCGTTCGGCGCAGGGGGGCGGGGTCCGCGCCGGCTGCCAGCCCGCCGTGGTGAACCCGGCCTCGACGGCCGCCTCGGCGAAGTCGGCGTGCGCCCATTCCCGGAACTCGACGTGCACGGGGGGCTCGGTGAGGAACTGGGCCCGTACCAGTGGCGCGTCCCCGTCGGGGTCGCGCGCCAGGACCCGGAGCCCGAACGGGGACCAGTCCACGCGCGGGAAGCCCCCGGCGTTCGGGACGATGGCCAGCAGTCGGCCGCCGGGCCGCAGGTTGGCGCGGATGGACCGGAACATGGAGTGCAGGGCGTGCCGGTCGGGTGCGTGGTTGAACAGGTAGAGGGCCGTGGCCAGGTCGAAGGGGCCCAGCTGCGGCATCGCGGCGGTTTCGGCGACGACGTACTCGATGGGCCCGGCCGGGCCGTCGTGGCGGGTCTCGCGGGCCCGTCGGATGCGTTCCGGGCAGTTGTCCACGCCCACGGTCCGCCGGGCCCCGCCGCTCGCGAGGAGTCGGGTGGTGCCGCCGTGTCCGCAGGCGAGGTCGAGGGTGTCGAGCCCGTGGACGCCGCCGAGGGCGTCCAGGGCGGTGCGCAGGGTGAAGGCGTCGGCCGCCGAGAAGGCGGTGGGGGGTGTCGGGCTGTCGTCCTGCTGTCGCATGTCCGCAAGCCTTCCCGGAGCGGGCCGGCGGAGGGTGCCGCACGCGGGTGCGTCCCTCGGACGGGGTTTCGGGTCGGTCCGTACGGCGTACGGGGCCGGGTCGTCGAACTCCCGCTTCCGGTGGGGCTCTGTCCCGTAATCGGTGGTAGCGGTGCGTTGCCTCCTGTCATGCTGAGGCGTGCTTGAAGTCAACGCCCTTGTGGGTGTGGTGTTTTCGGGACTTTCCGCCTTGGTCATCGAGAGTGTGGCGG
>NZ_JAPNLK010000059.1 GCF_026627505.1 Streptomyces sp. H27-H5 | reverse complement strand
CACCCCCGAGGACGCACTCGACACCGCCTGCCACCTCCACCTCACCGGTCTCGACACCTGACACGGGCAAGCGCACGCCAAGCCCGACGTCAACCCCCGAAGGATTTACGACGCAGACCACTTAGCGGCCCGGCGGGGCCCCGGAGCCGCCCGTACGCGCACGAGCGCCGCCGTCCGGCCTGGGCCGGGCGGCGGCGCTCGTGGTGGTGCTCGGTGGTGCGGGGTGCCGGGTGCGGCGCCGGCGAGCGGCGGGTCGGTGGCCGGCTGTCGGGGTCAGGACACGGGGGTCAGGGCGCGGCGGTCAGGGCGTGGCGGAGTTCGGCCTCCAGCCGGTCCAGGTCGTCGGTGTGCCCGTGGGCCGCCACGTGCCCGTCGGGCCGGATCAGGTAGTACCCGGGTCGGGTGCACAGCCCTGCCCGGCCGGGCAGGTCGGGTGTGGCCCGAAGGACGCGGAGCGCCGGCCAGGGGCCGACGGTGTGCTCGACCCGGGCGGTCCAGGCGGTGTCCCGGGCGGGCGGGCGCAGCAGCAGCGTCCAGCCCGCCGGGGCCCGTCCCGGTCCGGCCAGGCCCAGCGCGACGGCGGCGGCCCGGGGGAAGACGGAGCCGGCCCGGATCCCGCCGGGCAGCCGGTCGCGTACCCGGCAGGCACCGGTCGACGGCTGCCGGGTGTCCCGGTCGGGGGTGTAGGCGAGCCGGCGGCCCGCCATCACGGGGGCGTAGAGCCGGGCGGCGGCGCCGGTGCGGTCCAGGATGCGGAACGCGGTGTCGCGGGCGGCGACCCGGCGCCGGGTGCGGGCGGTCAGGGCCCGGGTGTGCAGGTCGGTGTCGCGGACGATGCGGCCGGTCGCCTCGACGCGTTCCCGGCCGTAGCTCTCCAGGAGCGTGGCGGGGGCCTCGCCGGCGAGGACGGCGGCGAGCTTCCAGGCGAGGTTGTGGGCGTCCTGGAGGCCGTTGTTCATGCCCTGGCCGCCCGCGGGGCTGTGCACGTGCGCCGAGTCCCCGGCCAGGAAGACCCGGCCGCGCTGGAAGTCGGTGGCCCGCCGGGCGTGGACCCGGAAGACGGTCTCCCAGACCGGTTCGGTGATCCGTACGCCGTGGGGGCCCCGGGTGTCGATGAGGCGCTGCATGTCGTCGCGGGTCAGGGTGGTGCCCTCGGGCATCACCGACAGGAAGCGGAAGACCCCGTCGGGCTGCGGGACGACGCACAGGGTCCCCGAGGTGCTCTGGTAGTACGAGATCTCGTCGGGCGGCAGGTTCCCCTCGATCCGGGTGTCGAGGAGGGCGAAGGCCATCTCGTAGGTGGATCCCTCGAAGCCGATGCCGAGTTGGCGGCGGACGTCGCTGCCCGCGCCGTCGGCGCCGATGACGAAGGGCGCGGTGAACCGCTCGACGAGGCCGTCGCCGTGTTCCAGTACGGCGGTGACCGTGCCGCCCGGCTCGATCCGGCCGGAGTAGTCGACGTCGTCGAGGCACAGCAGCCGGACGCCGCGCTCGATCTTCCCGCCGAGGGAGTGCAGCCGTTCGGTGAGGATGCGTTCCGTCTCGGGTTGGGGCAGCTGGCGGGCGGCCAGCTCCTCGGTGAAGGTGAGCGAGGCGACCGGCTTGCGGTCGGAGAAGTAGCGGAAGGCGCGTACGGGTACGGAGGCCTCCTGGACGGCCTCGCCGACGCCGAGGTCGGTGAGGATGTCGCGGACCCGGGGCCACAGCGACAGCGCCTTGGGTACCCGGGCGGCTTCGTGGGCCCGGTCGACGATCCGTACGCCCACGCCGCGCCGCAGCAGTTCGCAGGCGGCGAGCAGGCCGGTGGGACCGGCTCCGACGATCAGCACGTCGGCATCGCTGGTGGCGTTCACGGGTGTTCTCCTGCCTGTCGCCGGACGGTGGTCAGGACGACTGCGGGGCGGACAACCGCCGCAGTCGTGCGGTGAGTTCGAGGCGCTGGACCTTCATCGTGGCGGTGCGCGGCAGTTCGGAGAGCTTCATCTGCACCGGCTCCGCGAGCTGCGGCCACGCGGCGGCGGCGGCACGCCAGCGGGCCGGGTCCAGCGGCAGGTCGTCGCGGGTGCAGAGCACGGGGACGCCCGCGCCGTCCGGTCCGGGGACGACGACCAGTTCGGTCAGTTCGTCGAGCCGGCCGAGGACGGTGTCCTCGATCTCCAGGGTGGAGTGGATGCCGGGGATGGCGTCCACCTCGCGGTCCAGGAGGTGGAGGCAGCCCTCGTCGGTGCGGTATCCGAGGTCCATGCCGCGCCACCAGCCGCCGTGCACCTGGGTGTCGTAGCGCTCGCGCTCGCCGAAGTAGCCCAGGGCCCGGCCGGCGGCCTGTACGTCGATGTAGCCGGGGTTGTCGCGGGTGACCTCCTTGCCGTTGCGGCTGACGAGGCGGAACTTGGTGTCGGAGGGGAAGGCGTGGCCCTGGCAGCGGCCGTCCGCGCCCAGGGCGGTGGCGCGGGTGAAGCCGCGGCCGACGAGCGGACCCGTCTCGCTCTGTCCGTAGATCTGGTAGAAGAGCGGCGAGCTGCGGTCGGTGGCGTGCAGCAGCTTGTGCATGGTGCTGGGGTGGATGGCGTCGAAGGTGGTGCTGAAGTACTTGACGTTCGCCAGCGGGCGCAGCGGGTGATCGGCCAACACCTCCCATTCCATGAAGGAGTTGGGGTGGGACTCGATGAAGCCGGGGCGGGTCTCGGCCCACAGTCGCGCCGCGTGCTCGGGCTCGGCGTCGTTCATGATGACCATCGGGTTGCCGCGGGGCAGCAGCACGGCCAGGGCCAGGGGCATCCGCGAGTGGACGTAGCTGACGTGCAGGGCGACCGTCTCGTGCTCGCGGATCATGTCGAAGAGCTTGGCCTGCGGGCGGTAGCGGCCGTGCAGGGTGCGGGCCGAGTGCACGACCAGCTTGGGCAGGCCGGTGGTGCCGGAGGTGTGCGTCATCAGCGCGGGCAGGTCGAGGTGGGGGACGACGGGGGCCTGCCGCGGGGAGCCGGCCAGGTCCGCTAGGGAGACCGTGCCCGGACGGGACCCGGCCACGATGATCACCTGGCCGGCGATCTCCGCGAGGGGGGTGCCGGCGAAGGGTCCGTCGAGCTTGTCGGTGTCGGTGACCAGGTGGGGCGAGCCGAGCCGGCGCAGCAGCGCGAGGACGCTGTCGGCGTCCAGGTACGGGGAGAGCTGGACGGGGACGGCTCCGAGGCGGGCGACGGCGGAGGACAGGATGTTGATGTCGAAGCCGTTGGACTTGTGGAGGGCGACGTGGTCGCTGCGGCGCACCCCGGCCGCGTACAGGCGGGCCGCGGTGTCGTCTGTGTACTCGGCCAGTTCGGCGAACGTCAGGCGTCGCCCCGCCGCGGGGAAGAGGTCCAGGTCGTGGTCGAGGATGATCAGCTGGTCGCCGTGGGTCTGGGCGGCCCGCTCGGCCACGAGACCCATGTACAGGCCCTTGTCACTGCCGTTGACGGGAAGCATTGCGGAACTCCTTCGTGGGAGGGGTGTGGGTGGTGGGCCGGTCAGATCAGGCCGGTGAGCAGGGACTCGACGATGCGGACGCCGTCCCGGGTGAGCACGGATTCGGGGTGGAACTGCATGGAGGCGAAGTGCGGTCCGCGCAGGGCGTGCACCTCGTCGGTCTCCGGGTCGCGGCTGATCTCGAAGACGCCGACGCCCTCGGCCTCGGCCTTGTCCTCGGCGCCGCGGGCGGCGAACGTGTTGTAGAAGCCGACGCGTTCGGTCGAGCCGAAGAGTCGGATCTGTCGCTGTACGCCCTGGTTGGGGTGGTCGCGGCGGACCAGGTCGAGCCCCAGTTCCCGGGAGAGGACCTGGTGGCTGAGGCACACGGCGAGGAAGGGCCGCCGCTTGGCGAGCAGTGCGCGGATGTCGGCCGACAGTCGGGCGATCTTCGGATGGTCGGCGTCGCGCGGGTCGCCGGGTCCGGGTCCCATGACGACCAGGTCGTGGTCGTCGAGGGAGTACGGCTCGTCGAAGCGGCTCACGGTCACCCGCAGGCCCATCGAGCGGAGCTGGTGGGCGATCATCGAGGTGAAGGTGTCCTCCGCGTCCACGACGAGGACCGAGCGTCCGATCAACGAGGCCTGGGGCAGGGCGCGTTCGCCTTCCTCGGCCAGCCAGTAGCCGGCGATGGAGTCGTTGCGACGGGCCAGGGCGGCGCGGACGTCCGGGTGGGCGGAGAACCGGGTGGCGCCGTCCGATTCCAGTGCGGCGAGCAGGCCGGCGGCCTTGGCCTTGGTCTCCGCGACCTCGGACTCGGGATCGGAGTGGCGCACCAGGGTGGCTCCCACGCCGATGGAGACCCGGCCGGCCGCGTCGATGTCGGCGGTGCGGATGAGGATCGACGAGTCGAGTTCCCGTTCGCCCGTCTCGTCCGTGCCGATGAGGGCGACGACTCCGCTGTAGTAGCCGCGGCCCCGGGGTTCGTACCTGCTGATGACGCGGCAGGCGCTCTCCAGCGGGCTGCCGGTGACGGTGGGGGCGAACATCGTCTCGCGCAGGATCTCGCGCGGGTCGCGGGTGGTGCGCCCCTCGATGAGGTACTCGGTGTGCGCGAGGCGCGCCATCTCCTTGAGGTAGGGGCCGACGACCCGGCCGCCCCCCTCGCAGACCCGCGCCATCATCTTGAGTTCCTCGTCGACGACCATGTACAGCTCGTCGGTCTCCTTGCGGTCCGCGAGGAAGTCCATCACCTGCGGCAGGGTGGGGCCGCCGGCCGGGTAGCGGTAGGTGCCGCTGATGGGGTTCATCACGGCGGTGCCGCGGTGCACGCTGATGTGGCGTTCGGGGGTGGCGCCCACGAAGGTGCGGTCCCCGGTGTGGACGACGAAGGTCCAGTAGCCGCCCGACTCCTGCTCCAGGAGCCGGCGGAAGAGGGTCAGGGCGCTGCGCGGGGTGTAGTCGGTGATCTCCGCGGTGAAGGAGCGCTTGATGACGAAGTTCGCCCCCTCGCCGGTGCCGATCTCGTCGGCGATGACGCGACGGACGATGTCCGCGTAGCCGGCGTCGTCGATGTCGAACTCGCCGCCGGTGAGTCGGATGGGCCGGTCGCCGATGCGGGCTGCGGCCTCCGCGAGCGCGAGCCGCTCCTGACCGGTGACGGCGAGGGTGATGAGCGGGGAGCCGTCGTCGGCGGCCTCGAAGCCGCGTTCGCGGATCTGCCGGAAGGGTACGAGGACCAGCGCCTCGTGCCGGCCGGGCTCGGCCGCGCCCCGGTCGGGCAGGGGTACGGACTCCAGGGACTCGGGGTGGGACACGTCGCCGACGAGGACCTCCACCAGGCCCGGCCCGGTGGCGCCGGGCCGGTGCAGCAGGGCGAACGGCGGGGGTGCGGGGGCGAGGATCAGATCGAGCAGGTCGCGCACCGCCGGCTCCCGGGCGGCGGTCATGCCAGGGTCTCCTTCACGGTGGTGACGACGGCGCAGCGCCGGGCGGCGTAGTCGAGGGTCCGGTGGTGGTCCTCCTCGGTGAAGTCGGCCAAGGCGTCCGCGACCAGGAAGGTCTCGATGTCGTGGCTGAACGACTCGACCGCCGTGGCGAGTACGCCGACGTGGGCGTACACCCCGCAGACGACGAGTTGGTCGCGTCCGGCCTCCCGCATCCGGGCCAGCAGGTCGGTGTGGTGGAAGGCGCTGTAGCGCCACTTGGTGAACACCCAGTCCTCGGGGCCGGGCTTCAGTTCGTCGGCGATCTCCCGGTCGGCGCGCGAGGGCTTCATACCGGGCCCCCAGAAGTCCCGCAGCAGTCCGCGCTGGCGCTCGGTCATGCCGCCGGGCTGGGCCGTGTAGGCGACGGGGACGCCGAGTTCGGCGCATCTGTCGCGCAACTGGGCGCAGTTGCGTACGAGTTCGCTGCGCAGGGGTTCCGGCAGCGGGGCCAGGAAGTAGCGCTGCATGTCGTGTACCAGCAGGACGGCGCGGGCCGGGTCGACGGACCAGGCGGCGGTGTTGAGGGGCAGGTCCCCCGATGTCGGCATCGGGTAGGCCTCGATGGTCGGGATGCCGGCCATGGCTTCCTCTCGTGGCTCTGACGTGGTGGAGGGTGCGGGTGGGGGTGGTGCGGGACGGCGGCGGGTCGTGGGCGCGGCGTCAGACGCCGAGAGTGGCGCCGCCGTCGACCGTGAGCGTGTGCAGGGTGATGTGCGCGGCCTCGTCGGAGAGCAGGAACGCCACGGCGTCGGCGATGTGTCGGGGCTGTGCGAGCCGGCCGAGGGGGATGCCGACGCGGTACGTGTCCCCGTGTCCCTCGATGGAGCCGCGCGGGCCGGATTCGTCGTGCCACATGGACCGCAGCATCGGCGTGTCGGTGGAGCCGGGGGCGACGACGTTGCAGCGGATGCCGTGGCGGGCGACTTCCAGGCCGAGGGACTTGGTGAACATGGTGGCCGCGGCCTTGGAGGCGGCGTAGGCGGCCATGTCGGCACGGGGGGTGCCGGCGGCGTTGGAGGCGACGGTGACGAGGGAGCCCCTGGCACGCTCGGCCATCCGGTTGACCACGGCCCGGGAGACGTGGAAGACCCCGGTGGTGTTGACGGCGAAGGTGGCGTTCCAGTCCTCGTCGGTGAACGCGCGGGCCTGGCCCAGGCGCAGGATGCCGGCGGCGTTGACGAGGTGCTCGATGGGGCCGAGTTCACTCTCCGCGGCCGCGACGGTCCGCTCGACGTCGGCGCTGCTGGTGACGTCGGTGGGGAAGGCGACGGCCTTGACGCCCTGGTCGGCCCACTCCTCGACGGCCCGCCGCAACGCCACCGGATCGCGGTCCACGGCGGCGATGAGGACGCCCCGTTCCCCGAGGGTGAGGGCGACCGCGCGGCCTATCCCGCCGGCCGCTCCCGTGACGAGGGCTGTGGTGCCTTCCATCAGAAGCTCCAACTGGATACGACGGATATGGCCTGTCCGGGGTTGAGCCGCGGGTCGCAGTGACTGGTGTAGAACTCGCCGACCCGATCGATGGCGGACGGGTCGGAGACGCATTCGGTGACGGCGTCCGGGGTGGTCTCCAGGTGGAAGCCGCCCGCGACACCGCCGGCCTCGGTGACGGCGAAGTGGAAGGCCACGGCCTCGCGTTCGACCGTCTCGACGTAGCGGGTCTTGTAACCGTCGGGGGTGCTGACGGTGTTGCCGTGCATGGGGTCGGTCAGCCAGATCACCGGGTGTCCGGCCTCGCGGACGGCGGTCACGAGCGGGGGCAGGGCGTCGGGGACGGCGTCGGCGCCCATCCGGGCGATCAGGGTGAGGCGGCCGGGCTCGCGGTCCGGGTCGAGCCGTTCGCACAGGGCGAGGAGCTCCGCCTGGCTCATGTTCGGGCCGACCTTGCAGGCCACCGGGTTGCTCACCCGGGACAACAGCTCGACGTGGGCGCCGTCGACCTGCCGGGTGCGCTCGCCGATCCAGGGCCAGTGGGTGGAGGCCAGCATCAGTCCGCCCGCCTCGTCACCGCGGAGCATCGACACCTCGTAGTCGAGGAGCAGCGCCTCGTGGCTGGTCCACACCATGGGGTCGATGCCGGCGCCGGGGCTGCCGGGGCGCCAGCCGAGGCCCCGCATCACGTCGTCGGCGGCCATGTAGCCGGTGAGCAGCCGCAGCGGGTCGGGGCGGCGGGTGTCGACGTCGGGTTCGGGTCCGTTGACCATGTGGCCCCGGAAGACGGGCATGTCGACCCCGTCGACGACCTCGGTGGGGCGCGAGCGGGGCTTGGCGTACTGGCCGGCGATCCTGCCGACGCGCAGCACCGGCTTGCCGGTGATCAGTCGCAGCGAACCGGCGAGCAGGTCCAGGACGGCGGCCTTGCGGGCGACGTGGTCGGGCGTGCATTCGGCCGGGTCCTCGGCGCAGTCGCCGACCTGGACCACGTGGGCCTGGCCGGCCGCCACCCGGGCCAGCAGCCCGCGCAGGGTCCGTACGTCGTCGGCCGCCACCAGTGAGGGGCGGGCCAGGAGTTCCTCCCTGACCCGACGCAACTGCGCGGGGTCGTCCCAGTCCGGCTGTTGGAGCGCGGGTTTCAGCCGGATGCCGGTATCGGCGTTTTCCACGGGTTGCCTCCGAGTAGACGAGCGAGGGCGCGGTGCGCTCTGCCGCGCGGTGCGGGTCGCGGGAGCGGGGCGCGCGGGCGAATTGCGGGGGTGGTGCGGGGTGCCCGAAGGGGCGGGCGGGACGCGCGGGGCCGCGCCGGGGGCGGGGGCCGCGGGTGTGGGGTGTACGGGCCGAAAAGCGGGGGCGAGCGCCCGGGACGCGGCGCGGTCGGAGGCCGGTCGGTCGGGGCCGGGCGGACGGGCCCGGCCCCGATCGTGCCCCGCGGGACACGGCGCGGGGCGGCACGGGGCGGCATGGGGCGGCATGGGGCCCCGGCCATGCGGATGGCGGGCACGGCACACGGCCGGTGGGCACGCGGCGGCGGGGCGCCCGGGTACGGGACGTACTCGGGTGCCCCGACTGCGCTGCGAGGCGCGCGACCGGGCGCCGCGGCCGGGCGGACCCCCGACGGCAGGGCCTGGGTCCTGTCGTCGAAGGGGCGCCGGGTGGGCCCCCGACGACAGGGCCTAGGCGAGGCCCTTGCGGAGCGCGGCGGTGATCTCGACGGTGCGGCGGGCCTGGTACTCGATGGCGGCGAGGTTGTCCTCGGTGACGTTGCCCGCCTCGTTGCGCGAGACGCTGCTCACTCCGTACGGGTTGCCGTTGGTCGGGGCCAGCTGGATCGGGTCGGCCACACCGGGCGGCACGATGATCGCGCCCCAGTGGTAGAAGGCGTTGTTGAGTGCCAGGAGGGTGCTCTCCTGGCCGCCGTGCAGGGTCGCGGTGGAGGTGAACGAGGACATCACCTTGTTCAGGAGTCCGCGCTTGGAGTGCAGGGGAAGGGTCTGGTCGATGAACTGCTTGAGCGAGGCGGCGGGCAGACCGTAGCGGCCCGGGGTCCCCCACAGCACCGCGTCGGCCCATTCGAGGTCGTCGAGCGTGGCCTCGGGGATGTCCGCGACGGCGGCGAGGTGCTCCTCCCATGCCGCGTTCCAGGTGTCGTTGCCGGGCACGACCGTCTCGGTGGTGAGTTCGGCGGTCCTGCGCAACCGCACCTCCGCGCCCGCCTTCTCGGCGGCGGCCGCGGCGGCCACGGCGAGCTGGTGGACGTTTCCCTGGGAGGAGTAGTAGATGACGGCGACCTTGGTCATGTCCGGGGTCCCTCGGTTCGATCGGTTGGAATGTCCCGATCCTGTGGGACCCGGCGGCCACGGCCAATGGTCGTCCGGGCTATCCGTCAACTGCTCAGCTCGCTAGGTCAGGTCGCCCTCCCAGGTCCGTCAGGTAGCCCCGACCGTGCCGTTCGCGGCGCGCCGGATCGGTCAGGTCCGTCACTTCCGCCGTGGCCCTCCGGGTGTTGGGCCGGCCGCTGAGCAGGGCGATGGCGTGCGCGGCCGAGGCGAGGGTGGCGTGCCGGTGCCAGCCGTTGAAGGAGCGGCCGGAGAAGTCCCGGATGCCGACCTGGTCGGCCACCTCGGCGAGGTCCCGGTCGACCCGGTGGGTGAGCCGGATCAACTGGGTCAACTCCACCGGTCGCACCCCCGTCAGGTCGGTGAGCCACAGTTCGGCCGGGAGTTGGCCGCCGTCCGAGATCCCGAGGAGCAACAGTTCCTCGGCCACGCCGGGGCGGCCTCCGGGGCGTCGGGTGTCGGCGGTCAGGGTGGCGCTGACGGCGACGAGCGAGCCCGGCCGCCGGACGCCGCTGAGCGGTGTCTCCGGTCCGGGTGCCCGGCGGGGTTCCAGCTGACGCAGGTGCCAGGCCGTGGACATGATCTGTTGGGTCGTCATGCTGGCGCCGCGGCGGGGGAAGGTGGGTTCCAGCACGGTGAGGCGTACGGAGGGGTCCACCCGCAGCAGCCAGGGCGTGCCGGCGGCCCGCAGTCGGTGGACGGTGCTCAGGACGTCGGCGTTGCGCGCGTCCATCACCAGGGGGCGGACCGGGAGACCGGAGTCCCTGATCATCGCCAGATAGGCCTCGACCGAGCACTGGGCGAGGCTCTCCTGCACGGTGGTCTCGGGGATGGCGGCCTGGCTGCGCCGGTTCTCGTCCTCCAGCCAGCGGTGGGTGAGGTGGAGCCGCCAGTGCAGGGGCGAGCTCCAGTCGTGGGCGGCGGCCCAGACGCCCACGGCCTGTTGGGCGTTGATGACCTGACCCAGTTCCGGCACGAAGCGCCGCTCGACGCCCACGGAGGTCTCGCCGGCCTTCGGGATGATCATGGGATGGACCACGTACGCCTGCGGTGGCGACACCCGTTCGATGTGCTGGGCCAGGGCCCTCCGGACGGGGGTCCAGTCCCAGGTCGAGCTGGAGATGAAGTGGTGGAGGCTCTGCTCGGCGGCGTCCCCTCCGAGCAGCGTCGCGATGTTGCGGATCGACTTGCGGCCCTCGGCGCCCAACAGGCCCCGCACGTAGTGGATGGCCTTCATCCGCTGGTCGCTCCGCGGCATGGACGCGAAGAGTCCCGAGCACAACTCGAAGACCACCGATTCCTCGTCCCCGGGGCGCCGCGTTCCTTCGCGTGCGATGCATTCGGCGTGCTGATCGCCCGTCGGCTGCTTCCGGACCGTGATGCCGCTCCGCAGGATCGTGCTCCTCATGGAAGTCTCCCCTCCGACCGGGCGTTGCCCGGCCAGCTGCCTGCATGTGTCTGCCGAGCGGCGGCTGTGCTGAGCACATGCCGCCACGGAGACGCAGCTTCACGCGGGGCGACCAAGCGGGGGCAAAGGATCGGGAAGCCCCGCCTCCGTGCCCGCGCGGATCGTGGCGTACGCCGCCGGCCGGCCCGGGGTGCTCGGGGACCGCGGTTCCGGATCGGCGTCCGGGTCTCCGGTGAGGGCGAGTCGGATCAGTTCCGGTATCCGGAACGACGGCACCGACATCTCCCGGGTTCCCGTGGGGATCCGGCCGGACAGTTCGACGGCGTGGTGGTCGAGCAGGGTGCCCAGGAGCTGTTCGGCGGTGCTCGTGGCCACCCCGAGGAGTTGCGCGGCGTCCCGGACCACGAAGGCCCCGGGGGCGGAACGGCTGAGTACGGTGAGCGCCCGACCCGCCGGCTGGGGCAACCGGGCGCAGGACTGCTCGACCCGGGCCAGTACGTCCCAGGTCCCCGAACGCAGTTCTACCCGGCGTTGGCGTTCGTTGGCCAGCCGTTCGGCGAAATCGGCCGTGGACCACATGGGGCGGGCCGCCAGGGTCTCCCCCATCGCCCTGATCCCCAGGGGGACGTGGCCCATCAGCCGGACGATCCCCCGGGCCGCCGGGTGGTCGCCCGGGGGCCGGGCCGCGGGGCCGGCGGCCGCGGCGAACAGTGCGGCGCCGTCCTCGGTGCTCATCGGCCCGAGCGTCAGGTGCGCGGCGCCCGGCAACCCGGGCAGCCGGACCCGGGAGGTGGTGATGACGGTGCTGCGGCTGCCGCCGGGGAGCAGCGGCAGGATCTGCCGGGCGGACGCGGCGTCCTCCAGCAGCAGGAGCAGCGCCCGGCCCGCGGTGTGGTCGCGGAACCTGCGGGCCAGCTCGTCCTCGGCCCATCCGGCGGGGTCCCCGTCCGAGGTGGGCACGGAGTCGAGGTGCAGGTCCCGCAGGAAGGAGCGCAGGATCAGCGTGGGGCTGATCGGCGTCTCCCGGTCGCTGTGCAGCCGGGCGTACAACTGGCCGTCGGGGAAGCGGCCGCTGAGCAGGTGGGCGGCCCGGACGGCCAGCACGCTCTTGCCGGTGCCGATGCCGCCGAGGACGGTGACGATCCGGGGCGCGGCGCGCCGTTCGGGTTCCTCCTCGGGGGCGGCCAGGGCGAGCAGCCGGTCGAGTTCGCGGCGACGTCCGATGAAGTCCGGGGTGTCGGGCGGGAGTTGCGTCAGCCTGGGAAGGGCCGCCGGCGTCGCCGTGGCGGGGCCCCGGGCGGGCCGGCCGGGCGCGAGCAGGTGCGCGGGGGTGGGCGCGCCGAGGCGCGGGTCGGCGCTCAGTACCTCCTGCTGGAGTTTGCGGACCCAGTCGGAGGGTTCGATGCCCAGTTCCCGGACGAGGTTGCGGCGCAGCCGGGTGAACGCGTCCAGGGCGGTGGCGCGTTGGCCGGAGCGGTGTGCGGCGAGGACGAGGTCGGCGGCGAACCTCTCGTTCAGCGGGTGTTCGGCGGTGAGCCGGCGCAGTTCGTCGAGCAGCGATCCGTGGAGGCCGAGTTGGAGGTCCGCCTGGACCCTCATTTCCAGCGCGCTGACCCGGGTGGCCTCGATCCGGCTGATCCGCGAGGCGAGTTCGGGGCCGGCGGGCACGTCGGCGAAGGCGTCCCCGCGCCACAGGGCGAGGGCGGCCCGCAGCGCGCCGGCGGCCTCGCGGGCGTTGCCGGCGTCCAGGTCGACGCGGGCCAGCCCGATGCGGCGTTCGAAGTCCCAGAGGTCCACCTCCTCGGGGCGCAGCCGCAGCAGGTAGCCGTTCGTACGGGTCTCCAGCCGGTCGGAGGAGTGCGGTACGGGAGCGGGGCCGTGCGCGGGGACCGGCCGCCGGGCCAGGGCGCGGCGCAACTGGTACACGTACGTCTGGACCGTCTTGCGGGCGAGTCGCGGCGGGTCGATCTCCCACAGTTCCTCGATGAGGGCGGCGAGCGGCACGGGCCGTCCCGCGCGCAGCAGGAGCACGGCCAGGACCCGCCGGACCTGGGGCGCGGTGGGGGTGCGGGATTCGCCGTCGAGACGCACGTCGAGCGGTCCGAGGACCCCGATCCGCAAGGCGGGGCCCCCGGGTGCGGCGGGGTCCCGCTGGAGCACCGCGGTGGTCTCCATGGACGGCTCCTCTCCGCACGGTGTGCCCTGCCGGCCTGCGACTGCGATGCGAGAACAGTGGCCCACGGCGGTTTATGGCCGGTCACTCGTCGTCCTGCCGGTCCGCGGCGGGCGGGAGGGGAGGTCGGGGAGGGTCAGGGCCTGGTGTTCCAGCCCGCGATGACCGGGAGTTCGTGCTCGGTCGACAGGAGGCTGACCGTCCCGGTGCGCAGCAGGAACAGCCGCCCCTCGGCGGGGGGCAGCCCGAGGTAGCGGGCCGTCAGCACCCGCAGGAAGTGGCCGTGGGCGACCACCACCACGTCACCGCGGTCCTCCCGCAGCACCTCGGCGATCCGGGCCAGCGCGCGGTCCGCGCGGGCCCCGACCTGCTCGGCCTGCTCACCGGGATGCCCGGCGTCCCCGGGCGGCACCCCGTCGGTCCACAGCGACCAGTTCGGCCGGGTCTTTCGGATCTCCGCCGTGGTCACGCCCTCGTAGCCGCCGTAGTCCCATTCGTGCAGGTCGGGGTCGGTGACGCCGTCGCTCAGCCCGGCGAGCTGGGCCGTGGCCACCGCTCGGCGCAGCGGGCTGGTCAGCACCAGGGCGGGCTGCCGGTCCAGGAAGAACGGGGCCAGGGAGATGGCCTCCTCGACCCCGCGCGCGGTCAGCGGGATGTCCGTCAGCCCGGTGTGCTTCCCGTTGGCGCTCCACGCCGTCTCACCGTGCCTCACCAGCATCAGGTCACTCATCCTCCGGACGATAGTCGCTCCGGCATGTCGGCGCCGAAGTCGCCGGGCAGGCGTGTCACTGTCGGGCGTCATGAATGTGAGCACGTTCTACGCCTTGTTCTCCGCCACCTGTTTCACCCTGGTCGGTCTGTGGTGGAACGTCGTGCAGAGCCATGCCGCACGGATGGGTGCTGGGGCACGCGCTGGTGTGGCGGTTCATGGCGGGCGAGGGCCGGGCCGAGGAGGCGACCTGACGCGTGCGGGTCCGACGCGGCGGCGTCCGATCGGGGGCGCCGAGCGGGCGCCGAGCGGGGCTTGCATCGGGCGTCGATCGGGGCTTGGGTCGGCCGCGCGGAAATCGATGCGCAAACGGTGCGAGTTGGTCGGGGACTCCTCCGCTCGCGAGGCTCGGGGCATGGACGACCGGATGGACGACCAGACGTACCGGCACGACCGGCGGTCGCACCCGCGCCCCGCATGGGGCGCGCCGGGCACCCTGGCGTACGAGGACGAGGCGCCGGACGAGGCGCGCATCGCGGCCGGTTTCGCGGCGGGCGACGAGCGCTCCATGGAGGCCGCGTACCGCCGGTGGCGGCCGCTGGTGCACTCCCTGGCGCGCCGCTCGCTCGGCGACGAACGCGAGGCCGAGGACGTGACCCAGCAGGTGTTCCTGGCCGCCTGGCGCGGGCGCGGCGGCTACCGCCCGGGCTCCGGCGGACTCGGGGCCTGGCTGACCGGGATCACCCGCCACAAGGTGGCCGACGCCCTGGAGGCCCGGACCCGGCGGGCCCGGGCGGTCGCGGCCGCCGCCCGCGCCTTCCACGAGTTCGCCCGGTGGCCCGCGGCCTGTGACCGACCGGAGCCGGAGCAGGTCGTGGACCGGGTGTTGATCCTCGGGGAGCTGGCCCGGCTGCCGGCGGCGCAGCAGCGCGTCATGCGGCTCGCCTTCTACGGGGACCTGACCCAGAGCCAGATCGCGGATCGCACGGGGCTGCCGCTGGGCACGGTCAAGAGCCACATGCGGCGGGCCCTGGGCGTCCTGCGCGCGTCGGTGGCGCCGGCCCTGTCACCCCGCACGCCGGAGACCGCGGCCAGGTGACGGGCCGCGCCGGCGGCGCGGATACGCGGCACGGGGCGGCGGTGGAGCGGCGGTGGAGCGGGAGTCCGATCGGTGCCCGGGCGGGGCTTCGACCGGCGCCGGCGGCGCGGCTCCGCGGCGGCGGGACCGGGAGGACCGGGCGGGGTCTACGCCCGTGTCACGGTCGTCGGGCCCGTCCTCGTGGCCGGTTCGGCGTGGTCTGCGGAGCGCACGGCGTTTTCGATGACGGTGAGGCCCGAGCGCAGGCCGAACAGCCGCTCGGTGCGCGGGCCCGGAGTTCCCGTGCCCCAGCCGGGTCCGGCGAGCAGCAGCGCCGAGTGTCCGCGCGCGCCGCGCAGCCCCCATTCGATGGCGGCGACCGAACGCACCAGGGCCCGGTCGGCGGTGCTCCGGGACTGGGACCACAGGACGGCCGCGCGCGGGCCCGTGCGCCGGACCGCCTCGTGGAGGGCCTCGGCGGGCAGGGCGGCGCCGAACATCCTCACCGGCAGGCCCCGTTCACCGAGCACGGCGGCCAGCGCCTCCATCGGCAGGGTGTGCTGCTCCCCCGGCGCGCAGGCCAACAGCACGGGTGAGGAACGCAGTTGCTCCGCCGCGGGTCGTACCCGGCGCAGCGCGCACGAGACGTGCCAGGAGAGCAGGTGCTCGACCTCCACGTAACGTTCCCCGGCCGAGGCCCACTTGCGGCCCACCGCGTGCAGGGTCGGCGCGATGATCTCCTCCCATGCGGTGACCAGGCCGTGTTCCGTGACGGCGGATTCCAGCAGGTGTTCCACCGCCGGGGCGTCGAGTCGTACGGCGGCCCGGGCGAGCCCCCTGCACTCGGGGCGCACCTCGCCGAGCGGGAGCGCGTTGGGGCCGCCGGGCGCCGCCGCCGATTCGGGGACGGCCGCCGGCTCCGGGGCGGGGACCCCGGCGGGGCTCGCGCCGACGGCGGCCCGGGCGGCCTCGGAGGGCGGTACCCCCTGGGCGGTCAGCCGGCACATCAGTTCCAGGCGGGCGATGTCCTGCGCGGTCCAGCGGCGGTGCCTGCCGTCCTCGCGGGTCGCGGGGCCGATGGCGTACCGGCGTTCCCAGGACCGCAGGGTGGTGGGTGACACCCCGAGGCGCCGGGCCACGGCGCCGGTGCTCAGCGCCGCCGCGGGCAGTTCCGGGGGGTTCTCGTGGGGCAGGTGGGGCGGCACGGGGTCCACCCGTTCACGATACGACGAGGTCATGGGGGTCGGCCGTCATTCGATTCCGCGCCCTTCCCGGAAGCGTCCGAGCGCGTCCGCGAGCTCCACCAGCGGGTCCGGGTAGTCGAAGCGCGCCCGTTCGGGGGCGGGCAACCGCCAGGGTTCGTGGACCCGGGGGGCGGGCAGGTCGGCGAGCTCGGGGACCCAGCGGTGCACGTAGGCGCCCTCGGGGTCGTAGCGCAGGCCTTGGCGGACCGGGTTCAGGACGCGGTTGGGTCGGGTGTCGGTGCCCGTGCCGGCCACCCACTGCCAGTTGAGCTGGTTGTTGGCGAGGTCCCCGTCCACGAGGAGGTCGAGGAAGTGTCGGGCGCCGGTCCGCCAGTCCACGTACAGGGTCTTGGCGAGGAAGCTCGCGGCCACGAGCCGGCCGCGGTTGTGCATCCAGCCCTCGTGGGCGAGCTGGCGCATGGCCGCGTCGACCACCGGATAGCCGGTGCGGCCCTCCTTCCAGGCCTGGATCTCCTCCTCGGCGGCGGCGCCGGTGCGCCAGTGGTCCCGGCGGGCGCGGTAGTCCTCGGCGGCCGCGGCGGGGCGGGCGGCCAGCACCTGGTGGTGGAAGTCGCGCCAGCACAGTTGCCGGACGAAGGCCTCGGCGCCCGGCCCGCCGACGGCGCGGGAGCGTTGGACGGCCTCGACGGGCGAGAGCGTGCCGAAGTGCAGGTGGGGGGAGAGCCGGGAGGTGGCGTCGCCGGCGAGGTCGTCGTGGGTGTCCTCGTAGCGGGCGATGCCGTCGTTCAGCCAGCCGGAGAACAGCCGCCGGGCCTCGCGCTCGCCGCCGCGCGCGAGGCCCGGGGAGGTCCCGGTGACGGCGGTGCGCTCGGGCAGCGCCTCGGAGTCGACGTCGTCGGGGACCCGGACGGTGCGGGGGGCCGGGGCCGGCGGTCGCGGCGGCAGTTCGGCCCAGCGGCGCAGGTAGGGGGTGAAGACGGCGAAGTGGTCGCCGCCGGCGGGCCGCACGGCTCCCGGGGCGACCGCCGTGATCACCGCGTCGTGGACGTACAGCCGCCGGCCCTCGGCCTCCAGGGCGGCGCGCAGCCGTTCCTCTCGGGCCTGGGCGTACGCGCTGACCCCGGCGGCCATGTGGACCTCGTCGGCGTCCGCCTCCCGTACGACGGCGCACACCCGGTCGACGACCTCGCCGGAGCGCACCACCAGGCGTCCGCCGCGTTCGCGCAGTCCGGCGTCCAACGCGGCGAGGGAGTCGGCCAGGAAGGCCGACCGGTTGGGCGCGGTGAAACCGGCCGCCTCGATGGCCCGGTCGCGGACGAAGAGCGGCACGACCCGGTCGCAGGAGGACATGGCCGCGCGCAGCGGCGGGTGGTCGTGCAGGCGCAGGTCCGAGGTGTAGAGGACCACCGCGACGTTCATGGGTTCTCGTCTCCGCGTCAGGTTCGTGGGGGACGGTTGTCGTGGGGTGCTTCGGCGGCTCGGGCCGGATCGGATGCGTTCGCGTCCGCCGGTCGTCCGGCCGGGGTGGGGGGCTGCCGCTCGGCGGCCCGGGCGATGTTGCGCGCCATGCCGCCGAAGACCACGGCGTGGAAGGGGGAGATGCTCCACCAGTACATGTGCCCGAGCAGTCCGTGGGGGTGGAACAGGGCGCGTTGCCGGTAGCGGGAACGCGCCCCCGTCGCGGTCCCGGTCGTCGCGGTCGCCGTGGCCGTCCGTCCCGGCTCCCGGTCGGCGTCGGACCCGGTACCCGCAGGGGTGTCCGGGTCGGGGTCCGCGCGCAGTTCCAGCCAGGCCAGCCCCGGCAGCCGCATCTCGGCGCGCAACCGGAGCAGCCGGCCCGGTTCGATCTCCTCCACCCGCCAGAAGTCGAGCGAGTCGCCCACCCGCAGATGGGACGCGTCGCGCCGGCCGCGCCGGATGCCGACTCCGCCGACGAGCCGGTCGAGCCAGCCGCGCACCGCCCAGGCCAGCGGGAAGGAGTACCAGCCGTTCTCCCCGCCGATGCTCTCCACCACCCGCCACAGCGCGGCCGGCGAGGCGTCCACGTCCAGTCCCCGGTTGTCCTCGTACAGGCTGCCGCCGGCCCAGTCGGGGTCGGTGGGCAGCGGGTCGCTGGGGGCGCCGGGCAGGGAGGCGGAGGACCAGCGGGTGACCACGTTGGCGTCGCGCACGCGCTGGAGGGCCAGGGCGAGGGCCTGGTCGAAGCCGAACGGCGTCCCCGGCGGGTCGGTGACGTACTCGGCGATGTCGTGCTCCTCGCACACCACCTCGTGGCGCAGCGATTCGGCGAGCGGTCGGGCGAGGCGCCGCGGCACCGGGGTGACCAGCCCGATCCAGTGGCTGGACAGTCGCGGGGTGAGCATCGGGACGCGCAGGATGAGCCGTTTGGGGAGCTCCGCCACGGAGGCGTAGCGGCGCATCATCTCCTCGTACGTGACCACGTCCGGCCCGCCGATGTCGAAGGTCCGGCTGACCTCGGGCGGCATCGTGGCGCTGCCGACGAGGTAGCGCAGGACGTCACGGACGGCGATGGGCTGGCAGCGGGTGCCGACCCAGCTCGGGGTGACCATGACGGGCAGCCGCTCGGTGAGGTAGCGCAGCATCTCGAAGGAGGCCGAGCCGGATCCGATGATGACGGCGGCGCGCAGCACGGTGGCCGGGACGGCGGAGGCCAGGAAGATCTCCCCGACCTCGGCGCGGGAGCGCAGGTGCGTGGAGAGTTCCCGGACCGGGACCCCGGTGGGGGTGAGCCCGCCCAGGTAGACGATCCGCCGGACCCCTGCCGCGTGGGCCTGCTCGGCGAAGATCCGGGCGGCGGCGCGGTCCCGGTCCTCGAAGCCGGAGCCGGTGCCGAGGGAGTGGACGAGGTAGTAGGCCACGTCGATGTCGCGCAGGGCCTCCCCCACCGAGCGCGGGTCGACGACGTCTCCGCGCACCACCTCGGCCCGGCCGGCCCAGGGGTGGTCGCGTAGTTTCTCCGGGGAGCGGGCGAGGCAACGGACCTGGTGGCCGGCGTCGAGGAGCTCGGGCACCAACCGGCCGCCGATGTAGCCGGTGGCCCCGGTGACCAGACATCGCAGGCTTGTCATGACGTGTCTCCGCTCCTGGTGGTCCCGGTCGGGGACCTCGTACGGAAGATCTCTTGGGATGCCGGGAGATCTCGTGGGCGTGACCTCTCTGGGGATTCGGCCCGGTCGCGGCGATCGGATGCGCCGACCGCCCGATCGGCGCATCCGAATGACGTGTCCCGGCCGAAAGGTGATCCAGAAGGCCCGTCCACCACCTCAGCACAGACTGACCTCTTGTCCGGGAGTGCCATGCGCCCGTCACCGCGGATCACCCGCCTGGCGATTGCGATCCTGTTGTTGCTCGGCTGGCTCGCCGTCGGCGGGGTGCTCGGCCCGTACGCGGGCAAGCTCGGCGAGGTCGCCACCAACGATCAGGCCGCGTTCCTGCCGCGCAGCGCCGAGTCCACCCGGGTGGTGGCGGCGCAGCGGGTCCTGCGGCAGGCCGAGTCGCTGCCCGCGATCGTGGTGTGGACCGCATCGGCCGGCGGGCGGATCACCCCCGCCGGCCAGGGCGCCGCGAGCGCCGCGCTGGCCTCGCTGACCGGGGGCGAGGGGCTCGCCGGCCCACCCTCCCCGGCGCTTCCCTCGCGGGACGGGCAGGCCCTGCGGGGTGTCGTGCCGCTGCGTCCGGACCTCGGCGACGGATTGACGGACGTACTGGACCGGGTGCGCGGGGCGGCCGGGAAGGTGCCGGGCACCACGGTGTCGATCGCCGGTCCGGCCGCGACCCAGGCGGATCTCGGGGACGCCTTCGCGGGCATCGACGGGCTGCTGCTGGGGGTGGCGCTGGCGACGGTCCTGGTGATCCTGCTCGTCGTCTACCGCAGTGTGCTGCTGCCCCTGATCGTGGTCTTCGGCGCGGTGCTCGCCCTCGGTCTGGCCTGCGCGATCGTGTACGGGCTGGCCGATCGCGGGCTGGTCCGGGTGGACGGTCAGGTGCAGGGCATCCTGTCGATCCTGGTCATCGGTGCCGCGACGGACTACGCGCTGCTGCTGACGGCCCGGTTCCGGGAGGAATTCGCGGCGGAGCCCGACCGGTTCGTGGCGATGCGGGCCGCGTGGCGGCGCACGCTGGGGCCGGTCGTCGCGAGCGCGGCCACCGTCGCGCTGGGCCTGTTGGCGCTCCTGCTGAGCGACCTGACCAACAACCGGGCGTTGGGTCCGGTGGGGGCGATCGGCATCGGCTGCGCGGTGCTCGCCGCGTTGACGTTCCTGCCCGCCGCGCTGGTCCTGTCGGGGCGGGCCGCCTACTGGCCGGCCCGCCCGAAGGCCTCCGACGCCGCGCATCCCGTCTGGACCCGGGTGGCGGCGCTGGTGGACCGGGCGCCGCGCCGGGTGTGGGCCGTGACCCTGGCCGGGCTGCTGGCCTGCGCGGCCTTCTCCCCGATGCTGGTCTCCAAGGGGGTGCCGCTCGACGAGATCTTCGTGAACGACGCCCCGTCGGTGTCGGCGCAGGCCACGCTGGGGCGGCACTTCCCGGGCGGCGCGGGCAACCCCGCCGTGGTGATCGCGGACGCCGACCGGGCCACCGAGGTGGCGGCGGCCGCGCGGGCCACCGAGGGCGTCGCCGACGCGGCGCGGGTGGGCGCCCCCGGGCCCGGCGGCCGGGTCCGGATCGACGCGACGCTGGACGACGCGGCCGACAGCGACGCGGCCAAGGAGACGGTGGGCCGGTTGCGGACCGCCGTGCACGCGGTTCCGGGCGCGGACGCGCTGGTCGGCGGGTACACGGCCCAGCAGTACGACACCCAGCGGACGGCGGCCCACGACCGCGCCCTGATCGTGCCGGTGGTGCTCGGGATCATCCTGGTGATCCTGGCGGGGTTGCTGCGCTCGCTGGTGATGCCCGTGCTGCTCGTGGCGACGGTCGCGCTGAACTTCCTCGCCACGCTCGGCGTGTCCGCCCTCGTCTTCCGGGGCGTGTTCGGGTTCACCGGGACGGACGCCTCGGTCCCGTTGTACGGGTCCGTCTTCCTGGTCGCGCTGGGCGTGGACTACAACATCTTCCTGATGTCCCGGGTTCGCGAGGAGACCGTGGCGCACGGTCACCGCGAGGGCATCCGGCGCGGTCTGACCTCCACCGGCGGGGTGATCACCTCGGCGGGCGTGGTCCTCGCGGCGACCTTCGCCGCGCTGGGGGTGATCCCGCTCGCGTTCCTGGCGCAGATCGCGTTCATCGTGGCCTTCGGCGTCCTGCTGGACACCCTCGTCGTGCGTTCGCTGCTGGTTCCGGCCCTGGTCAGGGACATCGGACCGAAATCGTGGTGGCCCGGTTCGCCCGGGGACACATCCGAGCACCCCTCCGGCTCCGAAGTACCGGTCAAGGAGGCAACACGATGAACGAGCGAGGACGATCACGACCGCGTACGGCCGTGGTCGGCGGGGGTGTCTCGGGGCTGACGGCGGCATACGTGCTGGCACGCTCCCACGAGGTGACCCTGTACGAGGCCGACGACCGGCTGGGCGGGCACGCCCACACCCATGAACTGAAGGGGACGGACGGCGAGATCCGGTCGGTGGACTCCGGGTTCATCGTGCACAACGACCGCACCTACCCGCATCTGCTGCGTCTCTTCGGTGAGTTGGGGGTGGCCACCCGACCGACGACGATGAGCCTGTCGGTGCACTGCGAGGGCTGTGGGCTGGAGTACGCGGGGGCGCGCGGTCCGCGCGGGCTGTTCGCGCAGCCGCGGGCCGCCGCGAACCTGGCGTACCTGCGGATGCTGGCCCAGGTGCCGGCCTTCCACCGTCAGGCCCGGCGGCTGCTGGCGACTCCGTCGGCCGGACCCGAGATCACGCTGGCCCGGTTCCTGCGACAGGGCCGGTTCGGCGCGTACTTCACCGGGCACTTCGCGATCCCGCTGGTGGCCTCGGTGTGGTCCTGCCCGCCGGACACCGCGCTGCGCTACCCCGCCCGGTACCTGTTCCGGTTCCTCGCCCATCACGGGCTGCTGTCGGTGAGCGGCTCACCGAACTGGCGTACGGTCGAAGGAGGTTCGGCCCGCTACGTGGAGCTGCTGCGGGAGCGGCTCGGTACTGGGGCGGTCCGGGTGGGCACCCCCGTACGCGCTGTGGAGCGCACCGCGGAGGGCGCCCGGATCACCACCGCGGACGGGACCTCGACGGGGTACGACTCGGTGGTCGTCGCCGTCCACGCCGATCAGGCGCTGCGCCTGCTGGCCGACCCCTCGGACGCCGAACGCGAGGCGCTGGGCGCGTTCGGCTACTCCCGCAACCGGACCGTGCTGCACACCGACGCCTCGGTGCTGCCGCGGGCGGCCGGGGCCCGCGGCTGCTGGAACTACCGGCTGTCCGGCTGCCGTCCCCAGGACGGTCACGTACGGGTCAGCTGCTACGACATGAACCGGCTCCAGAGCCTGGACGCGCCGGAGCCGTACGTGGTGACGCTCAACGCCGACGACCGGGTCCGCCCGGACCTGGTCCTGGCCGAGATGGACTACGAACACCCGGTCTACACGCCGGAGTCGGTGGCCGCCCAGCGTCTGTTGCCGGCGCTTTCGGGTCCGGTGACGGCCTACGCCGGCGCGTACCACGGGTGGGGGTTCCACGAGGACGGCTGCCGCTCGGGCGTGGAGGCGGCGGCGGCGCTGGGGGTGAGGTGGTGAAACCCCGCCTGTACGAGGCCGACATACGACACGTGCGGGCCGGCGAGCGCTCGTACGGTCTGCGCCACCGCTCGTACCTGTGGCTGGTGGACCTCGACGAACTCCCCCGGCTACCGGGCCCGTTGCGGCACCTGGCCCGCTTCGACGCGCGGGACCACTTCGGCGGCGGGCTGCCGACGATCCGGGCCGGGCTCGATCGCTTCCTGGTCTCGAAGGACGCGGCGCTGCCCGCCGGTTCACGGGTGTCGATGCTCGCGCACGCCCGCGTGTTCGGATACGTGTTCAACCCGATCTCGGTGTACTGGTGCCACGGCCCCGGCGGGGAGCTGCGCCACGTGGTCGCCGAGGTGCACAACACGTACGGGGAGCGGCACTGCTACCTGCTCGGTCCGGAGGCCGCGCGGGGCACGGCCCGGGCGGAGAAGGAGTTCTACGTCTCCCCCTTCCTCGACGTGGACGGCGGCTACCGGATGCGGCTGCCCGAACCGGACGACCGGCTGGCGCTGATGGTGCAGCTGTCCGGCGGGGCCGACGGCGCCCGGCTGACGGCGACCGTGCGGGGGGAGCGCCGGCCCGCCGGCGCGTGGGGCGCCGTACGGGCGTCGCTGCGCCACCCCTGGTCCACCGCCGCGGTGGCGGTGGGCATCCGCTTCCACGGCATCCGGCTGTGGCTGCGCGGTCTGCCGGTGCGGCCGCGCCCCCGACACGTACCCCAGGAGGGTGTGAAGTGAGCACGATGACGCTCCCGGTGGTGCCGAGGCTGCCCCGGACGCGGGCGGCCGTGGGGCGGCTGCTGATCCGGCGGGCCCTCGACCGGCTGCCGCTCCAGGTCCGGATGGGACCCGGCGAACTCCTCGGCCGGGGCGGTCCGGCGATGGCGGTGTACGACCCGGCCGCCTTCGAGCGGCGGATCACCGCGGAGGGCCTGATCGGTTTCGGCGAGTCCTACCTCGCCGGGGAGTGGGACGCCCGCGATCCGGTCGCGGTGCTGACCGTGATGGCGGGGCACGTGGCGGGGCTGGTCCCGGCGCCGTTGCAGCGGCTGCGGGGCCTGTGGGCGGCCCGGCACCCGGACACCGACCGCAACACCCCGGACGGCTCCCGCACCAACATCCGACGGCACTACGACCTGTCGAACGAACTGTTCGCCGAGTTCCTCGACCCGACGATGACCTACTCGTCCGCCGTTTTCCGCGCCCTGCCCGCCGGTCCCGGGCAGTTGGCCGACGCCCAACGCCGCAAGATCGACATGCTGTTGGACATGGCGGCCGTCGGCCCGGACACCCGGCTGCTGGAGATCGGCACCGGCTGGGGCGAACTCGCGATCCGGGCTGCCGCGCGCGGCGCCCGCGTGGTGACGCTCACCCTCTCCCGGGAGCAGCGGGAGTTGGCGATGAAGCGGATCGCGGAGGCCGGACTGACGGACCGGGTCGACGTGCGGCTGTGTGACTACCGTGAGGCAACCGGCCGTTACGACGCGATCGTCAGCGTGGAGATGATCGAGGCGGTCGGCGCGGAGTACTGGCCGGTCTACTTCGCCGCGCTGGACCGGCTGGCGGCCCCGGGCGCGCGGGTGGCGCTCCAGGCGATCACCATGCCGCACGAGCGGATGCCGGCCACGAAGGACACGCACACCTGGATCCACAAGTACATCTTCCCGGGCGGCATGCTGCCGTCGGTGCGGGTGGTGCAGGACATGGCCCGGAGGCACACCCGCCTGCGGGTGGAGCGCTGCGAGGGCTACGGGGCGCACTACGCGCAGACCCTGCGGCTGTGGCGGGAGCGGTTCGCGGAGCGGGCCGAGCGGGTCGAGGCGCTGGGCTTCGACGAGACGTTCCGCCGGATGTGGACGTTCTACCTGGCGTACTGCGAGGCCGGCTTCGCGTCGGGCTACCTGGACGTGCACCAGATCCTGCTGACGGCCCCGGACGGCGGCACGTCGTGAACTGGGGAGCCTTCGGGGTCAACCTGGCGGTCTCGGCGGGCGTGGCGCTCGCCGTCCTGCTGATCACCTTCGCGGTGGGCGTCCAGGGCGGGATGCACCGGATGGTCGACGTGGCCTGGGGCCTGGCGTTCGCCGCCGTGGCGGTGGCCACGTACGGGATGTCGGACGGCGGGCAGCCGCTCACGGCCGCCCTGACGGTCCTGTGGGGGCTGCGTCTCGCCGGGCACATCGCGTGGCGGGGCCGCGGGCACGGGGAGGACCCGCGGTACGCGCGGATGCTGGCCAAGGCTCCCGGCAACCCGCACCTGTACGCGCTGCGCATGGTGTACCTGCTGCAGGCGGCTCTGGTGTGGCTGGTCTCCCTGCCGGTCCAGGCGGGCCCGTACGCCACCGGCGGCCCGGGGCCACTCGCGATGGCGGCGGGCACCGCGCTGTGGCTGTGCGGGATCACCTTCGAGGCGGTCGGCGACCACCAGCTGGCCCGGTTCAAGGCGGATCCGGCGAACCGGGGCCGGATCATGGACCGAGGCCTGTGGTCGTGGACCCGGCACCCGAACTACTTCGGCGACTTCTGCGTGTGGTGGGGCCTGTCGCTGACCGCGTGGGGGACCTGGCCGGCGTTCGCCGTGTCGGTGATCGGCCCGCTCGTGATGTCGTACCTGCTGATCGCGGGCAGCGGCAAACGCCTCCTGGAACGCCATATGGCGGACCGCCCGGGATACGCCGCCTACCGGGCCCGGACCAGCGGCTTCCTGCCATGGCCGCCCCGCCGCACCGATTGAGTGTCCGAGCCCGTGGCACGCCCTGGCCGGATACCCTCACGGCATGGCGGTGGACGAGCTCGACACCCGAATCCTGCGCCTGCTGATCGAGCAGCCGCGCACCAGCGTCCGGGAGTACGCCCGGCTCCTCGGCGTGGCGCGCGGCACCCTCCAGGCCCGGTTGGACCGGCTGGAGCGCACCGGGGTGATCACGGGCACGGGCCCCGTGCTGTCGCCGGCCGCGCTGGGTCATCCGGTGCTGGCCTTCGTCCACATCGAGGTCACGCAGGGGCATCTGGACGAGGTCGGGGACGCCCTGTCGGCGGTACCGGAGATCATCGAGGCCTTCTCCATCACCGGGGGCGGCGATCTGCTGACCCGGGTCGCGGCCCGGGACAACGGGCATCTGGAGGACGTCATCCAGCGCCTGATCCGGCTTCCGGGCGTGGTCCGCACCCGGATGGAGGTAGCGCTGCGTGAACGGGTCGCACACCGAGTGTTGCCGCTGGTGGAGGCCGTGGGACGAGCCGCTCGCAAACCCTGACAATATGGTCGGGAAACGTACACGACCGGCAGGACGGGCACAGCGGATGATCTCCGTCATATTCGATCTCGACGGCACTCTCGTGGACAGCGAGCCGAACTACTACGAGTCCGGACGCCGCACCCTGGCGCACCACGGGATCCCCGACTTCACCTGGGAGCAGCACGCGCACTTCATCGGCATCGGCACGATGGAGACGCTGGAGATCCTCAAGGAGCGCCACGCGCTGCGGGCCCCGGTGGAACAACTCCTCGCGGAACAGAACGCCGCCTATCTGGAGCTGGCCCGCACCCGGACCGAGGTCTTCCCCGAGATGCGCAAGTTCGTGGAGCGGCTGCACTGCGAGGGCGTCCCGATGGCGGTCGCCTCCGGTTCCTCTCGGGAGGCCATCGACACGGTGCTGGCCGGGACCGGGCTGGACGCGCTGCTGACGACGGTGGTGTCCGCCGAGGAGGTGCCGCACGGCAAGCCCGCCCCGGACGTGTTCCTGGAGGCGGCCCGCCGGCTCGGCGCGGAACCGGCCGATTGCGTGGTCGTCGAGGACGCGGCGCCCGGCGTGCGGGCCGCGCACGCCGCCGGGATGGAGTGCCTGGCCGTGCCCTATGTGCCGATCGCCGCCGGGGACCCGGCCTTCACGACGGCCGGGCTGCTCTTCCGCGGCGGCCGGGGCGAATTCAGCGCCGACACGGCCTACGAGTGGCTGGGCGAACACCGGGCCGCCTGATCGCCGGGGGCCGCACGCTCCAACTGCCCCTGGGAACTGCCTCTTCGGGGCCGAACGCCCGCCTACGGTCGTGCCGGTACAGGACAGCGGTGGAACCTCCGCCGCCCCACACCGGGAGAGGCCCATGAAGACGAACAGGAAGCTGGCGGCCGGCGGCGCCGCGATCGTGCTGGCCGCGGGCATCGCGATCACGGCGGTCGGCGCGGCCAACGCGGCGCCCGCCCCGACGGAGCGCATCACCTCCGTGAGCGGGCTGCACGAGAGCCTCGCGCAGGCCGTCGCCGAGGAGCAGGCCCTCGGGTTGCAGGGCACCCTCGGCGGGCCCGTCGGCCGCGAGGCGTCGGCGTCGCACGACGCGATCGACGGCTGACGGGAGGGGTGAGCACCGTGGGATCGGACCAGACAGGGGCCGCGCGCCTTCGACGCCGTCAAGCGCGGCACCGGCACCCGGGTCACGGTCGCCGTCGACGACGCGGCGGTCGCCTCCGAACAGAAGATCGCCGACACCTTCACCGAACTGAAGCTGATCCCCGGCAAGGTCGTCTTCAAGGACTTCGTGGACACCCGCTTCAACCGCGATCTGACGCCCTCCACCACCGCCGCCCGCAGCTACGGTAAGGACTCCTGATGACCGTCCGGTTGCACTGGTTCCTGCCGACGGGCGGCGACGGCCGCACCCTGGTCGATCGGCACGCCTACGCGCAGAACCACGCCGCCACCGGGGTGCGCGAGCCCGACATCGAGTATCTGGCGCAGATCGCCAAGGCCGCCGAGCGCCTAGGCTTCGAGGCGGTCCTGACCCCGACCGGCACCTGGTGCGAGGACGCCTGGTTGACCACGGTGGCGCTCGCGCAGCACACGGAACGCCTGAAGTTCCTGGTGGCCTTCCGACCCGGGGTGATCTCGCCGACGCTCGCCGCGCAGATGGCCGCGACGTACCAGCGGATCACCCGGGGGCGACTGCTGCTCAACGTGGTGACGGGCGGGGACTCCGCGGAGCAGCGGCGCTTCGGTGACCATCTGGACCACGATCGGCGGTACGAGCGGACGACCGAGTTCCTGTCGGTCGTCCGGGGGGTCTGGGGCGGGCAGCCGTACGACTTCCGGGGCGAGCACTACCGGATCGACGGCGGGCTGACGGCGGTGCCGCCGGACCCGCTGCCGGAGATCTTCTTCGGCGGTTCCTCGGCGGCGGCCGGGCCGGTCGCCGCCGAGCACGCGGACGGGTACCTGACCTGGGGCGAACCCCCGCAACAGGTGAAGGAGAAGATCGACTGGATCCGCTCGCTGGCCGAGGAGCGGGGGCGTACCGTCCGGTTCGGCATCCGGCTGCACACCATCTCCCGGGACTCCGCAAGGAGGCCTGGGGCGCCGCGGACCGGCTGCTGGGCGACCTGGACGACGCGTCCATCGCGACGGCGCAGTCACTGCTCGGCGCGAGCGAGTCGGTGGGCCGGCAGCGGATGCTCGCCCTGCACGGCGGCTCGCGCGACAAGCTGGAGATCGCGCCGAACCTGTGGGCGGGCGTGGGCCTGGTCCGGGGCGGCGCGGGTACCGCCCTGGTCGGCAGCCACGGCGACGTGGCGGACCGGATCGAGCACTTCGTCCTGTCGGGCTATCCCCACCTGGAGGAGGCCTACTGGTTCGGGGAGTGCGTGACCCCGGAACTCGCGGCCCGCGGGCTGCTCGCCCCCTGACCGGGGCCGGGGGACGAGGACCCGCCGCGCCGGCCGGCGGGTCCCCCGCGGCACGTCGGGAAGATCCCCGCGCCGCCACGGGTTGGTGGAAGCGTGAACGAACTCAGGGAGCGGGAAGCGGCGGCGGTCGACGTGGTGGTCGTCGGCGCGGGGCAGGCGGGCCTGTCCGGCGCGTACCACCTGGCCCGCGCGGGCATCGACCACGTGGTCCTGGACCACGCGCCGCGACCGGGGGGAGCCTGGCAGTTCCGCTGGCCGTCCCTCACCTACGGCAAGGTGCACGGCATGCACGCGCTGCCCGGCATGGAGCTGACGGACGCGGACCCGTTGCGGCCTTCCTCCGAGGTCATCGGGGAGTACTTCGCGGCGTACGAGGAGCGCTTCGGGATACGCGTGCGCCGGCCCGTGGACGTGACCGCCGTACGCGAGGGGTCCGCCGGACGGCTGCTGGTGGAGTCCGGGGCGGGCAGTTGGGCGCCGCGGGCCCTGATCAACGCGACCGGCACCTGGGACCGGCCGTTCTGGCCCCGCTACCCGGGCCAGGAGACCTTCCGCGGTCGTCAGCTGCACACCGCGAACTATCCGGGGCCGCAGGAGTTCGCGGGGGCCCGGGTCGTCGTCGTGGGCGGCGGAACCTCGGCCGTACAACACCTCCTGGAGGTGTCGGAGGTGGCGGCGGAGACCACGTGGGTGACCCGCCGGCCGCCGGTGTTCCGCGACCGCGACTTCGGCGAGTCCGCCGGCCGGGCGGCGGTGGCGCTGGTGGAGGACCGGGTCAGGCGGGGCCTGCCGCCGCAGAGCGTGGTCAGTGTGACGGGCCTGGCACCGACCGACGCCGTCCGGGCGGGGCTCGACTCCGGCGTCCTGGACCGCCGCCCCGTGTTCGACGTGATCACCCCGACCGGGGTGACGTGGGCGGACGGGCGACACGTCGACGCCGACGTGATCCTCTGGGCGACCGGCTTCCGGGCCGCTGTCGACCACCTGGCGCCGCTGCACCTGCGCGAGCCGGGCGGCGGGATCCGCGTCGAGGGCACCAGGGCGGTCCGCGACGAACGGATCCACCTCGTCGGCTACGGCCCGTCGGCGTCGACCATCGGGGCGAACCGGGCCGGCGGCGCGGCGGTCCGCGAGATCCGCCGCCTCCTCACCCGCGAAACCGCCGAAGCGGGCCGCGCCTGACCGGCCCCCGCCGGCCACGGCGACCCTGTCAGCGGTGATGAACCGGTCAGCACCTCCGGTGCCACCACGCCGACTCCGGATCGGCCGCGGGCTCGTGGTGCGTGCGCGCGAGCAACGCCGCGTCCAAGTCCTCTACCCGCGCCCGGAGTTCGCGGGCGGCCTTCGGCGGCAGCAAGAACAGTGCCTCGTGCAGCGTGTCCCGGGCCCACCCCTCGCCGCAGCACGGGCAGGTGAACTCGGCCTCCCAAGGCCTCCACCGGCGTGCGGTGCCGAGGACACGCACGGACCACACGCTCAGCGCCGCCGCCACGACGCCCGGCGACAACCGCTCCCGTTCGAGCACGCGGGGATCACGGCTCCTGGTGGCCGGGGGGTCCTGCCTCGGCGCGGGCGGCGCCCGCCTGCGCGCGCAGCCTGTTGAAGTCCGCCACGTGCTTCTTGTGCTCCTCGTACGTCGCCGAGAAGCGGGTGTCCCCCGGCTTCACCGTGACGAAGAACAGCCAGTCCCCGGGGGTCGGGGCGACGGCCGCCGCCATCGCCTCCAGTCCGGGGCTGTCGATCGGCGTGGGCGGCAGGCCCTGACGTTCGTACGTGTTGAAAGGGCTGTCGATCTTCGTCTCGCTCAGCTTGGTGTCCACCGTGTTGCGGTTCAGCGCGTAGTTGATGGTGGAGTCCATCTGGAGCGGCATCGACTTCGCCAGCCGATTGTGGACCACGCGCGCGACCTTGCCCATGTCGGCGCGCGTGTCGGCCTCCGCCTCGATGATGCTGGCGAGGGTGGTCGTCTGGTAAGGGGTCATCCCGTGGGACTTGGCGCCGTCCGTGACGGCCTTGGTGGCCAACTTCCCGCTCGCCGTGCGCACCATGTACGCGAGTACCGACGCCGGGGTGGACTTCGAGGTCACCGGGTACGTCGCCGGGAAGAGGTAGCCCTCCGGGTTGCCCTTCGCCTCCGGGGGGAGGGTCAGGCCGGCCGTGGCGACCGCCGACTTCGTGGATCCCGACGGGAGTTTGAGCGCGCTGTCCACGGCGGCGTAGACCTGTGGGGCCCGCCAGCCTTCGGGGATCAGCAACTGGCGTGGTTTCTCCGGCGCTTTCTCGCTCGGCAGCAGCGGAATCAGGACTGCGGTCCCGAGTCCGAGCAGCGTGCCGAAGAGGAGCGCCAGCCTGCCCCGGCGGGTGAGCCGGGGGTGGCGCTGTGGCGGCAGATCTTCATGACGCATGCGGGCACGTTAACCCGCGAACTGCGGCATTTCCGTCATCTCCTCCACATTCCGATCATATGATCACACGTTTACCGGGGTCGGTACGGCATCGCCGAACGTCTCACCCTTGGCCGCCTTGACGGTCTCACCCTTGGCCATCTCGTTCACGGCCTTCTCGTTCACGGCACCCTCCGGCAGCACCGCGGCGTCCCGGTCGCGCCGGACGAGCGCGGCGTACCGGCCGTCGGCCTGCAGCAGTTCCTCGTGCGTTCCGCGCTCGGCGATCCGACCGGCGTCCAGGACCACGATCTGGTCGGCGTCGCGAACGGTGGACAGGCGGTGGGCGATGGTGATGGTGGTGCGACCCGCGGAGAGGTTGTCGATGGCTCGCTGCACCGCGTGCTCCGTGCGGGTGTCGAGCGCGCTGGTCGCCTCGTCGAGGATCAGGACCGGCGGGTCGCGCAGGATCGTCCGGGCGATGGCCAGGCGCTGTTTCTCGCCGCCCGAGAAGCGGTAGCCGCGTTCGCCGACCAGGGTGTCGTATCCGTCGGGCAGCGAATCGATGTGTTCGTGGATCTGGGCCGCGCGGGCCGCCTCGACGATCTCCTCATCGGTGGCGTCCGGCTTGGCGAAGCGCAGGTTGTCGGCGACCGAGGCGTGGAAGAGGTAGGTCTCCTGGGAGACCACGCCTATGGACCGGGCCAGCGAGTCGAAGTCCAGGTCGCGTACGTCCACTCCGTCGAGGACGACCCGCCCGCCGGTCACGTCGTAGAGCCGGGGCACCAGGTAGCTCAGGGTGCTCTTGCCCGAACCGGTCGGACCGACCACCGCGAGGGAGCCGCCGGCCGGCACGGTGATGTCGATCGCCGACAGGGTGGGGCCGTTCTTGGCCTCGTACGCGAAGTGCACGTCCTCCAGCCGGACCTCGCCCTTGGCGCGCTCCAGTCGTACGGCGTCGGGGCGCTCGGTGATGTCCACCGGCAGGTCGAGGTACTCGAAGATCCGGGCGAACAGCGCGAGCGAGGTCTGGATCTGCACACCGGTCGACAGCAGGCTCACGGCGGGCCGGAACAGGCCCTGCTGAAGGGTGACGAAGGCGACGAGGGTACCGACGGACAGCGACGGGGAGCCGGTCTGCAGCGCGATGCCCGCCGCCCAGTAGATGAGCGCGGGCATGGCGGCCATGACGATGCCGATGGTGGACATCCGCCAGCGCCCGGCCATGCTGGAGCGCACTTCGAGGCCGACCAGCTTCTCGGACTCCTCCGAGAAGGAACGGGTCAGCGAGTCGGCGCGCCCCATGGTCCGGCCGAGCAGGATGCCGCTGACCGAGAGCGATTCCGTGACCGTCGCCGCCATGGAGGCCATCTGCTTCTGCCGCTGCATCGTGATCCGCTTGCGCTCACGGCCCACCCGCCGGCTGATCCACACGAAGACGGGGAGCAGCAGGAGCGAGACGAGCGTCAGACGCCAGTCCAGGGCGAGCATGGCCACGACCGAGGCGATCACGGCCGTCAGGTTCGAGACGAGGGAGGTGGCGGTGGAGGTGACGGTGGCCTGCATGCCGCCGATGTCGTTGGCGATGCGGGACTGCACCTCGCCGGTGCGGGTGCGGGTGAAGAAGGCCAACGGCATCCGCTGGAGCTGGGCGTACACGGCGGTGCGCAGGTCGTGCATGACGCGCTGGCCGACCGTGGTGGATATGAGGGTCTGGAGCACGCCGAAGACGCTGGTGACGACCGCGGTGAGGATCATGCCGAGCGCCAGCAGGCTCAGCAGTCCGGTCCGGCCCTGGGGGATCGCGACGTCGAGGATCTCCCTCAGCAGGAACGGCGAGGCGACGCCGACGAGGGAGGAGGCGCCGACGAGCGCGCCGACGACGGCGAGCCGGCCGCGGTACGGCCGGAAGAGGGAAACGATGCGGCGCAGCTCCCGGGGCTGGTCCGCGGGGGCGGGTCGGTCGGGGTCGAGGGCTTCTTTCGATGGGGACCACTCGGGCTCTTTGGGGCGCATGGGCCTCCTTCTGACGAGACTCGCATGAGCATAGCTCATTGTTACCTATACTCACAATGAATCTGGTCCCTATACTCTTCCCATTATGAGGACCGCAGCATGAGCACCGCTCCCGAAGCCGACAGCACGGACAGCACGGACGGGGTACTCGCCGAGCAACTGCTCCGCCTGACCCGCCGGCTGCACCGCATCCAGAAGCGCCATCTCGAACCCCTCGGGATCACTCCCGCCCAGTCAAGGCTGCTGCGGCTGGTCTCGCATTACGACGGCACGGAACCGCCCCGCATGGCGGATCTGGCCGCGCGCCTGGAAGTGGTCCCCCGCGCCGTCACCACGCTGGTCGACGGGCTGGAGGCGGCCGAGTGCGTACGCCGCGCGCCCGACCCGGCGAACCGCCGGGTGATCCGGATCGAGCTGACCGACACCGGCCGCGCCACGCTGCGCCGGCTGCGCAACGCGCGAACCGACGCGGCAGAGGAGATCCTGGCTCCATTGACCGCCGAACAGCGCAGGGTGCTCGGTGGCCTGCTCAACGCTCTGGCGGACGCCCCGGCGGAGCCCGCCTGCTGAGATCGCCGCCGAGTCGAGGGGTCGCCGCCATGCCGCTGCTGGAGCCGAAGCCCGGAACCCTGCGGCCGCGCGACGTCGGCGCCCCTTCGCCCGATCGGGTGTCGGACCATCGGGCGGGCGGGACCCCGGAGGCGCTGCGCGACGACCTGTCGGAGCTACTCGGCGCCGAGAAGGTGCTGTGGAAGGTCTCCGATCTGGTCCGGTACGCCTCGGACGCGTCCCCGTACCGGTTCGTGCCCCGGGTCGTGGTGGTCGCCGAGGACATCGACGACGTCTCCGCCGTGCTCTCGTACGCTCACGGCAAGCAGCGCGAGGTGGTCTTCCGCGCCGCCGGGACCTCGCTCAACGGGCAGGCCCAGGGCGAGGACATCCTGGTCGACGTGCGCCGCCACTGGTCCGGCGTCGAGGTGCTCGACGGCGGTCTGCGGGCGCGGATCCGGCCCGGCACCACCGTGCTGCGGGCCAATGCCGCACTCGCCCGCCACGGCCGGATCCTGGGACCCGACCCGGCGAGCGCCATCGCCTGCACGCTGGGCGGGGTCGTGGCGAACAACGCGTCCGGCATGACGGCGGGAATTACCCGGAACTCCTACCGCACCCTGTCCTCCCTCACCCTGGTGCTGCCCACCGGCACCGTCGTGGACACGGCCGACCCGCTCGCCGATGAGGAACTGGCGCGCGCCGAACCGAGCCTGTGCCGCGGGCTGATGGACATCAAGGGGGAGATCGAGGCGAACCCCGCCCTGGTCGCCCGGATCCGCGCCAAGCACGAGATCAAGAACACCACCGGCTACCGGCTCGACGCCTACCTCGACGGCACCACCCCCGTCGAGATCCTGCGCGGCCTGATGGTGGGGTCCGAGGGCACCCTCGGCTTCATCTCGGAGGTCGTCTTCGACACCCTCCCCCTGGACCGCGAGCTGACGAGCGCCCTGCTGTTCTTCCCGTCCCTGCCCGCCGCGGCCGCCGCCGTACCCCTCTTCAACGAGGCCGGGGCGATCGCCGTCGAGGTGATGGACGGCAACACCCTCCGGGCCTCGGTCAGTGTCGCGGGGGTGCCCGCGGACTGGGCCGACCTCCCGAAGGACACCACCGCCCTGCTGGTGGAGTTCCGCGCCCCGGACGAGGCGGGCCGGGTCGACTGCGAGCGGCGCGCGGCCGCGGTGCTCGCGCGGTTGGAACTGGTCGCCCCGGTCGCCTCGGTGACGAACGCCTTCACCCGCGACCGTGGCACCATCTCCGGGTACTGGAAGGCCCGCAAGGCCTTCGTCACCGCCGTCGGCGGGGCCCGCGCGCCCGGAACCACCCTGATCACCGAGGACTTCGCCGTCCCGCCGGGCCGGCTCGCCGAGGCCTGCGAGGCCCTCCTCGCCCTCCAGGCGGAACACGGCTTCGACGCCGCCGTGGCCGGTCACGCCGCGCACGGCAACCTGCACTTCCTGCTCGCGTTCGACGCGGCCCTCCCGGCGGACGTGGCACGGTACGCGGCCTTCATGGACGCGTTCTGCCGGCTCACCGTCGAGCGCTTCGACGGCTCGCTGAAGGCCGAGCACTCCACCGGCCGCAACATGGCCCCCTTCCTGGAACTGGAATGGGGCCCCGAGGCCACCGAACTGATGTGGCGCACCAAGCGGATCATCGACCCCGACCTGGTGCTGGCGCCGCGCGTCCTGCTCGACCGTGACCCGCGGGCCCACCTGCGCGGACTGAAGACCATTCCGCGGGTGGAGGCGGTGGCCGACCCGTGCATCGAGTGCGGCTTCTGCGAACCGACCTGTCCCAGCGAGGACGTGACGACCACGCCGCGGCAACGGATCGTGCTGCGCCGCGAGATGATGCGCCAGCCGCCCGGCTCGCCCGTGCTCGAAGGGCTGCTCGACGCCTACGGCTACGACGCCGTCGACACCTGCGCGGGCGATTCCACCTGCAAGCTCGCCTGCCCCGTCGGCATCGACACCGGCGCGCTGATGAAGGACTTCCGCCACCGACGGCACGGTCCGCGCGAGGAGCGCGTCGCCGAGCTGACCGCCCGGCGGTTCCGTACGGTCGAGTCGGCCGCCCGACTGGCCGTGGCCGCCGCCGACACGATCTCGCAGCGGGGCGGCGACCGGTTCCTGCGGGCCGTGACGGGCGCCGCGCGCAAGGTGGTGAGCCCCGATCTGGTGCCGGAGTGGCTGCCGCGGCTCCCCGGCGCCGCGGCCCGCGCACTGCCCGACACCCTGCGGGTGGGAGCCGTCGCGGTGTACTACCCGGCCTGCGTCAACCGGATCTTCGGCGGCCCCGAGGGCGAGCCCGGGCCCTCCCTCCCCGAGGCCGTGGTGGCCCTGTCGGAGCGGGCCGGGCTGCCGGTGTGGATCCCCCGCGACGTGGCCAGCACCTGTTGCGCGACGATCTGGCACTCCAAGGGCTACGACGCCGGGAACCGGGTGATGGCCAACAGGATGGTGGAGTCGGCCTGGGGCTGGACCGCGGGCGGTCGGCTGCCGCTGGTGGTCGACGCCTCCTCCTGCACCCTGGGCATCGCGCAGGAGGTGGTCCCCTACCTGACGGACGACAACCGGGCCCTGCACGCGGAACTGCGCGTCGTCGACTCCGTCGTCTGGGCGGCCGATGAGCTGCTGCCGCGCCTGGAGATCCTGCGCACCGTCGGCTCGGCGGTGTTGCACCCGACGTGCTCGATGGAGCATCTGGGTGACACGGACCGGCTCCCGGCCGTCGCCGAGGCCTGCGCCGACGAGGTGGTGGTCCCGGACGACGCGGGCTGCTGCGCCTTCGCCGGCGACCGGGGCATGCTGCACCCGGAGCTGACCGCGTCGGCCACGGCCCGCGAGGCGGCGGAGGTCACCGCGCGCGCCTTCGACGTCCACCTGTCGGCGAACCGGATGTGCGAGGTGGGGATGGATCAGGCCACCGGCCGCTCCTACCGTTCGGCCCTGCTCGAACTGGAGCGCGCCACGCGCCCCTGATCCCCATCCACGACCAGGCCGGACGCCCCGCGCCGGGTCCGCGCTGCACGGCGCCGCGCTCCGTCGCCCGCGGAAAACCGATTGCCCCTGGGCGGTCCGGAAGACGAACCTTGTGTGGTTTGAACCACTCGACCAGTCATGGGGCGTCATGCAGATCAGCGATCTTCCGTATCCGGACCCAGGGGTACCCGACGCTCGCTCCGGCCCTCGCTTCCTCGTGTGGCTGGGCCGCAACCAACTCGGCGGACAGGCCAAAAGCCTGTGCTGGGGGCTGTTGCACCACATGGGTATCGCGGGGCTGCCCTTCGCGGTGGGGTTCGGCGTCGAGGCGGTCGTGGACCGCGACGGCCGACGGCTGCTGCTCGTCGGGGCGTTGATCGCGGTGCTCGGCGTCGCGATCTCGCTCGGCGACGCGATGCTGCACCGGACGGCCGTCACCAATTGGATCACCGCTGCCGCCCGCGTGCAGCAGCTCCTGGCCCGCAAGACCGCGGAGTTGGGCTCCGCCCTGACCCGGCGGGTGGCGGCCGGCGAGGTCGTCGCCGTGTCCACCGGCGACGTCGAGAAGATCGGCTGGTTCGTCGAGGCGGTCTCGCGCTTCCTCGCCGCGGCCGTGGCGATCGTGCTCGTCTGCGTGGGCCTCGTCTGGTACGCGCCGTCCCTCGGCGTGGTCGTGGCCGTGGGCATGCCGCTGCTGGCCCTCTCCTCCCTGCCGCTGCTCCCCCGGGCCACCCGACGCGCCGACGTCCAGCGCGAGAAGGCGGGCAAGGCGACCGAGCTGGCCTCGGACACCGTGGCGGGCCTGCGCGTCCTGCGCGGGATCGGCGGCGAGGAGCTCTTCCTCGGCCGCTACCGCGCCGCCTCCCAGGAGGTGCGCGAGGCCGCCGTGCGCAGTGCCCGGATGTGGGCGGTGATCTCGTCGATCCAGGTGTTCCTGCCGGGCCTGCTGATGATCACCGTGGTCTGGTACGGCTCCTCGCTCGTCCTGGACGGTCGGCTCGACGTCGGCGAACTCGTCGCGGTCTTCAGCGCGGTGTCCCTGCTGCTCTACCCCCTGCGGAGCGTGGAGGAGATCGCCATGGCGTACTCGTTCTCGCGGCCCTCCGCCAAACGGGCGGCCCGGGTGCTGAAGCTGACCCGGACCGACGCGGACGAGCCCGAGGCGCGGACCGCTCCCGAGGCCCCGGCCCCGGGCGGGGACCTGTACGACCCGGAGACGGGTCTGTTGGTCCCGGCCGGGCAGTTCACCGCCGTCGTGTGCGGCGACCCGGACCTCGCGGGCCGGCTCGCGGAACGGCTCGGCGGCCATCCGACGGACGACGCCGCCGACGGGCCCCCGGTGCTGTTGGGCGGGGTCGCGTTGGACGAACTCGCGCTGGACACCGCCCGCACGCTGGTCCTCGTACAGGACAAGGACCCGGTGCTGCTGTCCGGGACCCTGCGCGAGCTGTTCGACGTACCGGCGTCCGGAGCGGTGACGCCCTCGGACGCGCTGGTGGCCGCCCAGTGCGCCGACGTGCTGGACGCGCTGCTCCAGTCGGCGCCCGACGGGGTCGAGGACGCCATGGACGCGCGGATCACCGAGCGCGGCCGTTCGCTGTCCGGGGGGCAGCGTCAACGGCTGGCCCTGGCCCGGTCCCTGGTCACCGACCCGGAGGTGTTGGTGTTGGACGAGCCGACCTCGGCCGTCGACTCACACACCGAGGCACGGATCGCGGACGGCATCGCGGCCCTGCGCGCGGGGCGCACCACGGTGGTCCTGGCCTCCTCTCCCCTGTTGCTGGACCGCGCCGACCGGGTGGTGCTCGTGCACGAGGGAACCGCCCTGCCAGCCGGCACGCACCGCGAACTGCTGCACGGCGAACCGCGCTACCGGGCCGTCGTCACCCGCGAGACCGAAGAGGAACAGCGGGCGGCGGGCCTGGAACTGGCGCGCGTCGCAGAATCACTCACAGAGATCGAGGAATCCGCATGATCGGCGTGGCGCCGCCGGACTACGATCCGGCAGCCCCCGAAACGGCCGCGACGCTGCCCGTGGGCACGTCCGCGACCGTTCGGGACTATGTGCGCGGCCTGTTCCGGCGCCACCGGCGGGCCTTCGTGCTCCTGGTGACGGTCAACGCGGTCGCGGTGGTCGCGTCCATGGTCGGCCCGTACCTGCTGGGTCGGGTCGTGGACGATCTCGCGGCCGGGGTCCGCGAGCTGCGTCTGGGCACCGTGACCCTGCTGTTCGCGGGGGCGCTCGTCGTACAGACCCTCTTCGTGCGGCAGGTCCGGTTGCGCGGGGCGATGCTCGGCGAGGAAATGCTGGCCGACCTGCGCGAGGACTTCCTGGTGCGCTCCGTCGGTCTGCCGCCGGGCGTGCTGGAGCGGGCCGGTACCGGTGACCTGCTGTCGCGGATCACCACCGACATCGACCGTCTCGGCAACGCGATGCGCGAGGCCGTGCCACAGCTGGCCATCGGCGTGGTGTGGGCGGGGCTGCTCTTCGGGGCGCTGGCCGTGACCGCGCCGCCGCTGGCGTTGGCGGCGTTGGTGGCCCTGCCGATCCTGGTGATCGGCTGCCGCTGGTACTTCCGGCGGGCCCCTTCGGCGTACCGGTCGGAGTCGGCCGGGTACGCGGCGGTCGCGGCGGCGCTCACCGAGACGGTGGACGCGGGCCGGACCATCGAGGCGCACCGTCTCGGGAACCGTCGGATCACGATGTCGGATCGCCGGATCAAGGAGTGGACGGCGTGGGAGCGGTACACGCTGTTCCTGCGGACGGTCCTCTTCCCCGTCATCAACGTGACCTACGTGACCTACGTGACGATCCTCGGCTCCGTGCTGATGATCGGCGGCTACTGCGTGCTGCGGGGCTGGATGTCGGTCGGGCAGTTGACGACGGGCGCGCTGCTGGCCCAGATGATGGTCGACCCGATCGGCCTGATCCTGCGCTGGTACGACGAGTTGCAGGTGGCGCAGGTGTCGCTGGCCCGTCTGGTGGGCGTGCGCGAGATCGAGCCGGACGCCGGTGACTCGGCGGTGTCCCCGGAGGGCCGGGCCGTCCGGGCGGACGAGGTCCACTTCGGCTACCGCGAGGGCGTGGACGTCCTGCACCGGGTGTCGATGGCCGTGCCGCCGGGCACCCGCATGGCGCTGGTCGGCCCTTCGGGCGCCGGCAAGTCCACCCTGGGCCGGCTGCTCGCCGGCATCTACGCGCCACGGGCGGGGGAGGTCACCCTCGGTGGGGCGCGGCTGTCGCGGATGCCCGCCGAGCGGGTGCGCGAGCACGTGGCGCTGGTCAACCAGGAGCACCACGTGTTCGTAGGCTCGCTGCGGGACAACCTGCGGTTGGCGCGGACGGGCGCGGACGACGCCGAACTGTGGGCGGCGCTGGGCGCGGTGGACGCGGACGGCTGGGCCCGGGCCATGGAGTCCGGGCTGGACACCGAGGTGGGTTCGGGGGCGACGACGCTGACGCCCGCGCAGGCGCAGCAGGTCGCGCTGGCCCGGCTGGTGTTGGCGGACCCGCACACCCTGGTGCTGGACGAGGCGACCTCGTTGCTGGATCCGCGTGCCGCCCGGCATCTGGAGCGTTCGCTGGCCCGGGTGTTGGACGGCCGTACGGTCATCGCGATCGCCCACCGGCTGCACACCGCGCACGACGCGGATGTGATCGCGGTGGTCGAGGAGGGCCGGATCAGCGAGCTCGGTTCGCACGACGAGCTGGTCGCGGCCGACGGCGCGTACGCCGCGCTGTGGCGCTCCTGGCACGGCTGACCCGTGCGTGCGCCGTGGCTCCGGAGTGGAACCACGGCGTACGTGGTGCGGGCCGGTCGGTCGACCCGCGACCGGCCGGCCCGAGCCGTGAGGGTGACGGGTCGGGCCGTGAGGGTGCCGGTGCGGGGGCCGGTGCAGGGCGTGTGGGTGTCGTGCGCAGCGGCGTCGCGCGTGCCGGTGTGGGGGTCGGTGCGTGGGCCTGCTTCGACGGCGTACCCGCCGACCTGGTCGTCGTCGGAGACGGTGAAAGCTCCGCTGTGGCCCGTCTCCGCGAGGCGGGGCAGGGCAGGGCGAGGGTGGGCCCGGCGCCCTTCCACAGGGTGGCCTGGTACGGCGGAGCCGTCTCGGGCGGGAAGGGGCCGACCATCGTCGAGTCCGAGGCGGTGCCGACGCTGACGCCGGTGGTCGGGCTGACGTCCTCGAAGGTGCCCTGGGTGCGCTCACCGAGGTTCGCGACCGTGGTCACCTCCGTGTACGGCGGCTTCCAGACGACGCCGTTGGAGACGATGATGCGCGAGAACTCGTAGGTGCCGGAGATCCGGCCCTTCTCGTCGATGTCCTGCGGCCGGTAGCTGCTGTAGGTGTCGCCCGGGTGGAACGGCTGGAGCTCCTGCGCGGGCGCGGCCTTGTCGGCCGCCCACACGAGTCCGGTCTCGTACCAGTACTCCGCGTCCATCACCCCGGTGCCGCGTCCCACGATCCGGCCGGCGTTGTTGATGCCGGTGATCTCGGCCGGCCCGGTGATCTGCGGGGGCAGGGCCAGCTCGCGGCGGACGGTGGTGCCCACCCATTCCTCGCCCACCACGTGCCAGGGGTCGCTGTGCCGCTCGCCGACGATGTGCCCCGTGTCGTTGATGTCGCTCGCCCGCTCCCCGCCGGGCAGGAGGGCGACCGCCTTCGCTCCTGGCACGTACCGGAAGGCGACCGGGGGCTTGTCCGTACCGCGAAGCCATCCGACCATCGCGCCGAACCGGTTGACGGCCTCCACGCCGCCCGACGTGTACCCGGCGGGCAGCGGTACCCGGTGGACGGAGGCGCCGAGCCAGTAGACGGGCCGGTTCTGCGAGCGGCCGACGGACATCCCCAGGGGGCCGAGTCCCTTGACGTCGGTGGTGGCCGACCAGGGGGACGGGGACTCGCCCGGACCCGGGAGCGAGTCCAGCACCTGGATGCCCGGCGTGCAGCGTCGCGCCGCATCGGCCGGCCCCCAGGCAGCCGCGTGGGCCGCCCGGCCACGACGGCCACGGGCGGCGTGGCGAGAACCGTGCCCGCCGTCACCGCCGGCCGGACACCCGTCCTGTTCCTGCCCGTGGTCCTGTCCCCGCTGTCGTTCCTCTTGCCGTTCCCGTCGCGCTTCATCTCGTCCCCCGGATTCCGCTGCTCGTCCCGCTTCGGCACGTACACCCACCCGCCCCGCAGGTTCGGGCCCGCAGGTTCGGATGACGCGTGGCGGCGACGGATCGGTGCGCCCCGCCCATGTGCCCCCCGGTCATGGTGTGAGCCGACGTGCCTGACGGCTCGTCGGCTCACATGATGTCCGTACGGGGACGGGCTGAACAGAGCGATTCAGGGCGCCCGGCGCGTCGGTTCGGTCCGGTGTCGAAGGGGGACGCGGAGGTCAGATGAAGCCCAGGGCGGACGCGCCGCCGACTCCGCCGAGCAGCATGAACACGGGCATCAGCACCTTCAGCTCCACCCAGCTGCCGGCGCGGAACCGCATCATCTTCGGCGGGCCGATCGGGTACCAGCGCTTGCCGGCGATCGGGAGCGGCCACAGGATCGGGCAGCCGGAGACGGTCAGCGCGTCGCCGATGTCGTGGACCAGGGCCCCGAGCAGGATCGGCAGGCCGAGCCAGAGGTACTCCTGGCCGGGTTCGGTGAACAGCCAGCCGGCGCCGTTGCCCGGCTGGTCGAGTACGCCGGCCAGGATCCAGGCGCTGGTGGCGCCCAGGAGCCACACCAGGACATCGCTGGACATCCGGGCCGCCCGCCAGAGCAGGCCCTCGACGGCCAGCACCAGGTGGACGAAGAGCAGCGCGAGCACGCCCCAGCGATCGGTGGTCACGGCGAGGACGGAGGACCCGCCGCCGATCAGGACCGCCCAGAGCCAGGTGTGGGTCAGCGTCCGGTGGCCGCCGGTGCGCCGGGCGTCGCGCGGGGCCCGGGTGGCCTTGTAGACGGCGTACGAGATCTTGTCGACCACCTCGCACAGGCCCTTGGAGAGGGGCCCGAAGGCGCGCGAGATCGTCGCCGACTTGTGGTCGAGGTCGGGCGCGAGCGCCGCGCCGGCGCAGATGAGCGCGCCGACGACGAGGACGGGCCAGGGCATCGGGTACCCGGCCGCCGCAGCCGCCGCGCCGACCCCCAGCCAGGCCGCCGCGCCGGACAGTGAGTGCGCCGGACCCATCATGGTTGTTTCCCCGCCCCGGTTCTGTGGTGGTCAGGGCCCGTTGACGGTTTCGTCCGGGCCGTGTGGACGGCACAGCGTACCGTCGATGATCTTCTTTCCTCCCGCCGGTTCCCTCATCCGGTCCGAAGCCAGGCAAGATGGGGTGTGTGACCCTCATTGATCAGCTCCCGCCGAACGCCGACCCCGATGCCCTCTTCGAGGCCTTCTCCTCGTGGGCGGAGGGCCAGGGCATCACCCTGTACCCGGCGCAGGAGGAGGCACTGATCGAGGTCGTCTCCGGGGCGAACGTGGTCCTCTCCACCCCGACCGGCTCCGGCAAGAGCCTGGTGGCGGCCGGCGCGCACTTCACCGCGCTGGCCCAGGACAAGGTCACCTTCTACACCGCGCCGATCAAGGCCCTGGTGTCGGAGAAGTTCTTCGACCTGTGCAAGCTCTTCGGCACCGAGAACGTCGGCATGCTGACGGGTGACGCCTCCGTGAACTCGGACGCCCCGGTCATCTGCTGCACCGCCGAGGTGCTGGCCTCCATCGCGCTGCGCGACGGCAAGTACGCCGACATCGGCCAGGTCGTCATGGACGAGTTCCACTTCTATGCCGAGCCGGACCGGGGCTGGGCCTGGCAGATCCCGCTGCTGGAGCTTCCGCAGGCACAGTTCGTCCTGATGTCGGCGACCCTCGGCGACATGAAGCGGTTCGAGGAGGACCTGACCCGGCGCACCGGCCGGCCCACCTCGGTGGTCCGCTCCGCGACCCGGCCCGTCCCGCTGTCGTACGAGTACGTCACCACGCCGATCACCGAAACCATCACCGAGCTGCTGGAGACCCGGCAGGCACCGGTGTACATCGTGCACTTCACCCAGGCCCAGGCGGTCGAGCGGGCGCAGTCGCTGATGAGCATCAACATGTGCACCCGCGAGGAGAAGGACAAGATCGCGGAGCTGATCGGGAACTTCCGTTTCACCACCAAGTTCGGCCAGAACCTCTCCCGCTACGTCCGCCACGGCATCGGCGTGCACCACGCGGGCATGCTGCCCAAGTACCGGCGCCTGGTGGAGAAGCTGGCGCAGGCGGGCCTGCTGAAGGTCATCTGCGGTACGGACACCCTCGGTGTCGGCGTCAACGTGCCCATCCGCACCGTGCTGTTCACCGCGCTCACGAAGTACGACGGCACCCGGGTCCGGACGTTGCGCGCCCGCGAGTTCCACCAGATCGCCGGCCGCGCCGGTCGGGCCGGCTTCGACACGGCGGGCTATGTGGTGGCGCAGGCGCCCGAGCACGTCATCGAGAACGAGAAGGCCCTCGCGAAGGCGGGCGACGACCCGAAGAAGCGCCGCAAGGTGGTCCGCAAGAAGGCCCCCGAGGGCTTCGTGGCCTGGTCGGACACCACGTTCGAGAAGTTGATCGCCGCCGACCCGGAGGCGCTGACCTCGCGCTTCAAGGTCACCAACATCATGCTGTTGTCGGTCATCGCCCGCCCCGGCGACGCGTTCAAGGCCATGCGGCACCTGCTGGAGGACAACCACGAGCCGCGCAAGGCGCAGCTGCGGCACATCCGCCGGGCCATCGCGATCTACCGCTCGCTGCTGGACGGCGGTGTCGTGGAGAAGCTCGACACCCCGGACGCCGCGGGCCGCACCATCCGGCTGACCGTCGATCTCCAGCAGGACTTCGCGCTGAACCAGCCGCTGTCCACCTTCGCGCTGGCCTCCTTCGACCTGCTGGACCCGGAGTCCCCTTCCTACGCGCTGGACATGGTCTCGGTCGTCGAGTCCACGCTGGACGACCCGCGCCAGATCCTGGCCGCCCAGCAGAACAAGGAACGCGGCATGGCCGTGGGCGCGATGAAGGCCGACGGGATCGAGTACGAGGAGCGGATGGAACGGCTCCAGGACGTCACCTATCCCAAGCCGCTCGAAGAGCTCCTCCTGCACGCCTACGACGTGTACAGCAAGAGCCACCCGTGGGTCCGCGACCACCCCGTGTCGCCGAAGTCGATCATCCGTGACATGTACGAGCGGGCGATGACCTTCACGGAGTTCACCTCCTACTACGAGCTGGCCCGTACCGAGGGCATCGTCCTGCGCTACCTGGCGAGCGCGTACAAGGCCCTGGACCACACCATCCCGGACGACCTCAAGTCCGAGGACCTCCAGGACCTCATCGCCTGGCTGGGCGAGCTGGTCCGCCAGGTCGACTCCAGCCTGCTCGACGAGTGGGAGCAGTTGGCGAACCCCGAGGTGGAGACGGCGGAGCAGGCCCAGGAGAAGGCCGACCAGGTCAAGCCGGTCACCGCGAACGCCCGCGCCTTCCGGGTCCTGGTCCGCAACGCCATGTTCCGCCGCGTCGAGCTGGCGGCCCTGGACCACGTCAACGTGCTCGGCGAGCTGGACGGGGAGTCCGGCTGGGACGCCGACGCCTGGGGCGAGGCCCTGGACGGCTACTGGGACGAGTACGACGACCTGGGCACCGGCCCCGACGCGCGCGGCCCGAAGCTGCTGCAGATCGAGGAGGACGCGGAGCACGGCCTGTGGCGCGTCCGCCAGGCCTTCGCCGACCCCGCCGGTGACCATGGTTGGGGCATCAGCGCCGAGGTCGACCTCGCGGCCTCCGACGAGGAGGGCCGGGCGGTCATCCGGGTCACCGCGGTCGGTGAGCTCGGCCTCTGATCCGTCCCCGCAGGCCGCCGGCGTCGCCGGGCCCGCCGATTCCGCCGGACACGACAGTGGAGAACCCCTGATGACGAACCCCGCCGAGAGACTGGTCGATCTGCTCGATCTGGAGCAGATCGAGGTCAACATCTTCCGGGGCGCGAGCCCCCAGGAATCCCTCCAGCGCGTCTTCGGCGGGCAGGTCGCCGGCCAGGCGCTGGTGGCCGCGGGCCGCACGACCGAGACGGACCGCCCGGTCCACTCGCTGCACGCGTACTTCCTGCGCCCCGGCATTCCCGGGGTGCCCATCGTGTACCAGGTGGAGCGGGTGCGCGACGGGCGTTCCTTCACGACGCGTCGTGTCACCGCGGTCCAGCAGGGCAAGACCATCTTCAATCTGACCGCCTCCTTCCATCATCCGGAGGAGGGCAGCATCGAGCACCAGCTGCCCCCTCGCCTCGACTTCCCGCACCCGGACACGCTTCCGACGGTCGCGGAGGAGATCCGCGAGCACCTGGGAGCCCTGCCCGAGGCCCTGGAGCGGATGGCCCGCCGCCAGCCCTTCGACATCCGCTACGTGGACCGGCTCCGCTGGACTCCCGAGGAGCTCAAGAACGCCGACCCGCGCAGCGCGGTGTGGATGCGGGCGGTCGGCCCGCTCGGCGACGATCCGCTCGTGCACACCTGCGCCCTCACCTACGCCAGTGACATGACCCTCCTCGACGCCGTGCGCATCCCGGTGGAGCCCCTGTGGGGCATGCGCGGCTTCGACATGGCCTCGTTGGACCACGCCATGTGGTTCCACCGGCCGTTCCGGGCCGACGAGTGGTTCCTGTACGACCAGGAGTCCCCCATCGCGCACGGTGGTCGGGGCCTGGCGCGCGGCCGCATCTACGACCTGGAGGGCAGGCTGCTGGTCTCCGTGGTCCAGGAGGGCCTCTTCCGCCCCTACGCCCCCAAGACGTCGCAGTCGCCCGACCCGTCCGCGCCGTCGTCCGCCCCGTCCACGAAGAGCTGAGCACGCCCATGTCCACCCCGGTCCTCCCCTGCCCCTGCGGGCTGTCCGCCACGTACCCGGAGTGCTGCGGCCGCTTCCACTCCGGTGACCGGCAGGCGCCCACGGCGGTGTTGCTGATGCGGTCGCGCTTCAGCGCCTTCGCGGTCGGCGACACCGCCTACCTGCTCCGTTCCTGGCACCCGTCCACCCGCCCGGACCGGCTCGAACTGGATCCCGGGCAGCGCTGGGAACGTCTGGAGATCCTCGCCACCGAACGCGGCGGCATGTTCGAGACACAGGGCGCGGTGGAGTTCCGGGCGCACTACCGCGAGGGCCGGCACGCCGGATCCCTGCACGAGCACAGTGGCTTCTCCCGCGAGCACGGGGCCTGGGTCTACGTCGGCCCCCTCTCCCCGGTGGACTTCGACTGACCCCGAGCGCCGGTCAGGGCGAAGTCCAGGCCGGCGCGGTACCACCGGATCTCGTCCGGCGGCCGGGCCCTCAGCAGCGACTCCGCCACGACGGCGGCCGCCGGGATCCGCGGGTGGCCGTAGGGCGGGGGCGGTGCCAGCGCCGCGAGCACGATGCGTTCGGCCGGATCGGGCACCACCTCCCGCACCTCGTCCGTCGGAAGGACGGACGCGAGCACGGCGGCCCGCTCCCAGGGGTCGCCGGTACGTCTCAGCAGTAACTCCACGTGTCGCTCACGCCAGGTGCGGGGGCGCAGGTCGCCTTTGGCCGCGATCAGCTCCCGGTCCTCCGGGGGCGCCGTCCCGCGCAACATGCCGGCGTCCCGGGCGGCGAACGTCCGCAGTTCGGCGGTCAGGTAGAGCCACACCACGGCGCGGTAGCGGTTGATCCGGTAGCCGATCGGGGTGATGTGCCCGCAGCGCGCGAGCCGGGTGAACCGGCTCGGCCCCACCCCGAGCACCTCGGCTCCGGCGTCGGCGCCGGCCACGGTCTCGACCCGCGCGCGCAGGGCTTCCGGGAAGCCCTCGGCCGCCGTCACCCGCTCCAACTCGGCCCGCGTGAAACGTGCTGCCCCGCTCGGCGCCCGGGGTCCGGCGCGCACCAGTCCCAGTTGCACGGCCCGGGCCAACTCGCCCCGCCCCAGGCCCAGCTCCCGCGCGGCCCGGACACCGCCGACCAGCGCCTCCGGCGACGCGGCCGCCGCCGGCCCGGCCGGTGCCCCCGGCCCCGATTCCCGCGCGTCCGATACGGCCACGGCGCGGTCCTGCGTTTCCACCCTCATCACGGTCCTCCCCCACGAGTGGCGATCACTCTGTGTGAAGACCGTAACTCAGCGCGATGATGTGCGGCGAGGCCTGTGGACAACTCCCGCACATGGCCCCGAACTCCCGATCCGAGCCCTGCGCCGGACCCGGTCCGGCTCCCCCTCCGAGTCTCGCTCCGGCCCCGGGTCGAGGCCGTCCGTCAGCCCCCGGTGATGCGTCGTTCCGCGACGCCCAGGTGCTCGCCCACCCGGTTCACCATCAGGGTCATCTCGTACGCGACCTGCACGATGTCCGCCTCGGCGGCGCTGAGCGCGCACAGACAGCTGCCCGAGCCCGCCGCGACGACGAACAGGAACCCCTCGTCGAACTCGACCATCGTCTGGCGCACCTCGCCCGCCCGGAAGTGCCGTCCGGACCCCTTGGCCAGGCTCTGCAACCCGGCCGCGACGGCGGCGAGATGCTCCGCGTCCTCCCGGGCCAGGCCCGCGCTCGCGCCCGTCACCAGCCCGTCGTTCGACAGCACCACCGCGTGCCGGACCTGCGGGACCCTGCGTGTCAGGTCGTCCAGTAGCCAATCGAGCTGCTTGTCCAGTGCCATTTCCAGCCCCTCCCCGTCGACGCGGCCGACGTGGCCGCGTCCCACCCCGCTTGGTCGTGCCGCCAGCCTTCCCCACCAGCGGCTTTCCGGCAAGGAGGATGGACCCATGACGAAGAAGATGACCGAAGAGGAATGGCGGGCGTTCGTCTCGCATTCCACCCGTACCGGGAAGCTCTCCACCGTCCGCGCGGACGGGAGCCCGCACATCGCTCCCATCTGGTTCGTTCTCGATGGGGACACATTCGTGTTCAACACCGGCCGCGACACCGTCAAGGGTCGAAATCTGGCCCGGGACGGCCGGGTCGCCCTCTGCGTGGACGACGACCGGCCGCCCTTCTCCTATGTCGTCCTCCAGGGCCGCGCCGAGCTGGTCGAGTACACCGGCCACGAGCGGGAGATGCTGACCTGGGCGACGAGGATCGGGGGTCGCTACATGGGCGAGGAGCGCGCCGAGGCCTTCGGCCGGCGCAACGCGGTCGACGGGGAACTCCTCGTCCGCGTCACCATCGACAAGGTGATCGCGATGGCCGACGTGGCGGCCTGACCCGGTGCTCGTCGGCGTCCGCACGCTGCGGACGTCCGTCACTCCGGCCCCGTCCGCGGACCCGAACCCACCGACGCGAGCAGCCGGGCGGTGTGCATCCGCCCGGCATACTCGACCAGCCGGATCAGCACTTCCTTGCCCGAGTCCTTGTCCCGGGCGTCGCACAGCACCACGGGCGTGCCCTGTTCCAGATCAAGGGCCCGCGCCACCTCGTTCGAGGCGTAACGCCGCGCGTTCGTGAAGCAGTTGACGGCCACGACGAACGGAATCCGGCGGTGCTCGAAGTAGTCCACGGCCGGGAAGCAGTCCTCCAGCCTTCGCGTGTCGGCCAACACCACCGCGCCGAGGGCGCCTTGCGACAACTCGTCCCACAGGAACCAGAACCGGTCCTGTCCCGGCGTGCCGAACAGGTACAGCGACAGGCCCGAGCGGATGGTGATGCGCCCGAAGTCCATGGCCACCGTCGTGGTGGTCTTCTGATCGACGCCTCCGGTGTCGTCGACGAGTTGGCCCGCCTCGCTGAGCAGTTCCTCCGTGCGCAGTGGTCGGATCTCGCTGACCGCGCCCACCAGCGTGGTCTTGCCCACGCCGAAGCCGCCCGCCACGAGGATCTTCAGCGCGAGCGCCGCCGCTTCCTCGTCCTCGTCGACTTCCGGAGCGGACCCGGTGGATCCGTTGTGGTGCAGTCCCATCACAGCGCTCGCAATCCTTCGATGACTTCACGCAGAATCCGCTCGTCGGGCAGGTGCGCGGGGGGTACCGGGCGGCTGACCTTGACGTGTCCGGCCTCGAGCAGGTCGCCCAGCAGCACCCGCACCACGCCCACGGGCAGGTCGGCGTCGGCGGCGAGTTCCGCCACCGATTGGGTCTCGTCGCGGCACAATCCGAGCAGCGCACGGTGTTCGGGGCCCCACAGGGACCCGGTCGCCTCGTCGCCGCCCTCGGGGTCCACCACGACGACCAGTGCGATCAGGTCGAAGCGGACGCCGTGCGGTCCCGGTCTGGTGCGTCCGCCGGTCATGGCGTAGGGCCGGACGAGCGGCCCCGCCTCGGTGTCGAACCACTGGCCGTTCACCGGTCTGACCGCCGCGCTCACCCTGCGGCCGGCGGGTGGGCCGCGAACCGCGAGGGGGCGTACAGGTGCTCGCCGACCCGCTTGACCAGCCGGGCCATCTCGTAGGCGATGAGCCCGATGTCGGCGCCGCCGGCGCTGAGGACGGCCAGGCAGGAGCCGTCTCCCGCGGCGGCGACGAAGAGGAATCCGTCGTCCATCTCGACCATCGTCTGGCGCACGCCCCCGGCGCGGAAGTGCCGGCCCGCGCCCTTGGCCAGGCTGTGGAAGCCGGAGGCCACGGCGGCCAGGTGCTCGGCGTCCTCCCGGCTGAGCCGGCTGGAGGATCCCACCGCCAGGCCGTCGCCGGACAGGATCACCGCGTGCCGGACCTCGCGGACGCGGGTCACGAGTTCGTCCAGGAGCCAGTCCGACTCGCCGGTCCCGCGGGTTCCGTCGCGCCCGATCCGCTGGTGTTCGATCATCACACTTCTCCTTCGCTGCCTGCGTGGGGGGAGTTCTCGCCGGCGCCCCGGGCCCAGCCGGCCCGATAGGCGGCCATCCGGTCCCGGGCCTGCTCGGGGCTGCGGTCCGGCGGTCCGCCGGACGGACCCGCTTCCGCCGGGTCCTCGGGCTCGGGGACCTCGCGCAGTTGCGGGACCAGGCTGGCCTGGCGGATCCTGCGCGGCAGTTCGGTCACCGAGGCCGCGCCCGCCGGCGCCGCGGCGGGTACCTGGGTACGGGTCGCCGGGGCGCCGGGGCCGCGCGGCCGCAGCGGCGCGACCGCGGCGGGCCGCGGTTCCCCGGGCTCGCCCGCGGGGTCCCGGTCGGGGGTGTCCCGCTCGGGGTCCGGTACGGCATCGGACGCGGCCGGTGTCTCGGCCTCGTCCCGTACGGCGCCGGCGCGGGCGCGCTCCCGGACGGGTCCGGCGGAGGCCCCCTCGTGGGGGGCGCCGGCACGGGAGGACTCGCGTACGGGAACGGCTCCCACGGCGACCGGGGAGGGCGCCGTCGCCTCGGCGGGCTCGTCCGAGACCGCCGTGATGGCGCCCTGGAGCAGGGAGTTCGGCAGCAGGACCACGGCGGTGGTGCCTCCGTACGGTGACGGGCGCAGGTGGACGCGCACCCCCTGTCGGGCGGCGAGCCGGCTGACCACGAACAGTCCGAGGCGGTCGCTGTCGAACAGGTCGAGCGCCTCGGACTGCTCGATCCGGCGGTTGGCGTCGTGGAGCGCCTCGCGGCCCATGCCGAGCCCGCGGTCCTCCACCTCCAGGACGTAACCGGCGCCCACCGGCTCGCCGCTGACCCGGACCTTGGTGTGCGGCGGGGAGAACTGGGTGGCGTTCTCGACGAGTTCGGCCAGCAGGTGGGTGAGGTCGGCCACCGCGCCGCCGACCACGGCCGCCTCCGCGAGCCCGCGGACCTCGACGCGCGGGTAGTCCTCGATCTCGGAGACGGCGGAGCGTACGACATTGGTCAGGGGGATCGGCATGCGCCACGCGCGCCCCGGGGCGGCTCCCGACAGGATGATCAGGCTTTCCGCGTGTCGACGCATCCGCGTGGTCAGGTGGTCGAGGCGGAAGAGGTCGTCGAGTTCGCCCGGGTCGTCGGAGCGGCGTTCCATGGAGTCGAGCAGGGTCAACTGCCTGTGCACCAGGACCTGACTGCGGCGGGCGAGGTTCACGAAGACACCGCTCACCCCGCCGGCGAGTTCGGCGCGCTCGACGGCGGCGCTCAGAGCGGCCCGGTGCACGGTGGAGAGGGCCTCCCCCACCTGGGTGACCTCGTCCTCGGCGGGCGGCCCGGACGAGGTCTCGGCCTCGATGTCGATGTCCTGGCCGGCCCGCAGTCGCTCCATGGCGTACGGGAGCTTGCGACGCGCGATCTCCAGCGCGGTGTTGCGCAACGAGACCAGTTCCACCACCAGTGCACGGCCGATCCGCACGGAGATCACCAGGGAGGCGACGACGGCGGCCAGGCCGAGGACGACGGCCGCGCCGGCTCCGCTGAGCGCCACGCGGGTGAACGGGTCGGCGCGATCGGTGACTTCGGCGCGCGCGGCGGCCTCGGTCTCCCGGATCGAGGCACTGACGCCGCTGTGGGCGGCGTCCCACCCGGCGGGCTTGCCGGCGCCGGAACCGGCGCCGGGTCCCGTACCCGCCGTGAGCGCCCGGTCCTCCGCCGCGATGAGCGCGGCGTGCGTGGCGCTCTTGGACACGGACTCCCACGCGGTCCGCTCCTCGCTCGGCAGGTCCCGGGCGGCGTCCGCGAGCAGTGCGCGGCGGGTCTCGACGGCGCCGGTCAGCCGACGGAGCCCTTCGGCGTTGCGCGGCCCCGGCACGGCGAGCAACGCGTCCTCCCTCGACAGCAGTTCCCCGGCTTCGGCGAACTCCAGCAGGACCCGGGCGTCCGGGCCGAGTTCGGGGTCCTGCGCACCGGAGAGGGCCCCGCCGACGGCGAGCGCGGCGTCGGCGACGCGGGTGTACGTCTCGTAGGCGGCGTCGGCGGTCGTCCGCCGGCCTAAGACGTCCTTGCGCGCGGAGCCGAGTCCCTCGGCGGCGGCCACGAACGCACCGAGCCGGACCACGACGTCGGTGCGGTAGTCACCGGAGTCGGCGACGGTGTTCCGGTCGCCGAGCCGCAGCCGGCGCACGGCGTCGTCGGTGCGCCGGGCCTGCTGTTCGAGGGCGGCGGCCGGCTCGCCGGTACCGGGGTCGGCCAGGAAGCGCACCGCGGCCCGCCGTTCGGCCTGCACCTCGGCGAGCGCGGCGGAGACGGGGGTGCCGATTTCCCGCTCGACCCGTTGGACCCGGCCGAGTCGGGCGAGGTCCTGGGCGGTGCTGACCGTGGCGAAGGCCCAGAGCGCGAGCAGCGAGACCACCGGGACCATCAACAGGGAGACGATCTTGGCCCGGACGGTGCGGGGGCGCAGCCGGATCCGGGGTCTCTCACGGGAGCCGGCCTCGGCGACGGGGTGCGGGGGCGTTCTCTCCTCGGGTTCCTCGGCGGGTGGCCCCGCGTGCGCCCGGCGGCCGCGCGCCGGGGGCCCGGGCGGCCCCGGCGCCACTGCTTCCGGTTTCTTGCGGGGTGTACGCATGGGCTCCTCGTTCCGGGCGGTACGGTCTGGGGGGGGTGGCGGTGGGGGCGCGCGGGCCGGGGGCTCAGTGCGCGGGCGCGGCGCTCTCCCCGAGGTTCCGGACGGCTGCCGACGCCGCCCGTTCGTCCGCGGTCGGGGACAGTGCCACGAAGGCGGCGGTGATGAAGAGGTAGGAGCCGAGCCCGACGGCGAGCGGGAAGATGAACTGCATCGCCGTGGCGCCGGGCAGGGCCACGTCCGAGGGCGCGACCCGCACCGCGACGGCGGCCATCCCCGTGTAGTGCATGCTGCTGACCGCGGCGCCCATGACGAGCGAGGCGCCGGCCACGGCCATCGGCGACGTGATGTTGAGCGCGGCCCACAGCGCGACGGTGGCGGCGATGACGGCGACGACGACCGACAAGCCGACGACGAGCGGATCGTAGGAGACCTCACCGTGCAGCCGCAGGGCCGCCATCCCGAGGTAGTGCATGCTCGCGACGCCGAGGCCGGTGGTGAATCCACCGATGACCAGCGACCGGCGGCGGTTCCTGCCGTACCCGACGGCAAACACACCGGCCCCGACGACCAGCACGGCCACCAGGAGACTGAGGATGGTCAGCGGGACGTCGTAGTGGATCTCGGTGCCGGTGACGTCGAAGCCGAGCATCGCGACGAAGTGCATCGTCCAGATGCCGGTGCCGAGGGCGGATGCCGCGGTGAGGAGCCAGTTGCGGCGGGCGGATCCGGTCGCGGCGAGCGCACGGACGGTGCAGCGCAGGCCGAGGGCGGCGCCGATCGATGCCATCACGTATGACAGCGCGGGTGTCAGCCAGCCGTAGGCGGCGTGGTCCAGGTGTCCCATGGCCACCGGACGCTAGTGCTGCTCCGCGAAAGTTCGTGGAGGGGGGTTCAGGCTTCCTGGAGGGGGCTGGCGGCGTAGGTCCACTTGAAGGGGCGGGCGGTCTCGTTCCGTTTGATCATGTAGTCGTCCATCTTGGC
>NZ_JAPNLK010000058.1:7732-55854 GCF_026627505.1 Streptomyces sp. H27-H5 | reverse complement strand
GCACCCCCGAGGACGCACTCGACACCGCCTGCCACCTCCACCTCACCGGTCTCGACACCTGACACGGGCAAGCGCACGCCAAGCCCGACGTCAACCCCCGAAGGATTTACGACGCAGACCACTAAGTACCAGGTGAGACAGAGGAAGGATGGGAATGTCCGCACCGCAGGCGAACGCCACTCCAGGGGATCGACTCCCGGGCGGAGACCGCGGAGACCGCGGCCAAGTTCCGCACCTTCCTCCAGGCCGTGGGGGCGGCGCTGTGACCGCCGCGGCACCCACCTGGCCCGCCGAGTTCGCCGAGGGCTACCGCGCGGCCGGCTGGTGGCGCCGGGAAACGTTCGGCGGCATGCTGCGCGAGCGCGCCGGCGCGCACCCCGACCGGATCGCGATCGTGGACCCGACCGGCGGCCCCGACGGCGGCCGCCGCACCTGGACGTACGGCGAACTCGACCTGCGGGCCGACCGGATGGGGCCGGGCTGACCGCCCGGGGCATCGGCGCCGGGGACAAGGTCGTCGTCCAGCTCCCCAACGTGGCGGAGTTCTTCGAGGTGGTCTTCGGGCTCTTCCGGATCGGCGCGCTCCCGGTGTTCGCGCTGCCCGCGCACCGGCGGACCGAGATCGGTTACTTCTGCTTCTTCACCGGCGCGGCGGCATACGTGATCCCGGCCACGCACGGCGGCTTCGACTACCGCGAACTCGCCGCGCAGGTACGGGAGGACGCCCCCGAGTTGCGGCACGCGTTCGTGACCGGCGGCGACCCGGGCGCCTTCACCGCCCTGTCCGAGGTGCCCCTCGACCCGGACCCCGAGCCGCCGGTCCACGGCCGGCCCGCGCCCCGGGACCTGCAGAACTACTTCCTGTCCTCGTTCGACACCGCGAGCGAGCCCGTCACCGGACTGCTCCGGCAGGTGTCCCGGCTGCGCGAGGAGGCGATCCGGGCCGACGTACCGATCTTCTACACGGCCCAGCAGGGCGGTCAGAGCGCCGAGGAGCGCGGCCTCCAGCAGGACTTCTGGGGGCCCGGCCTGCCCCTCGACCCGGAGGCGGAGGCCATCGCCTCGGCCGTGCCCCCCGGGCCCGGCGACACGGTCCTGACCAAGTGCAAGTACAGCGCGTTCGTCCGTACGGACCTGTTGGAGCGGCTGCGGGCGCTCGGTCGCGACCAGCTGGTCATCACCGGCGTGTGCGCCCACATCGGGGTGCTGATGCGGCGTGCGACGCCTGGATGCAGGACGTGCAGGCCTTCGTGGTCGCCGACGCGATCGCGGACTTCTCGGCGCACGAGCACCGGATGGCGCTCGAATGGGCCGCCGGGCGCTGCGCGTACGTCACCACGACCGACCGGGTCTGCGAGGCCTGGTGAGAACGGGGCCGGTCCGCCCGCGTCCGCTGCCGGGCGCCCCGTCGGCACGGCGCCGCGGTCCGGCCGGCCCCCGTGTCGCATGCCCGGGCGGTCCTGCCGGTCCCGCTGCCGCCCCGGCGCCCCGCCTCGACCGAGAATCCCTCTGACGGACCAGGCAGCAACTTGCCAACTTGGGCGTGCCGGCTGTGCTGCGGCGCGCGGCGGGAGTCAACTTGAGCCACGTACGTCACCCCCACTTCGGGACCCGTCCCCAACCGAAGGAGTCACCGTGAACGACCGTCTCTCCACCGCCCAGCCATACGCGCTGGGTCTGTTCCGGATCGTCACCGGCCTGTTCTTCGCCTGCCACGGCGCCGCCTCGCTGTTCGGCGTGCTCGGCGGCGCCCACGGCGGCGGCACGGTCCCCGTCGGCACCTGGCCGGGCTGGTACGCGGCGGTGATCCAGCTCGTGGCCGGCACGCTGGTGCTGTTCGGGCTCGGCACGCGCAGCGCCGCCTTCATCGCCTCGGGCTCGATGGCCTACGCCTACTTCACGGCCCACCAGCCGAACGCGCTCTGGCCGATCCAGAACAACGGCGAGTCCTCCGCCATGTTCTGCTGGGCCTTCCTGCTCCTGGTCTTCACCGGCCCGGGCGCCCTCGCCGTGGAGCGGCTGCTGCCCTCCCGGACGTCCGTCGGCGCACCGATCGTCTCGCCCGCGTCCGACACCGCCGGCGACGACCGGCGCACCAGCCCCGCCACCGCCTGACCCACCCGGCCGTCCCGCCTGCGGGTTGCACGACGAACGGGCCCGCCCCCTGCGCACGGGGCGGGCCCGTTCGTCGTGCGGGGGGGCGAATCCTGACCCCTGAATGGGAGCGGTTTGGCCTCACGATTGGGTGACAGTGCCGTTGCCGTCGCCCGCGAGAACCCGCTTCTCCCGCGGCACGGTGGTGACCCTGTTCGCCGGCCTGCTTCTGGCGACGGGGGTGATCGCGAGTGTCGGCTACGGCGCACGCGACATCTCGGCGCTGGAGACCGTCAAGATCCTGCTCCACCCCCGCGGCGATCGCCGAGCCGACGAGCGCCAGCCAGAAGAAGCCGCTCGCGTCGCTGACGTCGAGGAAGAGGATGCCGAGGACCACGAACATCGCGGCGCCCTGCTCCACTCCCAGGATGCCCGGATCGGAGAGCGGGTTCATCGTCAGTGCCTGCATCACGAGTCCGGAGGCGCCGAGCGAGGCGCCGACGGCCAGACCGAGGAGGGTGCGGGGGATGCGTTCCGTCCACAGAACGTCGTGGTTGTATCCGCCGCCCCCGGCTACCCGGACGCGCTGAACGCGCCGTGGGCGGTCGAGCACCTGACCCCGCTCCTCGCCAAGGCCGTCCCGGCCAGTAGGCGACGGCCCTCGATCTGTCGCTTTCGGGTCTCGCCGAGACCCTGTGGAGCGGCAAGGCCGGCTACCGCACCCTGTCCGGCCTGCCGCTGGCGGAGGCGATGGTCGACGACGAGCGGCTCGGCGGTTCGGCCCGCGAGGGTGTGGATCGCGCCCGGTGTCGCCGGCGGGTACGACTGGCGGCGCTGAACCAGTTGTGGCTGGCGTCGGCGTTCGGTTCGGGGGTGCGCTCGGAGGCCGCGTTCGCGGAACTCGTCGCGCGCGCCGGACTGTCGGTCCGCGAGCTCACGGACATCGGCTGGGACCACCGCCTGTGGGTGCTCGCCCGGCAGGGCTGATCCCGCGATCGACCAGGACCTGATCCGAGGGACGGCCCTGGGGCCTGATCCAAATGACAGGCCCTAGTCGCGCAGGAAGAGGTCGGCGCTCTCCACCCGTGCCCAGCGGCGCGGTGGGGAGGGCGGGCGCGGGATCTCCCGGCCCTGTTCGCGCCACTGGCGCACGACGGCGTCGTAGATGGGGGTCCCCGAGGGCCGGGCGTGCTCGCCGGTTCGGGGGCTGAGGCCCGGCCAGGGTGCCGGAACGGTTCTTCTCGTCTCGTTCACGACGTACCCAACGACGGGAGGCCGCTTCAGGCAACCCTCGGCCGCGCCCCGACCGGCGTGTGGTCGGTGTGAACGGTCGCGGCGATCAACCGCGGCACGGCGTGCACGAGGGCGTGCTCGGCGGCTTCGGCCAGCTCGTGGGCCTGCACCACCGTCAGGTGCGCATCGACGACGATGTCGGCCTCGGCGCGCAGGGCGTGGCCGATCCAGCGCATCCGGACCTGTCCCACGCCCCGCACACCGCCGACCGAGCGCAGCGCGTTCTCCGCGCTCTCCACCAGGCCGGGGTCGACGCTGTCCATCAGCCGCCGGAACACCTCCCGCGCGGCGCCGAGCAGCACGTACAGGATCGCGACGGTGATCAGCAGCCCGATCACGGGATCGGCGGCCTTCCACCCGGCGGCGGAGCCGGCCGCGCCGAGGAGGACCGCGAGGGAGGTGAAGCCGTCGGTACGGGCGTGCAGGCCGTCGGCGACCAGGGCCGCGGAGCCGATCCTGCGCCCGGTACGGATGCGTTGGCGGGCCACCCACTCGTTGCCGGCGAACCCGACGAGCGCGGCGGCGGCCACCGCCCACAGGTGGGTGACGTCGCGGGGATGCAGCAGCCGGTCGACGGCCGCCCATGCGGCGAGCGCCGCGGAGGCGGCGATGGTCGCCACGATGAGCATCCCGGCCAGGTCCTCGGCCCGGCCGTAGCCGTAGGTGTAGCGCCGGTTCGCGGCGCGCCTGCCGAGCACGAACGCGATGCCGAGCGGGACGGCGGTCAAGGCGTCGGTGGCGTTGTGGACGGTGTCGCCGAGCAGGGCCACCGATCCCGACAGGGCGACGATCATCGCCTGGACGACGGTGGTCGCCGCCAGGACGAGCAGGGAGAGCCACAGCGTGCGCATGCCCTCGCGCGAGGTCTCCATGGCCGTGTCGATCCTGTCGGCCGCCTCGTGGCCGTGGGGGCGGATCAGGTGCGCCAGGCGCCGACCGAGCCCCGCGTGCTCGTCGTGCTCGTGGTCGTGCCGGTCGTGCTCGTGTACGTGCCGATTCCCCTCCATGACCCCACGGTGGCACATCGCACGCATTGCGGCTACAGCCGTCATACGCCCTGTGACCAGGTGCGATTCACTCGCATGTGCGGCCCCGGAGCAGCCACCCACCGGTGCGGTCCCCGGACCCGCGCGGACGGGGCGGACGAACGGCGGGGACGACGGTCAGGACGGTTCTTCCGCGAGGATCCGGTCCGCCGCGTAGTGCGGGCACCGCTCCGCGTGCCAGGTCACCGTCAGGAAGCCCGGGCCCGCCGCGATCGTCCGTGCCACGCCGTCGACGGGCCCGGCCCCGCAGTATCCGCACACGAGTGTTCTCGGAACCGGCAGCTCCACCATGACCGCTTCCTCCCACCGAACCGGCGCGCATCCGAAGCACCCACATTTATCAAACCCGCACACGATCCGGTCGGGTACCGACGGGTAGTGGCCGACTTCCGTACACATCGGCCGGGGGACGCGGGTACGGCGCGTACGAAGGCGAGGCGTCGAGGATCCGCGTGCCCGTGCCACCGATCAGGATCGGAGAAGCGCGGCCCGCCCCGCCGGCCGTAGCGTGAAGGCCACGGGCATCGAGCCCCGCGGGCAGGGAACGAGGCGCCCGGCCCCGATCGACGGATGGAGACACGATAAGCATGGCCAAGAGGACGGACACGCGGTCGTCCGCGCCGCACGACGCCGACAGCCACGACCTGATCAGCGTGCACGGCGCGCGCGTGAACAACCTCAAGGACGTCAGCGTCCAGATCCCCAAGCGGCGGCTGACGGTGTTCACCGGCGTCTCCGGGTCGGGCAAGAGCTCGCTGGTGTTCGGCACGATCGCGGCGGAGTCGCAGCGGCTGATCAACGAGACGTACAGCGCCTTCGTCCAGGGCTTCATGCCGACGCCGGCGCGGCCCGAGGTCGATGTCCTGGACGGGCTGACGACCGCGATCATCGTGGACCAGCAGCGGTTGGGGGCCGACCCCCGCTCCACGGTCGGCACCGTCACCGACGCCAACGCGATGCTGCGCATCCTCTTCAGCCGCCTCGGAAAGCCGTACGTCGGCGGGCCCGGCGCCTTCGCCTTCAACGTCCCCTCGGTCCGGGCCAGCGGGGGGATCACCGTCGAGCGCGGCGCCGCCACCAGGACGGTGAAGGCGACCTTCAGCCGCACGGGCGGCATGTGCGTGCGCTGCGAGGGCCGGGGCAGCGTCTCCGACATCGACCTCGCCCAGCTCTACGACGACTCCAAGTCGATCTCCGAGGGCGCGTTCACCATCCCCGGCTGGAAGTCGGACAGCTGGTGGACCGTGCGGCTCTACGCCGAGTCGGGCTTCCTCGACCCGGACAAGCCGATCCGCAAGTACACCAAGAAGGAGATGCAGGACTTCCTCTACCGGGAGCCGACCAAGGTGAAGGTCGAGGGCGTGAACCTCACCTACGAGGGCCTCATCCCCAAGATCCAGAAGTCGTTCCTGTCCAAGGACAAGGAGGCGATGCAGCCGCACATCCGGGCGTTCGTGGAGCGGGCGGTCACCTTCACCACCTGTCCCGAATGCGACGGCACCCGGCTCAGCGAGGAGGCCCGCTCCTCGCGCATCGACAAGCTCAACATCGCCGAGGCCTGTGCGATGCAGATCAGCGACCTGGCGGGGTGGGTGAGCGGGCTCGACGAGCCGTCGGTGGCGCCGCTGCTCTCGACCCTGCGCGGGACCCTGGACTCGTTCGTGGAGATCGGGCTCGGCTACCTCTCGCTCGACCGCCCGTCGGGCACGCTGTCGGGCGGCGAGGCGCAGCGCGTCAAGATGGTCCGCCATCTCGGCTCCTCGCTCACCGACGTCACCTACGTCTTCGACGAGCCCACGACGGGTCTGCACCCCCATGACATCCAACGGATGAACGACCTGCTGCTGCGGCTGCGCAACAAGGGCAACACGGTGCTGGTCGTGGAGCACAAGCCCGAGACGATCGTGATCGCCGACCATGTCGTGGACCTCGGGCCCGGCGCGGGCGCGGCGGGCGGCACGGTCTGCTTCGAGGGCAGCGTCGAGGAGCTGCGGACCGCGGGCACCGTCACCGGCCGCCACTTCGACGACCGGGCCGCCGTCAAGGACACGGTACGGACGCCCACCGGCACGCTCGAGATCCGCGGCGCGACGACGCACAACCTGTGCGACGTCGACGTCGACATCCCGCTCGGGGTGCTGACCGTCGTCACCGGTGTCGCCGGCTCCGGAAAGAGCTCGCTCGTGCACGGGTCGATCCCCGCCGGCGAGGGTGTGGTGTCGATCGACCAGGGCGCGATCCGCGGTTCGCGCCGGAGCAACCCGGCCACGTACACCGGCCTCCTCGACTCGATCCGCAAGGCGTTCGCCAAGGCCAACGGCGTGAAGCCGGCGCTGTTCAGCGCGAACTCGGAGGGTGCCTGCCCGAACTGCAACGGCGCCGGGGTCATCTACACCGACCTGGCCATGATGGCGGGCGTCGCCATCGTCTGTGACGAGTGCGAGGGGAAGCGGTTCCAGGCGGCGGTCCTGGAGCACCACCTCGGCGGCCGCGACATCAGCGAGGTGCTGGCGATGTCGGTGACCGAGGCGAAGGAGTTCTTCGGGGCCGGGGAGGCGCACACGCCGGCCGCGCACCGGATCCTCGGGCGTCTCGCCGACGTCGGACTGGGCTACCTCAGCCTCGGTCAGCCGCTGACCACACTGTCGGGCGGCGAGCGGCAGCGGCTCAAGCTGGCGACCCACATGGCCGACAAGGGCGGGATCTACGTACTGGACGAGCCGACCGCCGGTCTGCACCTCGCGGACGTCGAGCAGTTGCTGGGTCTCCTCGACCGGCTCGTCGACTCCGGCAAGTCGGTGATCGTGGTCGAGCACCACCAGGCGGTCATGGCACACGCCGACTGGATCGTGGACCTGGGCCCCGGGGCCGGCCACGACGGCGGCCGGATCGTCTTCGAGGGCACGCCCGCCGATCTGATCGCCGGCCGCTCGACGCTCACCGGCGAGCACCTGGCGGCGTACGTCGGCGCCTGACCGGGACGCGCGGACCCGGCGCGGCGGGCCGGAGGGGGCGGCAGGGCACGATGAGGGCGGTACTCGATCGAAACCGTTCTTTTCGAGAAGGAGAGAGGGCATGCTGCAAGCCTTCGCCGACCTGTCCACCCCGCTCCTGGCCGATGCATGTGTCCGTACGAACACGCCGCTGCGCGTCGCACCGCCGGGCATCGGCGCGGTCGTGCAAGGGCACCGGGTGGCGGGGCCCGTGCTGCCGGTGCGTCACTTCGGGAGCGTGGACGTGTTCCTGGAGGCCTACGGCCGGGCCGAGGAGGGCGACGTCCTGGTGATCGACAACGGCGGCCGGTCGGACGAGGCGTGCGTGGGTGACCTGGCGGTGCTGGAGGCCGCGGCGGCGGGGGTGACGGGCCTGGTGGTGTGGGGACTGCACCGCGACACCCCGGAGCTGGCCGAGATCGGGCTGCCCGTGTTCAGCTACGGCGCCTACCCGCCCGGACCCGTACGGCTGGACGAACGGGAGGCCGATGCCCTGGTCACCGCCCGGTTCGGGGCGCACCTCGTGGACGGCCGGGACTTCGTCTTCGGTGACGTCGACGGCGTGCTGTTCGTCGCCGCGGAGCACGTCGAGAAGGTGCTGACGACGGCCGAGCGGATCCGCGAGACGGAGCGGGAGCAGGCGCACCGGATCCGATCGGGCGAGACGTTGCGCCGGCAGACGGCCTTCGAGGACTACCTGGTCCTGCGGGACGCCGATCCCTCGTACACCTTCCGGCGGCACCTGCGGCGCATCGGCGGGGCCATCGAGGAGTAGGTCGCGCACGTGTCGCGGCGCTCCCCCGGTCTGCGCGGGGACCGCCGCCCGCGCGGTGGGCCGGTCCGCCGAACGGCCCACCGCGCGGTGGATCAGTTCTGGCCCAACGGCAGGGCCAGGTCGGTGACCTGCTGCTTCGCGGGGAAGGCGCCGAGGTCGCGGGCCGCTCCGGTCAGCACGTCGATCTGGTAGAGGCGGGAGCCGCGGCCGGTGTCGAGGCTCGCGAATCCCTGGTTGGTGCCGTGCTTGGCCGAGTAGTGGATGTCGAATCCGGCGTCGGGAGCGGCGTTCACACCGAGGTTCCCGGTGGGGGCGAGGGTGCCGGCGTTGGCGGGTGACTGGAGGGAGACCCGGTCGGCCGTGGTGTCGAGGTCGAAGAGGGTGGTCCCCGTGGCGGCGTTCAGGTCGTTGTTGGTCGCCGCCGTCGGCGGACGCCAGGACGACGGACGCGGCGATGGCGATCTTGCGCGTGCGCATGAGGCTCTCCAGGGGCAAGGGTTTCGAGGATGCCCGCCCGGGGTGTCGGGCGGGTTCGCGTCTGTTTCGACGGCCGGGCCCGCGCGGACGGGTCGATGCCCGCGATCCCACCCCAATGGCGGCACCGGGCGCGCGGCCGTGTCTCGCGGCCTGGCGCCGACAGCGGGGCTACGGTGGGCGCCGGGTGAGCGTCAGAGAGGTCGGTGCCGGTGTCGACGTCAAGCCATGAGGTGTTCGGTGCGCCGTGTTGGGTGAGCCTGATGACCCGCGACATGGAGAACGCGCAGGCGTTCTACGGGGCCGTGCTCGGGTGGACCTTCCGGCCGACCCGGCTCGGCGAGGGTTTCTCGGTGGCGATGCGTGACGGGGTGCCGATCGCGGGCATCGGGGCGCTGGCCGGTCGGCTGGGCGTCCCGGTGGCCTGGACCCCGTACTTCGCCGTCGACGACGCCGACATCACCTCGGCGCGGGTCCGTGAACGGGGCGCGACCATGGCCGTGGGCCCGCTGACCTTCGGTACCGGGCGCGCCGCGCTCGCCGCCGACCCGGACGGAGCGGTCTTCGGTTTCTGGCAGGGCGAGGTCATCCCGGACTGGACGGCGCACCGCCACCGCGCCGCAGCGTGGCTCGAACTGCGCACGCGTGACGCGTTCGCCGCCGCCGTGTTCTACGGGGACGTCCTGGACTGGGCGTGCGAGCGCCCGGGGTGCTGCGACGTCTCGTACGAGCACGACCACGTGGTGATCCGGCGCGGTCACGACACCGTCGCCCGGATCAGCGGCGGGGCCGTGGAGGAGGCTCCCGACCCGCAGATCCGCCCGCGCTGGCACATCCACTTCGACGTGCCCGACCTGGAGGCGGCCGTGGACACCGCCGTCCGGCTCGGTGGCCTTACGGCCTCTCCCGTCCAGACGTCGGGCGACAGCCGCCGGGTCGCGATCGGGGACCCGGACGGCGCCCTGTTCACGATCGTCTCGCCGCAGGGCGCGTCCGGTTGAGCGGCTACGCGGGCTTGTCGGCCGGTTCGGCCGCGTGCCACACCGTCGTGGTGTTGCAGAACTCGCGGATCCCGTGGCCCGAGAGTTCCCGGCCGTAGCCCGAGCGCTTCACTCCGCCGAACGGCAGTGCGGGGTGGGAAGCGGTCATGCCGTTGAAGAAGACACCGCCCGCCTCGATGTCCCGGACGAAGCGTCGCTGTTCGGCCTCGTCGCGGGTCCACACGTTCGAGCTCAGGCCGAAGGGCGTGTCGTTGGCCAGGTCCACCGCCTCGTCCAGGTCGCGGACCCGGTACACGGTGGCCACCGGGCCGAAGGCCTCCTCGTGGTGGATGCGCATGTCGGGGGTGATACCGGTGAGGACCGTCGGCGCGTAGAACCAGCCCTCCGGGTGCGCCTCGGGCCTGCTCCCGCCGCACAGGGGCCGGGCTCCTCGGCGCACCGCGTCGTCCACGAGTCCTTCGACGTCGTCGCGGCCCTGTTCGGTGGCGAGCGGGCCGACGTCGGTGGACTCCGACATCGGGTCGCCGACGGCCAGTTCGGCCATGCGGGCCGTGAAGATCCGGGTGAACTCGTCGTGGACGTCGGTGTGCACGATGAAGCGCTTGGCCGCGATGCAGGACTGGCCGTTGTTCTGTACCCGGGCCGTCACCGCGATCCGCGCGGCGCGTTCGACGTCGGCCGACGGCATCACCACGAAGGGGTCGCTGCCGCCGAGCTCCAGGACCGTCTTCTTGACCTCGTCGCCGGCGATCGCGGCGACCGCGCGGCCCGCCGGCTCGCTCCCGGTCAGCGTCGCGGCTGCCACCCTGGGGTCGCGCAGGATCCTCTCGACCGCGCCGGAGGAGACGAGCAGCGTCTGGAAGGCCCCCGTGGGGAACCCGGCGCGCCGGAAGAGGTCGCCCAGGTACAGCGCGGTCTGGGGCACGTTCGACGCGTGCTTGAGCAGGCCCACGTTGCCGGCCATGAGGGCGGGTGCCGCGAAGCGGACGACCTGCCAGAGGGGGAAGTTCCACGGCATCACGGCCAGGACGACTCCCAGCGGCCGGTAGTGGACCCGGGCGCGGGCGGCCCCGGAGTCCGCCACCTCCTCCTCGGCCGGGAACTCGTCGGCGAGCAGGCTCTCGGCGTTGCGCGCGTACCACCGCATGGCCTTGGCGCACTTCGCCGCTTCGGCGCGGGCCGCCGCGATCGGTTTGCCCATCTCGGTGGTCATCGTGCGGGCGATGTCGTCCTGGTCCTCGTCCAGGAGGTCCGCCGCGCGGTCGAGGAGCCGGGCGCGCTCGGCGAACTCCGTGATCCGGAACGTCCGGAACGTCTCGGCGGCGAGCGTGAGCCGTTGTTCCACCTCCTCTTCCGTCAGTTCGTCGAACGTGCGGAGCGTCTCGCCGTTCACGGGGTTGATCGTCGCGATGGCCACGTGGGGCTCTCCTCTTCCTCGGTGCACCGGTCTCCGATGATGCAATCGCCTGCGGGCGGGGGGCCGGAAGCGCGCCGGACCTCGACGCGCGCCGTTCCGCTCCGTTCACGTGTGCCCCGCGCGGGCCGGGTGACCGGTGCGCTTGTTGATCACGCCGAGGACTGGGCAGGGGCGGGCTTATGACACTGGCAATCACACCTCTCCGTCGGCTCGCCCACCGCTCTCGGGAACCCGCGGTCGTCCAGGCGATCCGTTCGACAGCGGCTGCCGTCGTCTCGTACGTCGTCGCCCTGGCCGTGAGCGACGAGCCGGCGCCCCTGACCGCGCCGCTCACCGCACTGCTCGTCGTCCAGGTCACGCTCTACACCACGCTGACCACAGGCATCCGCAGGGTGAACTCCGTCGTCGCCGGCGTGCTGATCGCGATCGGCTTCAGCGCCCTGGTCGGACTGACCTGGTGGAGTCTCGGTCTGATCATCCTGGCCTCGCTCGTCATCGGCCGCGTGGTGCGGGCCGGCGAGTTCGTCCCGGAGGTCGCGATCAGCGCGATGCTGGTCCTCGGCGTCACGAGGGTCGCCGACACCGCCTGGGACCGTGTCCTGGAGACGCTGATCGGCGCCGCGGTCGGCCTCCTCTTCAACGTGCTGTTCGTGCCGCCCGTGTGGATCCGTCCCGCCTCCGATGCGATCACCGGTCTCGCGGCGGGCATGAGCACCCTGCTGACGCACATCTGTGCGGAACTCGGCGGTCCCACCACGGTGGAGAAGGCCGCCGCCCGGCTGCACGAGGCACGACGCCTCGACAACGACATCGCGCTGGTCGACGCCGCGCTCCGACAGGCCGAGGACAGCCTGCGGCTGAATCCGAGGGTCCGCGAGGGGCTCCTCTTCCGGTTGGTGCTGCGCACGGGGCTCGACACCCTGGAGATCTGCGCGGTGGTGCTGCGCGTGTCCTGCCGGACCCTGACCGATCTCGCCAAGACCCGGCCGGCGGACACCCTCTTCCCGCCGCTCGTCACCCAGGCCCTACAGGAGCTGTACGGCCACCTGGCGATCGCGATGGAGAGCTTCGCCGAACTGATCACCGCCCAGGTCAGCGCGAACGCCGAGGAGGCCGAGAGCCGGCTGACCCGGGAACTGGAGATCGCCCGGATGAGCCGCGACCGGCTCGCCGTGCTCTTGCTGGAGCGGGTCCGCGCCGAGCCCGGGATGTGGCAGTTGTACGGGGCGCTGCTGGCCGAAGCGGACCGCGTACTGGACGAACTCGGCGTGGACAAGCGCTCCCAGCGCCTGATGGAGGAGCTCGACCAGCACTCCCGTCTGCGGCTGGAGCGGTACCCGCGCTGGCACCGTCTGACGCGCCGGCTGCGCTCCCTCAGGTCGGGCCGGGGCCGGTCCCGGGACCGCGATCAGGTCTCGGAGTAGCTGAAGTCCCCCATCGTCCACGCGCTGACGTCCTTGATGGCGATCCGGTACATGCCTCCGGTCTCGGGGATGCCCATGGTGCCCTGGAGGATCCTGGCCACGTGGAAGTGCAGGTAGGAGGGCGACTCCTGGCGGGAGGCGGGGTCGGCCGTATCGGTGTCCGCGAACAGCGGGGCGAACGGGCTGAGCCGGTCGGAATCGATCAGGACCTCGGCCACGCGCCGGCGCCACACGCTCTCGGGAGCGAGGCGGCCCGTGACCACGGCGCCGTGCACCAGGACGGTCAGTGACATCTGGTTGGTCTGCTCCGATTCCACCGCGGCGGCGATGGCGACGAGCAAAACGTCAGGCTTCGACATGAGCACCGATGCTACAAGGCGCCGGTCCCCCCGGCGGGCGTGTTCACGCCGCGACGGTCCCCGCGTCCGCTCATCGCGTGGCGGATCGACGCCCGCCGCAGGGCGAGGGGCGGGGCGTGCGGCGGTCGCGGGGCCGGTACCTTGACGCCACCGGACGGCCACGGCCCGACCCGTCCGCACCTCGGAGGGACCGTGATGAACGAGAGCGACCTGCGGCTGGCCGACGGGCGCGTCCTGCACGTCCACGACACCGGAGCGGGGCGGTCCGCCGACGGCCCCACCGTGTTCTGGCAGCACGGCACGCCGAACATCGGGGCGCCCCCCGCGCCGCTCCTCCCCGCCGCCGCCCGACTGGGCATCCGGTGGGTGTCCCACGACCGCCCCGGATACGGCGGCTCGACCCCGTGCCCGGGGCGGAGCGTGGCGTCCGCGGCGGCGGACGTGCGGGCCGTCGCGGACGCGTTGGACATCGACCGGTTCGCGGTCATGGGCCATTCGGGGGGCGGGCCGCACGCGCTGGCCTGCGGTGCGCTGCTCGCGGACCGGGTCCTCGCCGTGGTGAGCGTGGCGGGGTTGGCGCCCTTCGACGCCGAGGGCCTCGACTGGTTCGCCGGCATGATCCCGTCCGGCGCGGCGTCCCTGCGTGCCGCCGCGCACGGGCGCGGGGCGAAGGAGCGGCACGAGGCCGGTGCGGTGTTCGACCCGGAGATGTTCACCGCGGCCGATCACGCCGCGCTGGCCGGTCCCTGGTCCTGGTTCGCCGATGTCGTCGGCCCGGCCTTGGAATCCGGCCCCGGGGGCCTGATCGACGACGATCTCGCCTACGTCACGCCCTGGGGCTTCCGGCCCGCTTCGATCACGGTGCCCACGCTCCTCCTGCACGGCGGGCGGGACCGGGTCGTGCCGAGCGCGCACGCTCGGTGGCTCGCCGACCACATCCCGGGGGCGGAACTGCGCACGAGCCCGGACGAGGGCCACATCTCGGTGTTGGGCGGCGGCGAGGGCGCCCTGGAGTGGCTGGCGGAGCACCGGGGCGCGTGAGTCGGGAACTGCGCGGGCCGGGGGCCGCGTCGCCCTTGCCGACCTGCCCGTTTGCACTTCGACAACAGTGTTGCCAAAGTGGCGGCATGATTGCCTCGACCGCTGACCTCACCACCCTCGGCAGGGCCGCCGGCCCTGCCGCCGCCCGGACGGAGGTGACGCCGTGAGCGCTCCCGCCCCCGACGTGGCCGAGCTGGAGGCCCAGGAGGCGCGGCTCACGCTGCCCCGCTTCACCCACGACGACGCCTGGGAACTGGGCTCACTGCTCGTCGCCCTGGCCCGCGAGCGGTCGGCTCCCGTCGCCGTCGACATCCGACGCGGCGCCCAGCAGCTCTTCCACTGCGCGCTCCCCGGGTCGAGCGCCGACAACGACGCCTGGATCGAGCGCAAGCGTCGTGTCGTCGAACGCTACGGCGCCTCCTCGCTGTTGATCGGAACCCGCTTCCGGGCCCGCGGCAAGGACTTCGACACGGACGGACGCCTGGACCCGGACCTGTACGCCGCGCACGGGGGTTCGTTCCCGATCGCCGTCGAGGGCGCGGGGGTCATCGGCGCCGTGACGGTGTCCGGGCTGCCACAACTCGACGACCACGCCCTCGTGGTCGAGGCACTGGAGCGCTTCCTTGAGCGACCCCGCGGCGAGGACCACGGGGCCCGCTGAGCGTCGACCCGGCCGAGCCGGGCGGAGTGCCCTCGTCGGAGGGGCACTCCGCCCGGCGTCAGTGGGCGCTGCGGCGGTGGCCGCCACGCTGCGGGGGAATCGTCCGCAGCCGGCGCGCCTGGACGCCGCGTCGGGGCGCGTTCGACCGGACGGGAGCCGCAGGGGCAGCCACGAGAAGGGCGATCAGGGCTCCGACCGCGACGAGAATCACCACGATGGACATCGACATGCTCGTTCCTTTCGTCGGGCGCTGACAACGTGTCACTACCTAGTGTTACCTGAAGCTTGGTCATCAAACACGGTGAGTGACATGGGCGGGGTTTGCCTGGATCTCACCGGCCCGCGCGCACGACGCCGCACGGACAACGCGCACGACCCGGCGCGGACAACCTGGCGCACATCCGGGTGCGTCGATCCCTCCGGGGCGGGCAGGCGCGGGAGATGACATCCAATCAGCTCCTCGCGTTCACCCCCACCCCCGGGCCCGCCTGGCTGCACCTCCTCGTGATGGCCTTCGCACTGTTCGTCCTCCTGCGGACCCTGACGAGGCAACGCTGAACGGCCCTGCGCAGACTTCTTGTTGAGGCCTATGCGGGCGCGCACCGGAACCGGTGAGGCCGCCGCTTTTCGGGGCATCCGCAGGGCATGGACAACTCATCGCTCGGTTCGGAGCGGCAGGACGACCCAAGACGTCCGCGACGTCTGCCCCTGTGGGGACGGATCGTCGGCGTACTGGCGGCGCTGGCCCTGCTGTTCGTACTGGTCAGCCGGTTCGACCTGATCCCCGGCTTCGGTGACCTCTTCGGCGAGAAGACGCGGGACCGCACCGGCCCCGTGCTCCTCAAGTCGATCCAGGACATGCATCGTTACGAGGGCGCGGCGGGCAACTTCCAGGTCGTGGTGGACCTGGAGAAGGACGCCAAGTTCCTCCCCGACTCGATCCGCGGCACCCGCACCCTGTACGTCGGAGCCGGCAGCGTCAGCGGCTATGTGGACCTGGGCGCCCTCGACGAGCGGAGCGTCACGGTGAACGAGGACCACACGAAGGCCACGCTGCGCCTGCCGCACGCCGTCCTGGGCCCGGCCGCCCTCGACCTGGACCGCTCGTACGCGGTGTCCCAGCAACGCGGCCTCCTGGACCGGCTCGGGGACCTGTTCTCCGACAATCCGGCCGGAGCGCAGGGCGTACAGCGCCTGGCCGCCGAACACATCACCGACGCGGCGCGCGACAGCGGACTCGTCGAGCGCACCGAGAAGAACACCACCGCCATGCTGGAGGGACTCCTGCGCTCTCTGGGGTTCCAGGAAGTGACGGTCGGCTACGAGTGACGGTCGACTACGAGTGACGCGCGCCGCCCCGCGAAGAGCGGGGCGCCCGTCTCGCGCCCCGGGGCGGCCTTCGCCGCGCCGGTCAGTCAGTGCCCGCCGGCCAACCGGTCGCCGAGCGGACTGCGCCGGTACAGGACCTGCCGTCCGTCGCGCGCCCGGGTCAGGAGGCCCGTGGCGTGCAGCACGCGCAGGTGCTGGGACACGGCGCTCGGGGTGACCCTGAAGCGACGGGCGATCTCGACCGTGGGCAGCGGTTCGTCCAGGAGGTCGAGCAGTCGGGCCCGGGTCGCGCCGAGCAGCGAGACGAGGGCCGCCGAGTCGGCTTTCGCCGGTTCGGTCCAGAGCGTCGCCACTCCACGACTGGGATAGACCAACAGCGGCGCCTCCCCGGGGTCGACCGGGGGTGCGGGCTTGTGGGCGAAGACGGACGGCACCAGCAGGAGCCCTCGCCCGCACGCCTCGGCACGGTGGCTGTCGATCATCCGGTCGATGTGCAGTACGCCGTTCTCCCAGCGCAGGTTCGGGTGCATGCCGGCGAACAGGCGACGGGCGCCGCCGATGGCCAACTGCCGTGCCCGGTAGGTCATGTCGGCTTCCAGCAGGAGTCTCATCCGCGGCCATGCCGGCTCGACGGCGAGCTCCCAGTAGCGGCGCAGTAGATCGCAGACGGCGTCGCGGAGCACGCCCACCGCCGCGTCGTCGGCGCCCGCGGCGGCGCGCAGGGCCTCGGGAAGCGGATCCGGCGCGTGGGCGGCGGTCAGGTCGCGGCGCACCCGGTCGGGGGGCGTCGCGCGGACGGGGGCCAACTCCTCCTCTAAGGTCGGGGCGAAGCCCGGCGGTCGTGGCGTCAGGAAGTCGGGGAGGGTGAGTCTGCGCGCGACCAGTGACATCAGCAGACCGGTGTCGAGCGCCCCGAGCCGGCCGAGCACGGACCTGCGCCAGGGAAGGTGCAGTGCGGACAGCCCCGGGTCACGCAGCACCCGAAGGCTGAAGACCGTCTCGCCCAGCGGCGAGAGCGCGAAGCGCGTGTCCGCGAGGTCCTCGACACCCAACACGAAGCTGATCATCAAGCCATACGCTACATCCATTGGAGGCCGCCGGAAGGTGCCGTGAACTCGGCACATGACACCGACCGCTGCCCGGCAGCACCCGAAGAAGGACCCGGCCCCGACGTACGGCCCCGGGCGTCGCCCGCGCGCCGCGGGCGGGTCGGCGGACTTCGCGTGAGCCGCCGGCTGCTCCTGCTCCTGGCCGTGACCTGCGGCGTCGCCGTCGGCAACATCTATTTCCCGCAGGCCGTCGGCCCGCTGATCGCCGCCGGCCTGCACGTGTCCCCCGACGAGGCCTCGCTCGTGGTGACGGCCACGCAGATCGGTTACACGCTGGGGCTCTTCCTGCTGGTTCCGCTCGGCGACCGGCTCCCGCACCGTCGGTTCCTCGTCACGCTGCTCACCCTCACCGGGCTGGGCCTGCTCGCCGCGGGCTGCGCGCCCACCCTGCCGTTCCTCGTCGCCGCCTCCCTCGCCGTCGGGGTCTCGACCGTGGCCGCCCAGGTCATCGCGCCCCTGGCCGCGGGGCTGGTGGCCGACGACGGACGCGGCGCGGTGATGGGCACCCTGTTGAGCGGATCGATCGGCGGCATGCTGCTGGCCCGTACCTTCAGCGGAACGCTGGGCGAGTGGCTGGGATGGCGGGCCCCGTATCTGGCGGCCTCGGCCGTCGTGCTGCTGCTGGCGTGGGTCCTGGCCCGTACGCTGCCCGTCACCGCTCCCTCCGCCCGCGGCCCGTACAAGGCGATGCTGACCGCGTCGCTCGCCCTGCTGCGCACCGAGCCCGAACTGCGGCGCTCCTGCTTCTACCAGGCGACCGTCTTCGCCGGGTTCTCGGCCGTCTGGACCTGCGTGGCGCTGCTCCTGACGGGCCCCCGCTACGGCCTCGGCGCCTCGGCGGTGGGCCTGTTGGCGCTGGTCGGAGCGGTGACCATGCTCTGTACCCCGCTCGCCGGACGGCTGGTGGACCGCGAGGGGCCGGACCGGGTGAACCTGGTCTCCCTGATCGGGGTCCTCCTGTCCGCCGCGATCCTCGCCGCGGGCGCCGCCGGCGGGGTGGCGGGCCTCGCGGCCCTGACGCTGGGGACGGTACTGCTCGACGTCGCGATGCAGTCCGGGATGGTCGCCAACCAGTCCCGGGTCTTCGCCCTGCGCCCCGACGCGCGCAGCAGGCTCAACACCGCCTACATGACCTGCGCCTACCTGGGGGGCACCGCGGGGTCCTGGCTCGGGGTGCGGATCCACGACCGGGCCGGTTGGGGAGGCGTGTGCGTGCTCGTGGCCCTGCTCGCCGCACTGGCCCTGGCCCGCCACCTGGTCATGCCGCGCCCCTCCCGCCTCGGGGAACGACCGAGGGCGCGTTGACCCTCGGGGGGGGTGTCAGCGGCGCAGGGCCGTGCGGAGCGTGAGCCCGTGGTGGCGCCGCAGCCGGTGCAGCTCCCACCAGGACAGGGCCGTCACCGTCACCGGGGCGCCGAGGATGAAGGCCACCCGTGCACCCGCCGGAACCTCGCCGTAGGACCCGGTGATCACGTCCAACAGTGCCATCTCCCACACCAGGACGCCGGCGAGGATCGGCGGCAGCACCTCGTGGATGTCGGCGGTGCGGAAGACGTGCACCAGCGACAGTCCGATGCCGTAGAGGGCGAAGACGATCGACCACAGGCACAGCACGACCATGACGATCTTCCCCGGCAGTCCCACGGCGTCCCGCACACCGGCCAGTTCCGGGGCCATGGCGAGGGCGGCGGTGCCCATGGACGCCATCATGGCCAGGACCGAGCCGAGCGGGCGCAGGGCCCGGCGCAGGTACACGCGGCGTAGCCCGTCCCGCGCGGCCGCCACGAAGGCGCCGACCACCACGGGGAAGGTGCACACGAGGACCAGGACGCTGGACCAGCTCTGGTCGAGGCGTTCGCTCGCGACGCCGTGGACGTCGGCGGCGCTCGCGACGGCGTTGTAGGTGACCATCAGGCCCACCCAGGCCACGAGTCCCAGGCCGGTCCGCCACAACTGGAGCTTGCGCACCTCCCGGTCGTCGACGATCCCGGGGCGCGAGGGACGGAAGGTCCGCTGGGCGGCGTACAGGGGGTTGTAGAGCCCCCGCAGGATCTTCCGCGCCCGTGACTGCTCGACGCGCGGGGGCGGGCCCGGCGGGAAGGGCGGACCGTACGGGTATCCGGGCGGCGGTCCGGGCTGTGCGTACGGATACCCCGGCGGGGGGCCGGACCGGCCGTACGGGTACCCCTGCGGGGGAACCGGTGGCGTGTCGGGGGGTCCTGGCGGCGGGTGCGCGGCGCCGCCGCCCGCCGGATCTCCGTACCCACCGCCGCCGTACCCGCCACTGCCGTAACCGCTCATGTCACGTTCCCCCGATGTGCCGCCCTGCCGAACCCAGGCATCTTAGGGGGTGCCCGCGGCGGGGCCGGTCCGATCCTCGGTGGAGGGGCGCGCGGGAGGCGACCTCAGCAGCCGAACACCGGCTCCCCCGGCGTGAGATGGTGCGCGGCCCGGCCATCGAGCAGCAGGGGGACGAGGGTGCGCAGGGATTGGCGCAGGGGAACGAACGCGCCCGTGCCGGAGGTGGTGACCCGTACCCCGTGGAGGGCGAGCCGCTCCCGCACCTCGGCGTAGCGGGCGGCGGTGAGGCGATATCCGCACGGCGGTGCGGTCAGGGTCTCGGCCGGGGACGCGGGCCGGTTGTCGGCGCCGGCCCAGCGGATCGCCCCCTCGTCCCGGTATCCGGCGGCTCGCGCCCTTTCCGTGGCGGCCGCGAGCGGCCGGGCTTCTCGGACCGTGTAGCGGAACAGGCCTCGCAGTGCAGTGAGTTGGGTGTCGACGCGGCGCCGATGGTTGAGGGTGGGGTCGGCCTTCTCCGCTTCGCCCGCCGGCTCCAGGCGGCTTTCGACGAGCAGGGTGACGGCGTGTTTGAGGCCGGCCGCGTTGCGCAGGATGTGTTCCTGTCCGTCGCCCGCCGTCTGCCCGATCGGGGCGCCGGTGACGGGGTCGGTCCGGATTCCGTAGGTGCCGGTCGAGTATCCGGCGGTGCGGGCCGTCTCGCGCACGTGTGCCTCGGAGAGCAGGCGGGAGTGGGCGTACACGGCGGGATCGGTGTTGAGGTTGCGCGGCCAGAGGTCGAGGAGGTCCTTGTCGTAGGTGCCGGTGGTCGCCCGGTACTCGTGCAGGTCGAACACGACGTCCGGGCGCCGGTCGCGCAACACGCCCGCGACCGCCCGCGCCTCGGGTGAGATCAGGGCGACGTGGTCGCGGTTGACGTCGACGCCGCCGGCGTTGGCGCGGGTGCCGGCGGCCCGGCCGTCGGGGTTCGCGTTCGGGACGACCAGGACCGTGGCGGTGGCGAGGAGGCGCAGGGTCGCGGGGTCGCGTGCGTACGCGAGATCGCGCACGGTGGTCAGACAGGCCTCGCGTCCCGCCGGTTCGTCGCCGTGCTGGCCGCACACCAGCAGCACCGTGACCGGCATCCTGCCGTCGCCGACGCCGACCATCCGCAGCGGACGGCCCTGTGGGGTGGTGCCGATCCGGAGGAGGGCGGCCCGGCCGCTGCCCCGGTCGACGGCGTCGAGGAAGTCCCGCTCCTGCGCCTCGCTGGTCCAGCGTGCGCCGGCCGTCGTCTCGAAGCCGGTGCGGGGCGGGGCTTCGGCGCCCTGCGCCGGGCCCGCTGTCAGGAGCAGCGCCGTCAGCGATCCGACGAGGCCGCCCCGCACGTCGAGCCGCCTCACGGGATCGCCGCTCACGGCGTCGGCTCCGGCACGGTCTGCCACAGGATCCCTCCCGGTGTCTGGGGGGCGAACGGTCGCGCACAGTCTGTCGCTTCGGGGGGCGTGACCGCGTGGAACGCCTCCGTGTCGCGCGGCCGGTCGGTTCCGATCGGTTCCGGCGCGAAGGTGCCTGTCGGGGGCCGGGGAGCCTGCGTAATGTCACATCGCATGATGTTCTTACGGCGTACCGCGTCGGCCGCGGCCCTGCTCGCCACCCTGATCCCGTTGACCGTCGCCACCGCCGCCACGGCGGACGAGCGCTCCCCCTGCCCCACCTCGCCCTCCGCGCCGCTCGACGCCGAGCAGGCACGTCTCTCGGACTCCCGGACCACGGCCCTGATCGAGCGTGCCGGGTTGGGTGACTTCGTACGACGGTTCCCCGCCGCGCTGTGCGGGGTGCGCGGCCCCGACGAGGCCGAACGGCTCCTCGGCGGCTGGGGCGAGGCCCTGTGGCAGTCGGCCGTGAGCCGGGCGCAGGGGCAGCGGCCCGGCGGTGATCTCGCGACCGGCGACGACCGGCCGTTGTACTGGACCCGGCTGGCCATGACCGCCGCGCTCGCCCGCTGGGAGCCCGGCTTCGCCGTCGACCGGCGTGCGCTGCGGGCCCGCTTCGAGGACGCCTCCCGGGGTCTCACCGACAACGGGTTCCGGGCGGCGCCCGGCGTACGGCGCGTGTTCATCAGCGGCTTCGACCCGTTCGGGCTGGACGCCGAGATCCGCCGCGCCAACCCGTCCGGATCCGCGGTCCTGCGCCTCAACGGCCTCCGCATCACCCTCGCCGACGGCAGCCGCGCCGAGATCCGGGCCGTCGTACTCCCCGTGCGCTACGCCGACTTCGACTCCGGAATGGTGGAACGGGCCTTCACCCCGCACCTGGCCGCCGGTGCCCAGAAGGCGGACGTCATCACCACCGTCAGTCAGGGGTACCCGGGCATCTTCACCCTGGAGGACTGGGCGGGGCGCGCACGCTCGGCCGACCCGTACCCGGACAACGTCCGCGCCCTCTCGGGGGGCACCCGCGAGCATCCGGTCACGGCTCCCGGTCTGGGCCGGGGCGCGGAGTTCATCCGGACCACCCTGCCGGCCGACGCGGTCACCGCCGCCGTGCAGACGCCCTATCCGGTGCTCCTCAACCGCGCCGTCACCGAGATTCCCGCCGGTGGCGCGGCGCCGGTGGACCGTACCGACGGTCCGACCGCGGGGTCGCGCGCCGTGGAGGGCGGTGGTGGCGGCTACCTCTCCAACGAAGTGGCCTACCGCTCCAACCGGTTGCGGACCGAACTCGCACCGGGGATGCCCGGCGGACACCTGCACACCCCGGTGCTGACCGGGCTGCCGGCCGATCCCCGGGTCCTGACCGGCGCCGAGTTCGAACGCAACGAGAGCGCGATCGCCTCCGAGGTCCGGGCCGTCCTCGAACACGCCGCCGTGCGGCGGTGACGTCCGCGCCGGCCCCGGTTCCTGGTGGCCGGTGCGGTGGCGGTCATCGGTCCGCCGGCCGGGCGACACCGCCCGGCCGGCGCGACCCGTCCCACGCTCGGATCAGCAGGGCTTGATCGGCTGGAGGTTGTGCACGTAGCGGGCCGCGACCCAGCCGTTGACCCCGTGGACGCGGTACCAGATCGGGTTGCCGTCGACCCACTTGCCCCGCTTCTCACACACCAGGCCGATGCGCTGCCGGGGGGCGAGCGTCTTCACGACCTTCGAGTAGACGGTGGGCTTGCTCCGCACGTTGACGCCCCACCGCGACACCACGACGCCGAAGGTGTAGACGGGCTTCGGCGCCGCCTCCACCCCCGCCCGATGGGCCGCACCCGCCGCGGTACCCGCGCCGGCCGCCCAACCCGAGGCCCCCAGGGGCCCGATCAGCAGGCCTGCCGCGAGCACGCACGCCGTCGCCGTCCTCTTCACCATCGCTCAACACTCCCGTCGCCCTGGCCAGCCGTAGGCGGTCGCTCCAGGCGCCGCCGGACCGACTATCACCACGGCATCGGCCTTACGGGTGCTTGACACGCCTGCCCGTCACCCGGTCGGCCCCGCCCCGTGTGGTCACGGCCGCGTCCCGGCGAGCCAGTTCAGTCGCCCCCGGTGGATGAGCCGCAGCTGACGGCGGGCGGTGTCCGTCACCTCGGCCCACTCGTTGTCCTCCAACGCCGCGGCCAGGTAGGCCGAGGCCGTCATCACCATGTGGTCGACGTACAGGCGGGCCAGCATCAGGAGGTCGGCCGGGTTCCAGCCCGCACCGAGCGGATCGGAGGCGAGCCTTTCGGCCACTTCCCGGGCGAAGGCGTCGAGCCGACCGGCGATCGCCTCCCGCACCCCGCGCACCCCGCCGTGTCGTTCCCGGACGATGAAACGCAGGTGTCCGGGGTACGTGCGCACCAGCTCCGCCATCAGATCGACGGCCTCGTCGAGGCGCCGATCGGCTTCCTCCGAGGTCTCCAGGAGGGAGCGGACACCGCCGTGGAGGTTCTCCAGAGCCTCGTCCACCAGGGCGATCCCCAGTTCCTCGATGTCCGCGAAGTGCCGGTAGAAGGCGGTCGGCGCCACGCCGGCGGTACGGGCCACCTCCCGCAGGCCCAGGCTCCCCAGGCTCTGTTCCTCCAGGAGCGACAGGGCGGCGTCCAGCAAGGCCCGGCGGGTGCGGTGGCGTTGGGCCTGACGGGCCCCGACGGTCTGACTCATGTCGGAAAGTAAACCCCGATCCCCCGGCAATCGCATGCCACCATTTAGACTGGGTAGTCAGTGAACAACTGTCACCCATTTTTGGGAGGAAGCACGATGCTCTTCCTCGTCGCGGCCCTCATGTTGTTGGGGGTCCTGCTGGGAACCGTGGCCCACGTCCCGGCGCCGGTCACCCTGGCCGGGACGGCCGTGATCGCCGCCTGGCTGCTGATCTTCGCCGTACGTGAACGGACCACGCGCCACCACCGATCCGCGAGCCGTCAGGAGGGTTCCTCATGACATCCCACCGCACGACCCTGGACCGCACCGCCCACGAGCACGCCGACCTCGACGACCGTCGAGTCGACGTCACCACCGCGGCCGGCGGCGACACCGCCGCCCGTGACACGGCACCCGGATCCGCCCACGGGCCGGCCGGCCGCGCCGACGCCGCCGACCGCGAGGCCGGGACCGGACGCACCGGGACCACCCGCGAGGCCGACGACATGGCCGTCGTCTCGTTCCTCTCGGGCCTGGTGGGTCTGCTCGTGATGAACCTCGTGCTCGGGCCGATCGCGATCGTCCTCGCCGGGCTCGCCCTGTATCGCGGCACGAGCCGACCGGGCCGCGCCCGCCTCGGCCTCGCGCTCGGCGTCGCCGACCTCGCGATCCTGGCGTACCTGATCAACGCGGACGGCACCTGGTCGTGGAGCGTCGGCTGAGGCCGGCGCCGTCCGGATCCCGCCGGGGCCCACTCCATGCCGTCTCGATCAGGGCAGGGGAACGCCGCGCGCCGTGAGCCACAGCTCGTACCACTCCTCGTGGCTGAGCTCCGGGTCTCGTCGCGCGGCGTCCGCACAGGCCCGGATGCGCTCCGGGCGGCCGCTGCCCACCACCGGCACGATCCCTGCCGGATGCCGGCGCAGCCACCACAGCAGAATCGTTTCCGGGGTGGTGCCCTTCTCACCGGCGAGCTTGGCGATGAGGCGCGCCGTCGCGTGCTCCCGCTCGCTCTCCTGACGGCCGGTGAACCGGCCCTGCGCCAGGGCCCCCCAGGCCTGGAGGCGAACGCCCCGCGTCAGGCAGTACTCGATCGCCCCTGTGGGGAATCCGCTCTGCGCCGCGGCGGGCGTGTTCACGAGCACGCCGTCCTCAAGCCAGTCCCGACGGTCCAGGCTCATCTCCAACTGATTGGCGATCAGCGGGAATTCGAGGTGGGACTGGAGGAGCGCGATCTGGGCGCCACTCATGTTGGACACGCCGAACTCCCGGACCAGCCCCTGTCGGCGCAGCGAGGTGAGCGCCTCGGCGACCTCCGCCGGGTCCGCCAGCGGATCGGGGCGGTGCAGGAGGAGGACGTCGATGACGTCCGTGCGGAGCCGGGAGAGGCTCTCCTCGACCCGCCGCACGATGGTGGGGCCGCGCAGGTCGTAGATGCCGGGGCGATCGCCCTCGGCGAGGCGGATCCCGCACTTGGTCTGGAGCGTGATGCGTTCCCGCAGACCGGGGGTGCGGGAGAGGACCTCGCCGAACACCGCTTCGGCCTTGCCGTGCCGGTAGATGTCGGCGTGGTCGAATCCCGTGATGCCGCTGTCGAGGGCCGCCTCGATCGCCGATTCGGCCGCGTCGATGTCGCCGGGCCCGTACGGCTCCGTGTCCCATCCGCCGCCGAGCGCCATGCATCCGTACAGCAGCCGGTCCCGGTCCACCTCGTGAGCCTTGATCACCATGGGGCACAGCCTACGGGCGCGGCCGAGGTGTCGGTCCGGGTGTCAGCCGAGGAAACCGCCGTAGTAGCCGCCGATCCGGCTGTAGTAGTCGCTGTCGCCGATGTGCTGCTCGCTCACGAACTCGGGAGCCGACTTGATCTGCTCCTTCGTGCGGTCGACGTAGATCTTCTCCTGCGCCACGTCGACGTGGATGACCGTGCCGGCGGGCAGGAGGACCTCCCGGCCGAAGATCCACGGGCCGGTGTCCACCACGATGTAGGAAGACCCCGCGTCGTCGGAGTGCTTGCTGACCTTGCCGATGTCCCCGTCGGCCGCCTCGACCTTGAATCCGGTCAGGTCGATGGCCTCCAGTCGGCCCGAAGTCTCGCGGTATCCCCACACGTTCACGTTCACGAGCTGCTCCCTCATCTCCGGATCGACGCGTCCGCCCTGCCCGACCACCGCGCGGCGGGGGCGGCGGACGCCTTTGATCACCGCCTGCCCAGGGCCCCGGTTCTCACACGTGCGCCGATCGCGGCGCCGCCGGAGCACCCGGGAGCCGGGTCACCCGCGGGTGGGGGCTGGGGACGGCAACAGGGGCCGGACCCCTCGGAGGGAGGTCCGGCCCCTGTGGTGGGCGCGGTGTCGGTCGACGCTTCGGCCCCTGCGCTTTCGGCCGGCGCTTCGGTCAGTGCTTCGCTCAGTGCTTGAAGGTGTCCTTCAGCTTTTCCTTCGCCTTGCGGGCATCGCCCTTGACCTGCTCGGTCCGGCCCTCGGCGGTAAGACGCTCGTTCCCCACCGCACGGCCGGCGATTTCCTTCATCTTGCCCTTGGCCTGCTCGGTCTTGGCCTTTGCCTTCTGGTCACCGGACACGGTCATCACTCCCATGCGGTTGAAAACGCTTACCCCGCGGCACCTGACCAGAAAATCGGACTTCAAACGCCCCGGCTTCGCTTTCACCGGTTCCATTCCCGTGTCGACCAGGCGGGTGTATCCACCCGCCTGTCCGGCATAAGAATCGGGTAAGAAGAGAAAATGCCGAACACATGGTCGGGCAGACGGACATTCGGAGGTCGATAAACCATGGTTCCCCTTCTTCTCGTGCTTCTGCTCGTACTGATTCTTTTCGGTGCGGGTTTCGCGCTCAAGATCCTCTGGTGGGTCGCGATCATCGTCCTGATCCTCTGGCTGATCGGCTTCGTCGCCCGGCCGAAGGGCAGCAGCGGACGCTGGTACCGCTGGTAGCGCCGCCGACCACGCCGTACGTCACGTGGGCCCACCCCGCACTCCGGGGTGGGCCCGCGGTCGTGCCGGCAGGGTCCGGTGCGCCCACGTCGGCCGACATCGCCCGCCGGGAGGAGACGCGGTTCGTCGCGGCGGCGCTCCTGGGGGGCCTGGGGGTCCTGTTCCCGGTGTCCCCCGGTCGGTCGGTCGTCCCCTGGACTTCGCGGCGGCGCCCGAGACGCGTCGGCGCCGGGCGGAATCGAGTCGCCCCACCGCCGGGATTCGCCCCCTCAGCGGTCCGATCGGCCGGCGTTCGAGGGGCTCACAGGGGTGAAGGTGACTCCATCATGACAGGTCAGACGGCTTTTCAGTAGGACTGACGACACAGCCGATCTCCCTTGTTCGGGGGCCTGTTCGGATCTGAGAATCTCCCTCATGAATCCCTCGGCGCACATCAATCACCACGCGGTCCTTCGAGCACGAGTGGCTCTCCTCGGTTCCGGGAAGCCGCCCCTCGGCCAACGGGTCGCCGCCTACCGTGTGCTCGCCCAGGTGAGCCCCCTGGCGTATCTCCCGCTGCTGGCTGTCGCCTTGGGCAAGTACGCGCGGCGGGAATTCGCCGATCGCCCCGACATCGCGCTGGCCCTCCACATGGAATCGGTCGCCGCCGCGCGCCGCATGTGCGCACTGGAGCCCGAGCGCGTGGAACTCCTCGTCCATTCGCTCACGTTGTACAGGGAGCAGCTGATCCACATGGACCGTCAGGAGGAAGTCCGCACGGTGGAGAAGGAATTGACCACCCTCTTCCAAGCCGATCAGCGGTAGTGCGGCGATCCGCTCGGCGGCCGGCCGCCGAGCGGATCGAGCCACCCCGGACCCGGGTCGGGTCCGGGGTCGGGTCCGGAGTCAGGTCCGGGGCTTCGGGCGGGTGGTGCCGGGGAGGCAGGTCACCGCGGGGTTGTAGGTCTCGTAGGTGCCCTTGGGGTTCTCCTTCCACAGCCACATGTGCAGGGCGTAGTGGACGGGCTGGCCGGGGAAGTGGCCGCGCAGCGGGCCCGTGAAGGACCTGCCGAAGAGCTTCGGGCGGTCGTCGTCCGTGGTGAGGTCCTGGTCCTTGTCGTAGACCAGCCACTGGACCCCGGTGAGGCGCTTGCCGCCGCGGCCGTCGTCCTCGTAGTACAGCGCGGCGGGCTTGGCGGGATCGACGGAGTTGTCGTACCCGTGGTTGAAGTGCGGGTAGCCGAGGGCGCCCGTGCCGGCCGGGTCGGCCACGCAGTACTTGTCCGGGACGTAGCCCGCCTTCACGCCGCCGGCGTGCCGGAGATAGGGGGCGGTCGCCCGATAGGTGACGGCGCGGTCGGCGGCTGCCCTGCCGGTGTCCGCGCCGGAGGCCGCGGACGCGACGGTGGGGCCGGCGGCGGCCGTCAGGGCGAGTGTCGCGGTCGTGATGAGGACCAGGGTGGTGCTGCGAGCCATGCGCGGACTCCTCGATGGCGGGCTGGTTGCTCGACGAGCAGCATGATGTCCCGGGCCGTCGGACCCGCCACGCGACCCGTCCGCGCGGCTGACCGGACGACGGACCGCCAAACGGCCGAGCGGTGACGTGGGGACGGTCGGCCCGGCCCGGGCCGGCGGTGGCGTGCGGGCGGTCGGCCCGGCCCGCGCATCCGGCGGAGGCCTCCTGACTCGAACGCACCAAGGCCCGTTTTGCGAACGCTCCCGTCGGGGAACCGCTGAGTCCACACAGGCGAGTGGCACGGAGGGTGCGGAACATGACGCAGGAGAACGCGACGACACCGGACGGCGCCGCCGCCGTGCACGACCTCGTGGCGGCCGTGTCCAAGGGCGCGCCGGAGTACCGCTCGTGTCCCCACCCCGTCTACGCCGCTCTGCGCGAGCGGGACCCGGTGGCCCGGTTGACGCCTCCGCACGGCGTCGCGACGTACCTCATCACCCGCTACGACGACGCCCGCGACGCCCTGTCCGACCCGCGGTTCAGCAAGAACATGCGCGGGGCGATGGACATCTACCACGCCGTGTTCGGGGACTTCTTCGACGCCTTGGACGACAACGTGCTGTTCTCGGACCCGCCCCGGCACACCCGGTTGCGCCGTGTCCTGCGGAGCGCCTTCACCCCTCGGCGGGTGGAGGAGATGCGGGCCGGGATCACCGAGATCGCCGAGCGGCTCCTCGCCGAGTGCCGCAAGAGCGACTCGGTCGACCTGATGTCCTCGTTCGCGTTCCCCCTCCCGATCTCGGTCCTGTGCGAACTGATGACGATCCCGGAGGCCGATCGGCCCGAGATCCTGGAGCAGTTCGCGGTGGTCACGCGCTCCCGGTTCAACCCTGCGGCCAAGGCCGAGTTGAAGGCCGCCGAGGAGTGGCTGCAGGATCGACTGCGGCGGCTGATCGCGCACCAGCGGGCGAACCCCTCGGACTGCTTCCTCGGGGACATCATCAGGGCGGAGGAGGCCCTGGACGACGCGGAGCTGGTGTCGTCGCTGTGGGTCCTGTTCTTCGCCGGGCACAAGACCACCGCCTACCAGATCGGGAACTCCGTACTCGATCTGCTGCTCCACCCCGATCAGCTGGCGACGCTCCGCACCGACCCCACGCTGATCCCCCGGGCGGTCGAGGAGATCGTGCGCTTCGAGGGGTCGGTGGAGACGTCGACGTTCCGCTACGCGACCGAGGACGCGGAGATCAGGGGCACGGTGATCCCCAAGGGGTCGCTCGTCCAGATCGCCCTCTCGTCGGCGAACCGGGATCCGGAGAAGTTCGACCGCCCCGACGACCTCGACGTGACGCGCGAGGGACTCCAGGGCACGCACCTCGGCTTCGGGCACGGGACGCACTACTGCCTGGGCGCGCCACTGGCACGACTCGAACTCGAGATCGCGCTCTCCTGCCTGCTGCGGGAGTTCCCGGAGATGGAGATCGCACCGGACGAGGAACCCGCGGGGGCGTGGCTCAAGGGGCCGATGGCGGCGTTCCGCGGGCTGGAGCGGCTGCGGCTCGTCCTGGAGCCGTCGCGGCCGGTCGAGGCGCTCGCCCCGACGCACCTGTCGCCCGCGACCTCCGTTTCCGCCCACAGGTGACCTGATCCGAGGGACGGTGATTTGGCATGCAGAACCCCATGAACACCACCTCCGGCCTGCGCTTGGTGCGCGCGCCCGCCGAGGGGCTCCTGATCCCCCCGGTGGCCACGGGTGACCTCGTCGGTGACCTCGCCCGGGTCGCCACGGCCGATTCCCCGCCGGTACTCGGCACGGAGCACGGGGCCCGGCCGAAGATCGACATGCACCACCACTACTGCGCCCCGGAGTGGCGCGAGTGGGCCGAGCGCCACGAGCTGATCGATCCGAGGCAGTTGCCGCGTTGGGCGGGGCTCGGCATCGAGGAAGCGGTCCGGTTCATGGACGGCGCGGGCATCACGACGGCGGTGCTCAAGCCGATGCTGCCGGCCCACTACCGGTCGTCGGCGCAGCTCCGTGAGGCGATCACGATCACGCTGCGCTCGATGGTCGAGGTGAGCGCCTCCCATCCGGGCCGCTTCCTGCACTACGTGCCGCTCTTCCTGGACGATCTCGACTCGTCGTCCTGGGCCATCCGCCGCGGACTCGGGCAGCTCGGCGCCGTGGGCGTGAACGTGACGGCGAATTACGGCGGCGTCTACCTCGGAGACCCCTCCTACGACCGGGTGTTCGCCGAGCTGAACGAGGCCTCCGCGGTGGTGGACACCCACCCGCACCACCTGCCGGGTGGTCCTCCCGGTGCGCCGACGGTCCCCGGGATCCCGAACTTCATGTGCGACTTCCTGTTGGACACCACACGGGCCGCCGTGAACATGATCAGCAGGCGGACGCTGGACCGTTTCCCGGACATCTCGGTGATCCTGCCGCACGCCGGCGGCTTCCTCCCGTACATCGCGCCGCGGCTGGAGGCTCTCGGACGGTTCTGCGATCCGCCCATCGAGCCCGCCGCGGTCCGCGACCACCTCCGGCGCTTCTACTACGACACGGCGGGGCCCATGGCGCCGGCCGCGACCCTCCTCGCCCATGCGCCCGCCGACCACATCCTGTTCGGCACCGACTGGCCCGCCGCGCCCGCCGACACGGTGCTGGACCTGGCGCTGCCCGCGCTCGACGCGGACCCGGCCCTCACCCCCGAACAGGTCCGGGGGATCCACCACGACAACGCGCTCCGCCTGATCCCGCAGTTGGCCACGGCCTGACGGTGGCGCCGCGCCCGCTCGCGGCCCTCCCGCACCGCCGCCCACGCACGCTCGTGGGCGGCACGTGCCGGTCGGGCCGCAGCGGACCCGGCCGGTGGGTGGTCAGCGCAGGCCCGTGCCGGGGTCGGTGGCCGCGCGGGCCGGCGGCGTCCCCGCCGCGCCGGGGGTGGTGTCCGTCCCGTCGGGGATGGTGTGCGTACCGTCGGGGATGGTGTGCGTACCACCGGGGCCGGTGTCCGTACCGGCGGTCGCCCGCGACGCGTACGCCCTCGCGAGGAAACCGCCGCCCGTCACGAGGGCGAGTGCGCAGAGGATCAGGGCGGCCCCCACCGCGAAGGTGAACCGCACACCCGTCGCCACGGCCTGCGGGCTCGCCGTCGTGACATCGTCCGCGGCCGAGGCGAACGTGAACACCGCGCCCATCACGGACGCACCGGTGACGAGCCCGAGATTGCGCGAGAGGTTCACCAGCGCGGAGGTCACGCCCCGACGCTCCGGGGCGATCTCCGCCATGACGGCGGTGTTGTTGGCCGTCTGGAACAGCGCGTAGCCGGCGGTGACCACCACCAGCGGGACGACGTATCCCACGACCCCCGACGACACCCGTGTCATCGACAGGGCGCCGGCTCCGGCGACCATCGCGAGGAGCCCCGCGCAGATCGTGCGACGCGCTCCGAAGCGGTCCACCAGCCGCCCGGCCGGTACACCGGTCAGCGCGGCCACCACCGGCCCCGCGGCCAGGACGAGTCCGACGAGGGCGTCGTCGAGCCCGAGCCCGCGCGAGAGGTGGAACGGCCCGACCACGAGCGTCGCCATGATCACGGTGGAGACGAGCGTGCCGGCGGCGAGGCCCGCGCTCAGGACCGGGTCGCGGAACGCCGCCACCCGGATCAGCGGGGACGCGACGCGCCCCTCGACCCGCACGAAGAGGAGCACCCCGAGCGCGGCGACCGCCAGCAGGGCCGCGTTCGCCGCGCCGAACCCGCCGTGCCCCAGGGTCATCGCGAGGGCGTAGGCCCCGAGCGTCAGGGCCAGCAGCGCCATGCCCGCGCGGTCGAAGCCGGACCGTGCGCCGGCGGGCTCACGGACCTGCCGGTCGACCGGGAGGTGACGGCGGGCGAGGAGCAGGGTCAGGATGCCCAGCGGTGCGTTGACGAGGAAGAGCGCCCGCCATCCGAGGCCGGAGATCAGCACGCCGCCGAGCGAGGGACCCAGGGCGGTACCGATCGCGGACATGGTCCCGAGCATTCCCATGGCGCTGCCGATCCGCGCCTTCGGCACCGTCTCGGCCACGAACGCCATGGTGAGCGCCATCATGACGGCCGCCCCGAGGCCCTGCGCCGCCCGGGCGACGATCAGCATCCAGAGCCGGGGCGCGCCGGCGCACAGCAGCGAGGCCACCGTGAACAGTGCGATCCCGGCGAGCAGCAGCCGTCGGCGGCCCACGAGGTCGCCGACCCGTCCGGCGCCGACGATCAGGGCGGTGACGGCCAAGAGGTAGGCGAGGACGACCCACTGGACCTGCGGGAAGGAGGCCGTGAACACGTGCGCCAGCGTGGGCAGGGCGACGTTGGCGCTGCCGGCGCCGAGCGAGGAGAGCACCATGGCCAACGAGAGCGCGGCGAGCGCCCCTCCCGGCGAGGTCGTTCCCCCTGCGTCCTCGGCGCCGCCGGCGCCGACCTTCCCGCGTCCCTCGTCGATCGGTCTCAACACGAACTCCGTTCTCTCACGGCCTCCGCCGGCCCAGCCGCCGGGTGGCGGCGGGGGGGGCGGGAGGCGGCGTGGCCGGCGGCCCGGGCCGGTGTTCGGCCTCGGTGCGCTGCCGGGGAGCGTGCGCCGGCCCTCGTGGGACGACAATCTTTGTTGCCGGTTCCGGGACAACGGTATGGAATGCCCCCATGGACAGACCACAGCCCTACCGAGCGGTCCTCGACGAGGTCGGCCCCCGGCTCAGGCGCGTGCGCGCCGCGCGCGGACTCACCCTTGCGGCTGTCTCCGAGGCGACCGGCATCTCGAAGAGCACCCTGTCCCGGCTGGAGTCCGGGCAGCGCCGCCCCAGTCTGGAACTGCTGCTGCCGCTCGCCGGCACGTACCACGTACCCCTGGACGACCTGGTGGGAGCGCCCGAAGTGGGCGACCCCCGGGTGCGGTTGACCTCCCACGCCCTGCCGAACGGCGGGGTGTACGTGCCCCTGTCCCGCACCCCGGGTCCCCTTCAGGCGTACAAGATGATCATCACGGACCGGGGCGCCGACCCTTCCCCGCGGACCCACGAGGGTTACGAGTGGCTGTACGTGCTGAACGGCCGGTTGCGCCTGGTCCTCGGCGAACACGACCTGGTTCTCGGCGCCGGCGAGGTGGCGGAGTTCGACACCCGGGTGCCCCACTGGTTCAGCAGCGCGGACGGACGGCCCGTCGAGGTCCTCAGCCTCTTCGGACGGCAGGGCGAACGCATGCACGTACGCGCGAAGCCCCAGTCCTGACGCGCCGATCCGGCGCGCGGGGTCACCACCCGGGGCAGCCCGGGCGGTGACCCCGCGGGGACCGTCAGCCGAGTCGGGTGAGCCTGTTCACGAACGAGGGCTCGGCCAGATCGACGCCCACCGCCACCGGTACGGTCTTGGCGCCGGCGCCGTCACCGACCGTCAGCACCCCCACCTCGGCCCCCGCCTTCGCGGTGTGGGGCAGCGCGGCAGCACCGCCGCCGAGCGTGAGTCGCAGTTGCTGGCCCGGAACGCCGATCGCGTTCAGGTCCTTCGTGGCGACGAGCGGGGTACGGCCGCCGAGTCCGTCGTCCACGTGACCGACGACCTGTCCCTTGTGGATGACCGGAGTCGAGGCGAGTGCCTTGCGGACGGCTTCGATCACCTTCCGGCTGTTCTCCTTCACCAGCTTCAGGCTGTCCCCGCCGTTCAGATCAGGGCCGTCCGCGTGCTGGTCCATCATCGTGCCGAGGATCAGGGGCGTCTCCTCGCCCACCGACTTGAACGAGGCCCACAGGAGCGTGCCTCCGGCCGCCGTACTCGACCCGGTCTTGATGCCCTTGACGCTGAGGTCCGCCGCCGTGAGCAGGCTGTCGTTGTTGTTGTAGATCGGCTTCGGCAGCCCCGGGATGGTCGCGTTGGGCAGTTTGACGATCGCGCGGAAGGCATCGTTCTTCATCACCGCCTCGGCGAGCCTCAGTTGGTCGACGGCGGTGCTGACGGTCGCCTTGTCCAGGCCGCTGGGGTCCGTGTAGACGGTGTCCTTCATGCCGAGTTCGGCGGCGGCGGCGTTCATCTTCGCGACGAAGGCGTCCTGCGAGTCCGTGCCGGAGTCCCAACGCGCCAGCAGACGGGCGACGTTGTTGCCCGAGGGGATCATCAGCATCTTGAGCATGTCCTGCTGGCTGTACTTGGCTCCCGCCTTGAGCCCCTCGATGCGGGACTCGTCCTCGGAGGTCCCGTCCGCCACCGCCGCCGCGTCGACCGTGATGTCGGGGCCCTTGTCGGTGGGCTTGGCCAACGGGTGGTCCTTGAGGATCACGTAGGCCGTCATGACCTTGGCGACGCTCGCGGTCGGGACCGGCCTCTGTTCACCGAACACCGCGATGTCACCGGAACCGGGCACGCGGATGGCGCCCTGCCCCTCCGTGGGCCAGGGCAGGGTGAGCTGTCCGTCGACGGTGTGGACGGAATCCGCGGCGACGAGCTTCGGTTCGGGCAGGGGACGCATCAGCTGGGCGCCGGTGAAGCAACCGGCGAGGACCAGCACGATCGGCGTCCAGATCTTGACGCGGCGCAGCGCGGTCCGGCGGGTGGTCTCCGTGGGCGGCGGGGTGTTGGTGAGCTCGGCCAACAGGTCCAGCGGGGGCTGCGGGGGCTGCGGGACTTCCCGGGTGCGCTCCGGGACGAGGGCGGCCGGGGCGGGAGCCGTCGGGGCGGGTGCCATCGGGGTGCGAGCGGGCACGGGGGTGCGGGCGGGGGTCGGGGTCGGGGCTTCCAGTGCCTTCAGGGCGACGAACTCGCTGGTCCGCTCGGCGTCGTGCGCGTTCTCCCGCGCCCACGACGGCACGCGTACGGGCGCGGACGCGGAGGCGGGCGCGGGCGATCCGCCGCGCGGCCCCGTCTTCGGGGCTGCGCCCGGGCCTGCCTTTGGTCCTGCGTCCGGGTCTGCAGCCGGTGCCGCTGTCCGTGCTGCCTTCGGTGCCGCCTTCGATCCTGCGTCCGGGCCCGTTGCGGCTCCCCCGGTCCCCTCGCCGGCGGAGCCTTCGCCGGCCTTCGGGGTCGTCGGGGCTTCCGTGCTCTTCGGGGTCGTCGGGACGTCCGGGGTCGTCCCGGCGTCCGGAGCCGCGGGTTCGGTCCGCGGCTTCCGGCCGGGCTCGGAGGGCGACTCCGGGGCAGGGCTCGTCTCCTCGGAATCGGTCGACCGCGCGGGCTCCGGCGTCCCCTCCGCCTCCGGTGCCGGGTCGGGGTCGGCCGCGTCCTCGGAGTCGGCCGTCCGGTCGTGGTCGGACGCGTCCTCGGAGTCGGCCGTCCGGTCGTGGTCGGGCGCGTCCTCGGGGTCGGCCGTCCGGTCGTGGTCGGACGCGTCCTCGGAGTCGGCCGTGGCCTCGCGGTCGACCGGTCGCTCGGGGCCTGCCGCGTCCTCGGGGTCGGCCGCCTGGTCGGGGCGGGCCGTCTCCTCGGTACCGGCCGGTCGCTCGGGCACCGCCGCTTCCTCGGGCTCACGCGATGCTCCAGGCCCTACCGGCGCCGCGGGCTCCGGCGTCGGCTCGGGCTCCTCCCGGCCGCCGCCGGGCGTCGCGGCCCGCCCCGAGGGCTCGGGCGCGTCGGCGCCCCCGGCCTCCTCGGGACCGTCTTCGGTCGAACCGGCTTCCCCGGGCCCGACCCCTCTCGTGTCGCCGCCGTCCCCCCGCACGGGCGCGACGGCGGGCGCCCGGCCCGCTCCCGCTTCCGAGGTCTGCGGGTGCGTCTCGGGCTCCGTAGTGCCCGAAGTCTCCGGAGCCTGCGCAGGGTCCGAGGAACCGTCCGCCACCGTTACCGCCTTCATCCCAGCCCCGCCTTGACATTCGCCTCCGGCGGCCGCTCCATCGCCCACGCGATGACGGCGGTCCGCCGGCTCTCGCCGATACCGTTCACCGGCGGATCCCACGGAACCCGCCGGACGTCTAGATGCGCGACGGACCCGGGGCGTTCCCCCTCCCCCATCCTGTGACCGTTCGGTCATACTCCGACGTCAGAGCGGGTGCGGGCGGTGCCCCGACGGGCAGGTGGACGAGGCTGTGGCGAGGGTGGCCGCACGGCTCTCGGAGTGACCGGTCTCACGTCACCGTCGGCCCTGCCGCTGCCCTCGGACGCCGTCGTGCCCTGACAGACTCCCTCCTTGATCACGGGGGCAAGGGGCCTTCGTACGGGCGGAATCGGGAGCGTTGTGCGCAAGGTGAAGTGGGTGGCCGCGGCCGCCGGTGTGGTGTTGCTGGTCGCGGGTTGTGGCAGCGAAGGCGGCGCCGACAAGGGCAAGGGCGGCGGTGAGGCACCCGCGTCCGGTGCGGCGACCCCGGCGGAGCAGGGAGCGGGCACCCTGGACGCCGCCTCGGTGAAGAAGGAGATCGCGGGCGCCGCCACGGGCGCCGGATTCACGGAGAAGTCGGGTGACGACGTCCCCGCGAGCCTCCAGGCCTGCATGGTGTCCTGGAGCCCGGACGGCAAGAAGGTCGCCGATTCCAAGCAGTCCTTCGACGGCACCGTCGCCGCCCTCGTGAAGGGGGGCTGGAAGGAGACGCGGACCTCCGACCAGCCGATGTCCGTCATCAAGTCGCTGGACAAGAGCGGCTGGACGCTGAAGGCGAGCCACCAGGGCAAGGCCGGCAGCCTGCTGGTCATCTCCTTCATCGCCGTGGACAACGGCCCCACCTGTGCGAAGGCCTTCCAGGAGGACCTGGCCAAGAACAAGCAGTAGCCCCGCGTCGCCGTGTCCGCCCCCGCGGGACGGACACGGCCCGCCCGGCGAGCCGGCCGGCTCGGCCGGTCAGCCGTTCAGTGCGGCCATCAGCTCGGGCGCGTACCGGTCGCCGGAGACCACGCCGTGCGGGGCCACGGCGTCGATGGCCGCCAGCTCGGCGTCCGTGATCGTCACGGTGGTCGCGGCGACGTTCTCCTCCAGGTAGCGGCGGCGCTTGGTGCCCGGGATGGGCACCGCGCCCCGGCGCAGTGTCCAGGCCAGGGCGAGCTGCGAGGGGGTGACGCCCTTCTCGGCGGCAAGGCGGCGGACCTGGTCGACGACGGCGAGGTTGCGGTCGAAGTTCTCGCCCTGGAAGCGGGGGTCCGTACGCCGGAAGTCGTCCGCCGCGAAGTCGTCCGGGCTGGTGACGGCGCCGGACAGGAACCCCCGACCGAGCGGCGAGTACGCGACGAGCCCGATGCCGAGCTCGCGCAGGACGTCCAGGACGCCGTCGTGCTCGATGCCCCGCTCGAAGAGGCTGTACTCCGTCTGTACGGCGGCGAGCGGGTGGACTGCGTGGGCCCGCCGGATGGTGGTGGGCGCGACCTCGCACAGGCCGATGTGGCGGACCTTGCCGGCCGTGACGAGCTCGGCCATCGCGCCGACGCTCTCCTCGATGGGCACGTTCGGGTCGACGCGGTGCAGGTAGTACAGGTCGATGTGGTCGGTGCCGAGGTGGCGCAGGGACCGCTCGGCCGCGCGGTGGATGTACTCCGGCGTGCCGTTGTGGCCCCGGAAGGCGCCATCGTCCGTGAACTCGACGCCCGTCTTGGTGGCGATCACGGCCGCCTCGCGGCGGCCGGCCAGGGCCTTGCCGAGGAGCTGCTCGTTGACGAAGGGGCCGTAGCCCTCGGCCGTGTCGAGCAGTGTCACCCCCAGCTCCAGCGCCCGGTCGATGGTGGCGAGCGACTCGGTCTCGTCGGTGGCGCCGTAGTGGGCGCTCATTCCCATCAGCCCGAGGCCCTCGACGCCGACCTCGAGTCCCTGACCGCCCAGTGCACGAATCTCCATGACATGCCCCTCCACAGGTAAGTAACTAACTGGATAGGTCAACCATGCATCCGGCCGCCGGAGAATGTCAATAACCAGATAGTTACTTGCTAGGCTGCGGGCATGGCACGGGATTCCAGCGCAACCAAGGCACGTCTGCTCGACGCGGCCTTCTCCGAGTTCGCGACGTACGGCATCGCCGGTGCGCGGGTGGACCGCATCGCCGAGGCGGCGCAGGCGAACAAGCGACTCATCTACGTGTACTTCGGCAACAAGGAGGAGCTCTTCGACGCGGTGCTCCTGCGGGCGCTGGAGTCGGGCGCGGAGTCCGTCCCGTTCGACGCCGACGACCTGGCGGGGTACGCCGGCGCGGTCTTCGACCACCTCGTCGAGTGGCCGTCACTGATGCGGCTCGTACTGTGGAAGCAACTGGAGCGCCCCGGCAGCACGGACGTCGAGGCGGAGTCCTACCGCGACAAGATCGCGGAGGTGGAACGGGCCCAGCGGGCCGGTCGCGTCGACCCGTCCCTGGATCCCGCCGACGTGCTGACGCTGGTGATGGGACTCTCGCAGGCCTGGTTCGGCGCGGTGGGCGGCCCGGCGGCCGGTGGCCAGGGCGTCGACTGGCCGGCCGAGCGCCTGTCACGGCATCGCGCGGCGGTGGTCGAGTCCGTACGCCGGGCCACGGCCGCCCCCAACGCGTGAGGTCCGAGGTCTGACACACCCCCGAGACCACTCCCGAGCCACCCCCCGGGCCGATCACATCGGGTGATGGAACGGATTCTTCCGGTCACGTCCACACCCCTACGGCATGCGTACGAGGCGATTTACGGCACCCGGATCCCAACCGGCGGCGATGGCCTGTACGTTCCGCCTCACAGGTGGGAACAACCCCATGGGGAGGCCGATGTGAAATCCATGCGCATACGTACGAGCCGAAGGACCGCGGCTGTGGTCGGCGGGGCGGTGGCGCTGGCGGCGCCGCTGGTGGTGGCCGGTGGCGGGACGGCGCAAGCCGCCACCTGCAACGTGACCACCGGCCCGTACCAGCGACAGGTCGAGCAGTTCCTGGGGCGGCCCGTCGACGGGGTGCAGTCGTCCGCCGACTGCACCGCCATCCGGTCGTTCCAGGCGACCCACGGCATCACGCCGACCGTGGGTTACGCGGGGCCGCTCACCTGGCGCACGATGAGCACGATGTTGGACCAGCGGGCGGCGGGCACCACCCCCAACAAGGCGGGCAAGTGTCCGACCAATCTGGGGCGAATAGCCTGTGTCGACCTGACGCGACAACTCAGTTGGATCCAGGACGGGGCGAAGCTGGTCTACGGTCCGGTGCCGGTGCGCACCGGCAAGGACGGCACGGAGACCCGGACCGGCCTGAAGAAGATCTACTACCGCAACATCAACCACTGGTCGACGATCTACAACGTCGCCATGCCCTACTCACAGTTCTTCGACGGCGGCATCGCCTTCCACTCCGTGGACAAGAGCATGTGGAACCCGCCCGGGTCCGGTGGGTGCGTCAACATGCGGATCGCGGACGCCAAGACGTACTGGAACATGCTGAAGAACGGCGACGACGTCTACGTCTACGGGAACAAGCCCGGGACCTGACAATCACCTCGGCGCCCCCGGCAGGGGGCGCTCAGGCCAACGGGGCCTCGCGCGTGCGGCATTGACTTATGTCATGCCGCACCCGGGAGGAACTCACGGCAGAGGGATACGGCCCGCCGGGGCGGCACGGCTGATCAGGCACGCGATCGGCGGGGCGACTCAGAGCCGGTGAGCCGCCCGCGCCCCGAACGCCAGGCCCAGCGTGAGCAGGGCCAGCGCCCCGCAGAACGCCGGGGGCGACCACATCAAGAGACCCGGCCCGAACAACGCAATCGCCATGGCCACCATGGCCCAGGGAACGGCCAGCCCGTAGAAGTCGGACCGCCGACCGCTCACCAGCGCCCACGCGCCGACCCCGAGACCGAGCCAGAGCAGCAACACCCGCCACCACAGGCCCGATTCCGACGCAGGCGGATAGGTGCGGACGTGCCCGTCGATCTCCAGTCGGACCACCTGTCCCTTCCAGGTCCGCAACCGTGCGCGATCGCCCGCCCTGGCCTCCTCGTAGGTCTCCGGGGCCACCCCCAACCAGTCGGAGCCACCGCTCCAGGCCACCTTCACGTCGTGGTACCTGGTGCAGCTGGTGCCGGCGTTGCCGCCCCCGCCCCCGATGGTCACGGGTGCGCCGCCCGCCCCGCCCGCGCCGGCGGCAACGCCGCCGATGGTCGCCGGCGCCCCGCCCGCGGTCGTGCCGCCGCTCGTGCCGTTCGACGTACAGGTCTCCCCGGTCCTGCGGTCACGTACCTCGCCCGTTTCCTCGTGGAGGCACTCCTCGCCGCCGCACACGAACGCCCGCTCGTACGTGACGGTCGCGTCGTGGCCCCGGTCGAGGGCCCGCGCCGAGAAGAGGACGGCGAGAACCGCGCCGAGGACGACCAGCGCCCGTAACCAGGGCGGGAGCGCGTCCCCGTGCCGACCGCCCCTGTACTTCCCGGACTTCACCAGGACGTGATGCCCGGCGCCGGGGCCTGATATGCCTGTCGGAAAAGGTGATGCACCGTCGGACGCGCGTCCCTAGACTCACCCGTGTGTGCCACGAAGAGCGCGGCGCGTGTTTCGTCGAACCAGTCCACGAGGGGAGCCCGGCCATGTGTCACCGCACCGCCGTCCACGCTCCCCGGTCCCGGTACGACGTGATCCTGGTGTCTTCGGTTTCCCGGTAACGGCTGCGCGGCCGTCACCGGATGTCCGAGACGAAGTGACGAAGAAGACCTGATCCGCCCGGCGAACGAGCCGGTCGCGCGGTGTGCGCGGCCCGCCTTCGCGGCGCCCCGGCCCCCTGCATGCGGCATGCCGCCACCACGCGGCATGCGCCGCCACGCAGGCACGCCGGTACGCCCGTACGCCGCCATGCCCTGCACGCGGATCCGGGCCGTCTTCCGTCGCCTCCTCCACCCATCGCGCCGCCCTCACTCCCCTGCCCCATGAAAGGCCTCGGGCCATGCGCACCACACCTCTGACCACCGTCCGCAACCTCGGCATCCTCGCCCATGTCGACGCCGGCAAGACCACGCTCACCGAACGGGTCCTGTACGCGACCGGGACCACCCACAAGCGCGGCGAGGTCCACGACGGGACGACCGTCACCGACTACGACCCCCAGGAACGCGACCGCGGCATCACCATCTTCGCGGCCGCGGTGAGTTGCACGTGGAACGAGCACCGGATCAACCTGATCGACACCCCGGGACACGTCGACTTCGCCGATGAGGTGGAGCGTTCGCTGCGCGTCCTCGACGGCGCCGTCGCCGTCTTCGACGCCGTCGCGGGCGTCGAACCGCAGAGCGAGTCGGTGTGGCGCCAGGCGGATCGACACGGGGTGCCCCGGATCGCGTTCGTCAACAAGATGGACCGGGTCGGCGCGGACCTCGACGCCGCCGTGGCGTCACTGCGCGACCGGCTCCACGTCGTTCCGCTGGTGGTGCAACTGCCCATCGGGCGGGAGGACGGCTTCACCGGAGTCGTGGACCTCGTCCACATGCGGGCCCTGGTGTGGAACGCGGCGGCCGGCGGCTCCGGTTCCGGTTCCGGAACGTTCGAGGTGGGCGCGGTCCCCGACGCCCTGCGGGAGGAGGCGCTGCGGCGCCGCCGGCTGCTCGACGAGCGGGTGGCGGAGCTGCACCCGGCCGCGCTGGAGGAGTACTGCGCCACGTCGGCGCTCTCCCCCTCCACGTTGGTCGCCGCGCTGCGCGAGCTGACGCGAGGGGGTGAGGGCGTGGTGGTGCTGTGCGGATCCGCCTACCGCAACCGTGCGGTGGAACCGCTGCTCGACGCCGTCGTGGACTACCTGCCCTCGCCGGCGGACATGCCGCCGGTGCGCGGCACCGCGCTCCGCGGGGTCCGCGCGGAAGGGGCGGAGGAGCGCGTCGCCGATCCGGCGGCCCCGTTCGCCGCGTTGGCCTTCAAGGTGAACGCGACGGCGACCGGGCGGCTGACGTGTCTGCGCGTCTACTCGGGAACGATGCGGAAGGGGGAGACGGTGCTGGACGCGACGGCGGGCCGGACCGAGCGGATCGGCCGCATCCTGCGCGTCCAGGCCGACCGCCACGCCGAGGTGGAGCAGGCGGTGGCCGGGGACATCGTCGCCGTGGTCGGGCTCAAGTCCACCCGCGCCGGGACGACCCTGTGCGCTCCGGACGCGCCGCTGGTCCTCGAACCGCCCACGGTCGCCGCGCCGGTGGTGTCCGTGGCGGTCGAGGCGGGCACCCGGGCCGACATCGGTCGACTGTCGTCGGCGTTGGCCCGGTTGGTCGAGGAGGACCCCTCCCTGGCCGTGCGGACGGATCCCGAGACGGGGCAGACGGTGCTGTCGGGGATGGGAGAGCTGCATCTTGAGGTCGCGGTGGAGAAGATCCGGCTCAGCCACGGGCTGCGCGTCGAGGTGGGTCGTCCCCGGGTGGCCTACCGGGAGACGGTGGCTCGCGGGGTGTCCGGGCTGGTGTACCGGCACGTCAAGCAGGACGGTGGCGCCGGCCAGTTCGCCCATGTGGTCATCGACGTCGACCCCCTGGACGACGAGATCGCCGACCCGTCCGGCGCCGGCTCCGGTGGTGCGGGCGGAGCCGACGGCTTCGTGTTCCGGTCCGTGGTCGTCGGCGGGCGGGTGCCGCAGGAGTTCGTCCGTGCGGTGGAGGCGGGTTGCCGGGACGCGCTCGCCGAGGGTCCCCTCGGCGGTCATCCGGTGACGGGGCTGCGGGTCACGCTGACCGACGGCGCCACGCACTCCAAGGACTCCTCGGAGATGGCGTTCCGGGCGGCGGGGCGGTTCGCGCTGCGCGAGGCGCTGCGCGCCGCGACCATGGAGCTGCTGGAACCGGTGGTCGAGGTCGTGGTGACCGTTCCCGACGAGGCCGTCGGCGGCGTGCTCGGTGACCTGGCGGCGCGGCGCGGTCGGGTCGCGGGTTCGACCACGCGGACCGGCACCACCTCGATCACGGCGGCCGTTCCGCTGGCCGAACTGTTCGGGTACGCGTCCCGGTTGCGCAGTCGCAGCCAGGGCCGGGGCACCTTCACCTCCCGGCCCGTGGGGTACGCCCCCGTGCCCGCGGCGGTGTACGCCCGGGGCGCGTCCGACTGACGTGTGGCCCCCGACCGCCCCGGCGGTCGGGGGCCCTCCCCTTGGGGCCTCCCCCCGTCGGACCGGTCTCCTCGGGCCTCCCCCGTCGGACCTCTCCCGTCGGATCGATGCCCGTCGGATCGATGCCCGGCGGGTCGTCGTCCGCACGGGCGGCGTCCGCCGAGGGCGTTCCGGGGACGGCTTCGGGGCCGGCGGATAGGGTGTTCGGCCATGACCGGATCGGACTTCCTCGACGCAGCCCGGGTGTTCTACGACACCGTGGCCCTCGACTACACCGAGCACTTCGGCGACTGGCTGGTCGACAGACCGCTCGACCGCGCGATGGTGGCCGGGTTCGCCGAACTCGTGAGGGCGGGCGCCGCCGGGCCGGTGGCCGACATCGGCTGCGGCCACGGGCACCTGACGGCGTACCTGGACGGGCTGGGGCTGTCCGCGTTCGGGCTCGACCTGTCGTCGGCCATGGTCGCGTTGGCCCGCAGGACGTATCCGCACCTGCGGTTCGAGGAGGGTTCCATGACCGCCCTGGACCTGGCGGACGGTTCCCTCGGCGGCCTCCTCGCCTCGTACTCGATCATCCACGTCCCGCGGGAGCGGCTGCCGGGGGTGTTCGCCGAGTTCCATCGGGTGCTGGCCCCGGGCGGTCACCTGATGCTGTCGTTCCAGGTCGGCGACGCTCCCTTGCGCGTGGACCGGCCGTTCGGCCACGAGGTGGCGCTCGACTTCCGTCGGCAGCGGCCGCGGTGGATCACCGAGGCCCTCGACCGGGCCGGGTTCTCGGTCCGCGCGCGGCTGCTGCGGGAGCCCGAGGAGGGTGTGGAGAAGGTGCCACAGGCCTACGTCGTCGCCCGCAAGCCGGTGGTGCCCGCCTCCCGTCCCGCCGCGTCGTGAGGCGCGGTCCCGGCTCTCCCGCCCTGGACGGGGGAACCGGGAGCGCCGTGCCGGCCGACGCCGGCCGCGCTATCCGACGGGGAGGCCGAGTCCCGCTGCGACCGCGCTGACCCGGGTGAAGACGGAGACCGGGTACTGGTCGTCGCAGTACTTGTTGCCGGTGGAGACGATGCCGATCACCTTGCCGCCGGCGACCAGCGGGCCCCCCGAGTCGCCCCGGCAGATGCTGTCGTCGGTGCCGGGTGCGGAGGCTCCGCAGACCTTCAACGCGCGGGACTCGCCGGGCTCGGTGTAGGGCTCACAGCTCTTCAGCGGCGCCACGGTGAGGACGGCGGACTTCAGTCGCGTACCCGGGGTGTCGGTGTCGGTGCGTCCCCAGCCGACCACCTTCGCCTTCGTGCCGAGGGCGTAGAGGGCCGAGTCCTTCGGGCCGGCCACGGCCATCGGCCGGTAGGGCATGGACCCGGTGAGGGTGAGGACCGCGGCGTCGTGGGTGAGAGTGCCCTGGGCGTACTTCGGATGGATCCTGACCGAGGCGACGTGCCGGACGGTGCCCTTGGCGCTGCCCGTGTCGGTGCGCCCGCCGATGACGAGGAGGTCGCGCGGAGCAGGCACGTCGGCGACGCAGTGCGCGGCGGTCAGCACCTTCCTCGGGGCCACGAGCGTGCCCCCGCAGACCTGTGCGCCCTCCGCCGTCGCGATGATCATGGCGTACGGATGCTGCGCCGCGGTGGTGTTCTGCCCGCCGTGGATGGCGGCGGCCGGCGCGGCGCCGGCGGCGAGGCCGGCCACGGCGAGGGCGGAGGCGGTGAGTACCGCGGCCGCGGTACGCCTGTGGAACGTGAGCATGTGATCCCCCCGGAGTCACGGCGCGGCGCCCGGTGGCGGCGCGTCCTTGCCGTGAACCACGACGCGGAGCCGCCGGGGTGCGGTTCCCCGAGGAGCCGGCGGACCGGAGCTCCGCACGAATGTAGGCTCGTCATAAAGATGAACGACGGATGGTCGGCAATAGGGGTGGGGATGAAGGCACGCAAGGCTGCCGCGGGTGTCACCGCGGCGCTGTTCATGACGGTGGGTGTGGTGGGCTGTTCGGCGAGCCCGGTCGCCAAGCAGGCGGCGGACTCGGCGGAGGCCCTGGTCGCGGCGCTGTCGCAGGCGTCCGACGAGGCGTCGAAGGCCGGTTCGGCGGACATAGACATGACCGTGACGTCGCCCGACACGGGTGGCAAGCCGGTCTCCATGAAGGGCGTCTACTCCTGGGGCAACGGCCTCGCGATGGAGACCGAGATGCCGGCCAAGGACCTCCAGATGGAGGACCTGGTCGCGGACGGCACCATCACGATGCGCCTCGTGGACGGGGCGTACTACTACGGCGTCGACCCGGCGGAGGCGGGCCCGTTCAAGGGCAAGACCTGGTTGAAGATCGAGGCGTCCGCCGTTCTCGGCGAGGCGGGCGCGGCCGGCATGACCCAGGCGGAGAGCGACCCGACCGCGGGCCTGAAGTCGCTGAAGTACGCCCGGGGCGTCACCAAGGTCGGGACGGAGGACGTCAACGGCAAGAAGGCGGTCCACTACCACGCCTCGGTTCCGGCGGACAAGCTCGGCGACGCGGCGGCCGCCTACAACGCGCTGGGCACGGGCGGAGAGCTCGTGGCGGACGTCTGGGTCGACGACAAGGGCATGCCCGCCCGGATGAACCAGACCTTCGGGACGACCACCGTCAGGATGGACTTCCTGTCCTTCGGTGTCGCGCAGGCGATCACCGCCCCGCCGGCCGGTGACACGGCCGACATGACCGAGATGGTCAAGAACGGTTCGGGCGGCCCGGCCTGACGCCCGAGGCCACTGACCCCCATGGGGGCCAGTGGCCTCGATGACGCCGGTCGCCCGGCTGTTGCCGCCCCGGAACGAGCCCGGGGCTCCGTACTCAGACCTTGCGCCACCGCGCCATGGCCCACGAGAACACACCGAACAGCACCAGCCCGATGGCCACGGCGATGAGCAGCCAGGGGCCGGCCGGGGTCTGGGTGAAGGTCTTCAGCGTGTCGTCCATGCCCTTCGCCTGGCTCGGGTCGTAGCGCCACGCGGCGTACAGGACGAATCCGCCCGCCGCCGTGAAGACCGCGCCGCGGGCCACGCCGCCGGTCACCCCGAGGACGTCCACGACCTTGCGCCAGTGGTCGGCGACCCCGACCATGTCCAGGTGCTTGCGGAACGTGCGGCGGGCCGCGCGCACCGCGATGATCACGCCCGCGACGGCGACCCCGAGTCCGACGGCGCCCACCAGCCACCGTCCGGCGGGGAGTTCCATCGCGGACGCCGTCAGGTCGCGCGACTGTTCGTCACCGCCGGAAGTGCCCCCTCCGGAACCCGTCGCGAAGGACAGCACCGAGAACGCGGCGATCGCGTAGAAGACGGCGCGCCCAGCCGCCGTGAGACGCTTCGTGGCCTTGTCGCCCTTCGGGCCGGCCGCGCCGAAGGCCGCCTCGGACAGGCGCCACAGCACCATCCCGATCAGGCCGATGCCGACGGCCCAGACGAGGACGCTCCCGAACGGCTTGCCGGCCAGTTCCTGGAGCGCTCCCTGCCGGTCCGCCTCGCCGCCGCCCTTGCCGAAGCCGACGCGGACGGCGATCAGTCCTATGAGGATGTACAGCGCGCCGCGCGCCACCAACCCGCACCGGGCCGTGACGGATCGGGCCGTACCACCGCGCGAGGCGGACCGGACGCCCTCGCCCACCACGCCCGCTTTGGCGGTACTCACACCTCACCGCGCCAGGCACCGGTCTCGGTACCGCGAGACTCGATGAACACCTTGAACCGCTTCAGGTCGCCGCTCACCCGGCGCTTGACGAGGCCGAGCTTGTCGGCGGCGTTCTCGGCGAGGCCGTCGGGAATCCAGTTCATGTGCAGGGACACCTGGGTGGTGGTCGCGTCGACCGCCTCGAAGGTGACCAGTCCGGCCTGGCGGGTCTCACCGTCCACGGTCGTCCAGGCCACGCGGCGGTCCGGGACCTGTTCCGTGATGCGTGCGTCGAACTCGCGCTCCACGCCGTTGACCTTCGTGACCCAGTGGGTGAGGGTGTCGTCGCGCTGCTCCACCCGGTCGACGCCTTCCATGAAGGCGGGGAAGCTCTCGAACTGTGTCCACTGGTTGTAGGCCGTCCGAACAGGGACGTTGACCTCCACGTACTCCTCGACGTGCGCCATGAGTACCCCTTCCATACAGGTCGGTGCCGGAGCGCCCGATCCTCCGGGCGTCGGTGCGCCGGGTCGGCCGCTCCGAACACGCGGTTACCCGAACCCTCTTCCTCCATGCGGCCGCGCACGGCCGAGCCCGCTGCCCGGCCCGCGTCGTCCCGTCATCCGGCCGCGGTGGCGCACCGCGGGGCCGTCGTTGGACACCCCGGCGCGTTCGGCGGCCTCGGTGTCGACGATGATCGACGGGCGAGGACGACGACGGCGGTGCCGCGATCGCCGCCGCACCCCACCGCAGTGCCCGTTCGAGCAGAGGAGACACCCCCCATGGCAGCCGACGCGAACCGCGGTTCGAGCACCGTCCACGTCCGTGCCGCACGGCCGGCGGACTTCGCGCAGTGGCGTGTCCTCTACCGCGGCTACGCGGACTTCTACCGGGTACAGCAGACCGAGGAGGCCGCCGCGCTGGTGTGGTCGTGGGTGCACGACCCCGCGCACGAGGTGGAGGCCCTGGTCGCCGAGGACGGCGAGGGCCGGCTCGTCGGCCTCGCCCACTACCGCCCGTACGCGCGTCCCCTCTCGGCGTCCGTCGGTTGCTTCCTCGACGACCTGTTCGTCGCCCCCGAACACCGCGGCGGCGGCGCCGCCGACCTGCTGCTGGCGCGGCTGTCGGAGATCGCCGCCGAGCGCGGCTGGAGCGTGGTCCGCTGGATCACCGCCGACGACAACCACCGGGCCCGCTCCAAGTACGACCAGGTGGCGACGCGGACCATGTGGGTGACCTACGACATGCCCCCCGCACGCTGATCCCGCGGGCCGCCCGGGGACGTTGCCCTCACCCCAGGCGGTTCCAGAGGAAGGTGTGGGTGAGCGCCTCGTTCACGGCGGCCTGGGCGTTGTCGCCGGCGCCCGCGTGTCCGCCGCCGGCCGTCTCGTGGAAGTGGACGACGTGCCCGAGCTCACGCAGCCGGGCGGCGGCCTTGCGCGCGTGCCCCGGGTGGACCCGGTCGTCGCTGGTCGCGGTGAGGAGCAGGATCGGCGGGTAGGGCCGGTCCGATCGGAAGGCGTGGTACGGGGAGAGTTCCTCCAGGTGGGGGCGGTCCTCGGCCCGGTCGGGGTCTCCGTACTCGGCGGTCCAGGACGCGCCCGCGAGGAGCCGGTGGAAGCGCAGGAGGTCGAGGATCGGGAAGCCGATGACGACGGCGCCGAAGAGCCGTCACCCCATCGGTGTGGTGCCGACCGCCCCCGCCTACGGGCCACGGGGCGGTCGGGCCGGTGGTGGGGGCTCGGCGTACGCCGAGCC
>NZ_JAPNLK010000058.1:0-7722 GCF_026627505.1 Streptomyces sp. H27-H5 | reverse complement strand
GGGGGGGGGGGGGGGGGGGGGGGGGGGCGGGGGGGCCCCCCCCCCCCCCCCACCCGGGGGTACGTCGACCGCCGACCGGGGCCGGCGTTCGGGGTCAGCGTGCGGGGCAGGTCTTCCAGGCGAGGTGGTAGACGGTCTGGATGGCACCGTCGGTGGAGTCCATGGCGATGAAGCTGTTCGTCTTCTTCGGGTCCGAGGTGCCGGCGTTGACCCGCAGCTCGGTGTTGATGTTGAAGTTGCGCTGTGCGCCGCAGGGCGCCCAGACCAGCTGGGCCCAATCGGTGGTGTCGGTGGCCTGCCAGTTGTTGTCGAGCGGGCCGTTGAAGCGGTGGGTCCCGGTGGCCGTCTCGGGCGAGCCCTGGAAGTAGTACGAGGCCTTCTGGGTCGCGTTGGCCCCTCTCTCCAGGTGGGCGTAACCGCGGTAGTCGGCGCTGGCGACGGCGTAGGTGAAGCCCTGCGGGACGTGCACGATCAGGTTGAGCTGGCAGTTCTTGCGGAAGTCCGTCGGTTGGGAGCCGACTCCGACCTGTGCCAGGTACTGGCTGTAGGTGACGGTGAAGGCCGTGTTGTCCGCCGACACGGCGACGGCCGCCGTGCCCAGAGGACACCCGGACCCGTTGACGGTCGCGAGCTCGATGACGATCTTGTCGGGCGGCACGGTGATGCCGGCCGGGGCCTGCGGGGCGAGGAACGTGCCGGCGAGGAACACGGCGGTCGCGCCGCCGGCGAGTAAGGCACCGGGCATGATGCTCCGATCGGTTGTCGGTGGCCTTGCCTGAGGTGGGGGGTCCGGCCGAGCGCGCGGTCCCGCTCCGTCGACCCGGACAGCGGGAATCGTCGGGTGGGGCCGCAGCGTTTGGGAAACCTCGACCGTCCGGCCGCGTCGCGGAACGAGTACCGGAACGCTCTGGATGCTAGAGACCGCGCTCCCTGCGGAATAAGGCGGTTACCGGCCGATCACACGGCGTCGACATCGGCCGCTTCGGCCGCCGGATCACACGCGGCCGGTGTCGATCGCCGCCGCGAGGGCGGCGGCCCGTTCGGCGGCGCGCGGGCGCGGGTCCGCGGTACGCGTGGCCCAGGCGATGTGTCCGTCGGGCCGGACGAGGAGTTCGCTGACCCCGTCGAGGTCCTCGTGCGGGTCGTGCGCGGTGACGGTCGCGTGCGTGAGTCGGGGGTGGGCGGGCTCGTCGGGGCCGCCCCCGGACGGGCTGCCGGTGAGGTCGAGCAGGACGAAGCGGCCCTCGCGGAACAGTTCGTGGGCGCGCCGCGCGGACGAGCCGGCGACGGTGAGGGCGATGTCGGGCAGGCGCCGTCCCGCGGGCGCGCCGCCTTCGAGGGGATAGCGGGTGGCGAGGGCCGAGACCCGCCCGGCGAGCAGCCGGTTCACCTCCGGCAGGCCGAGCAGTTCATCGAGGAGCGTGCGCAGTGCGACGGCGGAATCGGCGTACCGCGGGACCAGGGTCAGTTCGGCCAGCAGGGTCTGTACGGCGGTGTTGTCGGTGACGGCGCGGCCGACGGGGCGGCGCTCGGCGTCGTAGCTGTCGAGGAGACCGGGCGGGGCCCAGCCCGCGATGTGGGCGGCGAGCTTCCAGCCGAGGTTGAACGCGTCCTGGAGGCCGGTGTTGAGGCCTTGGCCGCCGGCGGGGAAGTGGATGTGCGCGGCGTCGCCCGCGATCAGGACCCGGCCGGCGCGGTAGCGCTCGGCGAGTCGGGTCGCGTTGCCGAAGCGGGACGACCAGTACGGCTCGCCGATGCCGAGGTCGGATCCGCAGAGCCGGTTCAGGCAGGCGCGGAACTCCTCCGTCGTGACGGGCTCCGCGGAGGGTGTGCGCATGCGTTCGGGGTCGATCAGGACGATGCGGGTGAGTCCGCCGTCCAGCGGAACGGCCAGGCCTCCGGCGGCGCGCAGCCGGCGCAGCGCGTCCGGGTCGGCGTCGAGGCCGGCGAAGTCGCCGAGCACGCCGGTCAGGGTCTCGTCGCTGCCGGGGAAGGCGATGCCCGCCGCCTCGCGGACGGGGCTGCGGCCACCGTCGCAGCCCACGACGTACCGGGCCCGCAGGGGCGCGCGGCCACCCGGACCGATGCCGCCGTCGTCGCCCGGGCCCCCGTCGGCGGTTCGGACGGTGCAGGTGACCCCGTCGGCGTCCTGGGTCAGCGCGGTGAGTCGCAGGCCGCGGCTGATCCGGACGCCGAGTTCCCGTGCGCGTTCCTCCAGGAGGGCTTCGGTGCGGGCCTGCGGGATGGCCAGGGTGTAGCCGTGGCGGGTGTCGAGGGCGGCGAAGTCGAGCGGGGTGGGCAGGGCCGCGTAGTGCCAGCCGGGGACGGGGCGGCCGTGGGCGAGGAAGCGGGGGGCGAGGCCGCGCAGGTCGAGGATCTCGACGCTGCGCGGGTGGAGGGTAAGGGCGCGGGAGTGCGGGTGGGGCGCGGTGCGGCGCTCGATGATCCGGGTCCGTACGCCGGCCAGGGCGAGTTCGCAGGCCAGCATCAGTCCGGTGGGGCCGGCGCCCACGATGATCACATCGGTGTCCATGAGAGGTACCCCCTAATAAGTGAACAGCGTTCACGTGAACGATGTTCACTATAATGAGGCGCATGAGTTCCCTGTCAACCTCCGCCCCCGGGCGGGGGCGCCCCGCCCGCCTCGACCGGACGCGCACCGTCGAGACGGCCCTGGACCTGCTGGACGAGCACGGCCTGGAGGCGCTGACCATGCGCCGGCTCGCCGACGCCGTCGGCGCCCAGGCCGGCGCGCTGTACCGGCACTTCGCCACGAAGGACGACCTGCTCACCGAGATGGCCGAGCGGATGGTCGCCTCGGCGGCGGCCGGGCCCGCGCCCGCGGACGCCGCGTGGCAGACGGCGCTGGCCGGACGCGCCCGGGCGCTGCGCGCGGCGCTGTTGGCCCGACGGGACGGGGCACGGGTCTACGCCGGCACGCACCCGACCGGCCCGAACACACTGGGGTTCGCGGAGTCGGTCGTCTCGCTGCTGACGGGGGCCGGTTTCGGCGAGGAGGACGCGGCGCGGGCCCTGTTGGCCGTGGCCGACTTCACCCTGGGCCACACCCTGGAGGAACAGGCCGCCCTCACCCCGGACGGACCGGCCGATCCGGCGCGCCTGCGCGAGGCCGCCGCCGGCGAGGCCTACCCGCACCTGGCCCGGGCACTGCCGGTGGTCACGAGCACCGACTTCACCGCCCGCTTCGAGTTCGGCCTGGACCTGCTGATCACCGGCCTGTCGGCGCGGGGCCCGCGCCGGGACAAGGACTGACCGCCCGCACCCTGCTGACGGCAGCGGGCCGGCCGGAAAGCCGGCGGACGCAAGCGGAACCACAAGCGGAGGCCGCGCCGGTCGACCGCGCACGGTGGGTCACTTCGGCGTGCGCCCTCGGGCACATCGGGGCCGCTCCCCCTTCGTACGCTCCATGCCGACAAGGACGACGACCGGCCGGCGCAGCGCACGGCCGGTGCGAGAGAGAGCGGGCCGCGTGCAGTTCGGCATCTTCACCGTGGGTGATGTGACCGCCGACCCGACGACGGGCCACACCCCCGGCGAACGGGAGCGCATCAAGGCGATCACCACCATCGCCCTCAAGGCGGAGGAGGTCGGGCTGGACGTCTTCGCCATGGGCGAGCACCACAATCCGCCGTTCGTCCCGTCCTCCCCCACGACCGTGCTGGGCTACATCGCGGCACGCACCGAACGCCTGCTGCTCTCCACCGCGACCACGCTCATCACCACCAATGACCCGGTGAAGATCGCGGAGGACTACGCGCTGCTGCGCCGCCTGTGGGAGGAGGACGTGGTCGACTGGGAGGGACGCTTCCGCACCCCGCTCCAGGCGTTCACCTCCACCCCCCGCCCGCTCGACGGACTGCCGCCCTTCGTGTGGCACGGTTCCATCCGCAGTCCCGAGGTGGCCGAGCAGGCGGCCTACTACGGTGACGGCTTCTTCGCCAACAACATCTTCTGGCCCAAGGAGCACTACCAGCGGTTGATCCGGCTCTACCGGCGCCGGTTCGCCTTCCACGGCCACGGCACCGAGGAGCAGGCGATCGTCGGCCTCGGCGGGCAGGCGTTCATGCGGAAGAACTCCCAGGACGCGGTGCGGGAGTTCCGGCCCTACTTCGACAACGCCCCGGTGTACGGGCACGGTCCCTCGCTGGAGGAGTTCACCGAGCAGACCCCGCTGACGGTCGGCAGTCCCGCGCAGGTGATCGAGCGCACCCTGGAGTTCCGTGAGCACTTCGACGACTACCAGCGGCAGTTGTTCCTGATGGACCACGCCGGGCTGCCGCTGAAGACCGTCCTCGAACAGCTCGACATCCTGGGCGAGGAGGTCGTGCCGGTGCTGCGGCGGGAGTTCGCCGCGGTGCGCCCGGCGGCCACGGCGGCCGCGCCGACCCACGCGGGCCGGCTGGCGGCGCGCGACGGGGTCGCCCCGTGATCGAGAACCCGGCCGCCGTGCTCTCGGGTGACGGCGCACCGAGGAGGATCACGGTGGTCGCGGCCGGTCTGAGCGATCCGTCGTCCACCCGGCTGCTCGCCGATCGGCTCGCCGCCGCGACGCGGTCGGCACTGGACGCGGGGTGGCCTGTGCGATCGAGTTCGTCGAACTGCGCCCGCTCGCACGTGACATCGCCGCCCACCTCGTGACCGGGTATCCGCCGCCCGGCCTCGCGGCCGCGCTGGGCGCGGTGGAGCACCGCGACGCGCTCATCGCCGTCACGCCCGTGTTCACCGCCTCCTGCTCGGGCCTGTTCAAGTCCTTCTTCGACCTCGTCGAGAACACGGCCCTCACCGGCCGTCCCGCGCTGATCGCGGCGACCGGCGGGACCAGCCGGCATTCGCTGGTGCTGGAGCACGCCCTGCGTCCGTTGTTCGCCTACCTGCGCGCCGTGGTGGTGCCCACCGGTGTCTACGCGGCCACCTCGGACTGGGGAAACGCGGGCGACCCCTTCACGGAGGAGCTGCCCCGCCGGATCGGCCGGTCGGCGGCCGAGTCGGCGGCCCTGCTCGCCCCCGGCAGACCGCCGGCCGGCGGTCCGGCCTCCCCTGCGCCGGACGGGGACGAGGAGGTCGTGTCCTTCGAGCGACACCTGGAGGCCGTACGAGCCCGGCCCGCACGGCGGTGACCGGCGACGGCCGGACCCACCGCCGGACCCGACACGCGGCGCGACACGCGACCGGACACGCGGCGCGACTCGGCGCCCGACGCCGGACGCCTCACCGGGCGCGGCGCACCCGGGCCAGGACGAGGACCGTGTCGTCGGTCGCGGTGTCGGGCAGCAGGTTCGACAGGATCCGGTCGGCGGCCTCCTCCAACGACCCCATGGGGCCGCGCAGTTCCTCGCGGAGCGCGTCGAGGCCCGTGTCGATGTCCCGGCCGCGGGCCTCGATCAGCCCGTCGGTGTAGAGGGCCACGACGGCGCCCTCGGGGAGTTCGACCTCGATCGACTCGAAGGGTACGCCGCCCACCCCGAGCGGCACTCCCAAGCCCTCCGCGAGGGTCTCGACCGTCCCGTCGGGGTGGCGTACCAGGGGCGGTGGATGGCCCGCGTTGGCGATGACGGCGTGCCCGGTGCGGGCGTCGTACAGGAGGTACGCGCAGGTCGCCCATTCGATGCCGACGTCCTGGGCGCAGGCGTCGAGTTCCTCCAGCAGTGCCCGGGGGTCGCGGGTGTGCCGGGAGAGCGCCTTCGCGGTGATCCGCAAGCGGCCCATGGCGGCCGCCGCCGGCACCCCGTGGCCCATCACGTCGCCGACGACGAGGGCCACCCGGTCGTCGGCCGGTGTTCCGGCGTCGTACCAGTCGCCGCCGACCTCGGTGCCCCGGCCGCCGGGCAGGTAGCGGTGGGCGATGTCGACGTGGGGTCCGGCCGCCGGGGCGGTGGGCAGGAGGGAACGCTGGAGGGTGAGCGCGATGTCCTGGACCCGGCTGTAGAGGCGGGCGTTGTCCAGGCAGAGGGCGGCGCGCGAGGCCAGCTCCCCGGCGAGCCCGAGGTCCTGTTCGGCGAAGTCGGGGCGGGCCGCCGAACGCCCGAACATGGCGAGGCCCTGCACCGTGCCGCGTGCGATGAGCGGGGCGATGAGGATGCGGACCAGGCCGCTTTCCCTGAGCAGCCGGGCGCGCTGTCGGTGCACGACGGTCCGCGCGACGAAGTCCTCGTCCACCCGGACGCAGATCGGGCGGCCCGAGCTGAGCATCTGGTGGATGCCGGAGCCCGGCGGGTAGGTCACCTCCCGCAGGCCGCTCACCAGCTCGACGGCGGGCGCGTCCAGCGTGGTGCCGGAGGCGATCCTGCGGGTGAACAGCGGGAGCAGTGGATCGAAGTCCTCGTTCTCGTCCATCCACTCCACGAGTTCCACGACGGATCCGTCGCAGAAGTCGGGCACCACGACCTCGACCAGTTCCCGCGCGGTGACCTCGACGTCCAGGGTGGTGCCGATGTGTCCCGCCGCCCGGTCCAACAGCGCCAGCCGGCGGCGGGCGGACGTCGCCTCCAGGATGGCCCGCTCCCGGTCCGTGACGTCGATCAGCAGCCCTCCCACCCCGCGCCGGGTGTCCACGGCGCCGCTCAGCGGGAAGAAGCTCACCGATCGGACCTGGTCGCGGTCGGGATGTCCGCTCGTCCGCAGGCCCACCAGCGTGCCGACCACCGGGCGGCCGTCCCGGGCCACCCCGCGCAGCATCCGCCGGTACTCGCCGTCGTCCGAGGTGATCATGACGTCGGCCATGTGCCGTCCGAGGTGCTCGGCGACGGGGATGCCGTCCATGTCGGCCAGCGCCTGGTTGAGGTGGACGTAGCGCAGGTCCTCGTCGAGCATGACCAGGCCGATCGGGCAGGTCTCGAAGAGCGCGTCGAGGAAGGACAGGTTGGTCTTCACCCGGTCGAGTTCGTCGCTCCTGCTCGCCAGGCCCATGATCACGGAGTCGCCCTCGGCGCCGGCCACGGGGAAGACCCGGAAGCCGCAGTCGAAGACGGTGCCGTCCAGGTGGCGGACGGGCAGCCGCACGCGCCAGTACCCGAGGGTCCGCGCCCGCTCCGCGAGGTGCGCGGCCGCGTCCGGCTCCGAGGCCGGGAAAAGGGCGGCCGCGGGCCCGGAGAGCACGTCCGCGGCCTCGTGGCCGAACAGGTTCCGGGCGCCGGGGCCCCAGTACCGGATCAGGCCCTCGTCGTCGATGCCGAAGACCGCGACCGACACGTGCTCCAGGAGCGATCCCGGCTCGGACCGGAGCGGCTCGGGACCCTGCTCGCCCCCCTCTCCCCCAGGCCGGTCCGTCGGCATCGGCAGATCCCCTCACGGGTGGCTGTCCGGCGCCCGCGAGTCGATCACGGGCCGTTCCTCCAATTCTGCCCGCGATCGAAGAGGGGTACATTTCGTCCGACCGCGGAATCCGGACGGTGACGCCGAATCCCACGGAACGCACTCGGGCGATCACGATGAGGAGTCGACCGGCAGGTTTCCCGGCGAGCGGGCGCGGCAGAGCCGGCGCCGCTCGGAGCGTCGCGCGGGGCCTCGGCCCCCGGACGCACCGGGCCCATGTCACCGCACTCGCGGACACGCGTACGGTCCGTGACGCCCGTGCTTCCTAGTGCAGCGCGTTGCAGGTCCTTTTCCGGTTGGGCGGGTTGGGTGCGGTCACGCCTCGTGGTCGGCGAGGTGGACGATGGCGGCGGTGTCGAAGGCGTCGTTGGGGTGGCCGATGTCGGTGCC
>NZ_JAPNLK010000057.1 GCF_026627505.1 Streptomyces sp. H27-H5 | reverse complement strand
GCGTCAACACGCGAACCAAGAGGATCATGAGACAGATGCACGGCCGAGCCGGGTTCCCCCTGCTCCGCCACCGCATCCTCCTCCAGTGATCACTACGCACCGCTACCACCGATTACGGGACAGAGCCAACGGTGTTGGATACAACCTCACAGCATGATCAAGCCGGTCCCTCTGGAAGAGCTACACCCAACCCGGTTCGGCCCGGATCCGCAGGTGGAGCAGGCTGCGCCGCTGGACGGCGGCACTCGCGGAGAACGGCTTGGGCCGACTGGCTCCCCCGCGGCCGCCAGCACGTCCCCCTGCGAGTGACAGAGCGGGTCGGTGCGGCGTCGGGCGGCTCGGAGCGGATATTCCTGCAGCGTGATCAAAAACTCACTGCGAGCGCTCTGCGCCGCCTCACTCGTCATCGCACCGCTGCTCCTCGCGTCACCCGCGCATGCTGCGACTGCCTGCACCGTCAACGGCGTGCCCCAGTCCGGTCCCAGGGTAGTGGGAACGAACAATAGGGATCTGATCGTCTGTTCCGACGTGGACATGGGCGATACCGTCGATGCGATGGGTGGTGATGACTCGGTCACGGTCCTCGGCAAGGTCAGCGGCACCGTCCGCGCCGGTGACGGACGCGACCAGGTCACGATCGCGGTGACCGCCAACGTGCTGAACGGCGGCCTCGTCGATGCCGGTCTCGGCGCCGACGCCGTCGACATCGAGGGCGTGGTCAGCGCGGGCGAGGTCCGCGGCGGCGCTGACGCCGACGCCCTGAACCTGCTTCCGACCTCGCAGGTGCTGCCGAACGGCCGGGTCGGCGGCTCCGACGGAAACGACTCGATCACCGCCGACCTGGGCGCGAAGCTGGAAGGCAGAGTCGAGGGGAACCAGGGCGACGATGCCGTCGACGTCCTCGGCGAGGTCGCGTCCGGCGGCCGCATCAACGGCAACCTCGGCAATGACCTCCTCTCGGCCGTCGTGAACAACGGCACAGTCGACGGCGGCGCCGGAAGCGGCGACAGGTGCTTGGTCGGTGCCGGCAACCGGCCCATCAACTGCGAGATTCTGTCCTGATCCACGTCTGTTGTGCTCGCCGCCGGGCGCTTCCTGGGGCGAGCACAGGAGTGTCAGCGGCTGTCGGCTTACGCTCCGTTGCGCGCGCACGCCACATGACCGCGGGTTCGAGCGCACCCGCCCATCGGTCTCGTGATCGGCCGTTCCGCACGCCCGCAGGACTGTTCGGCCGAGCCCGCCGCCATGAGGGGCCAGAAGCCGTCATCGACAGCGCCAGCCACACAGCGCGACTCCATCGAATGGCCGGCGGCCCCGATTCGTGCCCGCTCTGGCACGCAGCCCTGGACGAAGAGGCCGCCTCGTACGCGTTGGCGACCACCTTCGGCGGACGCCGTTCGGCAGGCCGCCGCTGACAGCGACCCACCCGTCACGCCGTCCGCCGGACACACGCCGGCTGGCGGGCCTGAGGAGAATCACTGACCATGCGTGGTGAAACTGTGCAGAACAGGCCCTCCCGGGTACCCGATCACCTGATGAGTCTCGGCATGGAGCGAGACCCGGACCATCCTGATGACACAGTGGGCATGGAGTGGTGGTACGTCAACTTCCATGCCGAAACGGCCGAGGGCAGGCCGTTTTCCGGCTTCGCGGCGTTCTTCCGGGTCGGCGAAGCAAGCGCTCACGGGGGAGTGGAACACTCGCACACCCTCGCGGCCGGCTGGTGCGATCCGCGGACCGGACGCTATCAGCAGCTGACGCAGCTCGACGGTGCGAATCTGGCCCTGATCCGGGAGGTACTGAGGAACGATCGCGTCTACGATCCCAAACTGCGGGAGGCCCTTGAGGACATGGTGTCCGGCGACCGGCCTCCGCTGCCCGACCTCTCGTTGGAGGGGCCGGTGCGTCTCGCTATCGATCCGTTCGCGCTCTGCTACGGGACCGACGCCGAGTTCCGGCGTGATGACGCGGGCAGGTATCGGCTGCGGCTGCGTCATCCGGTGGAGCCCTTGTCCATGGATCTCGCGTTCACGCCTCTTCGCCCGGCAGCCTGGCAGGGAGGAAGCGGAACGGTGTCGGGGATCGGCGATGACGACGAGGGGATGCGCTACTACAGCGTGACCCGTCTCGCCGTAGCGGGTGAAATCACCACCGCTGGTGTCCGGCACGAGGTCGCTCACGGCACCGCCTGGTACGACCACGAGTGGGGCATCGCCCCCGTGCGGGCCGAAAGCGGTTTCGCGGCGGAGGAAGCGGCCTGGGACTGGTGCGGCCTCCATCTGGACAACGGCTGGGACGTCTCGGCCTCCGTCTGGAGCAAGGTGAACGTCGCCGACGGCAAGAGTGAAGTCCGGGACCGGACCTCGCTCGTTGTGTCACCCGACGGCACCGCCCGCACGCTCGGCGACTACACGCTGGAGCGCGGCCCTGTATGGACCTCCCTGCAGACCTTCAACGAGTACCCGCTCAGCTGGACGCTCACCTCGCCCTCCCTCGGCCTTGACCTCACGCTCCAGGCGGCCTTCGCCCGCCAGGAGGTGCGCACGGTAACCGTCCACCGCGGCTTCTGGGAGGGAAGGGTCCACGTCAGCGGCAGATTTGACGGCAGGGCGGTCCACGGAACCGGCTTTGTGGAGGTCAAGCCGGCGCAGGCGATCGCCCGTATGGACCAGCTGATGACACCCATCGCAGCGGAGACCCGCCGGGTCATCAGTGAGTTCTATCCGTCCACCCCCAGCCCGCAGGCCAGCCTCGGCTTCCTCGGCCCCGGGACGGAAGACCTGCTGGCGGCCGTGTCCCACACCGCATTGCACGAGACGCTGGCCGGACCCGTCCTGCATCTGGTGGATGCTGCGGGCAAGAGCTGGCGCCCCTTCGCGTTCACCGCAGTCCTCGAAGCACTGGGCGCCGACAGCGACTCCTACCGTCCACTGATGGCCGTCGTCGAACTGCTCCACACCGGCAGCCTCATCGTCGACGATGTACAGGACGACGCCGTACTGCGGCGGGGCCGTCCCACCGCCCACAGCGTCTTCGGCACCGCCACGGCCATCAACGCGGGCACAGCCGCCTACTTCGCCTTCGACCGGGTCCTACGCGACCTGACCCTGCGGCCAGAGGTCCGACTGCACGCCTACGAGTTGTTCTGCGGTGCGCTCCGCAGCGCACATGCCGGCCAGGCCCTCGACATCCACGGCCATACCCGGGCCATGGACGATGCCGTGGCCGCCGGCAGCGGAAAAGGGATCGGCGAGCACGTCCTGGCGGTCCATCGCCTCAAGACCGCCCTGCCGGTACGGGCTCTCGCGGATCTGGCCGCCACCCTCGCCGATGCCCGCCCTGCCCAACAAAAGGCGGTCTGCGACTACTTCGAGGCGCTGGGTCTCGTCTATCAGATCTCGGACGACGTATTCGATCTCCGAGGCCACGTGAACAGCGATGGAGAACGCCTGAAGGAGCCGGGTGAGGACATCCGCAACGGCAGAGTGACGTACCCGCTCGCATGCGCAATCGAACTGCTTCCCAGCGACCGGGCGCAAGAGCTCTGGCGGCGCGTCAGCGCCCGGCCCCGGCAGTCGGAAGAGGTAGCCGCGTGCATCACTGTGCTGGAACGTTCCGGTGGCGTGGACCTCGCGTTGGAACGCGCCCGGGCATTGATCGACAGGAAGTGGAATGGCCTCGAACCGCTGCTTCCGAACTATCCGATCAAGGCCATGCTCCGGGCGCTCGGCCTCTTCGCCGCCTACCGGGACGCCGAACTGAACGGATGAAGAGCCGCCCGGCGGAGGCAAGCAGATGTCTCCCACCGCCGCCCCGGCCCCCTCCCGCCGATCCCCTAATCGGAGTCCGCATCTCGAAAGGCCGCCAGCGCTTGCTCCCCGAACACGATGTCATCACGGGCTTCCCGGAAGAACTGGCACGACTTGGTCCGCAGCCCGACTTCCCGGCGCTCGGCGACATCCAGAACCTGCTCAGCGGCACCCCCACCCTCTTCTCCCACTCCGCTGACCTCATCTGCCACACACACACGACGACGCCGGAAACCCTGGAACTTCTGCGACGGGCAGGACACCCCACGCCCCGGAGCTGCAGGACGTTCACCACCGCGGACGAGCACCGCGCCCTGGTATCACAGGCCGTGGCCCGAGGGGAAAGAGTCGCCGCGCAGTTCAATCTGCCCGATCCACCCACGGGCCCCGGCCGGTTCGTTCCCGACCTGGCTCTGATGGGCGCCCTCTGCGACAAGGGCCGACTGGCCGAGTGGGTGCCCGCGCCGTTCATCCCACGCCGCACACTGGTCCCCGCCGCGGAATTCCATGGCGAGTGCACCAGCTCGTGGGTGGCCAAAGCGGCAACGACCAGACCCAACGGCGGCGGTCTCGACGTCCTGCTCCACCACCACCAGGGGCCCTCGCACCCGATTCCGTCCCTCGCTACCGCCGACGGAGAGCTGCTCGTGGTGGAGGAGCTGCTCGACATCCGCACCAGCTGGGGAATCCAGTTCTCGGTACCCCCGGCTTCCCCGCCCATTCTGCTGGGGTCAACCCTGCTGCTGACCGACGGTGAGGGTACATATCAGGGCAGCGTACTTGGAGCCGACCGGCCGCCCAATCCCCTCGTGCGCGCGGCCAGAGAAACAGCCGCCGCCGCGCAGCGGCGAGGCTTCTGCGGATATTGCGGCATCGACTGCGCGGTCACCACCGACAACAGGCTCCTCATCTACGACGTCAACTTCCGCATCACCCAGGCCACCCCCTTGGTGACCGTACCCGCACGCGCTCCACTCGGACTCATCGGCACCTGGATCGCAGCCGAGCCCGATGTACTCCTGAGCACCGCTCACTCATGGCTAGAACAGCACCGCCTCACCCCGGTCACGGCCTATATGCCGCCCAGCGGCCCCTCCTCCCTCACCGCGGTGCTCTGGGCGGAGAGCGCCGACATGCTGACAGGGAAAGCAGCAGAACTCACGCATACTCTCCTCCCGCCCGGCTCCGACGCCTGGAACCTTCTTCCCGCCCATGTACGGCCCGAAGGGGACCCGCACACACGGGAAGAGTGCCACCCGGCCAACCTGTAGCAGGAGGCGTATCCGCCCGATGACCAAGAAACCAGCCGTTGACATCTCGCTCGCCCAGCAATCCGATCTCGCCGAACTCTCCGAAGTCCTCAACCACTACATCATCAACACCACCGCCGTTGCCCTCTCCCAGCCACTGGACGCAGTCGGGCAGCAGCACAGGTTCGCCTCTCACGCGCCCGCGGGACCATACCGGATTCTCGCCGCGCGCGACCGGGACACCGGCCGACTCCTCGGATTCGCCGACAGCACCCCCCTCGTACCCGACGAAGCCTTCAAACAGGCCGCCGTCGTGGGCCTCTACTGCACGCCGGACGCAACCGGCCAAGGTGTTGGCGGCGCACTCCTGAGAGAACTGCTGCGCCACCTGGCAGCTGAGAAGGTCCGCCGCGCTTACGCCTACACACTGGACACGAACCAGCTCGCAACCGCCTTGCTACGGAGATCCGACTTCAACCAAGCGGCGGTGTACGACGAAGTAGCCCTCAAATTCGGAAAATACTGGAGCATGACGATCTGGGAGAAGAAACTGGCGGGCGCTGTGGATGACGGGCTGGTCGCCGAGCTGGTGACCCGGAAGATTTCAAGTCCAGTGAGACGGTCGTGACGCTATGAGGTTTGTGGTGTGGGTTCGCGGCGCTGGCCCAGGCATACGCACGCCACCCCGAACGCTTCGGCTGAGGTTCCCCCGGGTTGCGGGAGATCGTTGGCCGTCGTGTGATGGTCATGTCGAAGGGAACCGATCTCATGTCTGCACCCAGGAAGTACCCGAGAGTACTTTCTGGGGGCAGCCATGGCCGATGTTCCTCTCATGAGAACCATCTGACCCTCTGCCACCATCTTCCGCATCTCGGGGGAACCTCACACGCCCATTTCGACGGGCTGGACGAATTCGTCGCCGAACTGGTCATCGACCGGTTCGCGCGTGCCGCGCGCCAGGCCGAGGCACTGCCTGGGCGAGCAGGTCACGCCGCCGTGGCCGAGAATCTCGTCGCGGTCGCGTTCGCGCTCCTGACCTCCCTGGACCCCGTGGTCATCGGCCTGGCCATGACCCGTCCCGCCGCCTCCCTGCGGATTCGTCAGGCGCTGGAGGCCGGCGCACCGGGCTTCACGGCGATCCAGGATGCGATCTCCTCCTACCTCGAAGCCGAACGGCGGCTCGGACGCCTCGCGGACGGGATCGACAGCGCCTCGATCGCGCTCGCCCTCGTCGGAACGGTCCACCACCTCCTCATGACCAGCTGGGCCAGCGCACCGGACCCCCGGGAACAGGCGGAGCGTCTGGTCGCCCTGCTCCTTGGCTCCGACCCCAACGGCGCCGCCACCACTCGGGATGCGCCGTAGAGGCTGACAGCCTCAGCGCGCCGCTGGGATGGCAAAAAGGGGGCGCGCTCGGCCGGCGCGGCGCAGGACGGCCCACCTGCCCCAGCCTGCGTCGGCCGCGACCCGGGCGTCGCGCAGGGGGTCGTCGTGGCCGGCAGCCCGGGTGGTGTCCCGGACAGCGGCAGGCTGGTCGATCCGATGGCCCGGTTCGGGCGCGGCGACGTCAGTGACCGTGGCCGCCGGTGTGCCCTGCTCCGGTAGCTGATGGGGCGGGAGCGTCCGGCGCCCCTTGCGCCCCTCGCTCCCCTTTGCCCGTCAGGCCCCGGCCAGAGCCAGGGCGGCAGTGTGGTCCAAAGTGCCGAGGAAGTGTCTGCGGACAACGGTTTCGTGATGTCCGGCAGGTGGCCTCTGGAGGGTCACGGCCGCCGCGTGCCGTGGCCCGACCGGTATGTCCTTGACCGTCCAGCAGGGCGGCCGGGCCGGGGCGCCGAGTCCGGGGTCGCCGAGGTAGTCCAGGTCCGGGCTGCGGCCGACGCCGGTGCCGAGGCCCTTGAGATAGGCCTCCTTGCGCGCCCACAGCCGGGCGAAGACCGCGGGCCGTAGCGACGGTTGTGCGGCATGGATCGCCCGCCGCTCGGCAGGGTGGAGCGCTTCGCCGACGGTGCTCGCCTTCTGATGCGCCGGGAGCCCTTCCACATCGACGCCGACGGGCCGCGCGGCCACCGCGATCAGGACCAGGCCGCCGGTGTGGGACAGCGAGAAGTGCGGTGCGTCAGGGCCGGTCAGGGCGGGCCGGCCGTGCGGTTCGCCGCAGCAGGGACAGGGTTCGCGCTTGAACCTCAGCTCCGCGGGGGCGGCGTCCCGGTAGGCGGAGAGCACCCGGCGCAGCGTGAGATGCGCCGCCGCGTAGCGGTCCCGGTCTACGGCGTACACGAAGGCGGCGACCCGGGCGCGTTCCTCCTCGTCCAGCGGGGACCGGTCGAGGACGACGGACCGCAGAGCCGCATCCGGGACATGCAACAGCCACAGGTCCAGGGAGCCTTCGGCCGGTCGGGGCCGCGCCGCGGGCCAGGGCGCGGCGTTCCAGCCCGGCGGCGGGCAGGCGAGCTCCAGAGAGGGCTGCACAGGACACTCCGGTCTGTCGGCGTCGGCGGACGGCTGCCCCGGCACGATAACGCAGCCAATAGGGAGGAAAACGATGGCCGAATATCAGCCACATCAGGCTTCCGGATTGGCGGCTGTCCCGCTGTTGCTTCGGCGGCACGAGAATTCGGTGAAGCGGAAAGGCGGAAATACGGTGCACCGTCGCACCGGTTACCGAGGGGCGCACGGCGAGCCTCGGCCAAGGCTCGGGGCATTCTGTCTCAAATCCGCTGGATCTTCTTGGGGTTCCCCCTCAGCGTCGCCTACGATCTTGGAATCGCAGGGGGAGTCCGGTGTTCGGGCATCGGAAGCCAGGAGCGGTTTCACGGAGGAGAGGGAAATATTGTGGTGGTCACCTGCGGAACTGCCCGGGCCCAGGGCCCGGCCCGGAGCCCGGACAGCCACACCGCCGAACTCGACGCCCTGCTGCGCTACGCTGCCGAGGCCCGGGCGGGTGCCGCGCGGGCCGTCCTCGTCAGAGGGCCCGCCGGAATCGGCAGGACCCACCTGCTGGCCGCCGCGAGCGAGCGCCTGGCGGCCGAGGGAATGACCGTACGGCAATTCACCGGCCTTCCCGACGCCGCCGCCGCCGTTCGCGCGGTCGATGCGCTGCTCGCGGCGGCACCCGGGCGGCCGGACAGCGGCGGCGCCCGGCTGTGCGACACCCACCACGACTGGCACCGACTTCACCGGCGCACCCTGGAACTGCTCGCCGACAGCCCCGTGGCCCTGGTGATCGACGACGCCCAGTGGTGCGACGAAGCCTCCCTGCGCTGTGCCGACTTCATCCTGCGCCGGACGGCGGCCCAGCCCCTGCTCGTCCTCCTCGCCCAGCGCACCGACACCCCGGGCCCCGGGACCCCGGTGCTCGCGGAGATCCTCGCCCAGGGGCGCTGCGCCCTGCTGGAACCCGGCACGCTGGGCGAACCCGGCACGCAGCGCATGATCACTCGCCTGTTCGGCGGCCCGGCGGACCAGCAGTTCGTCCGGCGCTGCGTGGAGATCACCGGCGGCAACCCTCTGCTGCTCGACCGGCTGCTGACCACGCTGCGCACCGTGGGGATCGCGCCCGGCGCCGACGCTCTGCACCAGCTGAGCACCGTTCACCAGACGGCGCTGACCACGCTGATCCCCGACCTCCTCGCCGTCGGGCCGCGCCCCGTGCGGCAGGTGGCCATCGCCCTGGCGGTGCTCGGCCGCGCCGCCGTCGACCCGCTCGCCGCGCTGTGCGGACTGGGCGGCCGGTGCGTGGAGTCCGCCCTGATCCGCCTGCGCCACATCGAGGCCGTACTGCCGGGCTCCCCGCCGGAGATGCGCGAGGGGATCCGTACGGCCGTCCTCGCCACCGTGCGCGAGCCCGCGCTACAGGAACTGCGGGCCCGGGCCGCCCGGGTCCTCAGCGATGCCGGGCGGCCCCCGGCCGAAGTCGCCGAGCAGCTCGCCCTGCTGGAGCGGATCGACGAACCGTGGATGTTCGCGGTGCTGCGCGACGCGGTCTGCGAGGCCCCTGCCCGCGCCACCGTCGCGGCGGCCGGCCGCTGGCTGCGCGGCGACACGGGCAGCGGGCTCACGGCCACCGAGCGCAAAGACCTCCACGTCGAGCTGGCCCGCGCGGCCAGCCGTACGGCCGTCGCACCCGCGCACGCGCTGTGGCACCTGCGCCAGGCCCTCGCCGTCACTCCCGACCCGGGCGAACAGGCCCCCGTCGCGGTGCAGTACGCCATGATGGCGCTCGGCACCCGCAGGGCCCCCGAATCGCTCCGGTTACTGGAGCGGGTGCTGGCCGACCTGCGTGGCGGGGAGGGCGCCAGTGCGGAGCCCGTGGACCGTGAGGTCCAAGTCACCGTCGAGTCCGCCCTGCTGGCCTGCGCGGTCAACGACCGGACCGCGCTGCCCGCCGCCCGCGCCCGGGCGGCCTCCGTGGCCGTGCCGAGCGGACACAGCCCGGCCGACCGACGGCTGCTCGCCGCCCTGAGCGCCTTCGCCGCACTGGACGGCGGATCCGCCCGCCGGGCCGCCGCGCTCGCCCGGCAGGCCCTGCGGGCCGACGAGCCGGGCACCGCGGGCTGGGGGGTGTTCTGCTCCTCCGCCGTCCTCGCGCTCTCTGACCGCGCCGACGAAGCGCTGGCCGCACTGGACCAGGCGCTGTCCCCGGCCGAGGCCCACCCCCCGCTGTGGCCGCGGCGCGCCGCGCTCGCCGGCCGGGCCCTGATCCTGCACGGCATCGGCGACGTGCCCGCCGCCGCACGGGACGCCTGGGCCGCCGTCGAGGTCGTCGGACCGGCCGGCGCCCCGCCGCTCGCCCACATCGCGCTGAGCTCCGTACTGCTCTCCCAGGGCGAGACCCTGCGTGCCGACGCAGTGCTCGACCGGCTCACGCGCACGACGCCGGACCTGGACCGGAGCGTCTGGGAGTGGCACCACTACCTGTACACCAAGGGCCGGATCCTGCGGGAACTGGGCGACCTGGAAGGCGCCCTCGACCTGTGGCAGCGCTGCGGCCGGAGCCTGGAGGAGGCCGGCATCGTCAACCCGCTGCTCGTCCCCTGGTGGCTGCCCGCCGCCACCACGCTCGGCCGCCTGGGCCGGGGCGCCGCGGCTGCGGGCATCGTCGAGGCGGCCCAGGAAGGCGCCCGGCGCTGGGGCACCCCGCGCGCCCTGGGCCTGGGGATGGTCGCCGCGGCTTCGGTCGTCGAAGGCCGTGGCCGTACGGTTCTGCTCGCGCAGGCCGTCGACGTCCTGGCCGAGTCCCCGGCCCGCCTGGAACTCGCCAAGGCCGAGTACCAGCTGGGCCGGGAACTGCTCGGCCTCGGTGACGCCCGGGGCGCGCGCGGCCACCTGCGCCAGGCCATCGAACTCGCCACCCGCTGCGGCTATCACGTGCTCGGCGCCATCGCGCGCGAAGCGCTGGTGACGGCGGGTGGACGGATGCCGCAGCTCGCCGCCATCCCCCTCGACTCGCTCACCCACAGCGAGCGCCGGGTCGCGACGCTGGCCCGGCACGGCCACAGCAACAAGAAGATCGCGGAAGAGCTGTTCATCACACCGCGCACGGTGGAGATGCACCTGACCAACGTCTACCGGAAGCTCGACGTCCGTGGCCGCGCCGGCCTGCCGCGCGGCCTCGGCGCCCGCGGCCACCGCGCCGTCCCCGGCAGACCGGCGGCCTGAACACCCCGAACCACTAGCTCTGTCCGGGCGATCTTCGTGGAGCAGCCCGCGGCGTCCGGCGCGGGCCCGGCCCGATCGACAAGACACCCCCTGGAGGACGGACAGCCATGGTGCGGACGACAGCGGCGCAGCAGGTTCGCCGGACACGGCCCGGCGGCCCGAGGGACCCGGCAGCGATGGTCGGGCGGGACGCGGAGGAGAAGCTGCTGCGCGGCCTGCTGGAGGATCTGCGGGCGGGACGGCCCGCGCTCGTCGAGGTGTACGGGCCGCCCGGCATCGGGCGCAGCGCGCTGCTGCACCGCGCGGCGGCCCTCGCCGAACGGGCGGGTATACCGGTCGCCGCCGCCCAGGCGTCACCGGAGGAGGCCGGACTGCCGTACGGGGTCGCCGCCCAGCTCCATGCCCAGCTGCTCCCCGCGATCGCCCCGGCCGACCACACCGTGCCGCGGACACCGCCACACCCCGGTGACGTGAGGGCCGGCGACGCGAGGGCCGGTGAGGCGTGGACCTGCCGGCCCGCCGACCTGTGCGCCGTCTTCCTTGCCGCCGCCCGGAGCCGGCCCCTGCTGCTCGTCGTCGACGACACGCAGTGGGCCGACCCGCAGTCGCTGCGCTGGCTGCAGGCGCTGGCCCGGCGGCTGGCCGGCGCACCGCTCATGCTGCTCACGTCCCGCAACAGCGCCGTACCGACCACTGCGTACGACCGGATCGAGCCCTGCCCGCTGGCCGGTGAGCGCTCCGTGGCCCGGCACTCCCTGGCGCTGGCCCCGCTCTCGGCCGCCGCCGTCGGCGAAGTTCTCGCCGGGACCTGGCGCACCCCGGTGGACGAGGAGTTCCGCGACGGCGCCGCCCAGCACCTCGAAGGCAATCCGGCCCTGCTGCGCTCCGTCATCGGACGCTTCGTCCGGCACGGCTGGACGCCCGTCACCGACCACCTGGGCCACCTGGCCGAGAGCGCGGCGGAAGCGGTCAGGGAGCGCACCGTACGCACCCTCGCCCTGCTGCCCGGCGAACTCCTTGACGTACTGCGCGCCATCGCCGTCAGCGGACCCGACTGCACCCCCGGCCTGATCGACTCGCTCGCCGGCCCCCGCACCATCGCCGCCGCCCGGGCCCTGACCCTGCTGTCCGGAACCGGCCTGCTCGCCCCCGGACCCCGGCCCGCGCTGCGGACCGCCGCCGCCCGGGCCGTCCTCGCGGATCTCAGCACCGGACAACGCGAGGAACTGCACGCCCGGGCGGCTGAGTGGGCCCACCGCGCGGCTCTCGCCGACCGCGCGCTCGCCCGGATGCTGCTGGGCGCCCGGAGGATCGGCGCCGCCTGGGCCGTGGAGGCCCTGCGCCGGGAGGCCGCCGAATGCCGTGCCACCGGCCGGCCGGCCCCGGCCGCCCGACTGCTGGAGCGGGCCCTGCGCGAGCCGGTGCCACCGGCCCTGCGGGTCCGGCTGCTGACCGACCTGAGCACGGCCGTACTGCCCACCGCGCCCGAGGCCGCGAGCCGCCATCTGTACCGGGCCCTGCACACCCGCCCGGACGGCCCCGGGACCGCACCCGCCGACGCCGGGACGGACCGCGCCCGGCTGCGCGCCGCGGAACTCCTCGTGGCTCGCGGCGACATCGTCACCCCCCGCTCCCGGATCGCCCGGGCCGCCGCCGACGCACGCCCGGGCACCGCCGAGCACTCCGGGCTGCGCGCCCTGTACTGGATCACCGAGTACGCCCGGCCCGACCCGGCGGACGACTGCACGCCGCCCCTGCCCACCAGTTGGCCACCGCGCCCGGAACAGGCCGCCGAGGCAGCCGTCGCCGCCTGGCGTACGGCACAGCGTGGCCGGGACATCACCGGCGCCCGGCGGCTCGCCCGGGCCGCGCTGGCCCCGCAGGCCCGCGAACACGTCCCGCTCACCGTCCGGGCGTCGGCCGCACACGCACTTGTCCTCACCGGGGACACTGCGGAGGCGCGCGCCGCGCTCGACGACATCGTGGTGTGCGCCGAACACCGTGATGACCGCGCCGTCGCGGGCCTCGCCCTGCTCGTCACCTGTCTCGCCGAACTGCGGGACGGCCGCGACGCCGCCGCGGCCGAGGCCCTGGACCGGTGCGAGGAGATCATGCCCAGCCGCTGCTGGCACCCGCTCATGGCGCCCGGACCCCTCGCGCTGCGGGCCCTGGTAGACCTGCGGCGGGGCGACCTGGAAGCGGCCGAGCGGGTCATCCGCGCCGAGCTGCCGCCCGGCGCCGAGGGCGGTCTGTCCTGGGCGTACCTGCTGTACGCCCGCGGCCGGGTCCGGCTCGCGGGCGGGCTGCGCGAGCCGGCCCTCGACGATCTGCTGGAGTGCGGCCGGCAGCTGCTCGCCCGGCAGGCGGCCAACCCCGCCCTGCTGCCGTGGCGTTCCGCCGCCGCCCGGACCCGCGAGCCCGGAGACCCGCTGGCCGTGGGCCTGCTCGCCGAGGAGCGCCGGCGCGCTCTGCTGTGGGGCTCGCCCGCCACCATGGCCGCGGCGCTGCGGGGCGTCCCCGGGCCCGGGGACGCCGGGGGAGGGCTGCCGCCGGCCCCGGGGCGGCCCGTCAGCTGGCAGTACCGGCAGGCGCTGACCGCCCTCGGCACGTCCCCGTTCTCGGGCCACCTCACCGTCGACTCCCTGCTCGGCAGCGACCGGGCGGCGGCCCTGCGGCCCCCGGCAGCCGAGCTTCCGGCAGCCGGGCCCCCGTCTCCGTCCCCGACCGCCGACAGCAGGCCCCCGGGGCGGACCGAGGCCGCCGTGCGCCGTACGACGGCGGGCGCGGGGCCGCTGACCGGCGCGGAACTGCGCGTAGCGGCACTCGCCGCCGACGGCTGGGCCAACCGGGCCATCGCCGAGGAACTGGCCGTCACCCCCCGCACCGTGGAACTGCACCTGACCAAGGCGTACCGGAAGCTCGGCATCCAAGGACGCCCACAGCTGGCCGCGGCACTGAGGCGGACATCGAGGGAGAAACCATGAAGCCCCTGCTCCACCGACAGACAGAACTCGGCCTGATCACCGACGCGATGGACGCCGCACGCCACGGCGCCGGCGGCGGCGCGCTGGTGGTCGTCACCGGCGGCATGGGGATGGGCAGGACCGCCCTGCTGCGGGCCCTGCCGGAGCTCGCCGAACGCCGTGGAACGCGCGTCGTCACCGCCAGCGGAGCCGTGCACGAACGCGACTTCGGCTTCGGTGTGCTCAGCCAGCTGCTGACCCCCTTGCTGCCCGGAACCGCCTTCGCACTGCCCGGCGACCACGCCGACCCCACGGCGGGATCCGAGCGGGACGCCTGGCTTCTCGCCCTGGTCGCCGAGCACAGTGCCCGCACACCGCTGCTCATGCTGGTGGACGACCTTCAATGGGCCGACATCTCCTCCCTGCGCTGGCTCGGCCGACTGGCCGGCCGGCTGGCGGAGCTGTCCGTCACCCTGGTCGTCGCCCTGCGCGAAGGCGACCCCGGCGAGGACGAACCCCACCTCCACCACCTCACCGAACGTGCCACGCATGTCCTGCGGCTGCGCCCGCTGCCCCCCGAGGGCACCGCGGCCCTGGTCGGCGCCCACTTCGAGTGTCCCGTCGACCCGGCCTACGCACAAGCCTGCCACGAGGCGACCGGCGGGCATCCGCTGCTGCTCACCGCCACCCTCGACGCGCTGACAGGCCCCGGTGAACCGGCCGCCGACGCCATCCGGGCCATCCGCGAGACCCGGCCGACGACGCTGCACGAACGGCTGGCCGTCCTGCTGCGCAACCAGCCCACGTCGGTCTGGGAGTTCGCCACCGCCCTCGCCGTCCTCGGCGAGGGCGGTGGCGAGGGCGGTGGCGAGGAGCTGGCCGGCCAACTGGCCGGCCTCGACGATACCGGCCGGGCCGAAGCGGTCAGAGTGCTGCGCAGGCTCGGCCTGCTCGCCGAGGGCCCCGTGGCCCGGTTCGTCCACCAGGTGGTGGGCGACGCCGTCGAGGAGGCGATGACCCCCGCCGAAGCCGAGAACATCCGGGTGCACGCCGCCCTGCTGCTGCACCAGGGCGGCCACCCGGCGGAGCGGGCCGCGACGCAGCTCCTCTCCGCCGCCTCCTGCCACGAGGGCTGGACGGTCGACGTCCTGCGCGCCGCCGCGACCGCCGCCCTGCGGCGCACGGCCCCGGACGCCGCCGCCCGCTATCTGCGCCGCGCCCTGCTCGGCAGTTCGCCCGAGGGGCCGGACCGCGCCGAACTGCTGGCCGAACTCGCCGCCATCGAGCGCGATGTCGAACCAAGAGCCGCGCTACGGCACTTCGCCCAGGCGCTCCTCCTGCTCCCGGACACGGACCAGCGCGCCCGGGTGGCAGGCCGGATACCGCCGTTCCTGCTCGACGGCTGCCCGCCCGCCACCATCGACACCATCGTCAGGACGGCCTCGGAACTGGGTGACGCGGCGACGCTCACCGGCACCGCCCGCGGGCACGCGCTGCGGCTGGAGGCCCGCCTGCGGCACACGGCGGTGTCCGGCCCCGGAGAGCTGGCCACGTGCGCGGACCGGCTACATGCCATGGGCCCCGTACCCTGCCTGGACACCGCCGCCGAACGCGAACTGGTCACCGTACTGCTGCACGGCGCCACCATGGCCCAGCAGATCACCGCGGCCGAGGCCGTACCGCTCGCCGAGCGCCTGCTCCAGCACGAGCCCGCAGCCCCGGACCACGTCCACACCGCGCTGCCGCTGCTGACGGACGTCCTGGCCGCCTCGGGCTCCCTCGGCAGGATCGGTCCCTGGCTGCACACCGCGTACGACCGGGCCCGCCGCGAGAACGCCGACGTCCCGCGTGCCATCATCGCCGTCGAGCTGACCCATCTCGCCCTGGCCCGGGGCGAACTGACGAAAGCGCGGGCACACGCCGAAGAGGCGCTCGGCCTGGGGATCACCGGGTGGGCCACGCTCCAGACCCTGGCCGCCGTCGCGCTGGCCGCCTTGGAGGCCCGGGACGCCGGGCTGTGCGGACGGCTACTGTCCGGCTGCCGCGAGGACGCCGTCCAGGGCCACCGGCCCTCCCTGCGCCGGCTCATCCGCGGCGCCTCGGCCGCCGCGCTGCGCGACGACCTGCCGGCCGCCCTGGAGTGCGTCCTCGACTGGGGCCGTACGGCCGAGCGCGCGCACTGGCGTAACCCGGCCATCGTGCCCTGGCGTTCGTGGGTATCCGCACTGCACTACCGGATGGGCCGGCCCGACCAGGCCCGCGGCCTCATGGACGAGGAGTACGCGCGCGCTCTGAGCTGGGGCAGCCCGGTGGCCATCGGCCGCGCTCTGCGGGGCAAGGGCGCCATCACCGAGGGGGAGCGGGGCATCTGGCTGCTGCGCGAGTCCGCGGCCACACTGGAGCCGACGGTCAACGCCCTGGAGCGGGCCCGTACCTCTCTGCTCCTCGGGCGGCGTCTGCTGGCCGCCGGACGGGAGACCGAGGCCGAGCACCGGCTGACCCGAGCCCGCGATGAAAGCCTGGCCTGCGGCGCGCCCTGGATCGCCGAACGGGCCGGCCGGGCGCTGCACACCATCGCCGGCTCCCAGGGGGCCGCCGCGGTCGCCGCACTGACCGGCACCGAACGCCGGGTCGCCGGGCTCGCCGCCCAAGGAGCCTCCAACAAGGCCATCGCCGAGCGACTCGAAGTGAGTTCGCGCGCGATCGAGAAACACCTCACCCACACCTATCGCAAGCTGCGCATCGGCGGGCGCGCCGAACTCGCCCCGATGGCACAGCTGCTGTCCGACGGGGACGGCCACGCGCGGCGGCCGTAGCGCCCCGGGCGGCGGGGGACAACCGAACCGAACCGAAGCTCCTACGGTACCGCCGGTAACCGTACCCCCCGTCCGGTGTCCACAGGGTTAGTGCACCGGGGATTGATTTCGTTGACACTCTTCACCGCGCCTTCATACCTTCATTTCGGCGGTGATCGAACTGCGCGAAAGGCGGCGTTCGATCCGAAGAACGTCGTGTTCAGAACGGGTTGAGGCCGTGTTGAGGCCCCGTTCAAAGAGAGAGCCAGCCAAAGAGAGAGCCAGCCAAAAAGAGTGCCAGCCATGGAAAGGGCGGAAATGAGCCAGGGCGCACCGGTGACTTTTTCCACTGTCCGAGACGGATACTTCAATCCGCCGCCGACGACTCAGTCGCTGCGCCGGACCGAGCCGATCGCCCGGATGGAATTCGCGGACGGACACCTGGGCTGGATCGTCACCGGATTCACTGCCGCCCGAGCCGTCCTCGCCGACGCCCGGTTCAGTGCCCGCGGCGAACTCAAGCACCCGCCCGTACCGCGCGCCGCGACTCTGGACGAGGCCCCGGCCGCGCCGCCCGGGATGTTCATCCAGCACGACGACCCCGAGCACCAGCGGTACCGGAGGCTTCTCGTCGGGCAGTTCACCGTCCGCCGGATGCGGCTGCTCACCGAGTGGATCGAGGGGGTCACCGCGGAGCGCCTCGACGCCATGGAGCGCCTCGGTTCCCCGGCCGACCTCTTCGAGCACTTCGCGCTGCCCATCCCGTCCCTCGTCATCTGCGAACTGCTCGGCGTGCCCTACGCCGACCGCGCCGGATTCCAGCACGACACCCACGTCTGGAGCAGCTTCGGCGAGTCCACCGAGGACGTCACCGCGGCCTTCCTGTCACTGGGGGCGTACCTGAACGGCCTGGTACGGCTCAAGCGCACCGAGCCCGCCGACGACATCCTCAGCGGCATGATCGCCGCCGACCCGGGCCTCACCGACGAGGAACTCACCTCGATCGCCTTCCTGCTGCTGGTCGCCGGCCACGAGACCACCGCCAACCAGCTCGCCCTCGGCACCTTCGCGCTGCTGGAACACCCCGAACAGCTCGCCGCACTGCGCGCCGACCCGTCCCTGATCGAGGGCGCCGTCGAGGAGACGCTGCGCTACCTCAGCATCGTCCACCACGGCCCCACCCGGGCCGCCCTGGAGGATGTCGAAATCGACGGCACCCTCATCAAGGAGGGCGAGGTCGTGATGGTCTCCCTCGCCGCGGCCAACCGCGACCCCGACCGGTTCGCCGACCCGGAGTCCTTCGACGTGACCCGGCGCGCCGCCGGCCACCTCGGCTTCGGCCACGGCATCCACCAGTGCCTCGGCCAGCAGCTGGCCCGCATCGAACTGCGCGTCGGCTTCACCGCACTGCTGGAGCGCTTCCCCGGACTCCGCCTGGCCTGCCCGCCCGAGGAGATCAGACTCCGTCACGACATGCAGGTCTACGGCGTGTACGCGCTGCCCGTCGCCTGGTGACGCGCGGCCCCCTCACGGTCCGCGTCAGCCGGCAACTGTGCTGCGGCGCCGGCATGTGCGCCCTGCTCGCCCCCGAGGTCTTCGACCAGAGCGACGAAGGGCTCGTGGTGCTGCTCGCCGCCCACCCGCCCGCCGCCGCGCACGACGCCGTGCGTGAGGCCGCCGACCAGTGCCCCTGCTCGGCGATCACCCTTCACGAGTCCCCCTGAGAGCTCCCGCGCTCCGCCGCGCGACGCGTCCCCCCGCACCACCGCTCGCACCACCTCCGGAAAGCCAGGTACACACAGTGGAGAAGCACCTGTCACGTCGCCGCATGCTCGGACTCACGGCCCTCGGCGCCGCCGCCCTCGCGGGCAGCACCACCATCGGCGCCACCCGGGCGCTCGCCGCCGACCGCTCCGGCAGCCCGGCGTTCGTCCCCGCCGTGGTCATCGGGACGGGCTACGGAGCCGCCGTCACCGCCCTGCGACTCGCCGAGGCCGGCGTCCCCACGGTCATGCTCGAAATGGGCCAGCTGTGGAACCAGCCCGGCCCCGACGGCAACATCTTCTCCGGGATGCTCAGCCCCGACAAGCGCTCCAGCTGGTTCAAGACCCGCACCGAGGCCCCGCTGGGCAGCTTCCTCTGGCTCGACCTGGCCAACCGGAACATCGACCCGTACGCCGGTGTCCTGGACCGGGTCAACTTCGACCAGATGTCCGTGTACGTGGGCCGCGGCGTCGGCGGCGGCTCCCTCGTCAACGGCGGCATGGCGGTGGCCCCGAAGCGCTCGTACTTCGAGGAGGTACTCCCGCGCGTCGACTCCGCCGAGATGTACGACCGCTACTTCCCGCGCGCCAACTCCATGCTCCGGGTCAACAACATAGACAACGGCTGGTTCGAGAACACCGACTGGTACAAGTTCGCCCGGGTCTCGCGGGACCAGGCCCAGAAGGCCGGACTGGGCACCGTGCACGTCCCCAACGTCTACGACTTCGACTACATGCGGCGCGAGGCCGACGGGGCGGTTCCCAAGTCCGCGCTGGCCGCCGAGGTCATCTACGGCAACAACCACGGCAAGCAGAGCCTGGACAAGACCTACCTGGCCGCCGCCCTCGGCACCGGCAAGGTCACCATCGAGACCCTCCACCAGGCCAGGACCATCCGGCAGCAGAACGACGGAACCTACCTGCTGACCGTCGAGCAGAAGGACGCCGACGGCAAGCTGCTCGCCACCAAGGAGATCTCCTGCCGCCACCTGTTCCTCGGCGCCGGCAGCCTCGGCTCCACCGAACTGCTGCTGCGCGCCCGGGAGACCGGCACGCTGCCGAACCTCAACGCCGAGGTCGGTGCCGGCTGGGGCCCGAACGGCAACATCATGACCGCCCGCGCCAACCACGTGTGGAACCCCACCGGCTCCAAGCAGTCGTCCATACCCGCGCTGGGCATCGACGACTGGGACAACCCCCAGGCCCCCGTCTTCGCCGAGATCGCCCCCATGCCGGCCGGTCTGGAGACCTGGGTCAGCCTCTACCTGGCGATCACCAAGAACCCCGAGCGCGGCACGTTCGTGTACGACGCGGCCAACGACCGGGCGAACCTGCGCTGGACCCGCGACCAGAACACCCCCGCGGTCAATGCCGCGAAGTCGCTGTTCGACCGCATCAACAAGGCGAACTTCACGATGTACCGGTACGACCTCTTCGGCAAGCAGTTGAAGGTCTTCTCCGACGACTTCTGCTACCACCCGCTCGGCGGCTGCGTACTGGGCAAGGCGACGGACGACTACGGCCGGGTGTCCGGCTACAAGAACCTTTATGTGACCGACGGTTCCCTCATTCCCGGCTCCATTGGCGTGAACCCGCTCGTCACCATCACCGCACTGGCCGAGCGCAATATCGAGCGCATCATCCAGCAGGACGTCGCCGCTTCGTAGAACGGCCGGCGGAACCGGTCCGGCGGGTCCGCCGGGCCGTCTGGGCCGTCCGGGCCAGCACATCGGGAATCAGTACGGGGTTTTCCCCGGCATGCCCGCACGCCGAAATGCGCTGCGGAACCAGCAAATTGGCAGTAGTTCAACGGGTCGATGGAGCACACTATGCGCGAGTCTGTTTCGATGCCGGACGAATCCGGGATCAGCACACACGACGTGATCGTGGCGATCGGGTCGGCGCACCGCCCGCCGGGCGCCACCGATGCGTCCCAGGCGTTCGACGCGGAATTCCTCGCGGATTCCCCCGGAACCCCGTTGGACCACGGCTGGACCGACGCTCTGCCGTACGGGCCCGCCGCGGCGGAAGTGTGGTGGCAGGCGCTGGAGGACGCCGGCGTCGTCCTGGCGGCGATGCCGGGCCTGCGGACCGGCGCCTTCCTCGCCGTACTCGAGGGCGCGGAACTCCCGCAGGACGGCGCGGCGACCGCCGCCGTGAGTGCCGTCCTGCGGCCGGCCCCCGGCTCCGTCCCGGCCGTCCACCGCGTCCCGTCCGGCGTACACGCGCTGCGGGCGGCGCACGACAGCCTCCACCGGGGCGAGAGCACCCTGGCCCTGGCCGCCGGCCCGGACGTACGACTGCCAGGCGCTGAGGACACCACGCCGGAGGACACCGCGCCCGGTGGCTACGGAGCCGTCCTGCTCAAGCCCCTCGCGCGGGCCCTGGCCGACGGCGACCGCGTACACGCCGTACTCACCGCCGACGGACGGCTCACCGCCCCCGGGTCCGTCGCCACGGGCACGGGCACCGGCACCGGCACCGGCCGGACCGGTGAGGACGACAACGGCATCGAGCACCCGCTGCCCTGGATCCTCTCCGCAGCCGGACCCGAGGCCCTGCGGGCCCAGGCCCAGCGGCTGCACGACCACCTCACCGCACACCCCGGCCTCGACCCCGCCGCCGTGGGACGGGCCCTCGCCACCACCCGGCACCGCTTCTCGCACCGCGCCGTCCTCCTCGGCGACAGCGGCGCACAGCTCCTCGACGCACTCGTCACCGTGGCGCACGGCGGCTTCGCCGCCGATGTCGTCCGCGGCACCGCCGCCGCCCGCCCGGCCGCCTTCGTCTTCCCCGGCATCGGCGCGCAGTGGCCCGGTATGGCCGCCGAACTCCTCGATTCCTCAGCGCAGTTCCAGGCCGCCGCGCTGGCATGCCAGGACGCCCTCGCGCCGCTCACCGGCTGGCTGCTCACCGATGTGCTGCGTGGCGCCCCCGGCGCCCCGGGCCTAGACACCCCCGACGTCAGCATCCCCGCCACCTTCGGCGTCCAGGTCGCGCTCGCCGAGACCTGGCTGGCCTACGGGGCCAGGCCCGGCGCGTTCGCGGGCCACAGCATCGGCGAGCTGGCCGCCGCCCACCTGTCCGGGGCGCTGACCCTGGAGGACGCCGGCCGGGTCATCACCTCCTGGGGTGATGGCCTGGCCGAACTCGGGGCCCGCGGGGGCGACATGCTCGCGGTGACCCTGCCCGGCCACCGGATGGCCGACCGGCTGCTGCCCAGGGAGGGCAGGCTCGGCCTCGCCGCGTACAACGGCCCCGAGTCCGTCGTCGTCTCCGGCGACACCGACGCCGTACACGAGCTGCGCGCCGAGCTGGAGGCGGAGGGAATCCGCTGCCGCGGTGTGGCCGTCGGCGCCGCCGCCCACTCGGCGCACATCGACGACATCCGCGACCGGATGCTGTCCGAACTCGCCGCCGTCGCCCCGCGCGCCACCCACACCCCCCTCTACTCCTCGGCCACCGGTGGCATCGTCGACGGCCGCACCCTGGACGCCGGCTTCTGGTTCGAGGCCCTGCGCCGCCCCGTACGGTTCGAGCAGACCACGCACGCGCTGCTCGCCGACGGCTACGAGGCCCTCGTCGAGGTCAATCCCCACCCGTCGCTCACCGCCGCGATGCAGGAGACCGCCTCCGCCGCCGGACGCCACGCCGTCACCGTCAGCACCCTCCGCCGCGACCAGGGCGGCCCGCGCCGCCTGCGTACCTCACTCGCCGAGGCCTACGTACAGGGCGTGGACATCGACTGGGCCGCGGCCTTCCCCGGCACCCCCGCCGGCCGGCTGCCGCTGCCGGCCTACCCGTTCCAGCGGCCCGCCGCCGGGGCCGGGGCGGCCACGGACGAACCGGCCCTGCGCCGCCGGCTGTCGGCCCTGCCCGAGGCCGAACGCGTCCGCACCGTCGCCGCACTCGTCCGCTCCATCACCGCCGCCCTGCTCAGCCTGCCCGACCCGGCGGCCGTCGCCGCCGGCCAGGCCTTCCGGGACCTGGGCCTGGACTCCGTCACCGCCATCGAACTGCGCAACCGCCTGAACGAGGCCACCGGCCTCACCCTGCCGCACACCGTCGTCTTCGACCACCCCACCCCGCACTCGCTGACCGGCCGGATTCTCGCCGAAGCCCTCGGCACCCACGACGAGGCCGCCGACGACACCACCACGGCCGCCTGGGACGAACCCGTCGCCATCGTGGCCATGAGCTGCCGCCTGCCCGGCGGGATCGACAGCCCCGAGGCCCTGTGGCAGCTGCTCACCGAAGGCGGGGACGCCGTAGCCGCCCTGCCCGGCGACCGGGGCTGGGACGTCGAGGGCCTCTACGACCCGGAACCCGGCCGCCCCGGCCGGTACTACCAGCGCGAAGCCGGACTGCTGCGCGATGCCGCCGACTTCGACCCGGAGTTCTTCGGGATCTCCCCGCGCGAGGCCCTCGCCATGGATCCGCAGCAGCGGCTGCTCCTGGAGACCGGCTGGGAGGTGCTGGAGCGGGCCGGCATCGACCCCGGCACGCTGCGCGGCACCCGTACCGGCACCTTCATCGGCGCCATGACACAGGACTACGGCCCCCGGCTGTACGAGGCCCCCGAGGACGTCAGCGGCTACCTGCTGACCGGCAACACCGCCAGCGTCGCCTCCGGCCGCCTCGCCTACACCTTCGGGTTCGAGGGCCCCGCCGTCACCGTCGACACCGCCTGCTCGTCCTCGCTGGTCGCCCTGCACCTGGCCGCCCAATCGCTGCGCACCGGCGAGTGCTCGCTGGCCCTGGCGGGCGGCGTCACCGTCCTGCCGTCGGCCGGCTCGTTCATCGAGTTCAGCAAGCAGCGCGCGCTGGCCCCGGACGGGCGCTCCAAGGCGTTCTCCGCCGACGCCGACGGATTCGGCCTCGCCGAAGGCACCGGCATGGTCCTGCTGGAGCGGCTCTCCGACGCCCGCCGCAACGGCCACCAGGTGCTGGCCGTCGTACGCGGCTCCGCCATCAACCAGGACGGTGCGAGCAACGGGCTCACCGCACCCAGTGGCCCCGCCCAGCAGCGGGTGATCCGCCAGGCGCTGGCCAGTGCCGGCCTGTCTCCCGCTGATGTGGACGTGGTGGAGGCGCACGGTACGGGCACGAAGCTGGGTGACCCGATCGAGGCGCAGGCGCTGCTCGCGACGTACGGCCAGGACCGGCCCGCCGACCGCCCGCTGTGGCTGGGCTCGCTGAAGTCGAACATCGGCCACACGCAGGCCGCCGCGGGCATCGCGGGAGTACTGAAGATGGTGCTGGCCCTCCAGCACGGCGTGCTCCCCAAGACCCTGCACGCCGATACGCCGTCCCCGCACATCGACTGGGCCGGCGGGCGGGTACGGCTGCTCAGCGACGCCGCCGACTGGCCCACGGCCGACCGCCCCCGCCGCTCCGGTGTCTCCTCGTTCGGGATCAGCGGCACCAACGCGCACGCCATCATCGAACAGGCCCCCGCCGGGGCTGAGGCCCCCGCCGGGGCTGAGGCCCCCGCTGACGCACCGGCCGTGCCATGGCTGCTGTCGGCCCACACCCCCGAGGCGCTCACCGCCCAGGCCCGCGCCCTCCTCGCGCACACCGAGACCCACCCCGGCACCCGCCCCGCCGACATCGGTCACTCCCTCGCCACCACCCGTGCGGCCTTCGAGCACCGCGCCGTCGTCGTCGGCACCACCGAAGCGGAACTGACCGAAGGCCTGCGCGCCCTGGCGAACGGCGGCTCGACGCCCCGCACCGCCCAGGGCGCCGCCGCCGACGGCCGCCGCGTGGCGTTCGTCTTCCCCGGCCAGGGCTCCCAGTGGACCGGTATGGCCGTCGAACTCCTCGACAGTTCCGCGGTCTTCCGCGAGCGGCTGCGCGCCTGCGCCGAGGCCCTCGCCCCGTACGTGGACTGGTCCCTGGAAGACGTACTGCGCGGCGCACCCGGCGCACCCGCCCTCGACAGCGCCGACGACGTCGTCCAGCCCGCACTGTGGGCCGTCATGGTCTCGCTCGCCGAACTGTGGCGCTCCTTCGGCGTCCAGCCCTCGGCCGTCATCGGCCACTCCCAGGGCGAGATCGCCGCCGCGGCCGTGTCCGGCGCCCTCAGCCTCGACGACGCGGCCCGCGTCGTCGCCCTGCGCAGCCGCCTGCTCGGCAGGCTCGCGGGACTCGGCGGCATGGTGTCCGTGCCCGAGCCCCTCGCCGACGTCACCCGGCGCCTTGAGAAGTGGGCCGACCGGCTCGGCATCGCCGCGATCAACGGACCCCGCTCCATCGTCGTCTCCGGCGACGCGGACGCCCTGGACGAACTCCTCGCCGCCTGCACCGCCGATGGAGTCCGGGCCAAGCGGGTCCCCGTCGACTACGCCTCGCACTCCGCCCACGTCGAAATCGTCGAGAACGAACTCGCCGAGGCACTCGCCGGCATCACCCCGCAGGTCCCGCAGGTGCCGTTCTATTCCACCGTCACCGGCGAGATCACCGACTCCGCCGAACTCGACGCCGCCTACTGGTACACCAACCTGCGCACCACCGTGCGGTTCGAGCCCGCCACCCGTCGGCTGATGGAAGACGGCCACCAGGTCTTCATCGAGTGCAGCCCGCACCCGGTGCTCGCCATCGGCCTCCAGGAGACCGCCGAGGCGGCCGGTGCCACCGCTGACGTCGTGCCCTCACTGCGCCGCGGCGACGGCGGCTCCGCCCGCTTCCTCACCTCGCTCGGCGACGCGTACGTCCGCGGCGTCCCCGCCGACTGGCCGGCCGTGTTCTCCGGGCTGCGCCCGCGCGCCGTCGCCCTGCCCACCTACCCCTTCCAGCGCCGCCGGTTCTGGCTCGACGCCGCCGCGCCCGCCGCGCTCGCCACCGGCACCACCGGTGCCTACAGCGGCGAAGAGGCCCGCTTCTGGGCCGCCGTCGAGAACGCCGACGTACAGGCCCTGACCAGTTCGCTGGACCTGGCTCCCGACGCCTCCCTCGACAGCATGGTCACCAGGCTCGCCCACTGGCGGCGCCAGTCCACCGAGACCGCGCTCATCGACAACTGGCGCTACCGAGTGACCTGGACGCCCACTGCCACCCAGGCCCAGCGCGGCAGCCGGTCCCCGCTGACCGGTACCTGGCTGCTGGTCACCGCCACCGCTGCCGCCCACCGCGACAGCGCCGCAGCCGTCGCGGTCCACGACGCGCTCACCACGCGCGGCGCCCGGGTCGAGTGGATCACCCTCGACCCGGCCACCGACAGTGACCGGCAGACCGTGGCCCGGCTCCTGACCGACCGACTGGGCCAGGCCGAACTGGAGACCGACGCGGTCACCGGCGTGCTCTCGCTGCTCACCGAGCACTCCGAGCACACTGAGCACACTGAGAACGCCGACAGCCTGCCCGGGCACCGGGTCCTGGCCGCGCTCCCCGCCACGCTCGCTCTCGTACAGGCCCTCGGCGACACCGGCATCGGCGCACCGCTGTGGTGTGCCACCTCCGGCGCCGTCGCGACCGGACCCGCCGACCCGCCGCGCCACCCCGAGCAGGCCCAGCTGTGGGGCCTCGGCCGGGTGGTCGGCGCCGAGTACCCGCACCGTTGGGGCGGCCTCGTAGACCTGCCCGAAACCCTGGACGAGCGCGCCCTCGACCTCCTCACCGCGATCCTCGCCGGCTCCGACGGCGAGGACGAGGTCGCCGTGCGCGCCACCGGCACCCTCGCCAGGCGCCTCGTACGGGCGGACACGAACACGACCGCTCCCACCCCCGAGTACGCCCTCGCACGCCCGCACGGCACCGTCCTGATCACCGGCGGCACCGGCACCCTCGGTGCCCACGTGGCCCGCTGGCTCGCCCGGTCCGGGGCAGGACACCTCGTCCTCACCAGCCGCAGCGGCCTCGCTGCCCCGGGCGCCGCCGAACTCCGCGACGAACTCACCGCCCTCGGCAGCCGCGCCACCATCGTCGCCTGTGACGTCGCCGACCGCGACGACCTGAGCCGGCTCCTGGCCTCGCTGCCCGCCGAGCACCCCCTCACCGGCGTCATCCACGCCGCGGGCGTCCTTGACGACGGCGTCCTCGACGGCATGACCACCGAGCGCCTCGAACACGTACTGCGCCCCAAGGTCGACGCCGCACTCAATCTGCACGCCCTCACCGCCGGGCACGACCTGGACTTCTTCGTACTGTTCTCCTCCATCGCCGGTGTCGTCGGCAACGGCGGCCAGGGCGGCTACGCCGCGGGCAACGCCTTCCTGGACGCCCTCGCCCACCAGCGCCGAGCCCAGGGACTCCCCGCCACCGCCATCGCCTGGGGCTCCTGGGGCAGCGGTCGCATGATGGGCGACCTCGCCGAACAGCACCTCACCCGGCGCGGCATCCTCCCCATGCCCGCCGACCTCGGCATCGCGGCACTGCGCCGGGCCATGGAACACAACGACACGGCCGTCGTACTCGCCGACATCGACTGGGACCGCTTCGTCCCCGCGTTCGCGATCAGCGGCGACTACCCGCTGCTGCGCCGGCTCCCCGAGGCACAGCGCGTCCTCGACGCCGCCGCCACACCCGCCGCGACCGCCGCCGGCGGCCCCGCGCTCGCCCAGCGGCTGGCCGGACTGTCCGAGACCGAACAGCTCCGGGCCGTCGTCGAGCTCGTCCGCACCCAGGCCGCCACCGTGCTCGGGCACGCCGGCGCCGACGCCATCCAGCCCCAACGAGCCTTCCGTGACACCGGATTCGACTCCCTGACCGCCATCGAGCTGCGCAACCGCCTGGCCGGCGCCACCGGGATGCGCCTGCCCACCACCGTCGTCTTCGACTACCCCAACCCGACGGAACTCGCCGGCTACCTCCACGCCGAGATCTCCGGCCACCGGCAAGCTGCCCACCCCGCCGCGCCCATCGTCCGGCCCGCCGACGACGAGCCCATCGCCATCGTCGCGATGAGCTGCCGCTTCCCGGGCGGAGTGACCTCCCCCGAAGACCTGTGGCAGCTCCTCACGGAGGGCAGGGACGCACTCTCCGGCTTCCCCGAGAACCGAGGCTGGGAACTCGACACCCTCTACCACCCCGACCCGGAACACCCCGGCACCACCTACTCGCGCGAAGGCGGCTTCCTCTACGACGCCGGAGACTTCGACGCCGGATTCTTCGGGATCTCCCCGCGCGAGGCCCTCGCCATGGACCCGCAGCAGCGCCTGCTGCTCGAAGTCACCTGGGAAGCCTTCGAACGCGCCGGCATCGACCCCGCCACCCTCAAGGGAACCCAGTCCGGAGTCTTCATCGGCTCCAACGGACAGGACTACGCCTCAGGCCTGCGCCAGGCCCCCGAAGGCGTCGAGGGCTACCTGCTCACCGGCCGGGCCGCCAGTGTCGTATCCGGCCGCCTCGCCTACACCTTCGGTCTGGAAGGTCCGGCGCTGACGGTCGACACGGCATGCTCGTCGTCCCTCGTCGCCCTCCATCTGGCCGTCCAGTCGCTGCGCCAGGGCGAGTGCGAACTGGCGCTCGCGGGCGGTGTCACCATCATGTCCACCCCCGGGATCTTCATCGAGTTCAGCCGGCAGCGCGGGCTGGCCGCCGACGGCCGGTGCAAGGCGTTCGCCGAATCCGCAGACGGTACGGGCTGGGGCGAAGGCACTGGAATGCTGCTCCTGGAGCGGCTCTCCGACGCCCGCCGCAACGGCCATCAGGTGCTGGCGGTCGTACGGGGCTCGGCGATCAACCAGGACGGTGCGTCGAACGGCCTGACGGCCCCGAACGGTCCGGCGCAGCAGCGGGTCATCCGCCAGGCACTGGCCAACGCGGGCCTGGCGGCCACCGACATCGACGGGGTCGAGGCGCACGGCACCGGTACCAAGCTGGGTGACCCGATCGAGGCGCAGGCGCTGCTCGCGACGTACGGGCAGGACCGGCCCGCCGACCAGCCGCTGTGGCTCGGCTCGCTGAAGTCCAACATCGGCCACACACAGGCCGCCGCCGGTGTCGCAGGCGTGATGAAGATGGTGCTGGCCCTCCAGCACGGAGAACTCCCCAAGACCCTGCACGTGGACGCGCCGACCCCGCACGTCGACTGGACGACGGGCCAGGTTGAACTCCTGGCGCAGCCCGTGGCGTGGCCCGGCGACCGTGAGCACACCCGCCGGGGCGGCATCTCGGCATTCGGCGTGAGCGGCACCAACGCCCACGTCATCGTCGAGCAAGCCCCCGAGCCGGAGCCGGAGCCGGAGCACGCGCCGACTGCCGATGCCGACGCCCCGGATGAGCGGATGGCGGCCGTCCCCTGGCTGCTTTCCGCGAAGAACGCCACCGCACTGGGCGCACAGGCCCGCCGGCTGCACTCGTACCTGGCCGACCACGCGGAAGCCGACCCGGCCGACATCGGCCTGTCCCTCGCCACCGGCAGGGCCGCCCTCCAGCGACGCGCCGCCATCGTCGGCACCGACCGCGACGAACTGCTCCGCGGCCTGGCGGCCCTCGCCGACCAGGATCCCGCGGGTGCGGCGTCCCACGTGATCACGGGCGGCACCGACTCCGGTGGCGGGAACGACGGCAACCGGACCGGGTTCTTGTTTTCGGGGCAGGGGAGTCAGCGGTTGGGGATGGGGCGTGAGTTGTATGCGTCGTTCCCGGTGTTCGCGGATGCGTTTGATGCGGTGTGTGCTCATGTGGACGGGCATCTGGAGCGTCCGTTGCGGGATGTGGTGTTCGGTGATGACGCGGAGTTGTTGAACCGGACCGGGTACGCGCAGCCGGCGTTGTTCGCCGTTGAGGTGGCGTTGTTCCGGCTGGTGGAGTCCTGGGGGGTCCGGCCGGACTTCCTGGCGGGTCATTCGGTGGGTGAGTTCGCGGCGGCTCATGTGGCGGGTGTGCTCTCGCTGGAAGACGCTGCACGGTTGGTGGCTGCTCGTGGCCGGCTGATGCAGGCGCTCCCGGATGGGGGTGTCATGGTCGCGGTGCAGGCCTCGGAGGACGAGGTACGTGTGCTGCTGGCCGGACTTGAGGACCGAGCCGGTATTGCCGCGATCAACGGCCCCTCCTCCGTGGTGGTTTCGGGTTCCGAGGACGCTGTAGCCGTGGTTGTCGAGCGGTTGTCGGCTGACGGCCGTAAGACGAAGGCACTGTCCGTCTCGCACGCTTTCCACTCGCCGCTGATGGACCCGATGCTGGCCGACTTCCGGAAGGTCGTCGAGAGCGTTTCCTTTGGAACACCGGCGATGTCGATCGTCTCCACCCTCACCGGGCGTCCGGTGTCGGCGGAGGAGTTCTGCTCCGCCGAGTACTGGGTGCGTCATGTCCGCGAGGCAGTCCGGTTCGCCGACGCCATCAACTCCCTTACCGGCGAAGGCGTGAGTACCTTCCTGGAGATCGGTCCGGGCGGTGTTCTGGCCGCCATGGCGCAGGAGTCCCTGGACGAGCGGGCGGTTACGGTTCCTCTCCTGCGTGCGGACCGTGCCGAGGAATTGGCCGTCACCACCGCCCTCGCCCAGCTCCACGTCCACGGAACGGCGCTCGACTGGACGGCCGTCTTCGCCGGACGTGGCGCCCAGCGCGTTGATCTGCCCACCTACGCCTTCCAGCGCGAGCACTACTGGCTCGAAGCGGCCACCACCGTGGCTGCCGGCAGCACCGGGTCCGTCGACGCGGCGGAAGCGGAGTTCTGGGAGACCGTCGAGAGCGGTCGGCCCGAGGCGTTCGCCGAGCGGCTCGGCGTGGAGGCCGGGGCATCGCTGGATTCGCTGTTCAGCGCGCTTTCCACCTGGCGCCAGGAGAGCCGTACCCGTTCTACGCTGGACAGCTGGCGCTACCACGCGGTGTGGCAGCCCATCACCGACACGCCGTCCGGCCCGCTGTCAGGCACCTGGCTGGTCGTGGCGCCGGACGCCGAGGGCGCCGAGCCGTACGCCCGTATGCTGCGCGACCGGGGCGCCGAACCGCTGCGCGTCACCGTCGCCGACCCGGGAGCCGACCGTGAGGCGCTCGCCGCGCTGCTGCGGGACGCGGTGGCCGGGGGAGGCGTACCCGTAGCCGGCGTACTGTCCCTGCTGGCGCTCGACGAACGCACCCACCCGGTCCACACCAGCCTGCCGGCCAGCCTGCCGGCCACCGTCGCGCTCGTACAGGCACTGGGTGCGCTGGAGCTGGACGTGCCGCTGTGGTGCGTCACTCGCGGTGCCGTGTCCGTCAGCGGCTCCCAGCCGGTCACGCGGCCACTTCAGGGCCTCGTCTGGGGCCTTGGGCGGGCGGTCGCGCTGGAGACTCCGCAGCGCTGGGGCGGTCTGGTCGACCTGCCCGAGACTCCGGACGAGCGGGCGCTCGCGCGGCTGGCCGACGTGCTCGGCGGCGCCGACGGCGAGGACCAGCTCGCGGTGCGCGCCTCCGGGGTAATGGTACGCAGGCTGGCACGGAAGTCCCCTGGTACGGGCCTCACCGACGGCGTGTGGAAGCCGCGCGGCACCGTACTGATCACCGGCGGTACGGGCTCGCTCGGCGGGCACGCCGCCCGGTGGCTGGCCCGGGGCGGCGCCGAGCACCTGGTCCTCACCAGCCGGCGGGGCGAGGCAGCCGAAGGCGCGACCGAACTCGCCTCTGAACTCCGGGCGTTGGGTGCGAGGGTGACGGTCGCTGCATGCGATGTCGCCGACCGTGCGGCCCTCGCGGGCCTGCTGGATGCACTCGCCGACGACCGCTCGCCGCTCACCGCCGTCGTGCACGCCGCAGGGCTTCCGCAGTTCGCCGCCGTAGCGGACACGAGCCTGGAGGAACTCGCCGCCGTCGTATCGGCCAAGGTGGCCGGTGCGGTTCACCTGGACGAGCTGCTCGCCGACCGTGAGCTGGACGCGTTCATCCTCTTCTCGTCCGTCTCCGGCGTGTGGGGCAGCGGCAGCCAGGCCGCCTACTCCGCGGGCAACGCCTTCCTCGACGTGCTTGCCCAGCATCGCCGGGCCAGGGGACTCGCCGCGACCGCCGTGGCCTGGGGCCCCTGGGCCGAGGGCGGAATGGCCGCCGACGGCGGAGCGGAGGAGTACCTCCGGCGCAGCGGACTGCCTTCGCTCTCCCCGGCCCTGGCGGTCTCGGCTCTTCAACTCGCCATGGACCGCGACGAGACCGCCGTGGTGGTCGCGGACATCGACTGGCCGAGGTTCGCACCGTCCTTCACGATCGGCCGGCCGAGCGCGCTGCTCGCCGGCCTGCCTGAGGCGCAAGCGGCGCTGGACGGCGGCGGCGACGCCGACGGCCGTGACGCCGGCAACGGCCGGGGCGGCAGCGCCACCGCGGCGGCGGACCTCGTGCGGCAGCTGTCCGGCCGCACGCGGGAGGACCGGCACGACCTTCTGCTGGAGCTGGTGCAGAAAGAGGCCGCGGCTGTACTGGGTTACCCGCGCACCGATGCGATCGAGCCCGACCGCGCATTCAGGGACCTCGGCTTCGACTCGCTCACGGCCGTCGAACTCCGCAACCGGATCGGCACCGCGACCGGGCTGAGGCTCCCGATGACGATGGTCTTCGACCATCCCACCCCGAGCGCGCTCACCGACCAGCTGCTGAGCGAACTGCTCCCGGCAGCCGGTGCCGACGGCCACCCGGACGGCCACCCGTACGGGCAGCCGGACGGGCAGCCGGACGAAGCCCACGTACGGCAAGCCCTCGCCTCGATCCCGCTGGCGCGCCTGCGGGAAGCCGGGCTCATGGACGCCCTGCTGGGCCTGGCACGGCCGTCCGACGGCGGGACGTATCCGGACGGCGGCGGCGACCACGAGAGCGGCCCGGACGCCGGCTCCGCGATCGCGGAGATGGACCTCGAAAACCTCATCGAACTGGCGCTTGGCGACAGCGAAGCCTGATCAACCGCCTGAGTACGGAGCACATGATGACCACATCGAACGAGAAGATCGTTCAGGCACTGCGGGCCTCTCTCCAAGAGACCGAGCGGCTGCGCCGGCAGAACCAGAAAATGACGGCCGACTCCCGTGAGCCCATTGCCATCGTCGCGATGAGCTGCCGCTTCCCGGGCGGGGTGACCTCGCCCGAGGACCTGTGGCGGCTGGTGGCACGGGGCGGCGACGCGATATCCGGCTTCCCGGCCGACCGGGGCTGGGACCTGGACGCGCTGTACGACCCCGACCCCGACCACGCGGGCACCTGCTACGTCCGGCACGGCGGATTCCTCGACGGCGTCGGCGAGTTCGACGCCGGGTTCTTCGGTATCTCGCCGCGCGAGGCCCTGATGATGGACCCGCAGCAGCGGCTGCTCCTGGAGACCGCCTGGGAGGCGTTCGAGCGGGCCGGCATCGACCCGGCGGCCCTGCGCGGCACCCGTACCGGAGTCTTCGCCGGCACCAACGGCCAGGACTACGCGAGACTGTCCACCTCCCCGGAAGACTTCGACGGATATCTGGGCACGGGCAACGCCGCCGCCGTCATCTCCGGACGCCTCGCCTACACCTTCGGCCTTGAGGGGCCCGCGGTGACGGTCGACACGGCGTGCTCGTCGTCGCTCGTGGCCCTGCACCTCGCCGCCCAGGCGCTGCGTAAGGGTGAGTGCTCGTTGGCCCTGGTCAGCGGTGTGACGGTCATGTCCACGCCGGGTGCGTTCATGGAGTTCAGCCGGCAGCGCGGACTGGCGGCCGACGGCCGGTGCAAGCCGTTCTCGGCCGCCGCCGACGGCACCGGCTGGAGCGAAGGCGTCGGCATGCTGCTCGTCGAGCGGCTCTCCGACGCTCGGCGGGGCGGCCACCACGTCCTGGCCGTGGTCCGGGGCAGCGCGGTCAACCAGGACGGCGCGTCCAACGGCCTGACCGCCCCGAGCGGCCCGGCACAGCAGAAGGTGATCCGCCAGGCCCTCGCCAACGCCGACCTCACCGGGGCGGACGTGGACGCCGTCGAGGCGCACGGCACCGGCACCTCGCTCGGCGACCCGATCGAGGCACAGGCCCTGCTCGCGACGTACGGCCAGGACCGGCCGGCCGGCCGGCCGCTGCTGCTCGGCGCGCTGAAGTCGAACATCGGCCACACCCAGGCAGCCGCGGGCGTCGCGGGCGTCATCAAGATGGTCATGGCCATGCACCACGGGGTGCTTCCCGGCACCCTGCACCTGGACGAGCCGTCGCCGCACGTGGACTGGTCGGCGGGCGCCGTCCGGCTGCTGACGGAGTCGGTCGAGTGGCCGCAGAAGGAGGGGCCGCGCCGGGCGGGTGTGTCCTCGTTCGGCGTGAGTGGCACCAACGCCCACGTCGTCCTGGAACAGCCGGCTCCCGAAAGCGCGGCCGAAGCCTCGGCGCCGGCCCCCGAGCTCACCCGGCACTCCGCGACCCCGGTCCTCTGGCCGATCTCGGCCCGGAGCCCCGAAGCACTTCCCGAACAGGCCCGGCGACTCCTCTCGTACGTGCGGGAGCACCCGGAGACCCCGGCGGCCGACATCGGCCACGCGCTGGCGACGACGCGCGCCGGGCTGCCCCACCGCGCCGCCGTCGTGGGGCGCGACCGCGAGGAACTGCTGGCCGGTCTCACTGCCTTCGCCCGCCACGAGTCGACGGGCCATGTCTTCGACGGCGCAGCGCCGCGGAAGAGCAAGGTGGCGTTCCTGTTCTCGGGGCAGGGGAGTCAGCGATTGGGGATGGGCCGCGAGCTGTACGCGTCCTTCCCGGTGTTCGCCGAGGCCTTCGACGAGGTCTGTGCCGAGCTGGACGCGCATCTGGAACACCCTTTGAAGAGTGTGGTGTTCGGTCCTGACGCGGAGTTGTTGAACCAGACTGCCTGGGCGCAGCCGGCGTTGTTCGCCGTTGAGGTGGCGTTGTTCCGGCTGGTCGAGTCGTGGGGTGTGCGGCCGGACGCGGTGGCCGGGCACTCGGTGGGTGAGTTCGCCGCGGTTCACGTGGCGGGTGTGCTGTCCCTTGGTGACGCGGCGAAGCTGGTGGCTGCTCGTGGCCGGTTGATGCAGGCGCTCCCTGGCGGGGGTGTGATGGTGGCGGTGCAGGCCTCGGAAGATGAGGTACGTGCGCTGCTGGCCGGGCACGAGGACCGTGTGGGTATCGCTGCGGTCAACGGGCCCACCTCCGTAGTGGTGTCGGGTGCCGAGGACGCGGTCGCGGCGGTCGTCGAGCGGTTGTCGGCTGACGGCCGCAAGACGAAGGCGCTGTCCGTCTCGCACGCCTTCCACTCGCCCCTCATGGATCCGATGCTCGCCGACTTCCGGAAGGTCGTCGAGGGCGTGGCCTTCGCCGAGCCGGCCATCGCGGTGGTGTCGACGGTGACGGGCCGTCCGGTGACGCCGGGGGAGCTGACCGACGCCGAGTACTGGGTGGGTCAGGTCCGTGCGGCGGTGCGGTTCGCGGATGCGGTGGGGGCGCTGTCGAACGCCGGGGCCTCGGTGTTCGTCGAGGTCGGCCCCGGTGGCGTCCTGACGGCCCTGGCGCAGTCGCTGCTCGATGAGCAGTCCACGGTGGCCGTGCCGCTGCTGCGTGCGGACCGCTCCGAGGACCTCGCCGTAGCCTCCACGCTCGCCCAGCTCCACGTGCACGGTGTCGCGCTCGACTGGACCGCTCTTCTCGGCGACCGCCACGCCCGGCTCCACGACCTGCCCACCTACGCCTTCCAGCGCCGCCGGTACTGGCTGGAGTCGACGGCCTTCTCCGGTCAGCAGGCCGTTGCCGGGGCCGGGGCCGTGGCCGTGGATCCGGCGGAAGCCGGGTTATGGGAGTCCGTGGAGCGCGCGGATCTCGCCGCCTTCGCGGAACGGCTCGACGTGGCGGGCGACGCGCCGCTCAGCTCGGTGCTGCCCGCGCTCTCCATGTGGCGCCGCAAGCTCCGCGAGCAGTCCACGGTGGACAGCCGGCGCTACCGGACCGGGTGGCGGCCCGCGACCGGCTCCGCACCCAACGGCGCTCGGTTGAGCGGCACTTGGCTCGTCGCGGTGCCCGCCGGTCGCATGGTGGACGACCCGTGGACGGCCGCCACGCTGCGGGCACTCCGCGACCACGGGGCAGAAGTGCTTCCCGTCCCGGTCGAGCCCGGCGCGGGCCGGGCGGCACTCGCTGACCAACTGCGGCTCGCCGTGTCCGGCGCCGCCGGCGCCGCCGATGTACCCGGCGACACCACGGACATCGTCGGCGTGCTCTCACTGCTGGCGATCGACGAGCAGCCGCACCCCGTGCACGCCGTGCTGCCGGAGGGGCTCGCAGCAACCCTGGCACTGATCCAGGCCCTCGGCGACGCCGGCGTCGACATGCCGCTGTGGTGCGCGACCCGGGGGGCCGTGTCGACCGGATCCGCCGACCCGCTCCGCAGCGCACACCAGGCTCAGGTCTGGGCACTCGGCCGCACCGCGGCGCTGGAGCACTCCGCACGCTGGGGCGGCCTGATCGACCTTCCGGACGTGCTGGACGCCCGCGTGGCGCGGCGCTTCGCGGCAGCGCTCGCGGGCGGCCATGAGGGCGAGGACCAGTTGGCCGTGCGGGGCGCGGGTGTCTTCGTACGACGGCTGCTGCGCTCGCCGCAGGGCGCGACCGGCGTGACCGGCGCGACCGCCGGGTGGCAGCCGCGCGGCACCGTTCTGATCACCGGTGGCACGGGTGCCCTGGGTGCGCATGTGGCCCGGTGGCTGGCCGGCGCGGGCGCAGCGCACCTCGTGCTGACGAGCCGACGCGGGGCAGCTGCGGAGGGCGCCGACGCATTGCGCGCCGAACTGGAGGAACTCGGCGCGCAGGTCACCATCGAGGCCTGCGACATCGCGGACCGGGACGCGGTGGCGCGGCTGCTCGACGGTCTGCCGCAGGAGCACCCGCTGACCGCCGTCGTGCACGCGGCCGGAGTGGGTACCCCCGGCATGCTGGCCGAGACGACACCGCAGGAGTTCGCCGAGGTCCTCGCGGCCAAGGCGGCGGGCGCCCGGCACCTGGACGACCTGCTGGGCGACCGCCCGCTGGACGCCTTCGTGCTCTTCTCGTCCATCTCCGGGATCTGGGGCGCGGCCGGGCAGGCGGCGTACGCCGTGGCGAACGCCGCCCTCGACGCGCTCGCCGAGCACCGCAGGACGCGCGGACTCACCGGCACGGCCGTGGCCTGGGGGCCATGGGCCGGTGGCGGAATGGTCGAGGACGGCGACGCCGAGGAGCGGCTGCGCAAGCGCGGACTGCCCGCCCTCGCCCCGCCGTCGGCGATCGCGGCGCTGCGCGGAGCCGTCGACCGCGACGAGACGGCGGTGACGGTGGCGGACGTCGTGTGGGAGCGCTTCGCGCCCTCCTTCACGCTGCTCCGGCCGAGCCCGCTGCTGAGCGAGATCCCCGAGGCCGCCGCCGCACTGGCCGCGACCGCGGCGGACTCGGCGCCCGGCGGCGCGGCGGGCCAGGGCGAGCTGCCCGAGTTCGTTCGCCGGACCGTGGCCCTGACCGGGCCTGAGCAGGCCCGCGCCGTCCTCGGACTCGTACGGCGCGAGGCGGCAGCGGTGCTCGGGCACCAGGACACGGAGGCGGTCGCCGCCGACCGTGCCTTCCGCGAACTGGGCTTCGACTCCCTGACCGCCGTCGAGCTGCGGAACCGGCTGAACAAGGCGACCGGTGTCCACCTCCCGGCCACCCTCGTCTTCGACCACCCGTCCCCGGCCGTGCTGGCCGCCCATCTCCTGACCGAGCTGACGGCAGCCGCCACCGGTACGGCTGCCGCGGCCACCGCCCACGCTCCGACGGCCGTAGCCCGCGCGTCCGATGACGACGAGCCCATCGCGATCGTCGCCATGAGCTGCCGCTACCCGGGCGAGGTGCGCACCCCCGAGGACCTCTGGCGCCTGGTGGCCGACGGCCGTGACGCGATCGCCGGCTTCCCCGGCGACCGGGGCTGGGACCTGGACTCCCTCTACAACCCGGACCCGGACCGGCCCGGCACCACCTACGCCAAGGACGGCGGCTTCCTCTACGACGTCGCCGACTTCGACCCGTTGTTCTTCGGGATCTCGCCGCGCGAGGCCCTCGCCATGGACCCGCAGCAGCGGCTGCTCCTCGAGATCGCCTGGGAGGCGTTCGAGCGAGGCGGCCTCGACCCCACCTCGCTGCGCGGCAGCAGCACCGGCGTCTTCATCGGCTCCGGCTATCAGGACTACGCGGCGCGCCTGCTGAGCGTCCCGCAGGACCTGGAGGGCTACATCGGCACCGGCAGCTCCGGCAGCGTCGTCTCCGGCCGTATCGCCTACTCCTTCGGCCTTGAGGGGCCGACGCTGACGGTGGACACGGCGTGTTCGTCGTCGCTGGTCGCCCTGCACCTCGCTGCTCAGGCCCTGCGGCGCGGCGAGTGCGACCTCGCGCTGGCCGGCGGTGTGACGGTGATGTCCAGCCCCAACGCCTTCATCGAGTTCAGCCGGCAGCGGGGGCTGGCGGCCGACGGCCGCTGCAAGTCCTTCGCGGCCGGGGCCGACGGTACGGGCTGGGGCGAGGGTGCCGGCATGCTGCTGGTCGAGCGCTTGTCGGACGCCCGCCGCAACGGCCACCAGGTGCTGGCGGTCGTGCGGGGCTCGGCGGTGAACCAGGACGGCGCGTCCAATGGCCTGACTGCCCCGAACGGTCCTGCCCAGCAGCGGGTGATCCGCCAGGCGCTGGCCAGTGCCGGCCTGTCTCCCGCTGATGTGGACGTGGTGGAGGCGCACGGTACGGGTACGAAGCTGGGTGACCCGATCGAGGCGCAGGCGCTGCTCGCGACGTACGGCCAGGACCGGCCCGCCGACCGGCCGCTGTGGCTGGGCTCGCTGAAGTCGAACATCGGTCATACGCAGGCCGCGGCCGGTGTGGGCGGGATCATCAAGATGGTCGAGGCGATGCGGCACGGCGTCCTGCCCAAGACCCTGCACATGGACGCCCCGACCCCGCACGTCGACTGGTCGGCGGGCTCGGTCGAGCTGCTGACCGAAGCCATCGACTGGACGGCCGACGCCGAGCACACCCGGCGCGCCGGAATCTCCTCCTTCGGCGTGAGCGGAACCAACGCCCACGTCATCATCGAGCAGGCCCCGGCGCAGACCCCGGACGCTTCGGCACTTCCCGAGCCGCCCTGTGCAAGCTCGCCGAGCGCGGTCTCGTGGGTCATGTCCGGCATCAGCGCGGAAGCTCTCCGCGAGCAGGCCGAACGCCTCCTCGCCCACATCGAGAGCCACCCGGAGCTCGAACCAGTGGACGTGGCCCTTTCGTTGGCGACATCGCGCGCTGCCCTGGAGCACCGGGCCGCGGTGTTCGGAACGCAGCGGGAGGAGCTCCTGCCGGCGCTGCGCGCACTGGCGGCGAGTGACACCGCCGGGATGGCGGACTCGGCACTCCGCGGTACTGCTTCCTCGGACCGCAAGGTGGCGTTCCTGTTTTCGGGGCAGGGGAGTCAGCGGTTGGGGATGGGGCGTGAGTTGTATGCGTCGTTCCCGGTGTTCGCGGATGCGTTTGATGCGGTGTGTGCTCATGTGGACGGGCATCTGGAGCGTCCGTTGCGGGATGTGGTGTTCGGTGATGACGCGGAGTTGTTGAACCGGACCGGGTACGCGCAGCCGGCGTTGTTCGCCGTTGAGGTGGCGTTGTTCCGGCTGGTGGAGTCCTGGGGGGTCCGGCCGGACTTCCTGGCGGGTCATTCGGTGGGTGAGTTCGCGGCGGCTCATGTGGCGGGTGTGCTCTCGCTGGAAGACGCTGCACGGTTGGTGGCTGCTCGTGGCCGGCTGATGCAGGCGCTCCCGGATGGGGGTGTCATGGTCGCGGTGCAGGCCTCGGAGGACGAGGTACGTGTGCTGCTGGCCGGACTTGAGGACCGAGCCGGTATTGCCGCGATCAACGGCCCCTCCTCCGTGGTGGTTTCGGGTTCCGAGGACGCTGTAGCCGTGGTTGTCGAGCGGTTGTCGGCTGACGGCCGTAAGACGAAGGCACTGTCCGTCTCGCACGCTTTCCACTCGCCGCTGATGGACCCGATGCTGGCCGACTTCCGGAAGGTCGTCGAGAGCGTTTCCTTTGGAACACCGGCGATGTCGATCGTCTCCACCCTCACCGGGCGTCCGGTGTCGGCGGAGGAGTTCTGCTCCGCCGAGTACTGGGTGCGTCATGTCCGCGAGGCAGTCCGGTTCGCCGACGCCATCAACTCCCTTACCGGCGAAGGCGTGAGTACCTTCCTGGAGATCGGTCCGGGCGGTGTTCTGGCCGCCATGGCGCAGGAGTCCCTGGACGAGCGGGCGGTTACGGTTCCTCTCCTGCGTGCGGACCGTGCCGAGGAATTGGCCGTCACCACCGCCCTCGCCCAGCTCCACGTCCACGGAACGGCGCTCGACTGGACGGCCGTCTTCGCCGGACGTGGCGCCCAGCGCGTTGATCTGCCCACCTACGCCTTCCAGCGCGAGCGCTACTGGCTCGATACCGGGCCCGCGATCGGGGATCTCGCGAGCGCCGGACTGCGCTCGGCGGACCATTCGCTGCTGGGCGCTGCCGTCGCGCTCGCCGACGGCGAGGGCGTGGTGTTCACCGGACGGCTGTCCCTGACGGCGCAGCCCTGGCTGGCGGAGCACCGGGTCATGGGAGCGGTGCTGCTGCCCGGTACGGCGCTGGTGGACCTCGCGATCCGGGCCGCTGACGAGACCGGCTGTGACCGGGTCGACGAACTCACCCTCCAGGCTCCGCTCGTACTGCCCGCTCAGGGCGCCGTCCAACTCCAAGTCGCCGTGGCCGGCCCTGACGACAACGGGCACCGGACCGTACGGGTTCATTCCCGGCCGGACGGCGCGGGCCCCGACGAGCCCTGGTCGACCCACGCCATCGGAGTACTCGCCACGACGGCTTCGGCGCGGACGGACTCGCTCGCGCAGCCCAGCCCGGCGGCGGACCTGTCGCAGTGGCCGCCCGCCGCCGCCCAGGCGGTCCCGGCCGAGGGCTACTACGAGCGGCTGACGGAGCTCGGCTTCGGCTACGGGCCGGTCTTCCAGGGATTGCGCGCGCTGTGGCGGCGCGGCGGGGAGGTTTTCGCGGAGGTCGCCCTGCCGGAGGACACCGCCGTCGACGGATTCGGCGTCCACCCGGCGCTGCTCGACTCCGCTCTGCACGCGGTCGGTCTGGGCGGCCTGCTGCCGGACACCGGGCAGGGGCGCATCCCGTTCGCCTGGAGCGGTGTACGGCTGGACGCGACCGGGGCCACGAGCCTGCGGGTCCGGCTGACCTCGCCCGCCCCGGACACGGTGTCGCTGCTCGTCGCCGACGGAACGGGCCGGCCGGTCGCCTCGGTCGAGTCCCTCGTGCTGCGGGCGGTGACGGCCTATCAACTGGCCTCCGCCCAGCAGGTCGAGCACCAGGACGCGCTGTACCGGATGGACTGGCCGGTCCTCCAGCTGGGGGACATCGACGCCTCCGCCGCCGGCACCCTCGCCAGGGTCGAGGACCACACGGGCCTCCTCGCGCTCCTGACCGCCCTCGGCGACGGAGACACGCTCCCGGAAGCCGTTCTCGTCCCGGCACCGCGCGCCACCGCAGGTGGCGCGGCGGAGGACGTCCACGCGGTGACCCGACAGGGCCTGGAACTCCTGCGGACCTGGCTCGGCGACGACCGGACCTCGGGCTCGCGGCTGGTGCTGCTCACTCAAGGGGCTGTCGCCCCCGAGCCCGGTGCCACGGTCTCCGACCCGGCGCAGAGCGCGCTGTGGGGCCTTGTACGGTCCGCGCAGTCGGAGAACCCCGAACGCCTGGTCCTCGTAGACCTCGTAGACCTCGACGACCTGGCCGCCCACGACCACACCGAGCGGACCCTGCCCGCCGCGCTGGCCACCGGTGAACCGCAGCTCGCCCTGCGCGGCGGCACCGCGTACGTGCCCAGGCTCGCCCGCCGGACGGCCGCTGACGCGCTGCGGCCCGCCCCCGGTGCCACCGGCTGGCGGCTGGCCACCGGCGCCACCGGGACTCTCGACGATCTCGCGCTGACGGAGAACTCCGCAGCCACCGCCCCGCTCGGCGAGGGCCAGGTACGGATCGCCGTTCGCGCAGCAGGCGTCAACTTCCGGGACGCCCTCATCGCGCTCGGCATGTACCCCGGGGCGGCGACGCTGGGCAGCGAGGCCGCCGGCGTAGTGGTCGAGACCGGGCCTGGGATCACCGCACTGGCGGTGGGGGACCGGGTGTTCGGCATGATCCCCGAGGCGTTCGGCCCGCTCGCCGTCGCCGACCACCGGATGGTGGCGCGGATGCCGGAGAGCTGGACGTTCACCGAGGCCGCCTCGGTGCCGATCGTCTTCTTGACCGCCTACTACGCCCTGGTCGACCTGGCGGGCCTGCGGGCCGGGCAGTCGCTGCTGGTGCACTCGGCGGCGGGCGGCGTAGGCATGGCCGCGACCCAGCTGGCGCGGCACCTCGGCGCCGAGGTCTACGGCACCGCCGGACCCGGCAAGTGGGCGGCCCTGCAGGCCGCCGGTCTGGACGCCGATCACCTCGCCTCGTCGCGCGAACTCGGCTTCGAGCAGCGGTTCCTGGCCGCCACCGACGGCCGGGGCGTGGACCTCGTACTCAACTCCCTCGCCGGCGACTACGTGGACGCCTCACTGCGTACGCTGGCCGACGGAGGCCGTTTCCTGGAGATGGGCAAGACGGACGTCCGCGACCCCGAGCGGGTCGCCGAGGAGCACCGGGGCGCCGCGTACACCGCCTTCGACACCATCGAGGCGGGGCCCGACCGCATCGGCGCCATGCTCCGCGAGCTGGTGGCGCTGTTCGAGGCCGGGGCACTCGAGCCGCTGCCCGTCACCTGCTGGGACGTACGCCAGGCACCCGAGGCGCTGCGTTACCTCAGCCAGGCCCGGCACATCGGCAAGCTGGTCCTCACCGTTCCCGCCGCGCTCGACCCCTCGGGCACCGTGCTTGTCACGGGCGCGACCGGGGCACTCGGCGCGCTGGTCGCCCGTCACCTGGTGGTCGAACACGGGGTCCGGCACCTGCTGCTCACGAGCAGGCGTGGCATGGCCGCCGAAGGGGCGGCCGGGCTGCGGGAGGACCTGCTCGCGCTTGGCGCCGATACCGTCACGGTGGCGGCCTGCGACGCGGCCGACCGGGAGGCGCTCGCCGCACTGCTGGCCACCGTTCCCGAGGACCGGTCGCTGACCGCCGTGATCCACGCGGCCGGTGTCCTCGACGACGGCCTGGTCGCCTCGCTCACCCCGGAGCGGCTGGCCGCGGTGCTGCGCCCCAAGGTGGACGCCGCGCTCCACCTCCACGAGCTGACCCGGGGCCTGGACCTGTCGGCGTTCGTGCTGTTCTCGTCCGTCGCCGCGACGCTGGGCAGCGCCGGACAGGGCAACTACGCCGCTGCCAACGCGTTCCTCGACGCGCTCGCCCAGCGCCGCAGGGCGGCCGGCCTGCCCGCGACCGCCATGGCCTGGGGCCCCTGGGCCGACAGTGGCATGGCCTCGGGCATGGACGAGTCGGGACGAGAGCGGATGGCCCGCTCCGGACTGGTCTCCTTCCGTGCCGTGGAGGGCCTCGCACTCTTCGACGCGGCCCGGAACGGCGAGTACGCCGTCGCCGTACCGGTGCGCTTCGACACCTCGGCTCCGGCTGCCGGTCCGGACGCCGGCCAGGCGGTCCCGGCGATTCTGCGCGGCCTGGTCCGGCCGGCCGCCCGGCGCACCGCTCGGGAAGCCGTGGCCGTCGGCGGCGCCGACGCACTGCGCGACCGGCTGAACGGCCTGTCCGAGCCCGAACGGGACAGCGTCCTGCTGGACCTGGTGCGTACCCAGGTGGCGGCGGTGCTCGGCATCGGCGGCCCGCGGGACATCGACCGGAACCGGGAGTTCAAGCTGCTCGGCTTCGACTCGCTCACCTCGGTGGAGCTGCGCAACAGGCTCAACGCCGCCACCGGCCTCCGGCTGCCGGCCACCCTCGTGTTCGACTGCCCCACACCCGTCGCGCTCGCCGAACGCATCCGTCTCGACCTCGCGCCGGAACAGGCACCGGCTTCGTCGGCCCTGTCCGTCTTCGGTGAACTCGAACGGCTGGAGACGGCCCTCGCCGCCGTCGGCGCGGACGACGAGCTGGTCCGGTCCCGGATCAGGACCCGCCTGCAAGGTGTGCTCGCGGCGTTCAGTGAGGGCGCTGCGGCCGACGGCGGAGCGGGCCGCCAGTCGCCTGACGATGCATCCGACGAGCGGCTCCAGAGCGCGACCGTCGACGACATCTTCGCGCTCATCGACCAGGAGCTGGACGGCTCCTGAGCACCCGGACAAGCACGGTGCACAGCATCGCGGGTCGCACCACCGCACCACTTTCCTGACACTTCTTGGCGGGTGAACGAGACATGCGGAACGAACAGAACGAACAGAACGAACAGAAGCTGCTGGACTACCTCAAGCGTGTGACGGCGGATCTCAAGCAGACCCGGCGCCGCTTGCACGAGGTGGAGGCGAAGGACCAGGAGCCGATCGCCATCGTGGCGATGAGCTGCCGCTACCCGGGGATGGTGGACAGCCCCGAAGCGCTCTGGCAGCTGGTCGAGAGCGGCTCGGACGCCGTCACCGGCTTCCCCACCAACCGGGGCTGGGACCTCGACGGGCTGTACGACCCCGACCCGGGCGTGCCCGGCAAGTGCTACACCCGCGAGGGCGGGTTCCTTCACGAAGCGGGCCGGTTCGACCCCGGCTTCTTCGGGATGTCTCCCCGTGAGGCCCTGGCCACCGACCCGCAGCAGCGGCTGCTCCTCGAAGTCGCCTGGGAGGCGTTCGAACGGGCCGGGATCGCCCCCACCGCCGTCAAGGGCTCCCGGACCGGCGTGTTCGTCGGCCTCGCCTACCAGGGGTACGCGGGCAGCGGCGACACCCGGGAAGAGCTGGAGGGCTTCCTGCTCACCGGCACCGCTCCCAGCGTCGCTTCCGGCCGGGTGTCGTACACCTTCGGCCTCGAAGGCCCCTCGCTGACCGTCGACACCGCGTGCTCCTCCTCCCTGGTGGCCCTGCACCTGGCGATACAGGCACTGCGGCAGGGCGAGTGCTCGATGGCACTGGCCGGCGGGGCCGCCATCATGGCCGCCACCGGGATGTTCACCGAGTTCAGCCGTCAGCAGGGCCTAGCCGTCGACGGCCGCTGCAAGTCCTTCGCCGCCGAGGCCGACGGGACCGGCTGGGGCGAGGGCGTGGGCATGCTGCTGGTGGAGCGGCTGTCGGACGCACGCCGTAACGGCCATCCGGTGCTGGCGGTGGTGCGTGGTTCGGCTGTCAATCAGGACGGTGCGTCCAATGGTCTGACCGCTCCGAACGGTCCCGCTCAGCAGCGTGTCATTGAACAGGCTCTGGCCAGTGCGGGGTTGTCCCCGGCTGATGTGGACGTGGTGGAGGCGCACGGTACGGGTACGAGGCTGGGTGATCCGATCGAGGCGCAGGCGTTGCTGGCGACGTATGGGCAGGGGCGTTCTGAGGACCGGCCGTTGTGGCTGGGTTCGCTGAAGTCGAACATCGGTCACACTCAGGCGGCGGCCGGTGTGGGTGGGATCATCAAGATGGTGGAGGCGATGCGGCACGGTGTCCTGCCCAAGACCCTGCACGCCGACGACGCGTCCCCGCACATCGACTGGACGTCCGGAGCCGTACGGCTCCTCACCGAGCCCGTAGCCTGGACGGACAACGGCCGCCTGCGCCGGGCCGCCGTCTCCTCCTTCGGCGTGAGCGGGACCAACGCCCACACCATCATCGAGCAGGCACCGGCGGCCCCCGATGCCGAAGAAGCCCCCACCAGGCACCACGAAACAGATCCGGCCGCCGGGCCGCTGCCCGTGGCCTGGACCCTGTCGGGGCGCAACAGCGCGGCCCTGTGCGAACAGGCGGAGCGACTGCTGGCGCACGTCCTCGGCCTCGGCGACGTCAGTGCGGTGGACGTGGCCCACTCCCTCGCCACCTCGCGCGCCGCGCTGGAACACCGGGCTGCCGTCGTCGGCACGGACCTGCCCGAACTCGTCGCCGGCGTAAAAGCGGTGGCCGAGGGAACGTCCGCCGCTCAGGTAGCCGAGGGGGTGAGCGGCCGTGATGGCGGGACCGCGTTCTTGTTCTCGGGGCAGGGGAGTCAGCGGTTGGGGATGGGGCGTGAGCTGTACGCGTCCTTCCCCGTGTTCACCAAGGCATTCGACGAGGTCTGCTCCCAACTGGACGCGCATCTTGAACAGCCTTTGAAGAGAGTGGTGTTCGGTGCTGACTCCGAGCGACTCAACCAGACTGGCTACACACAGCCCGCGCTGTTCGCCGTTGAGGTGGCGTTGTTCCGGCTGGTCGAGTCGTGGGGCGTACGTCCGGACTTCCTGGCGGGGCACTCCGTGGGCGAGTTCGCCGCGGCCCATGTGGCGGGTGTCCTCTCACTCGGCGACGCGGCGAAGCTGGTGGCTGCTCGTGGCCGGTTGATGCAGGCGCTCCCTGACGGGGGTGTCATGGTCGCGGTGCAGGCCTCGGAGGACGAGGTACGTGCGCTGCTGGCCGGGCTTGAGGACGGAGCCGGTATTGCCGCGATCAACGGCCCCTCCTCCGTGGTGGTTTCGGGTTCCGAGGACGTGGTCGCGGCGGTCGTCGAGAGGCTGTCATCAGAAGGCCGTAAGACGAAGGCGCTCTCCGTCTCCCACGCCTTCCATTCGCGGCTGATGGATCCGATGCTGGCCGACTTCCGGGCCGTCGTGGAGAGTGCTTCCTTTGACGCCCCGAAGCTGCCGGTCGTCTCCACGCTCACCGGGCGTCTGGTGTCGGCGGAGGAGTTCTGCTCCGCCGAGTACTGGGTACGGCATGTCCGCGATGCCGTCCGGTTTGCCGACGCCATCAACTCCCTTACCGGCGAAGGTGTGGGCACCTTCCTGGAGGTCGGTCCGGGTGGTGTTCTGACCGCCATGGCCCAGGACTCGCTGGACGAGCAGGCGGTTACGGTTCCTCTCCTGCGGACGGACCGTGCCGAGGACCTGGCCGTCACCACGGCCCTCGCCCAGCTCCACGTCCACGGAACGGCCGTCGACTGGACGGCCGTCTTCGCCGGACGCGGCGCCCGACGCGTCGACCTGCCCACCTACGCCTTCCAGCGCGAGACCTACTGGCTGGAGGCCGCCGCGCCCATCGGCGCCCGCCGGTCCACCGTCGAGGACTGGCAGTACGGCATCACCTGGAAGCAGTTGAGCGATCCGGCGGCCGATCCCGCGGCTGTTGCCGCGGACGGGCACTGGCTGCTGGTGGTGCCCACCGACGGTCCCGACAACGACAACACCGCCGCACACATCGCGGCCGGACTCCATGACGCGCTCGTCGCACACGGTGCCCGCACCACCTGCCTGACCGTCGACGGCGCCGAGGACCGGGAGGCGCTCGCCGCACGGCTGCGCGAGGTCACGGCCGGAGCCGTTCCGCGCACTGTCGTCTCGTTGCTCGCACTGGACGAGCGCCCGTTGGCGGGCCTGGCCGCACTGGCCGGCGGCGTGGCCGGCACCCTGACCCTGGTCCAGGCGCTGGGCGACGCTGGGGTCGAGGCACCGCTGTGGTGCGCCACGCGCGGCGCGGTGTCGACATCGCCGCACGACGACGTGGTGACGGCCCCCGGACAGGCGCAGATCTGGGGACTCGGCCGAGTGGCCGCACTGGAGCACCCGGGCCGGTGGGGCGGTCTCGTCGACCTGCCGCAGGAGTGCGACGAACCGGCACTGGCCCGGCTGGTCGGCGTACTCGCCGCCGGCAGCCCGGAGGACCAGCTCGCCGTACGCGCCGGCGGTGTACTCGCCCGGCGGCTCGCTCATGCCACCGCGGCCGACACCCGGTCGGCTGCGGAATGGCGCCCCCGGGGGACCGTCCTGATCACCGGCGGGACTGGCGCGCTCGGCGGTCATGTCGCCCGGCTGCTCGCCGGCCGTGGCGCCGAACACCTCGTCCTGACCAGCCGCCGGGGCCCCGACGCCGAGGGCGCCGCGGAGCTGCGCGCCGAACTGGAGGCACTGGGCGCCCGCGTGACGGTCGCCGCCTGCGATGTGGCGGACCGGGACGCGCTGGCCGGGCTGCTCGCGGGCCTGGTGGACACGGGAGACACCATGGGCACGGCCTGCCTGCTCACCGCCGTAGTGCACACGGCGGGCGTGGACACCCCGGCGCTGCTGGCCGACACCGATCCGGCCGGCTTCGACGCCGTCCTGGCCGCGAAGGCGGCGGGCGCGGTCCACCTCGACGAGCTCCTGGGCGAACTCCCCGCCGGACAGGAGCTGGACGCGTTCGTGCTCTTCTCGTCCATCGCCGGGGTGTGGGGCGCGGGCGGCCAGGCCGCGTACAGCGCCGCCAACGCCCATCTCGACGCGCTCGCCGCCGCCCGCCGGGCGCGCGGCCTGCCGGCCACCGCGCTGGCCTGGGGGCCCTGGGCCGACTCCGGCATGGCCGCCACCCCCGAGGTCGCCGAGAGCCTGCGCCGGCGCGGCCTTGAGCCGCTGGCGGCCGAGTCCGCGATCAAGGTGCTGGACCGGGCGGTCGAGCGGGACGCGACCGCCGTGACCGTCGCCGACGTGGACTGGGCGCGCTTCGCCCCGACCTTCACCGTGGGCCGGCCCAGCCCGCTCCTGGGCGATCTGCCCGAAGTCCGGGAGGCCACCGCCGCGCGGTCCGAGCGGTCCGACGAGGCGGCCGACACCGCCACGGCCCTGTGCCGCTCCCTCGCACAGGCGGATCCGGCCGAGCGGGACCGTACGCTCGTGGAGCTCGTACGGGCCGAGGCCGCGGCCGTGCTCGGACACCCGGGCCCCGAGGCCGTCGAGCCCGGGCGGGCCTTCCGCGACCTGGGCTTCGACTCGCTGACGGCCGTCGAGCTGCGCAACCGGCTGGTCCGCGTCACCGGACTGCAGCTGCCCACGACGCTGGTGTTCGACTACCCGTCCGCGCTCGACCTGGCGGGCCGGCTGCTCGTGGAACTGCTGGGCACCGGCGACGAGTCCGAGACCGCGGGTCCGCTCGTCCGGGCGGACGACGAGCCGATCGCCATCGTCGCGATGAGCTGCCGCTACCCGGGCGGTGTCAGCTCGCCGGAGGAGCTGTGGCGGCTGGTGGACGAGGGCACGGACGCGATGTCGGTGTTCCCCGACAACCGCGGCTGGGACCTGGACACGCTCTACCACCCGGACCCCGACCACCCAGGCACCACCTACGCGCGGGCCGGCGGCTTCCTGTACGACCTGGCCGACTTCGACGCCGCGTTCTTCGGTATCTCGCCGCGCGAGGCGACGGCCATGGATCCGCAGCAGCGGCTGCTCCTGGAGACCTCCTGGGAGGCGTTCGAGCGGGCCGGCATCGACCCGGCGACCGTGCGCGGCAGCCGCACCGGGGTGTTCGTCGGCTCCGGATACCAGGACTACATCCGGCGCGGCCTCGCCGTCCCTGAAGGCGTCGAGGGCTACCTGGGCACCGGCAATGCCGCCAGTGTGGCCTCCGGGCGCATCGCCTACGCCCTCGGCCTCGAAGGGCCGGCCATCACAGTGGACACGGCGTGCTCGTCCTCGCTGGTCGCCCTGCACATGGCGGCCCAGGCCCTGCGCCAGGGCGAGTGCGAACTGGCGCTGGCCGGCGGGGTGACGGTGATGTCCAGCTCAGGCGCGTTCGTCGAGTTCAGCAGGCAGCGCGCGCTCGCCGCCGACGGCCGCTGCAAGGCGTACTCCGCCGATGCCGACGGCACCGGCTGGGGCGAGGGCGTCGGCATGCTGCTGGTGGAGCGGCTGTCGGACGCGCGCCGCAACGGCCACCGGGTGCTCGCGGTCGTCCGGGGCAGTGCCATCAACCAGGACGGCGCGTCCAACGGCCTCACCGCTCCCAGCGGCCGGGCCCAGCAGCTCGTCATCCGGCAGGCCCTCGCCAACGCCGGGCTGTCCGCCGCCGATGTCGACGTGGTCGAGGGGCACGGCACGGGCACCCGGCTCGGCGACCCCATCGAGGCCTCGGCGCTCCTGGCGACGTACGGCCAGGACCGCCCCGGGGACCGGCCGCTGTGGCTGGGCTCGTTGAAGTCCAACATCGGCCACACCCAGGCCGCCGCCGGGGCGGGCGGCGTCATCAAGATGGTGCAGGCGCTGCGGCACGGCGTACTCCCCAAGACCCTGCACGCCGAGGAGCCGTCCCCACACGTCGACTGGAGCGCCGGCGCCGTCCGGCTGCTGACCGAGCCGGTCGCCTGGGGTGCGGCCGACCGCCCCCGCCGGGCCGGGGTGTCGTCCTTCGGGATGAGCGGCACCAACGCCCACGTCATCATCGAAGAGGCGCCGCGCGCAGACCCGGACCCGGGCTCCGACGAGCCGGAGCCGGAGAAGGAGCCGGGGGCCGCCCCCGCACAACCGCCGCTCGGATCGGCTGCCGTGCCGCTGCTGCTTTCGGCCCGGACCGGAGCGGCCGTGGAGGAGCAGGCAGGCCGCATCGCCGCGCTCCTGCGCGAGGGCCGGACCCGCCCGCAGGACGTCGGGTACGCGCTTGCCACCACCCGCACCCTGTTCGACGAGCGCGCAGTGGTGGTCGGCGAAGACCGCGACGAGCTGGTCGCGTCCCTTGACGCGCTCGCGTCCGGCGGCTCGCACGAGCTCGCGGTCCGCGGCTCGGCCGGGGCCCCCGCCCAGCCGGTGTTCGTCTTCCCCGGCCAGGGCTCCCAGTGGGCCGGCATGGCCGTCGAGCTCCTCGGCACATCAGCCGTCTTCCGGGAGTGGATCACCGCGTGCGGCGAGGCACTGGCCCCATACGTGGACTGGTCACTCGAAGACGTACTGCGGGGTACGGACGGCGCCCCGCAGCTGGAGGGCCCGGACGTGATCCAGCCCGTGCTGTGGGCGGTGATGGTGGCGCTCGCCGAACTGTGGCGCTCGTGCGGAGTGCGCCCCGCTGCCGTCGTCGGCCACTCGCAGGGCGAGATCGCCGCTGCCGTGATCGCCGGGGCGCTGACCCTGGCCGACGGCGCCCGGCTCGTGGCGCGCCGCAGCGCCCTGCTCGTGCGGCTGTCAGGTCAGGGCGGCATGGTCTCGGTACCGCAGTCGGAGGCCGAGGTCACCGAGCGCCTCGCCCGCTGGCAGGGCCGGCTCAGCGTGGCCGCGGTCAACGGGCCGCGCACCGTGGTCGTCTCCGGCGACCTGGACGCGTTGGCCGAACTCCACGAGGCCTGCACGGCCGACGGGGTACAGGCCAAGCGGGTCCGGGTGGACCTCGCCTCGCACTGCGCCCAGGTCGAGTCCGTACGGGACGAACTGGCCGCGGAACTCGCCACGCTCGCACCGAGCGCGCCGAAGACACCGTTCTGCTCGACGGTGACGGGCGAACTGCTCGACACCGCGCCGGACGCCGCGTACTGGTACCGCAATCTGCGCCAGACCGTACGCTTCGAGCAGGCCATCCGGCGCCTGCTGGCCGACGGGCACCGGGTCTTCATCGAGATCAGCCCGCACCCGGTGCTGGTGTACGGACTTCAGGACACCGCCGCCGACGCGCGTACGGACGGCCTCGCCGAGGCCGTCGTGCCGACCCTGACCCGCACCGCGGGCGGCGCCCGGCGCTTCCTCGCCTCCCTGGGCGAGGCACACGCGCACGGCGTCCCGGTCGACTGGAACGCCGTGTTCGGGGGCCGCACCGGCGCGTCGGCTGACCTGCCGACGTACCCGTTCCAGCGGCAGCGGTACTGGCTCGACGCGCCCGAGACGGCGGTGGGCGAGACCCCGGCGGTGGAGTCCGCCGTGGACACCGAGTTCTGGGCGGCCGTGGAACGCCAGGACCTGGCGTCTCTCGCCGAGGAGCTGCGGCTCGACGAGGACGCCACCCTGCGCTCCGCGCTCCCGGCGCTGTCCGCCTGGCACCGGGGCCGCCGCGACGAGGCCGCGACGGAGGACTGGCGCTACCGGATCAGCTGGAAGCCGGTGCCCGACGCGGCGCCGCCCGCCCTGTCCGGGGTCTGGCTCGCCGTCGTCGCGCGGGACCGGACCGACGACCCGGCCGTGGAACTGGCGCTCGACTCCCTCGCCGCGCACGGCGCCGAGATCGTCCGGCTGGCCGTGGCCGGCGACGAGGACCGGCACGCCCTCGCCGCCACGCTGCGCGAGGCGGGCAGCGGCGTACGCGGGGTGCTGTCTCTGCTCGCCCTCGACGAGCAGGCCCACCCGGAACACCCCGCCGTTCCGCTCGGCCTCGCCACGACCCTGCTCCTCGTACAGGCGCTCGGCGACGCGGACGTCGACGCACCCTTGTGGTGCGTGACCCGGGGCGCCGTGTCCACCGGGCCCGCCGACCCCGTCCACGCCGTACGCCAGGCGCCGGTGGGGGCATTGGGCCGGGTCGCGGCCCTGGAGCACCCGGCCCGGTGGGGCGGTCTCGTCGACCTGCCCGCCGACGTACGGGCCACCGACGTGCGGACCGGCCGCCGGCTGGCCGCGGCGCTGTCCGGGGCCACCGGAGAGGACCAGCTCGCCCTCCGCGCCGAGGGCGGCTACGCCCGCCGGATGGTCCGCGCCACGAGCGGCGGCGCACCCGCCGGGCCCGGCTGGCAGCCGCGCGGCACCGTCCTGGTGACCGGCGGCACCGGCTTCATCGGCGGCCGGGTCGCCCGCTGGCTCGCGGCCGACGGCGCCGAACACCTGGTCCTGACCAGCCGTCGGGGCCCCGACGCCGAGGGCGCCGACGAGCTGCGCGCCGAACTGGAGTCGCTGGGCGCCCGCGTGACGGTCGCCGCCTGCGACATGGCCGACCGGGAGGCGGTGGCCGCACTCCTGGACTCGCTCGCCGGCCTGCCGCCGCTGAGCGCCGTCGTACACGCCGCCGGCGTCGGCACGCCCGCCATGCTCGCGGACACCACCGTGGCCGGCTTCGCCGCCGTACTGGGCGCGAAGGCGGCGGGCGCGGCGCACCTGGACGAACTGCTCGCCGACCGCGAACTGGACGCCTTCGTGCTGTTCTCCTCCGGCGCCGCAGCCTGGGGCAGCGGCGCGCAGTCCGCGTACGCCGCGGCGAACGCCTTCGTGGACGCCCTCGCCGAGGACCGGCAGGCGCGTGGGCTGACCGCCACCTCCATCGCCTGGGGTGCCTGGGGCGGTGGCGGCATGGTCGACCGGGCGGCCGAGGAGCGGCTGCGGCTGCGCGGCCTCGACCTGATGGACCCCGGCCTCGGTGTGCTGGCCCTACGGCGCGCGGTCGAGCAGGGCGACACCTCGGTGATCGTCGCCGATGTGGACTGGACGCGCTTCCTGCCCGGCTTCACCGCGGCTCGGCCGAGCCCGCTCATCGGCGGCCTGCCCGAGGTGTCCCGCCTGCTGGCCGCCGAGGAAACAGGCCAGGGCGACCCGGCCGACGGCGAGCCGCTCCTGGTGCGCCGGCTGGCCGGGCTGACCGGGGCCGAACACGACGCGACGGTGCTGGAGTTCGTACGGTCCGAGGCCGCGGCCGTGCTCGGTCACCCGTCCGAGGAGGCGGTGCAGGAGCGGCACGTTTTCCTGGAGCTCGGTTTCGACTCGCTCACCGCCGTACAGCTCGCCAAGCGGCTGAGCCGGGCCACCGGCCTCAAGCTGCCCAGCACCTTGGTCTTCGACCACCCCACCCCCGCCGCGGTGACCGCCCGGCTCGTCGCCCTGCTGGCAGAAGCGCCCGGTGGCGGCTCCCGCCCGGCCGCACCGGCCGAACAGGACGACCTACTCGTCGGCCTCTACCGCCGAGCGGGCGAACTCGGCAGGCTCGCCGAGGGCATCGAGATGGTCACGGCCGCCGCGCGGCTGCGGCCGGCCTTCGACGCCGCGTCGGCCGACGCGCACCGCTCGGTCCCGGTCCGGCTGGCGCAGGGCGACGAAGGGCCCCATCTGGTCTGCTTCGGCCCGTACATGGCACCTTCCGGGGTGCACCAGTACGCGCGGTTCGCAGCCGCGTTCGGCGGCCGGCGCAGCGTCTGGGGGCTGCCCGAGCCGGGCTTCGGCCCGGGCGAGTCGCTGCCGCAGGACGTCGCCGCCCTCGTGGAGGTGCACGTCAGGGCCCTCGCCGAGGGCGTGGGCGAGGAGCCGGTGGTGCTCGTCGGCTACTCCTCCGGCGGCTGGGTCGCGCACGCCGTGGCCTGCCGGCTGGAGGAACTGGGCCGGCCCGTCGAAGGCATCGTGATGCTCGACAGCTTCACCCGCGAGCAAGGCATGGCCGACCGGTTCCAGTCGGCGGTGGTGCGCGAGCAGTCGGAGCGCTTCGACTTCATCTCCGCACCCGGCACCCAGCTCACCGCGATGGGCGGCTACCTCCACATCTTCGCGGACTGGGAAGCCCCGGTGGCCAAGGCGCCCACGCTGGTGGTCCGCGCGGACGACTGGATGGCCGGTGGCGAAGCCGGGGCCGACGACCGGCCGCCGGCCCCCGAGCACGCCGAGACGGTCACCGAAGTGCCCGGAAACCACTACACGCTGATGGAGCGGTACGCGCGGTCCACCGCGACCGCCGTCGACGAATGGGTCCTCAAACTGTCCTGAACCCCGCCCCGTTCCCCATCCTCCCGAAAGTCCCCATCTCTCGAAAGGAAGTGATCACTTCCGTGAACGCCTCGACCTCCGCCGACGTCAGCCTGTGGATACGCCGGTTCCAGCCGCGGCCGGACAGTGCCGTCCGGCTGGTCTGCCTGCCGCACGCGGGCGGCTCCGCGAGCTTCTACCTCCCCGTGGCCCGGGCCATGCCGGACTTCGCCGACGTGCTCTGCGTGCAGTACCCCGGCCGGCAGGACCGCCGTACCGAACCCCTCATCGACAGCATCCCCGAACTCGCCGACCACATCTTCACGGCGCTGCTGCCCTGGGCGGACCGGCCGCTGGCGTTCTTCGGCCACAGCATGGGCGCCTCGGTCGCCTTCGAGGTCGCCCGCCGTTTCGAGCGCGAGAAGGGCATCGTCGCGGCGGCCCTGTTCGCCTCCGGCCGCCGGGCCCCCTCGGCACCCCGCCACGAGACCGTCCACCTGCGCCACGACCGAGGCTTGATCGACGAGGTCAAGAGCCTCAGCGGCACCGACACACAGCTGCTCGGCGACGAGGAGGTGCTCCGGATGATCCTCCCGGCCATCCGGGCCGACTACCGGGCCGCGGAGACCTACGCCCCCGAGCCGGGGGAGCCGTTGCACTGCCCCCTGCTCGCGATGGTCGGCAGCGACGACCCGAAGGTGACCGTGCCGGAGGCGGCTGCCTGGGCCGAGCACACCGAAGGGCCGTTCGCCCTGCGGGTCTTCTCCCAGGGCCACTTCTACCTGGTGCCCCACCAGGCCGAGGTCATCCAGGCCATGTCCGACCAGCTCCGCGCATCCCTGGGCATCTGACGCACCCAGCCCTCGCCGGTCCCCGGACAGGGGCCCGGCGAGGGCGGGGGAGCCCGGGCCGGTCGTACCGTAGGGCGCTGTGTGCGCACCCGGGGTCTTCGGCCGGTAACCGCCCTACTTCGCACCGGACTTGGTCTCTACTATCCAAAGCGATCCGGTACTCGCTCCGCAACGCGGCCGGCCCCCCGTTACCGTTTTCGTGGCTCCGCAATGGGGCCTCCGGCCTTCGGGTCCGGCATGACTTCCCCCCCTTGTTGCAGTTGATGATCCGGGGGGTGGTGTCACCGGGCCCGGAGGCATCGACGGACCGCTGATGAGGGGCTTGAGCACCGGCTTCACCCGAGCCGGAAGAGCTCTCCGTAACGTGGGTGTGGCAGCTCGGTGCCGGGGCAAGGCCGGACGAAAGCGTGAGCGGAGAGGCCTGCACGTGATCGACATCAGTGGCATCGACGTCTTCCTCGGTTTGGACGTCGGCAAGAGTGAACACCACGCCACCCCTGTGACCCCGGCCGGGAAGAAGGCGTTCGACAAGCGGCTGCCCAACACCGAGCCCAAGCTCCGGGAGATATTCACGAAGCTCCAGGCCAAGCACGGAACGGTGCTGGTCGTGGTCGACCAGCCGGCCTCGATCGGGGCCCTGCCGCTGGCCGTCGCGAGGTGACCGTGTGCAGTCCCACGAGTTGTTGGACAGTTCTGTCCCGGTTGATGCTTGACGGTCCCGGCACATCCTGGACGGCCGTTGCTCGTTGAATCCGGTGTGGCTGACGAGCGCGAGCAAGACCCGGTGGACGACCGGCGGTGGATGGCTGAGCACCGGTATCGCGCGGTGCTCCAGGTGCTCGACGGGGTGCCGGTCGCGCAGGTAGCCCGCCAGGCTGGTGCCTCGCGGCAGTCGGTGTACTCCTGGGTCGACCGGTATCACGGCGGAGGGCTGGACGCGCTGGTGGACAAGTCCCGGCGGCCGCATGTCTCACCGCACCAGGTGGCCGCCGAGGTCGAGGCCCTGGTCTGCGAGTTGCGCCGTTCGTATCCGCGGTGGGGTGCCCGTCGCATCGCCCACGAGCTCAGCGAGCGCGGGCTGGTGCCGGCGCCCGGCCGCTCGACCGTTCACCGGATCCTGACCCGGCACGGGCTGGTCAACCAGCAGGAGCAGAACCACCGCCGCGTCTATCGGCGCTGGCAGCGGGACGCTCCAATGCAGTTGTGGCAGCTCGACCTCATGGGCGGGGTGTTCCTGGCCAGCGGCCGGGAGTGCAAGCTCGTCACCGGCATCGACGACCACTCCAGATTCATCGTGATCGCCAAGGTGGTCGCCGAGCCGTCCGGACGGGCCGTGTGCACCGCCTTCGCCGAGGCCATGACCGCATACGGGGTGCCTTCGGACCTGAGTTCCGCAGTTGAGGTGGCGCTCTAGTACGCGAATATGGGGTTTGACCTGTGGATATGCCGGAGCGCACGCCGGATCGGCGTGTGTCTAGGCGAGGGTGTTCGTGCAGGTCAGGCGGTTGCGCCGGGTTCCAGGGTGATGATGCGCTTGGGCTCGGAGATCTTGAGCTTGGCGAGGATGGCTCGCTGGGCGGGGCTGGTCTCGGTGCGCTGACGGAAGGTTCCGGCGGGGCCGGCGAAGGTGCCGACGTGGATGCGTTCGAGTTCCTCGCGCAGGTTCAGCCATGTTTCCTCGCAGGTGGTCTCCGCGATGCGGATCAGGAGCAACGCAAGCCAGCAGAGCAGGACATGGGCGCGTATCCGGTCTTCCTTGCGGTGGTAGACAGGCCGCAGATCGATGATCGTTTTCATATCGCGCCAGCCGCGTTCAACTTCCAGCAACTGTTTGTAGCCGGTCGCGATGTCCTCGGCCGACAGGTGCGGGTCGCTGCAGCGCAGGAGGAACTTCCCGTCCAGCCGCTTCTCGGCCTTGATCGCCGCCTTGTCGATCCGTAGCAGCCCCTTCGGGGTGACGCGCAGGAAGCGGTTGAGGCCGGGCCTGGTGGATAGCCGTCCGCGTAGTTCGGCGCGCTTGGTCGCGCTGAGCTTGTCGGTGTTCGCGATCGTCTCGCCCAGTTGGGTGAGGAGGTCGGTGCGGATCGCGGCGTCGCGTTTGGCCTGTTCGGGGACCCTGATGGTTAATTCGTGTGGCTGAGGGTGCTGGTGGGAGCGGGTGGGCAGGTTGTTCCTGTGTCGGTAGGGTCCGGCCGGGGAGGGGCTTGTTGTGTCGATGTCGCCGCGGTCGTGGCCGGAG